>NVRS01000005.1 GCA_002732685.1 Robiginitomaculum sp.
GGGAATGCCAAAGGCTTGCAAGCGGATGATACATTTAGACCATTGATTGCTCTACTTGTCCGTTACGCGATAATTTTTGGTGCACTATACGCGGCGCTCGACATTGCCGGGGTAGCGCCCGCTTCCTTGTTAGCAGTTTTCGGAGCGGCGGGTCTGGCCATTGCCTTATCTGTTCAGGGTACATTGTCCAATGTTGCTGCGGGTTTGATGTTGATATTTTTGCGCTCCATCCGGGTTGGTGAATATATTTTGACTTCAGATGTTGAAGGCACGGTTTTGGAAATTGGCTTGTTCACTACTGAAATTAAATCAGCGGACGGAATTTTTATTACTGTACCCAATGCACAAATTTGGTCGAGCCAGATCAAAAATTTCTCCCGTTACAAAACCCGCCGTATCGATATAAATATAGAAATCGCTCGGGACAATGATTTGGCGGCAGCGCTGGATGTCTTGCAAAAAACTCTTGTTGGACATCCTCTGGTCATTACCAAAGACAGCGCAGAAGTGGTTGTTGCAGGTTTCACGGCCACGACGGTGAATTTACAAGCAAGATGTTGGCTTCAATCAACAAACTTACGCGGTAATTCATCTGCTGTGCGTTTATCTGTACATGAAGCTTTGCGAGCAGAAGGCTTCAAACTACCCCCAATTGCCATTGGTAATCTGCCCGCATAACCTGCCCACACAATCTGTCTGCACAATCTGTCTGCATAATCTGTCTGCATTGTAACCTTCCCGACATAGTTTGGACATATTTTCCCCTATATGGTATATTGTAACAAATCAAACAGAGGGTATATCATGACATTTTCTCGACTTCTTCTTTCTTCCGTATTTGCTTGTTCAGCCTTGGCATTCCCAGCGAGCGCACAGATCACAGATGTGAGCGGTGCTTTACATAGAAAGCATATCCAACAGCCCCGCATCCAAATTGCCCTCTTGCTCGACACATCTAACTCCATGGACGGCTTGATTGGGCAAGCCAAATCCCAACTTTGGACATTAGTCAATGAACTTGGTGAGGGCAAAAAACACGGACAAACGCCTATTATTGAGCTGGCGTTATATGAATATGGCAATAGCAATATTTCGGTCTCCAAAGGTTATATTCGCCAAGTCTTATCCCTGACTACAGACTTGGATGATGTATCAGAAAAACTATTCGCACTTTCAACTGACGGCGGACAAGAATACGCGGGCGAAGTGCTGACCAAATCTCTGGACGAGTTGGAATGGTCGAACGGCAAAGACGATATGAAGTTGATTATTATCGCTGGAAACGAGCCGTTTACCCAAGGCACGGTTACATGGCAAAGCGCTTGTGAGCGCGCTAAGCAGGGCGGCGTCATTATCGATACCATTCACTGCGGTGATACGGATGTCGGCATCCGCACCGGTTGGAAAGAGGCTGCGGATTGTGCTGGCGGTATTTATATGACCATCAACCAAGACGAAAAATATGTGCACGTGCCCTCGCCTTGGGACGATACATTGATCGACCTCAATAAGAAACTTAATGATACTTATTTTGGTTACGGCGCAAGCGGCGCACATCTCAAAGAACGCCAAGCTGTGCAAGATAGTAACGCTGCTTCTATGAATAAAGGCGCGCAAATCAGCAGGCTTCGTGCAAAGTCTCAACCTGGATATAGTAATGAAAGCTGGGACATCATCGATGCCTATAAGAAAGACCAGAGCAGCGTACTCAGCCTAAGCGACGAGGAAATGCCGGAAAAATTAAAAGGAAAAACTGCGGGCGAGCGTAAAACCTTTATAGAAACCAAGCAGGTTGAGCGTTCAGATATTCAAAAACAAATCACAGAACTAGGCCAAAAACAAAAAAACTATGTCGCGGAAAAACGCAAAGAAATGTCAGAAACAAAAACTCTCGACAACATCATGGTTACGGCAGTCCGCAAGCAAGCATCCGAGACCGGGTTTAAATACCAAGAACCAGAAGAACTAGAAGAACCAGAAGAACCTAAGCCGTAAGTTTTTCCATAACGACTATATTTCTGTCCTGTATGCACGGCTCAGCAAGGCTTCAATGGCAGTGTCAACCTCTGCGCTCCCGTCTAGGATCGCTGCAACGGCCTCACAGATCGGCATTTCTACGCCCGCCTTGGCGGCAAGGCGTTTAAGCGCAGGCGCGGTAGCAACACCCTCGGTGACTGCATTACGGGTGGACATAATTTCTTCGAGGCTTTGACCTTGACCAAGAGCTAAGCCGCAGGACATATTTCTTGATTGCTCGCTTGAACAGGTCAGCACCAAATCTCCTAGCCCGCACATGCCCGTCAAAGTTTTGGGCCGTGCACCTAGGGCGGCCCCCAGTCTGGTCATTTCGGCAAAGCCTCGCGCGATCAACGCCGCGTGTGCGGAGCGCCCCAGCCCTTTGCCAAGTACCATGCCGCAAGCAATAGCGAGTACATTTTTAACGGCACCACCTATTTCAGCACCAAGTACATCTGTGCTGAGATAAGGGCGGAAGCTTTGAGCAGCAATAGCTTTAGCGAGACCAACGCCCAAATCTTCGTCCTCTACCGCCAAGGTAACTGCCGTCGGCAGACCAGCCGCGACATCAACGGCAAAACTAGGGCCGGATAATACAGCCGGGATAGTGTTTGGCAAAACATCTATCAACACTTCTGACATAAAGCTCAGTGTGGAAATTTCGATACCTTTAGAACACAATACAACCGGCAAACCATCCGACGTGTAAGGTGCAAAATTCGCCAATGTCGCGTGCATATGCTGGGCCGGCGCTACAGCAAGTACAGCATCTACCCCTGCTAAATCAGCCATGTCGGAACTAGCATGCAAAGACGGATGAAGTTTCACACCGGGTAAATAGAGTGTGTTCTCGTGCTTGTTATTAATAGCGGCGCTACATTCTTTTTCGAATGCCCAGAGCATTACATCGCGGCCGGATGCGGCCAAAGTTTGTGCCAAAGCCGTCCCCCAAGCACCACCGCCGATAACGCCAATTTTTTGGAATGTTTTTACTGTCATGACTTTGGTCCTTTTTTGCCAAATCCGCTCGCAGGGTTTTGAATAGCACTGCCCATATCAAGTGGCCAACGGGGTCTGGCTTTTACATCAAGTGTGTCTACTTGTCCCAACAACAATCTTTCGGCGCCAACCAATGCAATCATCGCACCATTATCTCCGCAATATTTAAGCGGTGGTGCGATCAAGGTAAAGTCCTTGTCCACACATAAGTTTTCTAGGGCGGCGCGAATGGTCGCATTTGCCGCGACCCCGCCCGCAACAACAAACCGGTAAGGGCCTTTGCCAGATTGGGTGTGGGTTTTTGCCTGAGTTTTTGTATGGGTTTTTATGAACATATCCATGGCATTGGCCGTCCGGTCGCACAATACATCACTGACGGCTTGTTGGAAACTAGCGGCAAGATCAGCTTTGCCCTGCTCACAGGTATTGCCAAGTTTATCAAACGCCCGCGCTGTTGCCGTTTTTAAGCCAGAGAAGGAAAAATCCGCATGRGGCTTACCCTTGAAGGGGCGCGGCAAAGGAATYGCCTTTGGGTTACCAAAGGCCGCCATACGCTCTAATGCTGGCCCGCCCGGAAAGCTTARCCCCATAATTTTCGCCGTCTTGTCAAATGTTTCSCCTGCCGCATCGTCGACAGTTGAGCCAAGCCGCGTGAAATCRCCAACRCCGTCTACGCTGAGAAGTTGAGTGTGTCCGCCTGATRCCAATAASAGTAAATACGGAAATGGGCAGTCCTGTGTCAGGCGCGGGGATAAMGCRTGMCCCTCCAAGTGATTGACGCCAATTAAAGGRATATYCAAAGACACGGCTAAGCCTTTAGCCGCCAAYAATCCRGTCATCACCCCGCCGATAAGGCCGGGGCCAGCCGTTGCRGCTACGGCGTCCAAATCRSCCCAAGTTATATCTGCGCTCTCTACYGCACCTGCRATTAAGCTTTCWATYTTTTGCATATGTGCGCGGGCTGCAATTTCCGGTACGACCCCACCGTAAGGTGCATGGGCTTCATTTTGTGAAGCTACCAAAGATGACAACACATCAATCCGGCCATCTTTATGTCGACAGACAATCGATGCGGCAGTTTCATCACAAGAAGATTCAATACCCAAAACCAGAACGGATTGGGATGCAGAGGTCTTTGGCAGGTTTTTAGAGGTTTTTAACATATATTTGCCATACAGGGCTTGAGTTCTTGCGTCAATTTGAACCTTGATGCGAAACCGTGCTGCGCTTAAACTTGCAGATAGGAGTGCGACATGAACAACGACACGGACAATGATACGGGCAACGATGTGAACGATGACGAAACAGAAGCTGAAGACGAGGCCGAACAAGACTTAGAGAGCGAGTTTGAGGCTAAAGAGGAAATADCTGCCCCCAAGCGCGCTAAATTTAATTTTGGTTTTTTGCTGAACGGATTTGTATTGTCTATAGTGTTGGGCGGCACGCTCGGAATTGTCGGCAGCAAAATACTGGCAGGGCCAGATAAAACCATCGCGCTTAGAACCGAGCTGCAACAAAGCCTTGATGATCTACGGCAGGTAACACAAACTCAAACCAAACAACTCGGTACCGCAGCCAATAATATACAACAGAATGCCAAGACCCGATTAGACACACTGCAATCAGAAAGCCGAACTTTAGCCTACCAAGTAGAGGCGCAGAAGCAAACTATTGCCCAACTGCAAAACAATACCGAAGCAAACTTAAAAACTCTCACTGACCGCATTGCAGTTCTTGAAGCTTTAAGCGGAGAAAATACGGATGTGTTTGTCGGAGCTGGCTCGATTACTGCTCGCTTAGATGCTCTGGAGAAAAGCGTTATGAACACCAATAATGCTCAAGCTCAAGATATAGCCGGTGAAGTTTCTACAAAATYAYCAGAAGAAACCTTTGCGAATGAARCAATGAGCGTRAKRCAAATATCAGCAAAACCAGCTKCTRRTCCAACAGGGCAAGCCGCRYTKGATGTTCTCATTAATACGTTTCCACGCKCAAAAATGTTGGYRGCCGTCAAGGCKCAAGAAAAAACCGCAAGYAAAAAAAYAGGCTGGCTGAAGCGAGCCYTGAGCAAACATATCAGAGTGGGCAATGATAATGCTCCCGACCCATATGYCACAATTAATGCAGCRGAGACGGCRCTYAGGAATGGACACGTGACAGCTGCTCTCGAACAGATTGCACAMCTTAACCCGCCGGTTCGCACCAGYGCTGCYGARTGGRTGCAAGCTGCWAAAAAAGYSGCACCAAGTATWGAATANGNGTRMAAAWCMRAAAAYAGGAAACCATTATGGCCCGCCGTTTAATTTTACCGTTGATTTTRCTTGTCGTTCTTGCAGGTCTGTTRGCTTATGTCGGCGGACAGCGGGGTATATTGTTTGAGTTTTTACCCGAACAACCACCAACAGGRGATTTTATATCTCTACARGCAGCMATTGTWGGCGGTGCTGCCATTATTCTTAGCATTGTTGCACTATCGGCATTGGTGTTTTGGRTACGRCGSCTCCCTAACCGTATGCTAAAGGGCATGGGCCGCAGACGCGGCGAGCAAGGGCTTGACGCAGTGGAACAAGCGCTGCTTGCTATCGAATCCDGTGATGGTGCGAARGCGCTTAAAAGGGCAAAGAAAGCCAGTGATTTACTTGACCGTCCGAGCTTAACGGCTCTRATTTCTGCCAAGGCAGCGGAAATTGGCGGGGAATACGACGATGCCCATATCCATTACACAGAGCTCAAAAACAACCCAGATACGCAGGCAGCAGGCCTGCACGGGCTGGCACGACTTGCAGAAARCCGTGGGGATCATGTCGCCAGTATAGAAATGGCGAAGGCCTCTTTTGAAAATTCAAAATCGCCAATGTGGACGTTCGACCTTTTATACACTTCCCAAGTCGCTGTGAGCGATTGGGCRGGCGCATTGGAAACATTGGCTGTCGCAGAAAAACGCAAACTCTTGGGCAAAAAAGAAATCCGTCGTCGCCGCTCCGTGTTGCTCTCAGCCAGCGCACATGCTTTGGAAGCATCCGATCAACAAAGCGGTGCACTGGAACAAGCCAAACGCGCTGCAGAATTATCCCCGGGGTTCGCGCCCGGCGTTGCTTTGGCAGCTCGGTTATTAGCCCAAGATAAACAAACCAAAAAGGCGGCGCAAATTATTGAAAAAGCCTGGGCGAAAAGCCCGCATCCCGCGCTCGCACTTGCTTATAGAGATTTATGGCAGGGCGAAACTGCCAAAAACATTGCAACCAAAATCAATGCTTTAATCAAAACCAATGCGGATCACCGCGAAAGCAAAATCCTTGCTGCCGAACAAGCGTTGTCGAATAGTGATGGTGTTGCGGCTTTGTCTACGCTGGACGGTTTACTGCAAGGCGATAATGCATCGGCACGTTTATGCACGTTGGCAGCCCAAGCTGAAAACATGTTGGGTAATGCTGTGGGTGCCAAGACATGGCAACATCGTGCGGCGAGTGCGCCGATTGAAGCCGACTGGTCTGATCTGGATCCGGACGGTACCGCGTTTAACTACACGGATGCTGATTGGCAAAGATTGTCTTTGTCCTACGGCGAAAATGGCACTTTGATCCACCCCCGTTACGAAGCGCACAAACGCTGCCGTGTCGTTGCGGAATTTGCACCTGCACCTCGGGAAGATGGACTACAGGCTGAAGATGCGCCAAGTCCTGATAATCCAGGCGTGGACGAAACGGCAACAGACAGCCAAGACCTTTCTGAGCGCTTGGATAAACTGTTAGACGACAGCCCTTAGTTCAATAGGCGGGGTTTAAATAGGCGATAGATTTATACTTAAATGTGCGGTAAAGAGGTAATACACGTCAATGGAGTTTCCTATGTTGAAAATTTATGGCCATTTTTTATCCATGCCGACCAATAAAGTGCGGTTATGTGTGCGTTATTTAGGGCTACCTCATGAATATATTCATGTAGACTTACAGGGCGGAGAACACTTAAAGCCCGAATATCTTGAGATCAACGCTGCCGGCCGCGTCCCTGCTATTGATGATAGCGGGTTTACCCTGAGCCAGTCTGATGCAATTTGTAAATATCTGTGCGCACTCTCAGGACCGTCCTCGTTTTATCCAGCGGATACTAAAAAGCAGGCGGAGATCAATCAATGGATTGATTTTTCTTCCCAGCATATTTTACAAGCCGTAGCCCGCTTGTTCTTTAATCGTGTTATCACCAAAATGATCGGTGAGGACCCTGATACGGCTTCTATCAAAACTGGTGAAAGCATGCTGTCACGCGACTTGCCCTTACTCGAAACACAGTTGAAGGGCCGCGACTATATTATGGGCGACCATATTACCCTCGCTGATATTAGTCTAGTTGCGGCATTAGAGCCCAGCGAGATGTGCGGCGTTGATTTGAAACCCTACCCCAGTATTGTAAAATGGCGTGAACGTTTAGCGGCACGAGAGTTTTATCAACGCGTTCACAAGCGGTTTGGCGCAGAAATGCCAAACTAATTATCAAAGAAGGCTAGGAAAAYTGCCCAAACGGAGGAGAGTTCATTGCGGTCTCAATTACTTAAACACCTGCCTGTAATTTTGGCTCTATATGCGATCTCCGTATTTGGGTCAGCGTCGGCGATGATGAAGATATTACTGCGCTATGAAATTTCGTAAATTTCCCAACCCTAACGCGAAGGATCGCCGCTATATACTCCAAATGCAAGATAGCGCTAACTGGAAAACCGTCCGCAAAAATAGCGCAGCTTATAATATTTTTCTGAACGCTACAGGGCAAAGCGAAATTGACGTACAGGATGCGAAACCATTCACGCCAAAGTCTTACCGGGATTTTATGCTCAGCGAAGCGCATTATATCAATGCGGCCAGCAATTACGCCAAGACCGCACGCCCGCTTGCTTACTGCATCACGCAAATATACAAAAAACTGACAGGCAAGACCCATCCGAAATTAAAGCCTGCACCTCTTTGGTATAAGCAGCCTATATTTTACATGGGTGGGCATATGAATTTTTACGGGCACGGTGCGGAGATTGCTTGGCCAGCATATTCATCCTCAATTGATTATGAGTTAGAAGTCGGGTTTGTACTCGCAAAACCGCTTTACAACGCAACGCCCGAGCAAGCTGAGGCGGCTATTGGAGGGTTTGTTGTTTTCAATGATTTTTCTGCCCGTGATGTACAAATGCCGGAAATGGCGAGCGGCTTCGGGCCGCAAAAATCTAAACATTTTGCAAATGCGATTTCATCTGAATTTGTGACTGCGGATGAAATTTTGCCGCATATTAATGCGCTAGTTGGTACGATCAGTATCAACGGCAAACAGATCAGCAAAGTTTCTTCGGCCGGCATGCAGTTTACTCTTGGCGAAGCTCTTGCCCATGTTAGCCAAGCAGAGCATCTATATCCTGGAGAATTTTTTGCTACAGGTACCTTGCCTGGTGGCTGCGGGTTGGAGAATGGACACTTTCTCAATAAAGGCGATGTGGTTACAATTGCTATTGAAGGGATCGGCTCTTTAACCAATAAGGTGGTTTAAAGCTTTACGGTATAAGAGGAAAACATGGCAGGATTTAATCCTTATTTTAGTGTGGCCAAGCGGTTATTGCGGTTGCGAAAAAAACCAATTTTGGCAACCCGCCTAGGGGCGAATTGGAAGCTATATCCCAGTGACTGGATTGACAACCGCCTGTTGATTGGCCGTCCGTTTGAACAAGCGCAACTGAAGTTTGCCCAAGAATGTATCGAAGAAAACGGTTTAACCTCCTTTTATGACTGCGGGGCCAACATTGGCCTATATAGTGTATTACTTGGTGTAGGCGCGCCCAAGCTTACTGTACTTCATGCTTTTGAGCCTGTGCCTAAAACATGGTCGCGGTTGTGTGAAAATTTGAGTTTGAACGGTTTACGAGATAAAACCACCGCGCATAATTACGGACTAGGCACAAAATCTGAAACCCTGATCATTGCTTTTGATAAGAAATCATCCGGTACAGCTACGCTCGACCACAACGAAAAAAACAACCCGAAGCGGGATTTTACCGACCGCCAACATGTACAAATTCACAGTTTTGACAGCCAGTTTAATGTATCCGGCACATCTGCTTTTTTGAAGCTTGATATGGAAGGCCATGAAGCCGAAGCCCTTATGGGCATGGAGAACATGCTCGCCAACAATGATTGTTTTTTGCAAATTGAGTTGTGGGAAAAAAACCGCGAGCAAGTGAAAAACTGGTTAGCGCAACGTGGGTATTTTATTTTTCATGAAATACATCATGACATTTATTTCAAACGAAGCAGCTAATCACCAAACACCAAGCTCTACCAATTTAATTCGGATATGCGCAGGGAGGCTGTCTACCTCGCCAACACTAGATAAATCAGCGGGGGCATCTTCGGGCTTAAGATAGCGCCAGCCCTGAAAAGCCCGCTTTGGTGTCGGCACCACAGGCACTAAATCCGGTGCAAGCACAATTCGGCAGGCTTTCCGGCCATCTTGTGTGTGTGTTTCAGCCAGATCAATGATGGTATTACGGCACTGGATTATACCCTTAATGACCCAATAAATTGACCCGCCCTCCAAAACCTCTGCTTTTTGGCGCGGAGACATGCGGGTAATATGATCAGCAAAAGCTGGCAGCCCTTCTTGCGCTCGCCTTTGCGCCAAACCTTGCTGATAGGCCGCCAGGGTTTCAATAGACTTGGAGCCGACAGATAATTTAATCAGATGAATTGTCATGCCTCATCCTAGCAAGCCAGCTTAGGATAAGAAAGGAGCATCCAAGTTAAATCTATGTGTTTATTTTGTCGTTCTACGCAATTGTGCTTTGACCATGTAGAACATTCCGCCCATGATCATCATTGCCCCAACCAAAAGAACAACCGGCGCTAAAAATTCATCCATTGCACCCATATTGGTGATAGGGGAAAACTTCATTTTCCACAGAGAACCACCGATCAATAGTAAGCCAACAACCAAAGCCGTCCAGAACGCACCAGCGCCCTTTACTTTCCTTTTTTGTAGCTTTTTCGGAGTGGGTTGTTCTAGCGTGGTGTCGCCTTCAAATTCCATAACGTCTGCTTCTAGAGTTTCTGACACCATGGTTTCATGTTCCACATATTCATGTTCCACAGCTTCGTGCTCAACAGGCTCAAATTCTTGCATTTCAATATCATGAACTTCAGTTTCTGCAATTTCTGTTTCAGATACGACTTCAGCATCTAAAGCTTCTGTCTCATTGGTAACAATGTTCTCTGCTAGTGCTTCGTCGTCAGTTTCTTCCATGAGATTGTCTAGGCGCTCACTCACGTCTGCGGCGGCAATGGCAATTGGTGACATATCTTCGTCTTGCTCAAATTCGGTTTCATGCTCATATGCGACTTCAGATTCAGTTTCAGTTTCAGCCTCAGCCTCAGCCTCAGCCTCAAATTCTGGCTGAATTTCAACAACATTATCTATAACGACATCTTCAGAGACAGTGTCATTGACAGAGGGCTCGTCCAGAGTATCTTCATATATTTGCGGCGCTGCAGCCCGCTCGCTAAGCATGACAGCAGCAGCGGCATCATCTTCGCTATGCGGTTCCTGAACAGGCGGTTCTGCGTACGGGGCTTGCTCAACAAAGCCGTCCTCATCAGATGTACTAAAGACCTCAATATCATCTTCTCCGGATTTAACCGTGTCGTCGTGTAAGGGCGGCACCTCATAACGCGGCGCAGCAACAATACCCAATGCCGGGTTCAGGAACAGAGCCTTTTCTGCAGTGCGGCGGCGAACCAAGGCATCTATTACATATGTTTTTTCGGCAATTATGCTTTTGCGCCATTCATCGAACCCTGCTGCAGCAGCGAGAGGCTGACCGTTATTCAAATAATGCAAAACAGTGGATTCAGAGAAAGCATCGATACCAATATTAAAGGCAAGTGACACCAGAGCGTCAAACTGACCCTGAGACAGGGGCGCATGAACAATGTGGTTGATTATTTTTTCTATGGGCGCGATATCCGCCTTTAATATTTCTTCGGCCTTCTTTTGTGTCAAAAGCGACGCCTCACCTAATACGTATGAATGGCCATAACCAATAACCTTTTGGCCGGAAACCAAAGCAGTTTCAACGGGTCGAAAGCCTTCATAAGCTTTAATCAGCTCAAGGCCATCTTCAGAAATATTATACTCATATGCCATAATTGCTCCAAAACAATACGATTTTCATCTTATCTAGCAAGTGCAAATTTTATACCATTTTCTCGAAATACGGGAAATTTTTACAGAAGAAACGCTCCTGCCAAACCTAAAAACACAAGAAAGCCAACAACATCTGTAACCGTCGTTACAAATACGGTAGAAGCTACGGCCGGGTCAGCTCCGACTTTTTTCAGGCCAAGCGGCACAAGTATTCCCGCTAGACCAGCACAAAACAAATTAAAGACCAAAGCCGCTGCAATTACAAATGACAGTTTAAAATTGTCAAACCAAGCCAATGTAATAATACCAAGAATAGTTGCAAAAATCAAACCATTGACAATGGCGGCAAGAGCTTCGCGCCGGATAGCTCTTTTTGTGTTGGCCGGTGTTAAATCTCGGGTCGCCAATGCCCGTATAGCAACGGTAAGCGCCTGGGTGCCGGTATTGCCACCCATGGAAGCAACGATTGGCATTAAAACGGCCAACGCTACTAATTTTTCAATCTCCTCTTGAAACAAGGAAATCACAAACGACGCGGCGATAGCCGTTAGCAAATTAACGAACAGCCACGGCGCGCGAGCCATAACTGTACTGCCCACAGTATCAACCAGTCCAGCCTCGCTCACGCCAGCCAATGCCAACATGTCTTCGGTATGTTCATCTTGAATGATTTCAACGATATCGTCGACAGTAATCATACCCGACAACCGTCCGTCCACATCAACTACTGGCGCAGAAATCAGATCAAACTTTTCAAAGAGATAGGCTACGTCCTCCTGGTCCAACTCCGGTTTAATGACAGTTAAATTATTATCCATTATGTCTTTAAGAACCAAGTCAGGGCCACTGCGCATCAATGTTGATAACGGTAAATAACCAAGTGGGTGAAAATGCGCATCTATTACATAAACATCAAAAAACTTATCCGGCAGATTATCATCACCCATTTCATTTTGAGTGCGCATATGTTGTATGGTCTGGTGAACAGTCCAAAATTCCGGCGCTGCAACAAATTCGCGCTGCATCAACCGACCAGCGGTTTCCTCGTCGAAAGCAAAACCGTCTTCAATTTCTTTACGGTCTTGCTCTGACAGGTCGGCTAGAACCGCTGCATGGCGCTCTTTGGGAAGTTCTTCAAAAATCTGGATAGCATCATCAGAATCCAGCTCTTTCATCGCTTTGGAAATTTGTTCCAGCTCTAACAGAGGCAGAATATCTTCCACCACTTCGTCTTCAAGTTCAGCGAGTAGCAAAGGACTAATAACATCCGGCGCCAGCACCACTAAAGCATTGCGGTCATCAGATGGTAATTGCTCAAATCGGTCAGCCAGTTCCGCTGGATGCTCATCTGCGAGCAAGTTTCGGATTGCTTCACCATCGCTGTTTTGGATAGCCTTGCGCAAGGCGTCGACATGGCCCACATCCAAGTCTGCCGAAGAGACGTGGGGCGCTTCAATGACTTCAGATGGTTCTGACATGCGCCCTCCTCTAAATTAGATGATATTTGATTACGTATGCTGTCTTATACCTATTTGTTCGTGTTTCCATAGGAAAATTTTAGAGTGGTGGTTGGCCCATATACTCTCAATGTTCTAAGCATAAGAAGCCTAGTAGATTTATAATAGATATACATGTAGGACTGCAAATAATCAGGATGTGAAGACCAAACCCTTATGAATACCGTTATGTTACAAACCATTGTCGATGCACTGCCACAACCCGCTCTAGTCTTGGACTTTGATTATAAAATTCAAAGTGCAAATTTAGCGGCGGTAAGTCTATTTGAAACCACACTTACGGGTATGGATTTTGTACGAATTGTGCGCCAACCCACTGCAATTAAATGTTTGAATATGGCGGTAAAAACCAGGAAATTAAAAACCTGTGATCTAATATTACATTTACAGACGCCGCGTACCTATAAAGCCAGTGCTGCATCTTTGGTTGCCACGGGGGAAGATTGCATTTTGTTTACGCTCCTTGATATTTCAGCTACAATTGATGCGGAGAAATCGCGCTCTACCTTTGTTGCCAATGTGAGCCACGAACTCCGTTCACCCTTGACATCCCTGATGGGCATTGTGGAAACTCTGCAAGGGCCGGCGCATGATGATGTTGCCGCTCGCGATAATTTTCTCAGCCTTATGCAAGGAGAAACTGAGCGCATGTCTAGATTGGTTGGCGATCTTCTTTCTTTGTCTAAACTCGAAGCCAAAGAACATTTACCGCCAGATGGACAGGTCGATATTCCTAAATTATTACGGCGAATTATGACCGTACTTTCTGAAAGTAAAGCCGAATATAAAAACCGTATTGTCTTGGACGTCCCTAAAAATTTGCCCCTTATAACTGGCGATCCAGATGAGCTGACAGAAGTATTTCAAAATTTAATTGAAAATGCTTTGAAATATAGTGAACCCAAAACGAAGGTTGATGTCTGTGTTACGCAAAGCCAAAATAAAATAACGATCACCATTAAAGATCAAGGCGAAGGTATCGCACCCGAACACTTGCCGCGCCTGACGGAACGTTTTTACCGTGTCGACAAGGGCCGCTCTCGCGAGACAGGCGGTACAGGGCTCGGTCTTGCCATTACCAAACATATTCTCAACCGTCACCGAGGCAGRCTTTCTATCAAAAGCAAAATCGGTGTCGGAAGTTCGGTTAGCGTTATTTTACCCAATTAAACCGCGCCGCCCCTCTTGTCATAAAACCATCATATAACTGTCATATAGCTGTCACTGGCTTGTATGAAAATCGCCATGAAAATTCATTATTCGCAGACGTGAAGGCGAAACGGTTTCGCCCATATGACAAAAAGAATGATGAAAGAGATGACAATGTTAAGAAAAATAATGACAACGAGTGTGCTCGCACTTAGCCTTGCGGCATGCGGGGGCAAAGACACGCCTAACCCACCGACGGAAAGTGTAAGCACACCAGCGCAAGCCAGCTATATGCGCAACCAGATAAAAATCGTCGGATCGTCCACAGTGTATCCATTTGCAACGACAGTTGCTGAAAATTTCGGCCGGACAACAAAGTTTAAAACACCAATAGTTGAGAGCACAGGTTCTGGCGGCGGCTTGAAACTCTTTTGCTCCGGTCTTGGTGCAAATYATCCTGATATCACCAACGCGTCCCGGCGCATCAAAGCGTCCGAAGTCAAACGGTGCGCCGAAAACGGTATCAACGACATTGTCGAAGTTAAAATTGGCTATGACGGTATTGTCTTGGCCAATTCCCGTAAGTCTCCTCGCTTAGAATTAAGCCTGAAGGACGTATTTCTGGCACTGGCCAAGAACGTGCCAAACGGCAAGGGCGGCACCACGGCAAACCCATATAAAACATGGAACGATGTCAATCCTGCACTTCCCAATGTGAACATAGAAGTCATGGGTCCACCGCCAACATCCGGCACGCGCGACGCATTTGTTGAGCTAGCTATGGAAGGCGGCTGTAAGACATTTGATTGGATCAAAGCCTTAAAAAAAACCCATAAGCCCGCATACAAAACTCTTTGCCACACTATCCGCGAAGACGGAGCTTTTGTTGAGGCCGGTGAAAATGACAACCTGATTGTTCAAAAACTAAATGCTAATCCAAGTGCTTTCGGTATTTTCGGGTTTAGTTTTCTTGATCAAAACGCAGACAGTGTTCAAGGTAGTATCGTTGACGGCACCGCCCCAACATTTGAAAATATTTCCAATGGGGCATACCCTGTGTCGCGGTCTTTGTATTTCTACGTCAAGAAAGACAATATTGGCAACGTACCAGGGATTACCGAATATCTCGGTGAGTTCCTGAGCGATAAAGCCAGCGGTGCAGATGGATATTTGGCTGAAAAAGGTCTCATTCCAATGAACGGCGCTGAACATGCAAAATGGGAAACCAGCGTTCTTGGCCTTGAAACTTTGATTTTGGATTAGGAAACCTACCCGTGAAACCATCAGTTGATTTAAGGCTCAGGCATGCACGCCGCAGCACACAAATCAAAGAGCTTGTCATTCAGTCTTTGCTGATTGCAAGCTCGCTGGTGGCTATTCTTACGACTGTGGGGATTGTGGCTTCACTTGCGTTTGAAGCTTTTCGGTTCTTCGAGAAAATTCCCCTAACCGATTTTTTGTTTGGACTTGAGTGGTCCCCTCAAACGGCTATTCGTGAAGATCAGGTTGGATCTAGCGGTGCATTCGGTGTCATCCCCCTTCTAACGGGCACCCTACTCATTAGCTTCATCGCAATGTTGGTAGCCACGCCGCTCGGTCTACTCTCTGCCGTATATCTTGCAGAATATGCACGGCCAAATACCCGCGCAATTGTTAAGCCTTTGCTGGAATTACTCGCTGGTATTCCGACCGTAGTTTACGGTTTTTTTGCAGCCCTTGTCGTCGCACCCATCATCCGAGCGGGCGGGTCTGGCGTTGGATTTGAAATATCATCTGAAAGCGCGCTAGCCGCTGGACTGGTCATGGGTATTATGCTCGTACCGTTTATTTCATCATTGTCCGATGATGTCATCAACGCGGTGCCACAAGCTTTGCGAGATGCCTCATTAGGCATGGGGGCGACGCAGGCGGAAACCATCACCAAAGTCGTTCTTCCTGCCGCAACGCCCGGAATTATGGGTAGTCTTTTACTCGCAGTTTCCCGCGCCATTGGCGAGACTATGATCGTGGTTATGGCAGCGGGTTTGGCAGCCAAGCTCAGCCTTAATCCTTTGGAGGCCGTGACRACAATGACCGTGCAAATTGTCACTTTGCTAACAGGCGACCAAGAATTTGATAGCGCCAAAACATTGGCCGCTTTTGCCATTGCCTTATATTTGTTTGTTTTGACACTTGGGCTGAATGTCGTCGCACTGAAAATTGTTGATAAATACAAGAAGCAATATGACTGATCTCGTACAAACAACATAYGMWTTGRMMACMTCGCCAAGCCTWAARCGYCGCCAYGCTAAAGARGCSCGGTTTAAATGGTATGGMCGYATTGCYATCMYKATMGCACTSAGYTTTTTGGTGTTTATGTTCAGYGCTATTCTCTTGCGCGGYATGGGYGCGTTCCAGCAAACAAAAATAAGCATTGAAGTTACCTTTTCAGAGCAAGTCATTGATCCAAATGGTACCCGCGACCCAGAAATCCTCGCGCTCGCAAATTACAAACCTGTACTAACGGCGGCTTTGGCAAAGACATTTCCGAACGTTACTGAACGCCGTGATAAAAAACGCCTCTATAAGCTCCTTTCTAGCGGGGCGGTCTACGAATTGGGAAAGCTTGTAAGCGGTAATTTAGACCTGATCGGGACAACCCAAAACATCTGGCTACCGGCGGCGTCTGAAGTTGACCTTTTCATGAAGGGAAAAATTGACAAAAGCCTCGCCGAAGAGCTGCGCCGCCTCAAAGACAAAGACATCGTTTATATCGAAATGCTTGAACAAAACGGCCAAATAAAGAAGAAATTCAACACAGCATTTTTCACCAATGGGGATAGCCGTGAGCCAGAAATGGCCGGTATATTAGGCGCAGCTTTGGGTTCGTTTTTCTCTTTGCTGGTCTGCTTTATGATTGCCTTCCCCTTAGGTATATCGACGGCAGTTTATCTTGAAGAATATGCCCGTAAATCAAAGATCACCGACCTGATTGAAATTAACATCAATAATTTAGCCGCCGTGCCTTCCATCGTGTTTGGCCTGCTTGGTTTATCTATATTCTTGGGTGTATTTCACATCCCGCGTTCCACCCCGCTTGTGGGCGGCATGGTCTTAGCGCTGATGACCTTACCGACCATTATTATTGCAGCACGCGCCAGCTTGCGTTCGGTTCCGCAGTCGGTTCGCGATGCGGCGTTTGGCCTTGGTGCCAGCAAAACACAAGCAACATTTCACCATGTTGTACCGCTTGCCATGCCCGGCATGTTAACGGGAACAATTTTAGGCATGGCGCAAGCCCTCGGCGAAACGGCGCCACTTTTGATGATTGGTATGGTGGCATTTATTGTCGATATCCCGCACGGGGTAACGGACGCGGCAACCTCATTGCCAGTACAAATATTCTTATGGGCAGACAGCCCGGAGAAAGGCTTTGTCGAGCGCACATCTGCGGCGATTATCGTGTTGCTCGCCTTTTTGATCTTGATGAATTTACTCGCCGTGTTTTTACGCAGAAAACTTGAACGGCGCTGGTAGGGTATAAAGCAATGGGAATGATTATGAATATGCAAACTGAACAAGCATCGGCATTAAAACCACCAATTTTAAGTGCTAATAACGTCGATGTTTTTTACGGTAAAAAACAAGCAATTGATGATGTAAGTCTGGATATTCCGGTAAACCAGATAACGGCTCTTATCGGGCCGTCCGGTTGCGGTAAATCGACATTCCTGCGCTGTTTCAACCGCATGAATGATACGATTTCTGTTTGCAAAGTCACAGGCGATATCCGCTTTGCTGGTCAAGATATATATGCACCCAAGGTTGACGTTGTGGCCCTGCGGGCCCGTATCGGTATGGTGTTTCAAAAAGCCAACCCGTTTCCAAAATCTATTTTTGATAACGTAGCTTACGGCCCGCGTATTCACGACCTCGCGGAAAATAAAGACCATCTTGAAGACATCGTCATTACGTCTTTAAAGCGTGCAGGTCTTTATGATGAAGTGTCTGACCGTCTCGACGAATCGGGTACAAGCCTGTCCGGCGGACAGCAACAACGCCTGTGTATTGCCCGCGCCATTGCCGTTGACCCACAAGTCATTTTGATGGACGAGCCTTGCTCCGCTCTTGATCCGATTGCCACTGCGGTCGTTGAAGATCTTATGGAAAGCATGAAGGAAAAATACACGATCGTTATTGTCACCCACTCCATGGCGCAAGCAGCGCGGATTTCGCAAAAGACGGCGTTTTTCCATTTGGGCAAATTGGTGGAATACGGTGCAACGGAAAAAATATTCACCAACCCCGAAGACATACGCACACAAAATTACATTTCTGGAAAGATTGGCTAGGAGTCGACTATGAACACCCAACATATAGTATCCTCATTTAATGATGATCTTAACCGCCTCGAAAGCCTGCTCCTCGAAATGGGCGGCCTCGTAGAAAAACAACTCCTTGAGGCCACCCAGGCCCTACGCAAAGAAGACCGCGCGCGCGCCAAAAAAGTCCTTAAGGGTGATAAGCGTATCAACAAACTTGAAGCGGAATTAAACGAAAATGCCATCAAAATTCTGGCTCTGCGTCAACCCGTTGCCGCAGATTTGCGCAATGTGGTCATGACTTTAAAAATGGCGAGCCATTTGGAGCGTATTGGCGATTACACCAAAAACATGGCGCGGCGTACAAATACCATTACCAAGGCTGAAGCTTTCACAGGTTCAATCGGGACATTGGTGCGCATGAGCGAGCTGGTGCAAAACATGATTAAGTCCGTGTTAGACGCTTATAACAAACGCGACGCAGATGCTGCCCAGGACATACGCATAGCCGACGAAGGTGTTGACCAAATGCACAATACTTTGTTTCGCGAGCTTCTCACCTATATGATGGAAGATGTGCGTAATATTTCGGGCTGTATGCACTTGCTGTTTATTGCTAAAAACATTGAACGCATGGGCGATCATGTAGCGGATATTGCCCAAGAAATCATTTTCCTTGTCACTGGTAAATGGCCAGAAGACAAGCGTCCCAAGGGCGACAAAACCAGTAAAATTATTATTGAGCCTAATGACATTAAAAACGAACAGGCGTAAGGCATAAGTATGAAACCGCTCATCCTCATCATTGAAGACGAACAAGCACAAGCTCAAATATTACAATACAATCTTGAGGCTGAAGGCTACCGCGTCAAACACGCCCCTACGGCGGATGAGGGTTTACTGCTTATCCAAGAATACAGTCCTGACCTTATTTTGCTCGATTGGATGTTACCTGATATGTCCGGCATAGAGGTGTGTCGCCAAATCAAAGCCAACCCTGATACAAAGACAATCCCCGTCATCATGCTCACCGCGCGCGGAACCGAAGACGATAAAGTCCGCGGGCTCGGCGTTGGAGCAGATGATTATGTGGTTAAACCCCACTCCATCAAAGAACTTATCGCCCGTATAAAAGCCAATTTGCGCAAAGCCGGTATCGGCAATACCGAACTAGCTTACGGCGGCGTAATTATGAATACGGAAACCCACCGCGTCAGCCGCGATGACCAAAACATCAAACTCGGCCCCACTGAATTCCGCCTTCTTAAAATATTCTTGGAGCGCCCACAAAAAGTCTGGAGCCGCGCCGCACTCCTCGACCATGTGTGGGG
Source organism: Robiginitomaculum sp. (assembly GCA_002732685.1). The sequence continues at coordinate 19,489 of NVRS01000005.1, forward strand.
TACAGATATATATGTGGATGAGCGCACGGTCGACGTCCACATTGGCCGCCTTAGGAAGGCCTTAAACACCGATAACAAAAAAGACCTCATCCGCACCATAAGAAGCGCAGGCTACGCCCTCGATGTGGAAGAGTGACCACAGGGGAAAACCGCGCTTTTATAGGGTATTTTGGGCTACGCCCGGCTTACACCTGCTGTAGCGACAACCATTTCTCTTCGTTTACGCCCATGATTAGCAACCAAAAAGCCATCATTATTTCGCCGATGAACAGAAACTGAGCAAATTGAAACCCAATATCTGGCAAAAGAATGTAGATGAAACTATCTGCGAGATAGCCAAAACAACCGATCATCAAAGCAATGCCGATTATTTTGGGCATGAAATTAGATTTATAAACAAGATAACCCATTGGAAACAGCCATAACCCCCAAAAGATACCCGCAATAATAATGCCGTACTGATGGATGCCTAGAAACAACAATACAAATGATTCTGAAATATCTGAACTATCCAAAATTAATAATATCGCGCCGTGGTTCACTTCATTCAGTAGTGCAATTGGCACACCAAGTACGGCCAATAATACTAATATTTTTGCAACATTCTGGTTCACAGAAACGAATAGCCGGTAAAGCATGAGGACCAACATTATATCCACAAGCTGGACCAACAATGCGGCCAACATGGATAATTTAAACATGCCTTCATTATCTCGTAAATTGGCGACCGTAGCCGTTAAGTCCCCATCGACGACGAGCATTGGGATATACATAATCCCCAATATACCCAGAGGTATGAGCAGAAAATACATGAACCCAGCGAGCCTTGCAAAAGATTTAAGGGGCGGTAGTTTGTTGGCATTTGTCATCTGTATCTCGCATTTTATAATTCTTAATTTATGATAATCCTATCATATCCATGCATAAATATTTATAAATTGCCAAAATATGCACTTATGATATGCGTATACGTATGGATTGGCGATCGGTAAAATTTAACTGGAACAGGGCACGCGCCTTTCTTCTAACTGTGGAAGAAGGCTCTTTATCGGCTGCAGCTCGAGCGCTAGGCATGACGCAGCCAACGCTCGGACGCCAAGTAACGGCGCTTGAAGAAGAATTAGGGATTGTACTGTTTGAGCGTGTCGGACGTGGTTTGACATTAACACCTAACGGGCTGGAGCTTGTTGAACATGTTAGAGCTATGGGCGAGGCGGCGAGCCGCATCTCTTTGTCTGCGACGGGCCGTTCTATTGCCGTTGAAGGCAATGTGTGCATTGCCGCTAGTGATATTGATGCTACATTCAGATTGCCGCCTATTATTGCAAACATACGGCGCGCCGAGCCAGGAATAGATATAGAAATTGTTGTATCAAATAAGGTGAGTGACTTAAAACGGCGGGAAGCAGATATTGCCGTCCGCAGTTTTCGACCAACACAACCTGATTTAATCGCCAAAAAAATTGTAGATGAGAACACACACCTATATGCCTCTCCGCATTACCTGAATAAAATCGGCAACCCAATGCCGCAGGATGATTTAACACATGTGGATTTTATTGGCTTTGACAGAAGCGACATACTCATCAAACTATTTGGTGGGTCAGGTCTTAAGCTAACACAAAGTAATTTTCCCATTGTTACCCAGTTTCAACTCTTGCAGTTTGAGCTCGCAAAGCAAGACCTAGGGCTAATGATTTTACCCGAGGACATTGGCGACGCCGAACCATTGCTGGAACGTGCATTTCCAGAACTGGACCCAATAGTTGTTTCTCAGCTATGGCTAGTTTGCCACCGAGAGCTTAAAACAAATAGACGTGTTCGTTTGGTTTTTGATCTATTGGCAAAGGAACTGAAAAAGCAACAATGTCTGCAAACGTAGATAGTCGTCCCTCAACACAGATGGAAAATCAAATTAGAGTTTTGCAAGGGGGTAATATGGTTCTTTACTGCCGCTTAGAGAAGCAAAAGAGGAGGGCGTTATGCTGAGAGCAATCATTGCATCAGTGTTTTTGGTGGGTCTTGCAGTTGCGTGTGCTCCTGTTGTTGAGGACGATCTCACCGCTAGGAACAAGCAACTTGCCAGCGATTTTTATCAAGATCTTTGGTTCACAAATAATACCGAAAAATACATTGATTATGTTGCCGATACTTATGTTATTCACGATATCGGCGATGCCAAGGGCCTGACCAAACCAGCAATTACTCAAAAAAAATCGCTGATACTTTTCACGGCTTTGGAAAACTGACTGGCAAAATCGACTRYCAGATCGCTGAAGGCGAYAAAGTTGCAACRCGTTGGTTTATCTTTCTCGAWCCAACCGCCGCCGCTCTAGAGGTGGGAATGACGCAAGTCGATGGCGTGGCGATAATTAATGTGTTTCGGTTCAACGCAGATGGAAAAATCGTCGAAATATGGAACCATCGCCATGACGTTGAATTGCCCCGCCCACCCAACAAAAGACCGCGGGGTCCTGCAGAATAATATTCTGCCTGCTCAATACACGGACTTTCAACGTCTACTCGTTGTGTGCAATTGCCCCTTGCTTTTCATGCGAAATGGTTGATCATCTTCATTCCGCTCAAATTGCCAAATTTTGGGAATTGTAACCCACAGCGCGTTATTGTGCGTGTCACGGGTGCGGCCTTTCAGAAAGATGGACCATGGCCAAAGGTAAGAATTCACGCAAAGAAACAAAGAAACCGAAAAAAGAAAAACCTAAAACCAACGCGGCTGCAGCCTCAAATAAAGCCGGAACGACAATCGCCGGAAAGAAAATGACCTAACTTATTGTATGGATGCAAATACTTAACGCTACAAATACAAAGATACCCAAAACATCACTATAGCGGGCATAGAAAGTGTTGAACTTTATGTCCGCTATTGGGAAATTTAAGGCCTAATCAGAGTTAGAACCGTAATGTTATTTAAAACAATGACTTAAAATGCAGCCAATCACTCATTCATTTGTAATTTGGAAATGGCATTGACCATCCCAGTCTTATGGCAAGTAAACGTACACATAGAGCTATAAGGAATCCACTTATGGCCCTTAAATCAAATCCAACAGAAGCCGGCAAAAGTATGAATGCGCCGCCACCCAAAAGTGCGGGCGTAATATATAACTCTTTGCTAAAAAGTATCGGTTTTTCACTGCAAAGAATGTCTCTGATAATTCCACCAAAGCTGGCACTCATGGCGCCAAATAGGATTGAGACGAGCGGGTGAGCCCCATAGACTTCTGCGGTTGCAACACCGACCACAGCGAATAAGGCCATACCCGCCGCATCTGCATAAAGTAGCCACTGCATACGGCGGCCTTCAAGAGCACGACTAAACAAGCAAACCATGAATGCGCAAGCTATACAGATGATAATATCGACAGGGTTTTTTACCCAAGACACAGGTGTTGCACCCAGCAATAAATCCCGGATAGTGCCGCCGCCTACTCCTGTTAGCGTTGCTACAAACGACACACCGATAATATCCATAGATTTTCGCAAGCCCAATAAGCTGCCACTTATAGCAAAAACGGCTGTTCCCAAAAATCCGAACCAAGTCAGTATTGTTTCCATGATCTTGCTTCCTTAGCCATGTTCAATTTGCGTGTTACATGCAAGCATTTACAATTGTTTGTGTATCAATACCGTAAGTTTTATACAAGCCCTGAGCGCCGCACGTTCGGTCGAACCGAATAATCCCAAGCGGGCCGTTGTACAAGAGACAGGTTACTGTGTCATGGTACCGGAATTTTGATCACGTTTATTATTTGGGCCTGAGGTCCTCGATAATCTGCGCATCGACCCAGAATGTATCTGTATTATCTGTGCCCACATTCCGATTAAAGAAAAGGTATTTACCATCTGGAGTTACAGTCGCTCCATACTCTCCCCGCTCTGTATTTATCGTGTCGTCCATTTTGATAGCACCACCCCATGAACCATCTTTTTGTCGAAAGCTGATATAAAGGTCGGCGTTACGAACGGGGCTATTTCGTTGACCATCCCAGATAATGTAGCTCTCATCTGGTGCGATGAAGGGATGCGCATTCCATTCTCCGGTATTGATTTCTTTCCCGAATGGTTTCGGCGCTTCACGATTGCCGTCGATCAGTCGTGAATAACGAAGAACACCATCGCCGTTGTGGGCAGGGCCTATCTCGTCAAAAACATAGGTTCCTTTTAACGAAGCCGTAAGGCGCATGATACGGATGTCTTCAAACGGTAAACCAAGACTTTTTAACTCTGACCAACCAGTTGCCGTACGCTCCTTATATCTTTTTCCCAGATGCATGATCTTACCATCAGGAGAGAATGTTGGTTGCCCCACTTTGGGCGATATACCTGACTGGTGCCACCTGTTATTTTTGTTTTGAAAAACAACAAACTCTCGTTTTTTGGTTTCCGCATTCTTCCTGATATAATAGATCTCTTTCATATCGGGTGTGAAGACAACGCCGGCTTCCCAAGCTTTTGTTGAAACAATGCCGGGCGCAAATGGTTCAGGGGTTAAGCCGGGTGGCTTTTGCCCGAGATAGGGGCCTTCTAGGACCGGTGACGCGTCTTGGGCATGGCTGACACTACTCATAGTCAGCACAGAAAGCAGCAGCAGTGTTGAAGTGTAAATAGATTTCATGATTTTTTCCTTATTTGAGGCTAACAATAGGGTTACAACTTGGGCCTGAGGTTTTCGATTATCTGCGCATCCACCCACATTATTTCAAAATCTTCTGGGCTACAGCGGCGACAAAAGAAAAAATATTTCCTGTCTGGCGTTACTTATCCTCCCCCGTCTTCAGCATCTGTTTGAACCTTTTAAACCGCAGGTTCAGGGCTAGCTTACGCACACTGTAATCCGGGTCGTGGCTTCGGTTCCGGAGGAGCGGACCGACAAGTTCTTCGTTCCGTCCATTTCTATCCACTAAATAGACAGAGGATTTTCGCACCCNGGGATCCGGATGRTGTTTAGCCGCCCATACAAGYACTTCGCCCRTTTTATGTTCCTGCCCCGGCATCCACCAAGCCAATATGTACGGAATMTTATTCGTTGTTCCTTCTTCAGCGGACGTAATCAATGCTTCAAAAAACGCGTTTTGAATGTCGGGAATGTGTTCCTCTACGTCTACCCAAAACTGAGGTCTTTTTTCTGGGAAGCCACTCTCTTCATCATGAGACAACTTCTTATTCACAGCGGCAAAAGCCATCGCTATTTTCACCCGTTGTGCTTTCTCAGGATGGGTAAACAATCGCAGAAGCACGTCGGACRAACCACCATCCAGAATCACGTTRAGCACCAACGCTTCTTCGTTGGAGAAATCCGTCGTCATTTTCGCAGATACAGATTTTTTCGGTGAGGACGAAGGGTCTGAATGGTCCATTTCAGCTGCGTACCGTTCAACAAACGCTGGCGGGTCAGCGAAAACCACTGGACGCGCACTCAATCCAGCCAATGCATGGACGAAAAAAACGACGATGGCCGTTGCGACAACGGCCGTAGCAATGATTAATTTTTTAAATGTAAAACTGATGTTCATGATTTTTCCCTATTTGAAGTAAACTGGATTTGAATTTTATTGGATAAAAGCCGGCAGGATTCTTGTTGCTGTCAGTGCTGAGGTATTATCATTTAGATCATAGGCAGTGACCACAACAACCAGATCAAGCTCATCGATGACAATGATATATTGCCCGCCGCCGCCTCTGGCCGCTTTGCTGAAATAGCTTTTATCACCTGTGGTTAAGTCGGCCTGCCACCAGAAATAGCCGTAACCGGTATTAATGACATTATCACTGTCCAAGAAGTTTTCATCGTCGCTAGATTTGGCAATTTTACTGGTTGCTTTGGCAACAAAGGCTGCTGGTATCAGTTGTTCGCCATCCCATTTACCGTTGTTGATGGCCAATGTGCCCAATTTGACCATATCGCGCGATGTCATGTATGCGCGAGAACCCGCTGTTGGCAGGCCGCTAACGCCAGTCCACCAGTCATAATTCGTGATRCCCATTTTRCCGAGAAGTTCATTTTTAATAAAGTCTTTGGCCGTCCCCGGCACGACGGCGTCGATGACTTGCATCACCAAGTTTGGATCGTCTTGATATTTAAAGCTCTGGGACTCTGTGGTAATAGGCGCGCTATGCTCAAGAAAGACCTGAACTTGCCCCTGGCCTTTTAACAGATCGGGGGTTTTCTCGAATTCTTCTCTCTGTTCTTCACTGATGCGGATACCGGAACGCATAGTCATCGCCTGGTGAAGGGTGATCAGCTCTGCACCGTCGACGAATTTTGTTGGATCCAGATCCCCCAGAAAGCCGACCAGAGGTTTGTCTAGATCGGCCATGGTCAGATACCCCAACTGAATAGCGCGGCCAAGCGCCATGCTCGTATAGGATTTGGTCGCTGACGCTAGGAAATGGGGCAAATTGACACGGCCGCGCAAATAATAGGATTCAAAGACTAGCTTGTCCTTGTGGGCGATAAGTATGCTGTCGAAGCCACCGTGTTTGTTATCGGCAATCTCCTGCGCCAACTTGACAATCATAGCTTTATTGCCGCCGTCTACGCCCAATTCGCCAACGGAGATACCGTCTTTTCTGTCAGTCGGCGCCGTATCGATAAAGGCCTTTTTGAGTAAAGGAATATCCCTGAATGAAAGCTCGGCTTCGGCGGCTGTGGCCTCCGGCGCCAGATTTTTACTGTCTTCGACACCTGCTGCGGCAAAGCTACTCATCCCGCTCAAGAGAGCGAYKGCRAKWWAACTTGTGATTTTCGATTTGATAGTCATATTMATTCTCCARATTGTTAAAGACCCTGCTCCGGGCAAAGTCGTGGGGTATAGCCGAGCTCGTTTGGGTGTTATTTGATAAAACCTGGTAGAATTCTTGTTGCTGTCAACGATAAGGTTTCAGCATGAAAACTTTTGTTATGGGCGGTGACCACAACAACCAGATCAAGCTCTTGGATTGCAATGACATATTGCCCGCCGCCGCCTTCGGCCGCTCTACTCAAGTAGCTTTTATCACCTGTGGACAGATCGTTCAGCCAAAAGAAATAGCCGTAAGACGTGCCGGAGACACTGGCAGCGGACACGACTTCATCATCGGTAGGTTCGGCGATTTTACTGGTTGCTTTGGCAATGAAGGCTTCTGGTATCAGTTGCTCGCCCTGCCATTTGCCTTTGTCGAGGACCAAGGTGCCCCATTTGACCATAGCGCGCGATGTCATGCTCGCGCGAGAACCCGCTGTTGGCAGGCCGTTAACGTTAGTCTGCCAGTCATAAGTCGTGATGCCCATTTTGTCAAAAAGCTCATTTTTAATAAAGTCTTTGGCCGTCCCCGGCACGATGGCCTCGATGACTTGCATCACTAAGTCTGGTTGGCCGCTGCCATATTTAAAGCTCTGAGACTCTGCGGTAATAGGCGCAGTCTGCTCAAGAAAAGCCTGAATTAGGCCCTGGCCCTTTAACGCAGCATTTTCCCTCAGCTCTGTCCATTTATTACTACTGATGCGAAGCCCCGAGCTCATGGTCAATGCTTGGTGCAGGGTGATCTTTTCTGCACCGTCGACGAATTTTGCWGGATCGAGRTCYYYSAGAAAGCTGACCAAGGGCTTGTCCAAATCGGCCATSGTCAGATASCCCAWCTGGATAGCGCGRCCAAGCGCYAGRCTKGTRTAGGATTTGGTCGCTGACGCTTGCGGGTGCGGCAGGTTGATACGRCCCTTCAAATAATAGGATTCGAACAGAAGYTTGCCCTTATGGRCGATGAGTAGGCTGTCGAAGCGACTGTGCTTACCGTCAGCGATTTCCTGAGCCAGTTTGACAATCATMGCTTTATTGCCGCCGTCTACGCCYAATTCRCCMACSRGGATACCGTCTTTTCTRTCMACYGGCGCCGTATCKATAAAGGCCTTTTTSAGATAAGGCATATCTCTGAAGGAGAGCGTAGTTTCGGMGGCTGTRGCCTCCGGCGCSAGRKTWTTACTGTCTTCGACACCTSCTGCGGCAAAGYTASTCATSCCGCTCAAGAGAGCGAYKGCGAKKWAACTTGYGATTTTCGATTTGATAGTCATATTMATTCTCCAGATTRYAAATGCCTCTATTCAAGGCAAKGTCATGATTTTYAGTGTGAGGTGATCTTTAGGGMGTGGTTGAAAAATACAKTTTCAGGGCGGWGGGAATGGATRTATCACCACTGTTTTCATGYGTTGCACCCTCATTGATCTCAACAAACAATTTTACCTGCGYGGGAAGATGTTGCTCTAACAGCGTGGTCAATCGGTTATAGTCCGCCAGAAGGTCTGGCTCCTCATTCTCGCCAACACTGACATAAACAAATGCCGGAAAATTCAGATTCTGTTTAAAGACACGCTTCAGGTCACTAAAAGTCTGGTCTCCATATTCGCCAATGGACGGGCTGGTTATGAAATAGCCATCAAATAATTCCGGTGATTGACTTAAGGTATAGGCCATAAACTGTCCAGCCCAGGAATGCCCCACGAAAACCCGACGGCCATTGGTCCTGAATTTCTTGCTGGAAAAAGGGATGAGTTCATTTTCAATAAAGGACAGAAATTTACCGCCGTTGCCAAACACCTGTTTGCCGTCCAGCTCCGCACTCGCGTGGTGCGGCAGAAAATCTATTCCCCGACGAATATTATTGATTGCTATCACAATCACATCAGGCGTCATTCTTGACTTATGGTATTCGCCTRCCGTTCGTGCTGCAATTTCATCAGCTTCATGATCTGCATCAAGCATATAGAGCACCGGATACCCATCCACGCTGTCTGGATCATAATTTTCCGGTAGATGAACGACAATTTCTCTGGTTTCTTGCAAGATTTCAGGCTTGATGCTGAAATTATCCTGCTGTGCCGAGGCCTGTGCAAGGGTCGACGGGGCAGATACCACCCAGGAAACCAGACAGAACAGAAATGTTTTTACAATTGATGTGTTGAATTTATGCATTGTTCTCTCTTCTTTTAATGACGTTATCCCGTTACACGACAATGGTCGTTATGAAAGAAGGTTTACGATACATGTCGTAATTGTAAGAAATTGGTAAGAATAGGGACGATCCAGAACATGTACTTTGCTAAACCTTTCTGAGCTAAGGTCTGCTTAAGGGGATAAGCCGTCATCAACCTAACCAGACTTAGAACCATAATGTTATTTATAACAACGGCTTAAAATTCATCCCAAATTTAAGCGTAAAAAACATCATTTATTTTCAATGATTTAGAAAATGGTGCGGCCGAGAAGACTCGAACTTCCACGGGTGTTACCCCACAGCGACCTCAACGCTGCGCGTCTACCAATTCCGCCACGGCCGCACATTGAGGAAGCGCGGGCTTAGCAAAGTATTGGGTGGTTGCAAAGGAAAATATGTGAGTAGTGCGTATTTCCTTCAGACTTGATTTACGCGCACAAACCCGCCATTTGCTAAACATGAATAATGCTTCGACACTTTTTTCCAAAACCCCCGTGCAGTGGCAATCAAGCCAAGCGCCTGTGCTATACCCCGACGCCGTGTCCACTATGGAAGACCGTGTTGCGGCTATTGCCTCCGGCAGTGGATCCGAGCTTGCCTGGATGCTTGAACACCCCGCACTGTATACGGCAGGGACGAGTGCGAACCTGTCCGACTTGATCGAGCCAAACCGCTTTCCCGTGTTTAAAACCGGGCGGGGCGGACAGTACACTTATCACGGCCCGGGGCAGTTGGTTGGCTATTTCATGCTGGATCTTCGCAAGCGCGGACGTGACGTACGGGCTTTTGTGGCTGGGCTGGAGCAATTGGTGATTGATACCTTAGCAGATTTCGGAGTGGAGGCAGATCGCCGTTCTGGCCGTGTCGGGGTTTGGGTGAATATGCCGGACAACACCGAAGCCAAGATCGCCGCTATCGGCGTACGCATTCGCAAGTGGGTTAGCTATCACGGCATTTCCGTCAATATAAATCCCGACCTGTCGCATTTTACCGGCATTGTCCCGTGCGGCATTAGCGAGCACGGCGTCACCAGCCTTGCGGCACTCGGCATCGATGCGAGCATGCAAGATGTAGAAACTGCTCTAAAGAAAAACTTCGAAAAAACCTTTGGACCGATTGGCTAAGTTTTGATCACAAGCAAAGGCCACCGTTTTAATGTACAAAATAAAACTGCTTCTCTAGATGCAAATACATAAATTTTCTCCCTAACGCGTTAACAATAGAATTATTAACCTCATAAACATCGCAATTAAGCACATATTTTCTTTTCAGAAGAATAATGCCCCATTCACGCAATTTATTGCTTGTCACGAAAGCCTAGTTTGCGTACAAGCTTCTGGAGATTAAACAGAGTAATGATGATGAAACTGCAAACTATAGCTAAAACTAGAACCATGACTGTCGCCCAGTCAGATTCCAGTAAACCAGCAGTGTTAAACACCTTGGTGCTCCTAGTGGGCCTTTTGGTGCTGATTATTGGCATAAAAATTATAAGCGGGTTTTAGAATTTAAACATAGATTTTTAAGCACCCGCTCCCACCAAGAGCGGGTTTTTTTTTGCGCGAAATGTCCGCAAATGATTGTCAATCATTTGCAATGAAGCGGTGAACGAACGAAGAGAGTAAAGGTCATTGGGCCATCGGAGAGAAAGAAGACAAGAGGCGCGGCGTGAGCGCAGCAAACGACAGGGAAAGCAGACAAGACAAGAGGCGCGGCGTGAGCGCAGCGAACGACAGGGAAAAATAAAAAATGAGTAAAAACAGTGATGCCATATTAAAAGGAAGTGCTCGTGCACCTGCCCGTGCCATGATGCGGGCAGCGGGCATGACCTCAGAGGATTTTGACAAGCCTGTGATTGCCGTGTTCAACACATGGACCAATATGGGGCCGTGCAATATGGATTTGGATAAGTTGGCAGTACCTGTGCGCGCAGGTATCCGTGCAAGCGGTGGTTTCCCTGTGGACTTTAATGCCATCGCTATTTCAGACGGTATTACTATGGGCAGCGAGGGCATGCGCGCTAGTTTAATGTCGCGCGAAGTGATCGCTGACAGTATCGAGCTAGCCGTACGCGGGCATTCTCTAGACGGCGTTATCGTCTTGGTGGCTTGCGATAAAACCATTCCAGCGGCAGCTATGGCGTTGGCGCGAATGAATATTCCGGGGGTCGTGCTTTACGGTGGCTCTATCAAACCGGGACATCACAATGGCAAAGATTTGTCTGTGCAAGATGTATTTGAAGCCGTTGGCGCTCATGCAGCGCACATTATCGACGACGACGAATTAGAACAAATTGAGAAAGCCGCTTGCCCTGGGGCTGGCGCATGTGGTGGTCAGTTTACTGCCAACTCTATGGCCATGGCTATGACGTTTTTAGGGCTGTCTCCTATGGGCGTCAATGATGTGCCAGCGACCGTAGACGCCAAAAACGATACTGCGTTTAAGTGCGGGGAAATTCTAATGGACGCTGTGCGCGACAACCGTTTGCCGCGCGACATGATCTGCGAAGCAAGCTTGCGCAATGCCGTTACAGCTATGACGGCCACGGCGGCGTCGACCAATGCTATCCTGCACTTGCTGGCTATAGCCCGCGAAGCAGGTGTTGAATTTGATATTGATGTGTTCGACGAAATTTCCCGCACCACACCGGTTATCGGTGATTTGAAGCCCGGCGGGCAATATATGGCTTTTGATTTATACGAAGCCGGTGGTTCGGCCTTGGTCGGTAAACGCTTAAAAGACGATGGCCGCCTAAACGATGCGCCGACCATTACCGGACGCACTATGTTCCAAGAAGTAGGCGGCGCAGTTGAAGCGAAAGGGCAAAAAGTCGTGCGGACATTTTCAGACCCGGTTAAGACGCGCGGTGGCTACGGTATTCTCTACGGCGATATGGCGCCCGAGGGCTGTGTCGCGAAGTTAGCAGGTCACGGCGATTTACAATTCTCAGGCCCGGCACGAGTTTTTGAAAGCGAGGAAGAATGTTTCGCAGTGGTTGAGAAGAGCGGCATTAACAAAGGTGATGTTATCATCATCAGAAACGAAGGCCCGGCGGGCGGCCCCGGCATGCGCGAAATGCTCGCGGTCACTGCCGCCTTGGTTGGTCAAGAACTGATCGACCATGTGGCACTGATTACAGACGGACGGTTTTCAGGCGCCTCCTACGGTTTCGTCATAGGCCATGTTGCCCCCGAAGCGGCCCACGGAGGGCCTATTGCCTTTATCAAAGACGGCGACATGATTTCTATCGATGTGGAAACCCGCGAGATTAATGTAGCGGCTGACCTGAAGTCCCGCGCCGTAGGTTGGACACCGCCTGCACCCAAATACCCGACCGGGGCTTATGCCAAATACGCAGCCCTAGTTGGATCCGCCTCTAAAGGCGCACTGACCAGTTTTCCGTTTTCAGGGGAGACCAAAAAGTGATGATAATAAACGCACAGATAACCGAGCAAAGCGAGGCTCCCGGCCTTCGCCGGGATGAGCGGAAGAGGGTGTCTGCCCGTCGGCGCTTGTGCGCCGCGCCCGCGCAGCGTTCGTGGCAAAGCCCCGTTAGCGTGAGCGATATAAAACATTTTCCATTTTCTAAAACCTAAAAGGACACATAATGACCCAAGTAACTAAGTTGAAAATTTCATACGACAAAGATTGCGACCTTTCGATTATCAAATCCAAGAAGGTTTGCATTATCGGCTTTGGCTCCCAAGGCCACGCCCATGCGCTGAACCTGAAAGACAGCGGCGTTGACGTGGTCGTTGGCCTACCGGAAAGTTCCGCTACCCGCAAAAAAGTCCTTGCTTTTGGCCTTGAGGTCAAGACACCCGCAGAAGCCGTTAAAGGCGCAGATGTGGTCATGGTGCTTGCGCCCGATGAATTCCAAGCGAAAATTTACCGCGAAGATATTGAACCCAATATCAAAGAAGGTGCGGCGTTGGCATTTGGGCACGGTTTTGCCATTCATTACGGTCAGATCATGCCGCGCCGGGATCTTGATGTCATCATGGTTGCGCCCAAAGCCCCCGGTCATACGGTGCGGTCAGAGTTTGCAGGTGGACGCGGCATCCCTGACCTTATTGCCGTGTTTCAAGACGCCAATTCCGGCTTTGCTATTGAACTTGCCAAATCTTATGCCTCTGCCATTGGCGGTGGTCGCACGGCTATCATCCACACCACATTTAAAGACGAAACTGAAACCGATTTGTTTGGGGAGCAAGCCGTGCTTTGCGGCGGCGCGGTCGAGTTGGTCAAGATGGGTTTTGAAACTTTGGTCGAAGGTGGTTACGCGCCGGAACTTGCCTATTTTGAATGCTTACACGAGCTTAAATTAATCGTTGATTTGATGTATGAAGGCGGTATCGCCGACATGAATTACTCGATCTCCAACAACGCCGAATACGGTGAATATGTGACAGGGAATAAGGTCATCAACGAAGAAAGCCGTGCCGCTATGCGCGAAGCGCTCGCCAATATCCAAAACGGTGAATACGCCAAGTCTTTCATTATGGAAGGCGCTCTCGGCTATCCAAGCATGACGGCACGTCGCCGCCAAAACCAAGCTCATTTGATCGAGACGACAGGCGCAAAACTGCGCGACATGATGCCGTGGATCAAAGCGGGTAAGGTTATTGACAAAGATAAGAACTGATGGCCGAACCAAGCAAACATGAAGCAAAATCAGGTGCGCAGCTCTTGCTCGACAGCCTGAAAGAACAAGGTGTTGAAATCATCTTCGGTTATCCAGGCGGCGCGATAATGCCTGTCTATGATGTATTGCCGGGCAGTGGTCTGAAACATATTCTTGGTCGCCACGAACAAGGTTGTGCCATGGCCGCTATCGGTTATGCGCGAGCGACAGGTAAAACCGGAACATGTATGGTCACCTCTGGCCCCGGCGCGACCAATCTTGTAACCGGTATCGCCGAAGCATATTTGGATAGCGTACCAGTGGTCTTTATCACTGGACAAGTGCCGTCCGACCTAATGGGTACAGATGCGTTCCAAGAGGTCGATATTTTCGGCATCACTCTGCCCGTAGTTAAACATAGCTATATTGTGCGCGACCCGGCCGATATTCCGGGCATGGTCGAAGAAGCCTATTACATTGCCCGTGAAGGGCGCCCCGGCCCCGTGCTAATCGATTTACCCAAAGACGTTGCTAACGCGACAACAACGGAGCGTCACCGCTGGCGCCCTTATCCCAAAGTCAAACCTGAAATGGGTTCTTCCGAACACATTAAAATCTGTGAAGACATGATCCGCGCCGCCAAAAAACCACTGTTCTATATTGGCGGCGGCATTGCTCAAGGCGACGGCGTGCAAGAGTTACGCGCTCTTGTTGAACGTACAGAAATTCCTGTTGTGTCGACCCTGAAAGGCCTCGGCGCGCTACCGTCCGACCATCCGCATTTCTTAGGCATGCTCGGGATGCACGGATTGAAAGCGGCCAATTTTGCCGTGCAAGAAGCTGATCTGTTGATTGTTGCAGGCGCACGGTTTGATGACCGGGCTACGGGTAAGCTCGACACTTTTGCACCCAAGGCAAAAATCATCCATATGGATATCGACATTGCGGAGATCAATAAACTCCGCAAAGCGGATATTTGGCTTGAGGGCTCGCTCAAGAAAAACCTTGCAGCCCTTAATCCCGGTAAGTCCAGCGCAGATGACTGGCGGGAATTGTGCTATGGTCGCCGCACGGAATTTGCGATTGATTATGACGCTGGTCAAAACAATGTAGAGGGCGACGGCGTTTACGCGCCTAAACTCTTGCACGATTTGACCCGCCGTGCGCCTGAAAATGCTATCATCACTTGCGATGTGGGGCAGCACCAGATGTGGACGGCGCAACATTGTTATTTTGACGACCCGAAAGACCACATTACATCAGGCGGTCTTGGCACTATGGGCTTCGGCGTGCCTGCTGGATTGGGCGCACAACTCGGATGCCCTAACCGTACTGTAATCACCGTATCGGGCGATGGGTCTATCATGATGAACATCCAAGAGTTGGCGACCTTGAACCGTTACCAAATTCCGCTGAAAATTGTGCTGCTGGATAACGGCGTACTCGGCATGGTGCGACAATGGCAAGAAGTGTTCTTTGATGAAAACTATTCAGAGGTCGACCTTTACGACAATCCCGACTTCGCCGCCGTAGCCAGAGCCTTTCAAATCGATGCGTTCACAGTCACAAAACGCAGTGAGGTCGATGCAGGTATAGACAAGCTCCTAGCCGCTAAAAAACCAATCCTGATGCACGTAAAAATAAGCGCAAGTGAAAACGTCTGGCCATTAGTGCCGCCAGGGCGGTCTAACGCAGATATGATGGAGAGATGAGATGTGGCTTAGAACATTACTTTACATAACATCAGGTGTTTTGATCATACAGTTTATTGGCTGGACGCTTGTAGACTTGCGCGGCACGGCCTTAATGACTTGGGGTTCAAACTCGCCTTTGAAAAACCTTTGGAATGTAGTCACAGCTCTTACAAATTCTTTTTATATTCTAGCGCCAGCGCTCCTATGCCTGCTTGGAGGCCATGTTGCAGATGTGGTGCAAACAATGAAAAATAAAGGTAAAAAATGACTGAACTACAAGCTGATAAGACCTTTGAACGATCCGGGGTTGCTGGGAAACTCAAGATTGTTTTGCATGATGTTTCAGGGACGCTCCTTCGAACCCTCGGCACGATTGAGCGCCGTGGTTACGATTACCGTGATGTTCATTGTACCCAAAGGGTGGACGGCGATTTCGACTTGCTTGTCGCTATCGAAGACCTCGGTGGGCCGCGCAACCTTGATACGCTCTGCAAGCAATTGGAGCGACTGTATAACGTAGTTTCGGCGGAGAAAATTGGACGTAGATCGCGGGCCGAATGGGCATCGTGATGAATAACATAAAATACAAACATAATATTTCAGGTCCCGGCCTTTGAGCCGGGGTCCAGTTTGGGGATACGCCTTTTAACGAACCCATTCTGGGTCCCGGGTCTGCGCCCGGGAACCTAAACAAGAGAAAACAGTAAAATGACAGATAAAGTAACTATATTCGACACGACCTTACGGGACGGCGAGCAAGCGCCCGGGTTTTCTATGGACGGCGGACAGAAGCTGCGCATGGCGCGAGCGCTGTCTGATCTCGGCGTTGATATAATCGAAGCCGGGTTTGCTGTGGCATCACCTGGAGATTTTGAAGCGGTGCAAACCATAGCCCGCGAAATAACGGGCACGACCATATGTTCGCTAGCGCGCTGTAATACGGGCGATATCCGCGCTGCGGGCGAGGCCATTGCGCCCGCCAAAAAATCTCGCCTGCATGTGTTCATCGCCACATCGCCCTTACACCGCGAGTACAAACTTAAAATGAGCAAGGATCAGGTAATCGAAAAAGCGATTGCCGCTATTACGCTCGCTTTAGAATACTCAGGTGATGTAGAATTTTCCTGTGAGGATGCTATTCGCACGGAACGGGATTATCTAAAAACCGTAGTCGAAGCTGCCATCGCGGCGGGTGCGACAACTATCAATATCCCCGATACGGTCGGTTATACCACGCCCGAGGAAATTACCGATTTGTTCCAGTTTTTAACCACGGAAGTGGACGGAGCGAACAAGGCTATATTCTCAGCTCATTGCCATGATGACCTTGGCCTTGCGGTTGCTAATTCCTTGGCGGCGGTACGCGGCGGCGCGCGGCAAATCGAATGTGCCTTAAACGGTATCGGCGAACGCGCGGGCAATTGCGCCCTCGAAGAAGTGGCTATGGCCTTGCGTACGCGAAACGATTTCTACGGGCTCGGGACGGGCATTAACACCCAAAAAATCAACATGGCGTCTAAAATGTTGGCGACCATTACGGGCAATCCAGTGTCCCGCAACAAAGCCATTGTCGGCGCCAATGCTTTTGCCCACGAAAGCGGTATCCATCAACACGGCATGCTTGCCAACCGCGAAACCTACGAAATAATGAAGCCCGAAGACATCGGCCTTGAAGCTGATAATTTGGTACTGGGAAAACATTCCGGTCGCGCAGCGCTCAAGCACCGTGCAAAGAAACTGGGTTTCACCCTGTCGGATAACCAGTTGCAATCCGTATTTGTAGATTTCAAAATTTTGGCCGACAAGAAAAAAGAAGTGTTCGACGCCGATGTAGAGGCGCTCATATTGGGCGAGGCTATTGGCGCGTCAGGCCCGTGGGAAATAAAAAGTCTTTATGTATCCGCAGGTTCCGACGGTAACAACCAGCCTGAGGCCACACTTCGACTTTCCCACGAAGATGGTCGCAAACGCTCTATAGTTAAATGCGCGGGCGGCCCTGTGAATGCAGTTCTGTTGGCGATCAATGAACTGACCGGACACGATTTGCATTTGGATAGCTTTAGCGCACGCAGTGTGACCGAAGGAGAAGACGCAATGGCAGAAGCGAATATTCGCGTCAGCACAAACGGAGAAAGTTTCCACGGACGCGGAACATCCACAGACACGATTCTGGCTACGGCTCGCGCCTATCTTGATGTGATTAACCGCATCGAAAGACGAGCAAAACGTACCAAAAATAAAAACGGTGAAAACCAAAAACCAATAGCGGCGCAACACTGATGACAAAAGTAAAACAAAAATCACTTTTTGATAAAGCCCAATCACTCTTTGATAAAGTATGGGAACGCCATGTGGTGAACGCTGAAACACGCGAGCAACCTGCAACCCTATTTATCGATCTGCATCTTATCCACGAGGTGACAACACCCCAGGCTTTTACGGTCTTGAAAGAACGCGGCCTGAAAGTCCGTAGGCCGGATCTGACCCTAGCGACCATCGATCATTCTACACCGACACTCTTAAACGAAGACGGCTCTCGGCCTTATGTGAGCGCACAAGCAGAGAAACAGGTGGAACTCTTACTCGCTAACACCAAAGAGCACGGTATCACCACCCATGGCTGGGACAGTCCTTACCGAGGTATTGTCCATGTAATGGGGCCGGAGTTGGGTGCGACACAACCGGGTATGACCATTGTTTGCGGTGATAGCCACACGGCAACCCACGGTGCATTCGGGGCACTGGCCTTTGGTATCGGCACAACACAAGTTGGACATGTGCTAGCCAGCCAATGCATTTTGATGCGCAAACCTAAATCTATGTGTGTACATGTGGACGGTGATTTGCCGGACGGTGTGTCTGCCAAAGACGTCATCCTTGCCATCATTGCCAAAATCGGTGTCGGCGGCGGCACAGGTCATGTAATTGAATATCGGGGCCAGTGTTTTGAAAATATGAATATGAGCGAGCGCATGACCGTGTGCAATATGTCCATAGAAGCAGGCGCACGTGCAGGCATGATCGCCCCCGATGCGACAACTGTCGCATATTTTGACGGTAAAGTCATGGCACCTACAGAGCTTGAGCAAGCGTCAGCAGACTGGCTGTCTCTGGCTTCCGATGCGGACTGTACTTACGACAAAGAAGTGCGCCTGAGTGCTGCCGACATCAAGCCTATGGTCACCTACGGCACCCACCCGGGCATGGCTATGCCTATAGACGGTAAAATCCCCCCCGAAAACGATCTGAACGACGCAAAGGCACTGGCTTATATGGGCATGCAAGCCGGAGCGGCAATTACAGGCACCAAAGTCGATACGGTGTTCATCGGCTCGTGTACCAATTCCCGCATAGAAGATTTCCGCGTGGCCGCTAAAATACTGAAAGGAAAATTCATTTCGAAAAGTGTGACAGCCGTCTTCGTTCCGGGGTCTGAGCAAGTTAAAGTCGAAGCGGAAGCAGAAGGCCTGCACGAGATATTCCTCGCCGCAGGGGCACAGTGGCGCGAACCGGGCTGTTCCATGTGTATCGGCATGAACGGTGATATTGGCAAGCCGGGTGATTTGATTGTCTCTACCTCCAACCGTAATTTTGAAGGCCGCCAAGGCCCGGGCGTGCGCACAGTGCTGGCCTCACCTGCAACGGCAGCAGCCAGTGCCATTACCGGGGTAATAACAGATGCGAGGAGCGTAACATGAGCTTTCAGCCTTTTAAAACTTTGACCTCTCAGACATTGGTTCTGGCTACGCAAAACATTGATACCGACCAAATTATTCCGGCGCGGTTCTTGACCACAACTAGCCGCGAGGGCTTGGGGAAATTGGCATTTAATGACTGGCGTTATGATACGGACGGCAATGAAAATGATCATCCGCTAAACGCCGCCGCCGCCAAGGCCTGTCAAATATTGGTGGCAGGACATAACTTTGGTTGTGGTTCGTCGCGCGAACATGCGCCTTGGGCATTGATGGATTACGGGTTTCGGGCAGTTATCAGCTCGGAAATTGCTGATATTTTCCATACTAATTCTCTGAAAAACGGGTTTTTACCTATTGTCATAGAAGCATCTGCCCATGAATGGCTGCTCGACAATCCGGGCGTAGATGTAACCATTGATCTGGAAGCCCGCGAAGTTCGTCTTCCTGTATCTTCTGGGGCAAAGAACGGCGGCACATACCCATTTAAAATCGATCCGTTTTCAAGACACTGTTTGTTACAGGGTCAGGACGAATTGGACTATTTGCTAGACCAAAGCGCAGCGATTAAAGCATATGAGGCAGCTCGATGAATATCAATTTCACATACCTTCCCGGGGACGGTATCGGCCCTGAGGTTGGCTCAGCGGCGCTGACCGTTTTAAACGCGGCAGCAAATGCCTTCGGGCATACGCTGGACATCGAAGAACATCTCATCGGCGGCGCAGCTATTGATGCGCGCGGCACGCCTTTGCCGGACGAGACCTATGCATCAGCCAAAAACACAGGCGCTATATTACTGGGCGCAGTTGGCGGGCCGAAATGGGATCATTTGAAAGGTTCTGACAGGCCAGAGCTGGGCGGGCTTTTGATCTTACGTAAAAAATTGGAACTGTTCGCCAATGTGCGTCCGGCCAAACCATTTGCTGGTTTAATCGCAAGCTCCCCGCTCAAGCCGGAATATCTTGAAGGCGTTGATTTTGTTGTGGTGCGGGAGCTAACGGGCGGGATTTATTTTGGCAATAAAGGCCGGGATAATTTGGGTGCCTATGATGAGTGCCGCTACAGCGAAGAGGAAGTCGAGCGCATTGCCCGCCGCGCGTTTGAAATGGCTGGGACCAGACGCAGTAAAGTTACATCCGTCGATAAATCCAATGTATTGGAAACCTCGCGTCTATGGCGCGAAGTGGTGACAAAGGTCGCCAAAGATTACCCTGATGTTGAATTAGAGCACACGCTCGTCGATGCCATGGCCATGCATATGCTGACACGGCCACGGGACTTTGATGTCATTTTGACCGAGAACATGTTCGGCGATATCCTGACCGACGAAGCTTCTATGCTCTGCGGCTCTATGGGTGTTATTCCGTCCGCAAGTTTGGGTGCGGGCCGCATAGGTATGTACGAACCAATCCACGGCAGCGCGCCGGATATTGCCGGTCAGGGCAAAGCAAACCCTATTGCTATGATATTATCGGCCGCATGGATGTTGCGCACTAGTTTTGGACTGAACGCAGAAGCAGACGCTATAAACGCCGCCGTCGAAGCAGCCTTGGACGCCGGACAAGTGACGGGTGATTTGGGTGGGTCATTATCAACACAAGCGGTAGGAACCAAAATAGGAGAGTGGGTAACCGACCATGTCTCATAACCTTGATAGCATTGCCGATAGGGTTGATACAGCCATGGTTTATCCCTTGGCTAAACGCACACATTTGCAAACTATTGGCAATAACATCTGGCTCAAACGTGAAGACCAACAAGACGTGTTTTCCTTTAAAATTCGCGGTGCGGCCAACCGGATTTTCAAACTGAGCGCAGCAGAAAAAGCGCGCGGGGTCGTTTGCGCTAGTGCAGGCAACCATGCTCAAGGCGTGGCTTTGGCAGCAAGTGATAGCGGCATAAAATCCACCATTTTCATGCCTGTTACGACACCGGATATTAAAACCGAAGCTGTTACGGAGCTGGGCGGTGAAATTCGTCTAATCGGCGACAGCTACGATGCAGCCTATGCAGCTGCGCAAGAGTTTGCCGAGAAGACCGGTGCCGTATTCATTCATGCTTTCGACGACCCTGATGTCATCGCCGGACAGGGTAGTGTGGCCAAAGAAATTTTGGCGCAATTACCGAACCCTGCTGCCGTATATATTGGCGTGGGCGGCGGTGGGTTGTTGGCGGGGATAGGTGCATATCTGCGCGTCCATAGCCCCCATACAAAAATCATTGCTGTAGAACCAGAGGGCGCGGCAAGCCTTAAAATATCCCTTGAGGCAGGAGAGCCGACAAGCTTAGAGAGCGTGGACGGGTTTGCTGACGGCGTGGCAGTTAAGCGCATCGGCACAACCACATTTGAACTTGCGCAGAAAATTGCGCCGCAGAGCATTCTCGTCAGTAACGACGAAATTTGCGCGACCGTAAAAACTATATTTGAGAAAACCCGTACAGTCGTAGAACCAGCAGGGGCTTTGGCCTTAGCCGGGTTGATGAAAGATCAAAGCCGCCCAGACGGGCCGTGCGTGGCCATTGTCTCGGGAGCCAATGTCAATTTTGACCGTATTGGTCATATGGTCGAGCGCGCAGAATTAGGTGCAGGGCAAGAGATTTTATTCAGCGCTACCCTGCCTGAAAAACCGGGTTCATTTCTTAAATTTTGCGAAGCGCTCGGTGATCATGCAGTCAGCGAATTTAACTACCGCTACGCAGATCAAGCGCAAGCCCACGTACTTGTCGGCATTAAGATCAAGACACCGGAACAGGGTACACAGGTCATGGACAATATCCGTGCAGCAGGCATGGAGGTTACCGATCTATCCCATAACCGTTTAGCCAAAGAACATTTGCGCCACATGGTCGGCGGCATATCTTCGGCGCGCACCACAGAGCATATCTATAGTTTTGAATTCCCCGAACGTCCCGGAGCCCTACGAGATTTCCTAACGGCGTTAGACGGACGGTGGAACATATCCCTATTTCATTACCGCAATCACGGTGCGTCCAGCGGCCAAGTTCTATGCGGCTTCCAAACGCCTGACGGCAATGAAGAAGAACTCCAAGCCAGCCTACAAAGCACTGGCTTCACCATGTGTAATGAGACCAACAACCCTGCGTACCAAATGTTTTTGAAAGCCTAACCATGACTGAGACCATGCTAAAATTTACCGGAATTGACGGCGAGATGCCAGCCAAGCGCGATGCCAAAATTCGTGCCGAAGATTTCGGAGAAATTTACGCAGACTATATCCGCGCCAAAGCCCAAGAGCAATCTTCGCGCTGTTCCCAGTGCGGTGTACCGTTTTGTCAATCCGGCTGTCCCTTGCAAAACAATATTCCAGATTGGCTATACCTCAGTGCCGAAGGGCGGCTAGAGGAAGCTTATCAGCTTTCCGCCCAAACCAATTCCATGCCGGAAATTTGCGGGCGTATCTGCCCACAAGACCGTTTGTGTGAAGGCGCCTGTGTTATCGAGAAATCAGGCCATGGTTCGGTCACTATTGGGGCTATTGAAAAAACTTTGACTGACAATGCTTGGGAAATGGGTTGGGTCAAACCAATTAAACCCATTACCGAGCGCGCCCTCTCTGTTGGCATTATTGGCTCTGGGCCAGCAGGACTAGCGGCCGCAGAAGCTTTGCGAGAACAAGGCTGGCAAGTCAGCATATACGACCGCCACGACAGGGCGGGCGGGCTTTTGATGTACGGCATTCCTAACTTCAAATTGGATAAAAAAATCGTACAAAGGCGTATAGATCATTTGACCGACGGCGGCGTGGAATTTGTCCTGAACACCAATATAGGCACCGATATAAGCTTTGATGATCTGCGTAAAAAACACGCGGCAATATTGGTGGCAACGGGCGTGTACAAATCCCGTGAACTACAAGTGCCGGGCTGCGGCGCGGGCGGTGTGGTCGAGGCTTTGCCTTATTTGACTGGCTCCAACAAGCTTGGCCTCGGGGATAAGATTGAAAATGTGACCGCCAAGGATAAACATGTGGTGGTTATCGGCGGCGGCGATACGGCGATGGATTGCGTGCGCACGGCTATACGCCAAAAAGCCAAATCCGTGACCTGTTTGTACCGCCGCGACCAAGCCAATATGCCGGGCAGTGCTCGCGAGACCCAAAATGCAATGGACGAAGGTGTGAAATTTGAATGGCTAGCCGCCCCACAATCAATCCACGATAAAGACAGCCAAGTGACCAAGGTACGCGCCGTGCGCATGCGGCTCGGCCTCCCTGATAAATCGGGACGTCAAATCGTCACGCCCATCAAAGGTTCAGAGTTTGATGTCAAAGCCGACATGGTTATTCAGGCGCTGGGCTTCACCCCCGAAGATATGGGGGCGTTAAACGCCGATATGGGCCTTACTGATTACGGCACCATAAAAACCCATCCGGTCAAACTTGAAACCAACATACCCGGCGTATATGCAGCAGGCGATATTGTGCGCGGGGCCTCTTTGGTGGTTTGGGCCATCCGCGAGGGCCGGGACGCAGCCTCTGCCATGCACGAATACCTAAACAATCAACTTGCTGAAATAGCAGCTGAATAGAGATGAATATGCAAAAYTGGAAACATGAATACGAAAAAAATCGCGATCAACTCATCAAGGCGAACGCTTATAACCCTGCGGATGAGCATGATGCTTGCGGTGTTGGACTTGTCGCTAGTATTGACGGCAAACCGAGGCGCGAAATCGTTGAACTTGCTATTAAGTCCCTAAAAAATATCTGGCACAGAGGTGCTGTGGACGCAGACGGCAAAACCGGAGACGGTGCCGGCATCATGCTGGATATCCCGCAAGAGTTTTTCAAACGCCAAGTTGCCCGCACGGGGCACAGAGCCAAGAACGCACTGGTCGCTGTCGGTATGATCTTCCTGCCGCGCACAGATTTTGGCGCGCAAGATACGGCGCGGACAATCGTCGAATCTGAGTTATTACGCGCGGGGTGTTATATGTATGGCTGGCGACAAGTGCCCATTGATGTCAGCATTATCGGCGATAAAGCCGCTGCCACTCGCCCGGCCATTGAACAAGTGATGTTCCGCCCGCCCAAATCATGGGATACGACCAAGCTGGAGCGCGAGCTATATATCGTCCGCCGCCGCATCGAGAAACGCGCCATTGAAGCTGCCCTGCCCGGCTTTTATGTCTGTTCCTTATCTGGTCGCGTCATCACCTATAAAGGCATGTTTCTGGCCGAGCAGATCGATACTTTCTATCCAGATCTTAAAGACGAATTGTTTACATCGCGCGCCGTACTGTTTCACCAACGYTATTCTACCAATACTTTCCCCCAATGGTGGCTGGCGCATCCCTACCGGATGATCGCACATAACGGCGAGATCAACACCGTGCGCGCCAACACAAATTTCATGAAAAGCCATGAGATAAAAATGGCATCGAGTGCCTTTGGACCAAGGGCGGCAGACGTCAAACCTGTTATTCAAAAAGGGTCTTCAGATTCGGCTGCATTAGACGCGGTGTTTGAATTATTGGTACGGGCTGGACGTCCGGCACCACTCGCAAAAACACTGTTGATCCCCGAAGCTTATTCCAAGCGCACCGAGCTAATGCCTGACAATTGGCGGGCATTTTACGAATATTGCAATGCGGTGATGGAGCCGTGGGACGGCCCTGTGGCTCTGGTCGGTTATGACGGTGAATGGGTTATGGCCGGGCTTGACCGCAACGGGTTAAGACCTTTGCGTTACGCTATAACCAACGACGGCATTTTAACTGTGGGTTCTGAAATCGGTATATGTCCATTGGACGAAAATTCCATCGTTAMCAAAGGGGCTATCAAACCGGGGCGGCTCATTGCCGTTAATCTTGCGGAGGGCAAGTTTTTCGATTCCGACCAGATCATCAACGAGCTTTCTAGTGCCAAACCCTACGATAARTGGTTGCAACAAGTGGAAGAGTTAGACGAGAAATTGGCCGGCGAAGAGCCCGAACCAACTTTGTCTGGCGAGGCTTTGATGCGCGCACAACTGGCCTGTGGCCGYTCACGCGAAGAGATGGATATCATCTTGAAACCTATGGCCGAACAAGCCAAGGAGAGCATAGGYTCYATGGGTGATGATACACCACTGGCCGTACTCTCTGATGAATAYCGCCCGCTATCRCATTTTTTCAGGCAAAAATTTTCACAAGTCACCAACCCGCCTATTGATCCTTTGCGCGAAACACGCGTCATGGGGCTAAAAACTAGGTTCCGCAATTTGCGCAACATCTTGGCGGATGAACCAGATCAAATAGGTGGTCAAACTGGCAAAATGTATGTGCTGGAAAGTCCGGTTTTGACCAATGCCATGTATGCGAATTACATAAAAATGGTTAAGGATAATGTCGCGGTTTTAGATTGCACCTTCGTGCCACCAAAACCCGGCGCCCGCCACGGTAGTGCGCTGAAGGCTTTGCTAAAACGCATCAATAAACAGGCTGAAAAAGCCGTACGGGCAGGCATTGAAAACATTGTGCTCAGCGACGAAACTCTTGGCCCTAACAATGTTGCTGCACCCATTATACTGTGTGTTGGCGGGGTGCATTCSCATCTCATCAGGCAAGGTTTAMGGTCCAATTGCTCATTGATTGTYMGGTCRGCAGAATGCCTTGATACCCATTATTTCGCAGTGCTGATCGGCGCAGGCGCGACTGTGGTCAATCCTTATTTAGTCCAAGACGCTTTGGCAGAATTGACGGCAAACGGTACAATTGGCGTAGACGCGAAAACGGCACTGGCTAATTACACGACCTCCATCGACAACGGACTCCTCAAAATCATTTCCAAATCCGGCATTTCGGTAATTTCGTCYTACCGGGGCGGCAACAATTTCGAAGCCCTWGGGCTATCCCGCTCCCTTGTTGACGAGCATTTTCCGGGCATGACTTCACGGATTTCCGGCATCGGCTTAGCGGGTCTAGAGCATAAAATTGTCGAGCAGCACAAACTTGCATTTGCCCCTGAAAAACCACTCTTGCCCATTGGCGGATTTTACCGCAAACGCGCGGGCAGCGAACGCCATGCTTACGGTGCAGATATGATCAATCTATTGCAAACCGCCGTGCGTACGGACGATTATATGGCCTATAAGGAATTCACCAAAGTGGTGAACGGTCAAGCGCCTATACAAATCCGCGACCTACTTGGTTTCAACCCTCTGGGTAAACCTGTTCCTATTGAACAAGTTGAAAACATCAACGAAATCCGCAGGCGGTTTCTGACCCAAGCTATGTCGCTCGGTGCGCTGTCCCCCGAAGCCCACGGTACGCTCAATATCGCTATGAACCGCATTGGTGCGCGCTCGGTTTCAGGTGAAGGTGGTGAAGACCCTAGGCGTTACAAGCCATTGCCAAATGGTGACAATGCAAATTCGGAAATAAAGCAAATCGCATCAGGCCGTTTTGGTGTGACGGCCGAATATCTCAACAATTGTAAAGAGATAGAGATCAAAGTCGCTCAAGGCGCCAAGCCCGGCGAAGGCGGGCAGCTTCCCGGCTTCAAGGTTACAGAAATGATCGCTAAATTGCGCCACGCGACACCCGGCGTCACCCTAATCAGTCCGCCGCCGCACCACGATATTTATTCTATCGAGGACTTGGCACARCTGATCTATGATCTCAAGCAAATCAATCCGTCCGCCCGTGTCTGTGTGAAGCTCGTGGCTAGTTCCGGTGTTGGTACGATTGCTGCGGGCGTAGCCAAAGCCAAAGCAGACACGATTTTAATCGCCGGCCACAATGGCGGCACGGGCGCTTCGCCCAATACGAGCCTTAAATATGCAGGCGTACCGTGGGAACTGGGCCTGTCGGAAGTCCACCAAATCTTGAGCCTGAACGGCTTGCGCGACAAAATAACTTTGCGCACAGACGGCGGGCTTAAAACCGGTCGCGATATCGTCATTGCCGCTATGCTCGGAGCCGAAGAATACGGCGTTGGGACATTATCGCTTGTGGCCATGGGTTGCTTGATGGTCAGACAGTGCCACAGCAACACGTGCCCTGTTGGGGTCTGTACCCAAGATAAATCATTGCGTGAGCGCTTCACGGGTAAACCGGAACACGTGATCAATTTGATGACATTTATGGCAGAAGAAGTACGCGAAATACTCGCATCCCTCGGCGTTACCAGCCTTTCGGAAATCATAGGCCGTGCGGATCTCTTATCGCAAGTATCGCGCGGCGCTACGCATCTTGATGATCTTGATCTTAACGCCGTTCTGACCCGCATCGATATTCGTCCAGTTGTCGATTCCCGTAAAGGCCGCACAGAAGTTCCAGATAGTCTGGATGTGCAAATYCTGAAAGACGGCAAACAATTGTTCAAACATGGTAAGAAAACCGAATTGGTCTACACGGTACACAACACKGACCGCGCCGTTGGCACCCGTACGTCTAGCGGGATTTATAAAAAATTYGGYGTTGGCGGCTTACCGGACGGACAGTTGACCATTCGCCTGCGCGGGTCGGCAGGGCAATCACTAGGCGCTTTTGCCGTAAAAGGCTTGCGCTTGATCGTTGACGGCGATGCAAATGATTATGTTGGTAAGGGTTTATCCGGYGCAGAGATTTTCCTCGCMCCACAAGGCGGCAGCAAAATTGACGCACACACCAGTACGATTATTGGTAACACCTGTTTATACGGCGCAACGTCCGGAACATTRCTGGCRGCTGGCCGWGCAGGYGAACGCTTTGCCGTGCGYAATTCCGGAGCCAACGCCGTGGTCGAAGGCTGCGGCACCAACGGCCTTGAATATATGACGGGYGGYACCGTGGTTATCCTCGGGTCYATYGGTGATAATTTCGNGGCBGGYATGACTGGCGGCATGGSWTTYGTYTATGACCCTGACGGTAATTTTGAAAAAGCGGTTAATCCYGACAGTGTTGTTTGGCARGGTTTTGACAGCGCCCACTGGGAAGACGCTTGCAAAACATTGATAGCTGACCACGCCAAAAAYACAGGCTCTGCGTTTGCAAAAGTCTTGATCCGTGATTGGGCGATCGAGCGCGGTAATTTCGTGCAAATCGTGCCCAAAGAAATGTTGGAGCGGCTGGAGCATCCATTGAGGGATGTGGCTTAGTCTTCTGCGACCCCAAATTACCCAATTTGTCATCCCGGGCCTGACCCGGGATCTCAATGTTTGAAACAAAGTATGAGGTCCCGGCTCTGCACCGCAAGAGCGGCTTGCACAAGAGGCTGGCTACGCACGCCGGGATGACAGTTATGTTGTATAATTAAGAATCGGCGACAACCATCTTTCGGCTTCGGACAAGGACATACCTTTGCGTTTTGCGTAGTCTTTGGTTTGGTCTTTTTCGATTTTCCCGACGCCGAAATACAGGCTATCAGCATGAGAGAAATATAGGCCTGAAACACTGGAGGCCGGGTGCATGGCAAAGCTTTCTGTCAAGGTGACGCCTGTTGCATCGCCGCCGAGTAATTTGAACAAAGTCGCTTTTTCTGTATGGTCCGGTTGCGCCGGATAGCCGGGCGCGGGCCGAATGCCCAGATAATCCTCGGCCACCAACCCCTTAACGCCGAAGCGGGCAGATTTTTCGTAGCCCCAGAACTCGCGCCTGACCCGTTCGTGTARATGTTCGGCCAACGCTTCGGCCARMCGGTCACACAACGCCTGAAAAAGAATTGCGGAATAATCATCATCCGCCGCTTTGAARTCCCGARCACGGCTRCCTTCGCCCAAYCCTGCKGTCACACAAAATCCGCCGACATARTCYYSGTTAGTATTATCGGGCGCTACAAAATCCGACAGTGCGTAGTTTTTGCGGCCTTCTGATTTGACCATTTGTTGACGCAAAGTATGGAACACGGCTAGCTTTTCAGACCGTGTTTCATCATTAAATAGCTGAATGTCATCACCGTCGCTCACCGCTGGCCAGAAGCCAAGCGTCACCTGAGCATGCACCCATTTTTCTGATAATATCTTATCGAGCATAGTCTGCGCATCGCGGTATAAATCCCGTGCGGCTTTGCCGTAAATATCGTGCTCTAATATATCCGGATAACGGCCTTTCAACTCCCAAGTGGCGAAGAACGGTGTCCAATCGATATAAGGGCGTACAATATTGAGGTCGTAGTTTTTAAACGTTTTAGTACCTAAAAAACTGGGCCTCGGGGCTTGATAACCATCCCAATCTAACGCGCATTTATTGGCGCGGGCATCCTCTATGGACAGCCGCTCTCGTCTCCCTTGAGCACGCGCATGGGCAGTTCTAGATTTTACGTATTTCGCTTTTGTTTCTTGCTTAAACGCCTCCGCCTTATCACCGAGCAAAGACGTGACCACGCCCACTGCTCGGGATGCGTCTTGCACATAAATTGTGCTGTTGTCAGTGTAAGCAGGTTCGATTTTCACCGCTGTATGGGTAACGCTGGTCGTGGCTCCGCCGATCATCAAAGGCAAGTTTAGGCCCTGTCTTTGCATTTCTCCGGCCACATAGACCATTTCGTCAAGGCTTGGTGTTATCAAGCCGGACAGGCCAATGATATCTGCGTTGACGTCTTTGGCCACTTCCAAAATCTTTTCGCAYGGCACCATGACACCCAGATCAATAATTTCATAGCCATTGCACTGCAACACYACCCCGACGATRTTTTTACCAATATCGTGGACATCGCCTTTRACCGTAGCCATGACGATACGCCCGTTTGATAYATCTTCGGTACCCARTAGTTTTTTCTCTGCRTCCATAAACGGCRTCAGGTGCGCTACCGCCTGTTTCATRACACGGGCGGATTTCACCACTTGCGGYAGGAACATTTTCCCTGCGCCRAATAAATCSCCAACCTGGTTCATACCGTCCATCAACGGS
This sequence comes from Robiginitomaculum sp., assembly GCA_002732685.1. Next base: position 49,324 of record NVRS01000005.1, read on the forward strand.
CCTTCKATAACATGCAAAGGYCGTTCYACRGACAAACGGGATTCTTCTGTATCTGCGACAATATATTTRGTGATGCCGTTAACGAGGGCGTGGGACAAACGTTCACCTACGTCCAATTTGCGCCACTCCTCATCAGTTTTTTTCAGCCGCTTTTTACCGCCCGCATAGTCTTGTGCCACTTCTAACAAGCGGTCCGTTGCATCATCCCGTTTGTTGAGGATTACATCTTCGACGCGGGCTTTAAGTGTATCTGGTATGCGGTCATAAATCGTCAGCTGGCCTGCGTTGACAATGGCCATGTCGAGGCCGGCTTTGATGGCATGATAAAGAAACACGCTGTGCATAGCTTCGCGCACCGGATTGTTGCCACGAAACGAGAAGCTGACATTGGAAAGACCACCAGAGACCCGTGCATAGGGCAGGTGTTTTTTGATCCGCCTAGTGGCTTCGAAAAACGCCATAGCGTAATCATTGTGCTGTTCGATACCCGTTGCAACGGCAAAGATATTCGGATCAAAAATTATGTCTTGGGGCGGAAAACCGTTCGCGGTTAGCAGGTCATAAGCACGCTTGCAGATTTCAAATTTATGATCYGCYGTTTCYGCCTGCCCGCCTTCATCAAAGGCCATAATRACCGTTGCCGCGCCGTATCTGCGCACCAGTTCTGCCTGTTCCAAAAACGGTTTTTCGCCTTCCTTAAGCGAGATAGAATTAACCACAGACTTACCCTGCACACATTTAAGTCCGGCTTCAATGACATCCCATTTTGAGCTATCAATCATGATCGGCACACGGGCAATGTCCGGTTCGCTAGCGAGTAAGTTAAGATAGATGGTCATGGCCTCGGCGCCGTCAATCAGACCGTCGTCCATATTGATGTCGATAATTTGCGCGCCGTTTTCGACCTGYTGGCGGGCAACTGATAATGCTTCGGTAAAGTCGCCGTCAACGATCAAACGTTTAAAACGAGCCGAGCCCGCTACATTGGTACGTTCGCCGATATTGATGAAACTGGAAGACGCGCTCATACTGCACCACTGCCAATTGAATTTAATATAAAWGGCTCCARRCCGGATAGGCGCAGTGCAGGTGTGATRTTAGGGCTTTTGCGCGGYGCAWRCTTGCTGGCATTATCTGCTAATTTKGYRATATGCTCCGGCGTYGARCCGCAACATCCACCAACAATATTGACCCAGCCGTCTTCYAYCCACGGGATCATATGRTCACACATATGGRTCGGGGTTTCGTCGTATTCACCAAACGCATTGGGYARGCCCGCATTGGGGTAAGCCAAAATATAMGTATCCGCRATCTTGGCCAACGCYTGCACATAAGGCCGCATMTCTTCGGCACCCAGCGCRCAATTAAGCCCRACYGCAAACGGTTTGGCATGGGCRATAGARTGCCAGAAGGCTTCAACGGTTTGMCCRGAAAGTGTGCGYCCGGATTTGTCAGTAATGGTACCGGAAATCATTATTGGGAGYTCCWCACCYCGTTTAGCRAACACTGCTTKGGCAGCAAATATAGCCGCCTTGGCGTTYAAGGTATCGAATATAGTTTCGATYARCAGAGCATCCACATAASCCCACATMGCYTCGATCTGGATTTTATAAGAAGCRACWACACCGTCGAAATCCACATCRCGGTAGCCAGGGTCTTCAACCTTTGGCGATARRGAYAATGTYTTGGAAAGMGGCCCGAGCGCSCCCAATACGGCKCGGGGCTTGTCCGGTGTTTTTTTCGTCCATTCATCAGCYACATCACGGGCRATTTTTGCGCCCGCTTYRGCGATWGCWCYTGCATGTTCRGAYAGGCCGTAATCGRCYTGGCTTATGGTTGTCGCATTAAACGTATTGGTTTCAATCATGTCCGCRCCMGCRGYRAAAAATKCGGCGTGRACGTCCCGCACYGCRYCMGGSTTKGTRATRTTRAGCAGGTCATTATTGCCGCGCAAAGGRGATGSCCAATCGGCGAACTCAGTGCCGCGAAATGCMGCTTCATCRAATTTATAAGCTTGCAACATTGTACCCATGGCCCCGTCTAGGATCAGGATACGGTCTTGGATTGCTTGTTCTATTCTCGGCCAAATTGTCATTAAGTCACAACCTTCTGCGCTATAGTGTTTTGGGCTTTCACGCCAAGTATCTGGCATGTTGTAAATGCAAGATCTGCTTTGTTCAGTGTATAAAAATGAAAATGGTCAACACCGTGCGCGCGCAGTTGCGCCGCCAAATCCGCCGCCGTTGATGCGGTCAGCAAAAGCCGTGTTTGCGGATCATCGTCCAATGGCTCGAACAAATTATGGTACCAATCCGGAATGGAAATATAACATAATTTAGCAATACGGGTCAGGCCACGGTAATTGGGTTGTAACATCAGACCCGGAATTATCGGGATGGAGATACCCGCGTCCAGCGCCTTGTCCAGGTAGCGCATAAATGTATCCGCCGAGAAGAAAAACTGGGTGATGGCGCGGGTAGCACCCGCATCGATTTTGCGCTTAAGATTGTCTAGCTCATCGTCCCAGTTGAGGCTTTCTGGATGAAGTTCGGGATAGGCGCTGACGGATATTTCAAAATCCGCCACGTTTTTCAGACCCGTCACAAGATCGCTAGCATAGGCATAACCATTATCAACGGGCACATAAGGCGCACCAAGGCCGCCAACAGGATCGCCGCGCAAAGCCACAATATGGCGCACGCCTGCTTGCCAATATTCGCGGGCAATCTCGTCTATTTCTGCTTTATCCGAACCCACGCAGGTTAAATGTGCGGCGGCTTTTAACGAACTTTCTTTCACAATACGTGCCACAGTTTGGTGAGTGCGCTCGCGGGTTGAACCGCCTGCACCGTATGTCACCGAGACGAAATCTGGGTTTAAGGATTCCAGCTTTTGGATGGACTGCCACAACGTTTCTCCCATTTTCTCGGTCTTGGGCGGGAAAAATTCAAAACTGATATTGATGTGCTCGCCGCCGCTGGAACTGGCGCGGGCCAACGTCCCCGGGACGGGACGGTGCCCATTGCGGTGAAAGTCTCTGTTATTTCTTGTTTCTTCGATAATCATGGGTTTACTCTGCTGTTTGTAAGTTTGAAAACATGGTGTCTAGGGCGCGGCGCAAATCGTCTTTGTGCTCCATACCGGCTGACATTCGAATGAGGGTGTTACCAATACCCGCGCCGTCTCTATCCTCTTGGCTCATAGCGCGGTGGGTCATGGTAGCGGGGTGGCAGATCAAACTTTCCGTCCCGCCAAGGCTCTCGGCAAATTGGATAATGCCTGTATCCGCAAAAAAACCTTTCAAGCTTTCCGGCTCAACATTGAGCTCAAAGCTCAACATGGCTCCCNGGGCCGGACTGTTGTYTTTGTGCCAKTTTATTATCCGAGGCACCGTCAGGATAATGCACACATTTTACGGATGAGTTCCCTCGTAAATATTGAACARTTTCTTGAGCATTTTTCTCTTGTACATCCATACGGGCATGCAGGGTACGCAGGCCGCGCAAGGTTAGAAAACTATCAAACGGCGCACCCGTGACACCTGTACAATTGGCCCACCAAGCTAGTTTCTCTGCATGTTCTTCGCTCGCCGCTACGACTGCCCCGCCGACCACATCGCTGTGACCATTGATGAATTTAGTGGTGGAGTGAACGACGATATCTGCGCCGAGCGCAAGGGGGGTTTGGCGAACGGGGGACAGGAATGTGTTGTCGCAAACCGCCAGTGCATTCACATCATGGGCGGCGGCTGATAGGGCCGTAATATCGCTCAGGCGCATCAGCGGATTACTTGGTGTTTCTATAAACACCAAGTCCGGGTTTTTTGCACGGATGTTTTCGGGCGCATCTTTCGTCGTCTGATTGATAAACTCGACCCTGAAGCGTCCCTGCTCCGCACGGCTTAGCAGCAAGCGAAATGTACCGCCGTAACAATCATGGGGTGCCAATACCAATCCACCCTTTGGCACCAAATTAAACACCAAATCTATGGCCGCCATGCCAGACGATGTGATCACCCCGCCTGCGCCGCCTTCTAACTTGGCAAGTGCATCCGCAAGCGCATCCCGGTTGGGATTACCGCCGCGCCCATAATCATACTTGCCCATCTCGCCGTAAGCAGGGAATTTATATGTGGAACTTAGGTATAACGGCGGCGTCACAGCGCCGTAAGCTTGGTCTTGACCAATTCCGGCGTTAACGCATTTGCTTTGAGGATTCAGTTGTTTAGGCGGCACGACTTTTTTCTCCTATGAAATTGGACAAGATTGGCGCGAGTAGATCCGTAGCTTTTAAGAACGAATCGTGGCCGTAAATACTATCGATGACATGGAGTTGCGCAGGGCCAGCCAGCGCATCACACAGCACTTGCATCTCGGACGGCGGTGCCAACTGATCAGAGCGCACAGCAATCAATGTGGTGCGCACAAGAATTTTCTCAGGATCAACTGTGTGTAAATCTATGGATTCCGACAAGGCTAAAAACCTGTTCACAGGCATGATTTTTTTATAATGCTGACCACGCGATTCCAGATAATCACCGACATCAAATGTGGCCGGAATATCCCCATTTGGCGCAGCGGAAAAACGTTCGCTAAATTCCTCGGCGGAGCGGTAAGTGGTCATGGCCAGTTCGCGAGCCAGTTTTAAGCCCTCTAACGGATTTCCGAGCTTCGTCGCCAAATCTATGGTGCGCCGCTGGATACCGCGTAGGGCBACCCCCATAGGCCAAGGTCGGTGGGTTGCRCCAAAYACGCATAARTTCTCGACCCGCGCCGGAAAGTCCTGBGCAAATGCCAGCGCAATCATGCCGCCGTAACTCATGCCAATAATGCTGTGRACGCGCTCGACCTGCAAATGATCCAACAGAGCCGCCAACCGTTTCGCTTGGTCGCTAGTCGTAATGGTCAGACGGGTTTCTGTGTTRTTWCCACCTGGCGCACAATCAAATCCCAGAACTTGYACWTGGTTCARATCAATYGGCCCGCCGGGRTAAATCATATCTGACCACCAACCACCAGAGCCGTCCTTGCCGTCTACACCGTCAGCCACAAACCGCGAGGCCGATATACCGCCCGGCACAACAACCAATGGTGCACCTTCGCGTCCGTACAGCCGCCCTTGCACTATATCGTCCTTTAGAACACCACCGTGCTCCAAGGCGAAATCGCCTAAACTAATTTCTACGTCTTTTATCCCTATAGCTGGCGCCATAAGACACTCCTTGATGTGGAGCTAAGCAAAACGGTAAATAACAGGAGCAAGTAAAAAGCTGTTGCCTTAACCCTTTTGGGAGCGGCTTTGCTCTTTCCTCATCTGTCAGRGCCTGAACGAACAGGCTACCGTAGGACTTAGCACCTTACCAAACAGTCTGCACTGTCCGGTGGTTGCTCCAGCTTCAAAGGGCCTATCCCTCCACTGGTCTTGATGAATTTCTAAAATGATGGAGTTTTACGGTGGCGTCAAGAGGTTTTATCTGTGTAGTGGYGATACGTTCTACACTAAACATAAATTTTGCCATCCCGGGCCTGACCCGGGATCTCGGAGATTAAAGTWARGTAYGAGGYYCCGGCTCTACGCTACGCTTGGCCGGGATGACAATGTATAAAAGGTCAAACCTTCTCGACAAATCCGTCTAGGACTTTTTTGTTGCCTGCTTTTTCRAAGGCTACGTCCAATTTGTTACCRCTTGCGCTGGTGATGCGGCCATAGCCGAATTTTTGGTGAAAGATRCGCTCGCCGACTTTGAAGCTGTCGCCTTTATCKCKRGTYGGTTTRCGSACSGCRGTGCCYTCGATGGTTTTGTTTTTCTGRAAYCKTTGCCAACCGGRGGATTTGGGTTTKGTRTAAYTCGTATCGAAACTCTCGACAAAGCTTTCAGATACACCCGTATAGCCGCCCGCCGGTTTGCTTCCAGATCCGAAGTATCCGGTGTCGGATTTGACCTCTACATGCTCGGGTGGTAGCTCGTCGATAAACCGCGACGGAATGCTGGCTTGCCATTGACCGTATATCTGRCGGTTRGCRGTGAAATARATTTCGGCBCGTTCMCGTGCGCGGGTGATACCGACATAAGCAAGRCGGCGYTCTTCTTCGAGACCGGCCATACCGCTTTCGTCCAAAGATTTTTGCGACGGGAAAGAGCCCTCTTCCCAGCCCGGTAAGAACACCAATGGAAATTCCAGTCCCTTGGCACCGTGCAAGGTCATCAGGCTAATTTTATCATCATCCGCACCGCCGGTTTCCATATCCAAAACCAAACTAACATGGTCCATATAACCTTCAAGCGTATCAAATTCGCCCATGGCCTGTATCAATTCTTTTAAATTATCCAGCCGCCCGTCTGCTTTCGGGTCGCTATTGTTTTGCCACATAGCGGTGTAGCCGCTCTCGTCGAGAATTTTCTCGGCCAGTTCCGTGTGCCGCAAATCTTTCATGGCGGCGCGCCAATGATCTATGTCGAGCAAAAACGCCCGCAGTGCCGTGCGAGCTTTGCCGCGTATTTCGTCTGTCTTGACAATTTGCCGTGTCGCAGTTTCTAAAGAAACCCCCATGGCCCGCGCTGCCAATTGTAGTTTTTGTATGGTCACAGCGCCAATGCCGCGCTTGGGCACATTGACGATACGCTCGAAGGCCAAATCGTCAGTGTCGGATCTCACCGTGCGGAGATAAGCGTGCGCATCACGGATTTCCATGCGCTCGAAAAACCTTGGGCCCCCAATGACGCGGTAAGGCAGACCAAGAGCGATAAACCTTTCCTCGAACGACCGCATTTGTCGAGATGCACGCACCAGCACAGCCACATCATTATATAGCCGTCCGTTGGAAAACCAGTTTTCGATCTCGGATGCAATCACGCGCGCCTCAGCGTCGCCGTCCCAAACACCGGAAACCACAACTTTTTCACCGCCCTCTTCGTCCGTCCATAGGGTCTTGCCGAGCCGGTCTTGGTTGGCCGAAATTAAGCCAGAGGCCGCCGCAAGGATATGTTCGGTTGAACGGTAATTGCGTTCCAACCGCACCACTTTAGCGCCCGGAAAATCCTTTTCAAAGCGCAGKATATTATCGACYTCCGCCCCGCGCCAACCATAAATRGATTGGTCRTCATCGCCGACCACACACAGGTTTTGTTGCGCCTTATCTGTGCGCTGTGCCAAAAATCGCAGCCATAAATATTGKGCGACATTGGTGTCCTGRTACTCGTCCACCAGCAAGTATTTGAATTTGTTTTGATACTTAGCCAGCACATCGGGGTAATTTTGAAAAATAGTGAGGTTGTGCAACAACAGATCGCCAAAATCACAAGCGTTCAAGGTTTTAAGGCGGCTCTGGTAAATGCGGTATAATTTCGCACCCCGACCCTCGGCGAAGCCGTAACCATCACCSGATGACAGCTTCTCYGGTGTCTTGCCTTTGTTTTTCCATCCGTCGATCAGATGCCCCAAATGGCGCGGCGTCCAACGTTTATCGTCAATATCTTCSGCTTTYAAAATTTGCTTGAGGAGGCGAAGTTGATCGTCCGTRTCTAAAATCGTAAAACTGGATTTAAGGCCAACCAGTTCAGCGTGAATGCGTAAAATTTTTGCCGCAACTGAATGAAATGTACCGAGCCACGGCAAGCCTTCCACTTCGCTGCCAATCAAAGAACCAACCCGTTCACGCATTTCCCGCGCCGCTTTATTGGTAAAGGTCACACACAATATCTGCGACGGAAACGCTTTGCCCTGCGCCAAAATATGGGCGAAACGCGTGGTCAGCACGCGGGTTTTCCCTGTGCCCGCACCGGCCAACACCAAGAGCGGGCCATCTATAGTTTCCACGGCCTCGCGCTGTTCGGGGTTTAACCCGTCCAGATAAGAACTATGGCTGACAGGGTGAACACCCGCCATCGCACGCTCGGAAATTGGTATAGAATCAAAGTCACTCATGGGCGGAACATAAGGCAAACAAATTTATCCGTAAACGGATAATGTAAACTGTTTATGCAAACCTACGTTTCTTTAAGTTTACGCTTTTCTGAGGCCCGCATTTTTTCGCTCTCGGATTTAAGCTGACCGCAGGCGGCAAGGATGTCGCGGCCTCTGGGCGTGCGAATGGGCGATGCGTATCCGGCAGCATTGACTTTATCGGCGAAGCGTTCGATGGTTTCCCAATCCGAACACTCATAATTACTGCCCGGCCACGGGTTAAACGGGATAAGGTTGACCTTGGCAGGAATGCCCTCCAGTAGCTTGATAAGTTCTACCGCATGCTTGGGGCTATCATTGATACCTTTGAGCATGACATATTCAAAAGTGATACGCCTTGAATTGGACAAACCGGGATAAGCACGGCACGCCGCCATCAGCTCGGCCAAAGGATATTTTTTATTGATCGGCATGATAGAACTGCGCAGCTCGTCGTTAGCCGCATGCAAGGATATGGCCAGCATGGCCTTGGTGCGTTCGCCTGCCGAAACAATCTCTGGCACAACACCGGACGTGGATAATGTGATACGGCGGCGACCAAAACTAAGCCCTTCGCAATCACAGATAATATCCAAGGCTTTGGCAACTTCATCGGTGTTATAGAGAGGCTCTCCCATGCCCATAAACACGATATTGGTCAGTTTTCGACCACCCTCTGAACTGGGCCATTCTTCCAAATCGTCTTTGGCCACCATGACCTGCAAAGCAATTTCGGCGGCGGTGAGATTACGCACCAGACGCTGGCTACCCGTATGGCAAAACTTACAGGTCAGCGTACAGCCAACTTGCGAGGATATGCACAAGGCTCCGGTTTTGGACACGGCCGGAATAAACACACTTTCAACTTCGATGCCCGGCGCCATGCGGATCAAGTATTTGCGTGTCCCGTCCACACTGATTTGCCGCTCGACGATTTCCGGACGGTTAAGCTCAAACGCCACCGCTAGCTCTGCCCGCAGGCCTTTGGCAATATTGGTCATGCTGACCCAATCAGTGACCCCGTAATTATAGACCCAGCGAAATATCTGACCGGAGCGCATCCGCACTTGCTTTGGCTCAATCCCAAAATCCGTAAGCGCTTCGGCAATTTCTGCGCGCGTCAAACCGGCCAGCTTAATTTTAGCTGGTGTTTGCGATTTCGCATTCGCGCCGTTTTTTATATTAAGTTCCATCGTTCAACTTTCTTGCCGCTCTCTAGCACATCTTTTTTGTCTGAACAGGCATAGTTTTAAACCAGATAGATTTGCAAACGCGTGATACACCTACACTTGTATAAACGGATGCTCAAAAATAATGACACAAACATTATCAGAAAAGTCTGGTAATTTGGTTGAGCATATGTATTTATTGATTTTCGATAAATCAATTATAAGGGTCAAAATGTCAAAATGCCAAATAACGTCAATATGGGCATCTGTGGGACTGGTAATAGGGTTCGCTGTTTCTGGACAAAACGTCCAGGCGCAAGGTAGCAATCAAATCATAGCGCAACCACAACCTCTATCAATTACCCAACAAAACAGCTCTCTTTATAACAAGTTTTCTCCTAGGGAACAAACGAGTACAGTTGTGTTAGACTATCAAATATGGGATGCAGCTTTGCAAAGCGTTGTTTTACGGCTTGGAGAATCCATACGCCGGCGCGCAAGACGGCCCAATGCGTCCGTCGGCACTCGGTTTATCAGCGGCCATAAATCAGCCTATAGGCTTGAAGGTAGCCGAGTGACATTTTCCTACATGGACAATGAATTTAAGCGTGAGCTTTCTGCCTACCGAGCAGACTTAGTTCACATAGCCAATCAGATAGAGTTGACACATTTAGCCAAAAACGAACAACTGGCTTTTTGGTATAACCTTCACAATGCTTTGGTGATAGAAAACATCGCGTTGAACTACCCTACAAAAAAACCGGCAAAGCTCTTAATCGGGCCATTACAACAACCGTTTCATGATGCAAAATTGGTCACAATTAAAGGCGTACCGCTCAGTCTGAGGGATATACGCGAAAACATCGTGTATCGAAATTGGGATAGTCCAAAGGTCATTTATGGATTTTTCTATGGCAACATAGGCGGGCCAGCTTTGCAAAATTATGCTATTACTAGCGAAAATGTAGATACAGTTTTAAGCATGCATGCCAGCGAGTTTATYAATTCTCTWAGAGGRTTYCAYGCAGAAAGAAAAACACTGAAAGTCTCTGTATTGTACCAAGAGGCTAGGCCTTACTTTTTTGAAAATTGGACCCAAGACCTGAAAGATCATCTATCAAAATACACAACACCGGATGTTACAGAGGAGCTAATACAGGACAAGCCAATCGCAATTGACAAATTTGATGATATTGTTGCAGATCTCCTTGGGGGTAGCATGCCAATCACCTCATATGTTAGCCAGTCAACTGACGATATAATAGCGCCGATTGGTGTGCCGCCAGAAATCGCAAGACTAATGAACGAGCTTCATGACAAAGCCATAGTAATGCGTAGACGCGGTATGGTGAACAGGGGCGGCACTGTTATTATTGAAGATATATACACCAGTGACGGCGAGGACAAATATGATGAAAACGCAGAAGGATCATTGGCAACACAAAAACCGGAAGAATAGTTTCACCTAAATATTTGTCCGCTGCTCTCATGTGCCTTACAATGAAGAAATCGCGCGGACATTTGCCTTTTGTTGGCATCTCCTTTAGCAACGAGTAAGGGGGGCCTATGCGCATACTGTTTTTTATTATTTTACTGGACATTGCCGGCTTCGGGATATTGTTACCGTCTATCATGTTTGTGCTTGAAAACATGGGCGCAGGGCCAGCCTATGCATCGATTATTATTGCGACTTATTCTATTGGACAATTTATCGCCGGGCCGTTTTGGGGCGCATTATCCGACCGCATAGGCCGCAAACCTGTTTTGGCTATTGCTCTGTCCGGCGCATTTTTTGCCTATATACTTATGGTTTTTGCCAAGACACCAGAGATGATATTGCTGTCCCGTGCCTTTGCTGGTCTCATGGCAGGCAATATCGCCACCGCCTATGCCGCCATTGCCGACCTCACCCCGCCCAAAGACCGCGCCAAAGGCATGGGCGTGCTTGGTGCAGCCTTCGGGCTTGGCTTTGTTATAGGTCCAGCCATTGGTGGATATTTGGGGGGCGCAACGCCCGAAACGGCCAATATTGTTTACCCGGCCATAGCTTCGGCGGTGTTCTCTGTAATGGCGATATTGGCAATAGTATTCCTGTTCAAAGAAACCTTGGACGAAAAACACCGCCAAGAAATCCTTGCTAAACCGCGCGTTAGCCGGTTGGAAGCGGTTAAGAAGGTCGCCGCTCATCCTGTGTTGATTAGATTTTGTGTATTTATTTTTCTGGTCTCGACCACAGGTGCGCTGATGGATCCGGTGACACCTTTATTGGTTGGCAACCGCTATGGTTGGGGGCCTGAACAGATGGGGCATATTTTTGTCATTGTCGGCATTTCTATTATCATTGTCCAAGGCGGGCTGGTTGGCCGTATGGCAAAAAAATTCGGCGAGAAGAACATGGTCCGCATCGCCTTTGTATCGCTAATCAGCGGATTAGCTCTTATCATTTACACACCCATTTCTTACGGTGTTGTCCTTGGTTTTTGCCTCACGGGCATCGGTTCGACCTTGTTCACCACGGGCATTAGTGCACTGGCCTCTCACCGCGCCGCGCCGCACGAACGCGGACTTGTCATGGGTGTTATCCAGTCCATGCAATCTTTGGGACGCTCAACCGGGCCATTGTTTGCAGGCTCTTTATTTGTGATCTGGCAGGGCTTACCTTATAGTGTTGGCATTGTTTTGGTCACTATTGCGCTTATCTGGATGAGCATGTTGATAAGAGGCGATAAAATCGAAGATGTACACCGCCCACAGCACCCCGGGTAACCAGTACGCGGTCAGTGCATAAACTACCAGAGCGACAATCTGTTCTCTATCTATGATATGGCCGATTTAATGGGAACAAAAACATTATGCGCCATCTTAAATGGATACTACCAATATTGGTTCTAATTGGGTCTATTTTCGCTTTCTCGGTTATCTCCAAAATGCGCCCGAAAGTGCCCGTTGCCGAACGCATTGACAAACACCCTTCGGTGGATGTGTTGGTCGCAAAACTGTCTAGCTATCAGCCCAGTATTCACACCCAAGGTACGGTCAGACCAAAAACATCTATAGAATTAGTACCAGAAGTCGCCGGGAAAATAATCTGGGTATCACCGTCTTTTTCCAATGGTGGGGCTTATAAAAAAGGCGAAACTTTGGTCCGCATTGATCCGCGCAATTATGAATTTGCCATAGAAGCCGCTCAAGCTAATGTTGCCAATGCCGCTGCAGCACTGGCTAAGGAAATCGCTGAAGGTGAAATCGCGGCGCAGGACTGGAATGATATTAGCGGCGGGCGGGCCGCCTCAGATTTGGCCTTGCGCAAACCACAATTGGCAGGCGTGAAAGCTGCGCTGGCTTCAGCCAATGCCGCGCTGAACAAAGCAAAGCTGGATTTAGAACGCACCAATATCACCGCACCCTTTGCAGGACGTGTAGATGTTAAACGCACAGGACTTGGACAGTATGTGTCCCTCGGCAAAGTTTTGGCAGATATGTATTCTACCGACGCAGCAGAAATTCACTTGCCGCTCACCGACACACAAATGGGCAAGATAGATTTGGATCCGTCGTCTACGGACGGTAAATTACAAGTGAATTTGTTTGCCAATGTAGGTGGTCAGCGCCAATCCTGGCAAGGACTATTGGCGCGAACATCCGGCGCAGTTGACCAAGCCAGTCGAGTGCTCAATCTTATTGTAGAGGTTAAAGACCCCTACGGCGTGGAAAAAGGTGGCCCACCCTTACTGAACGGTCTGTTTGTCGAGGCAGAAATTCCGGGTATCGTACTTGAAAATGTCATAGAAATTCCGCGCAAAGCCTTACGGGCGGGAGGCCGTRTYRTCACTCTGGACGGCGACAATAAAATYAGAACGCGCGATATTGATGTTATCCATACGGCRCARGGTATTGCRCTTATTCGCGGCGTACCGAGCGGTACACCCATTGTAATATCCGCTCTGGAGATTGTCATTGAAGGCACCGAGGTGACGGTCCGTACATCTAATGCAACAGGGCTTAACCAATGAACGGCTTGATCAAATGGTTTGTCCGCAATCCGGTCGCCTCCAATCTATTAATGCTGATTATTATTATTAGCGGGCTTCTTTCCCTGCGCGGTTATGACAAAGAAATCATGCCGTCCATGCCAGCYAAGTCCGTGCAGATTGAYGTTGTTTATGCAGGCGCTGACCCGGCAGAGGTTGARGACAGRCTGTGTATCCGYATTGAGGAAGCYRTCGCCGATGTAGAAGGCGTTGCCACTTTAAAATCCATAGCAACGACTGGAAAATGCACGGTCAATGCAGGCTTAGCCACTAATGTAGACAGGCAAGTCGTACTGTCCGACATAAAAGCACAGGTCGATGCCATCAATACTTTCCCCGTAGATGCCGAACGCCCCATTGTCGAATTGATAAAGTTTGAAAGCAAGCCCGTACAAGTAGCTGTGCTGGTGGACACTGACGAGCGCACCCGCAAACAAATCGCAACAAAAATCCGCGACGAACTKGCCAGATTGCCAGGAGTAGACTTTGCTGAGCTCGTCGGTGCACGGGAATATGAAGTCAGCATAGAAATATCCGAAAACATGCTTAGGCAGTACGGTTTGACCTTCGATGATGTGGCCAACGCAGTACGCGGTTCTTCCTTGAACGTACCCGCAGGTCTTATCCGTGCAAAAGGTGGAGATATTTCCCTGCGCACTCGTTCCCAAGCTTACACGGCGGCCGACTTTGAGGCCATTACCCTGATCAAGAATGCAAATGGTACCAATATCGCGCTTGGTGATGTAGCGACGGTCACAGACGGGTTTGAAGAAAATCCAGTTCTAGCCCGCTTTAATAACCGCCCGGCAATCCTAATAGACGTTAAAACGGTCTCCAATCCAGACGTCGTTGCTGCCAATAAGGCCGTGAGAAAATACATAGAGAATGCGTATAAAACCCTACCCGAAGGTGTCGAACTGGTCAGTTGGCTGGATTTGTCCAAATCATTTACAAGTCGGGTCAACATACTGCTTAAAGGTGGTTTTGGCGGATTGATTTTAGTGTTCTTGCTTTTGATGATGTTCCTACGTCCGCGTATCGCATTTTGGGTTTGCGCGGGCATGTTTACCGCCTTTATGGGCACGCTTTGGGTTTTACCTATGGTCGGCATCTCTTTTAATATGATCTCGCTSTTYGCCTTTATYTTGGTGCTGGGCATGGTGGTGGACGATGCGATTATTATTGGTGAAAGCATCCATTCGGTCCGCGAAGACGGGCTCGTGGGCCTAGAGGCGGCCGAGCAAGGTACGATACGCGTTGCCCGTCCTGTGCTCTATGCCGGGATGACAACTATGGTGGCATTTTCACCTATCCTGTTTTTGGACGGTACGGCTGCTGCCGTCATGAAGCCTTTGCCGTGGGTGGTGATCATTACATTGGTGTTCTCCTTGATCGAAAGTTATTTCATACTGCCCGCTCATTTATCGCATCTGAAAAAAATTGGCCCGACATCAAATCCCATCACCCGCATGCAGCGGGCGATTGCCAAAGCCCTCAAGCGGTTTATTGAAAATGTTTATGCACCATTTTTGGACTTAACTTTGCGGTTTAAATTCATGACTTTTGCTGTATTCATAGGCTTCTGGGTCGTGATGTTTTCCTTTGTGACAGGCGGCTGGGTACGCCAGGATTTCTTCCCCAATGTACCGGGTGATTACATCATCACCGATGTCACCCTAACGGACGGCATTGCTTTTGAGCGAGCCGAACAAGTGTTGGCGCAGGTGGAAGAAGCGGCGCTTGGTCTGAACGCTTATTATAAAAACAACGGCGGCGAAGAGCCCGTCGTCAATGTACACACATTTGCCAGTGGCAATAAGGTCAGCGCCACAATTGATCTCATCGATACAGAAAAACGCAAAACAGAAATTCGCGATATTTCAAACAGATGGCGCGAAGCTATTGGCACTGTTGCAGACATGAAAGATTTCGACGTTGTTTACCAAAGCTGGAACCGGGATAAGCCGCTTAAATTTGTTCTTGCAGCAGACACACTGGCCACCATGGAAGCGGCGGCGAAAGACCTGGAAGTAGAGCTGGCAAAGTTCGCGGGTGTGTTTGATATCACCGACACATTGCGGTCTGCAAAACAGGAATTAATTATTGATCTAAAACCAGAAGCCGAAACCTTGGGTCTGAACGCAAGCGACCTGGCCCGACAAGTTAGGCAAGGGTTTTTCGGTGAAGAGGTGCAGCGCATCGCTCGCGGCCCCGATGATGTGCGCGTGAAAATCCGCTACCCAGCCGCCGCGCGAGCATCCTTGCAGAGCTTGCAAAACATGCGGGTGCGCACACCGGACGGTGCGCAGGTGCCGTTCGAGACGGTTGCCAATATTCGCTTTGGTCAGGGCGCTACTGCCATTCGCCGTCTCAACCGCCGCAGGGTTGTTGAAGTGACGGGTAATATCAACGCCAAAAAAACCAATCCGCGCGAAGTCACCCGCACGGTTACCAAAGAGATTATTCCTGCGCTACAAGAGATATATCCAGACCTAGAGTTTTTGTTGGAAGGCGACCAAAAAGAAATTGGCAAATTTATCTCGGGGTTGATTATTGGACTGTTCACATCCTTGTTCGGTATTTATGCGCTTATTGCCATTGCTTTTCGCTCCTACAGCCAACCTTTGTTAGTGATGCTGGCGATACCCTTTGGCTATATCGGCGCCGTCATCGGGCATCTGGTTTACGGCCTGCCGTGGTCGATGTTCTCGTTCTTTGGCGTCGTGGCAACGGCCGGTGTGGTGGTCAATGATAATCTGGTGTTAATCGATTATATCAACACTTTACGAGAGCGCGGCGAAGATGTRATGAGTGCCGTACGCAAAGCTGCCGCCAGYCGGTTTAGGCCYATATTGCTYACGACTTTAACAACVTTTTTCGGTCTCATGCCCATCACRTTCCAAAAAGCHCCACAGGCTCAATACCTAATCCCWATGGCCGTRTCCTTGGCCTTTGGCGTRGTCATGGCCTCGRTTGTGACCCTRGTGTTGATCCCGGCCATGTATGTCTGGATGGATAAGCTTCGCGGCGGCGCCCGCAAAAAATCACGCGGCACTAACGATAAAGTGGATGCTTCTTACGCTGAATAACCGTCCAAAAACGTGTCGCACAACAGCTGTGCAAATTCACCGACAGATAAATCACGCTCGCTTTCGTTCTCTGGCCGGTTATACCAAGTATGTGTCCAGTTGATCATGCCAATAAACATCATGGCTGTGGGAAAGTGTAGATGCTCGTTTTCTTTTAGCTTTGGGTTCAGCTCTATCAGTGTCGGGTACAAGGCTTCAACATTACGCCGCAGGAGAAAATTTATTTCCCTTGATTGTTCAGATGACAATGCGCCGAGTTCGTTCAAAATAAGCTTATGTTGAGCGCGGTATTTGACATTCATACCGAGCAATTCTTTTGCGTAATGCTCTAGCCGACTTCTGGCATCCAATTCCCGGTTTTGCAAAATAGGCAACAAAGTATCGACCAAAACTACGGCGTGATCTTTTATGATCTCGTAGAACAACTGCCCTTTGGAAGGGAAGTAATAATACAAGCGTGATTTGACCGTGTTGCAAGCTTTGGCAATATYAATGATYGAGGTACCGTAAAATCCTTTTTCAGCAAACAAAACTGTCGCGCTGGCTTTGATGCGGTCACGCTTTGATTGATAGTCCTGTGCTTGCAGACGCCCCATTAGACGCGTTCAATCACACAGGCGATACCTTGCCCGACCCCGATACACATAGTGACCAAGCCGTAGCGACCGTCTGTACGCTCCAACTGGTGTAACGCTGATTGGGCGATACGGGTGCCGCTCATACCGAGTGGATGACCAAGAGCTATGGCGCCGCCGTTTGGATTGATACGAGGGTCATCATCAGACAAACCCAATTCTCGCACCACGGCGAGGCTTTGTGCGGCAAATGCTTCGTTCAGTTCAATCACATCTATTTGCGTCAATGACAATCCGGTTAGCGCCAAGACCTTACGCACGGCTGGCACAGGCCCGATGCCCATGATACGCGGTGCCACCCCTGCAACTGCCGCGCCGACTATGCGGGCGCGCGGGGTCAGATTATATTGCTTGGCCGCCGCTTCAGAGGCTACCAACATAGCTGCCGCACCGTCGTTAATGCCAGATGCATTGCCGGCAGTAATTGTACCGTCTTTGCGAAACGGGGTGCGCAGTTTAGCCAGCACATCTAACGGCGATAAACGCAAATGCTCGTCGTGCTCAACAATGGTAACCGCGCCTTTACGGCCCGGTATTTCTACGGGGATTATTTCTTCCGCCAAACGGCCTGCATCTTGCGCATCCTTGGCTTTAAGCTGTGAAGCATAAGCAAAAGCATCTTGGTCAGAACGGGATATATTAAACTGCGCCGCAACATTTTCTGCCGTCTCCGGCATGGAATCCGTGCCGTACTGGGCGTCCATCAATTTATTGACAAATCGCCAGCCGATTGTGGTGTCGTAGGTTTCTGCATTACGAGAAAATGCCGCGGTCGCTTTAGCGGAAACGAACGGTGCGCGCGACATGCTCTCGACGCCCGCCGCAATGGCCAGTTCGCCCTCACCAGATTTAATCAGGCGCGAAGCTTGCACAATTGCGTCCAGCCCCGAACCACATAGACGGTTAAGCGTTACGCCCGGCACATCCGTTGGCAGACCAGCGAGCAGAGCCGCCATACGTGCGACATTGCGGTTGTCCTCACCGGCTTGGTTGGCGCAGCCCATAAATACATCATCAATTTTGGCCCAATCTACATCACTATTACGCGCCATAAGTGCCCGTAAAGGCAGTGCCGCCAAGTCGTCCGGCCTTATACTGGACAGTCCACCGCCGTAACGTCCCACAGGCGTGCGCACAGCATCGCAAATAAAAGCTTCAATTACACTTTTGCTCATCTTATTTCCCTGTAAATGTTGGTGTGCGTTTTTCCATAAAGGCCGAAACGGCTTCGGCGTAATCATCCGTAAATCCTGCCTTTTGCATGGACAAGCGCTCTAATTCTAATTGTTCATCAATTGTGTTGTTAAACGAAGCCCGTATTGCGGCGCGGTTTAGGGTAAGGCCTACAGGTGGTTTGGCCGCCAAATTTTCCGCAAGCTTCATGGCCTCGTCCATCAATTTTGCCCCGTCGCAGACATCCCAAATCAAACCCCATTTTTTGGCTTTCTTGGCTTCCAGTGGTGTGGCCAACAGTGACAAACCAAGCGCTCTTGCTAGGCCAATATGGCGCGGTAAATGATATGTACCGCCGCTATCAGGCAACAGGCCAATGTTGGAGAACACTTCAACGAATTTTGCCGTGCTGGCAGCTATGACAATATCACAGGCCAAAGCAATATTGGCGCCTGCGCCTGCCGCCACCCCGTTAACGGCGCAGATGGTTGGAATTTTACTAGAGTGCAGACGCTTGATCAGCGGGTTATAATATGTGCCTACGGTCTTCCCGAGATCGGTCTTCTCAGCATTTTTCCCGTCTTTGGAACTAACATTACGGTCACCCAAATCCTGCCCCGCACAAAACCCGCGCCCCGAACCCGTAAGAAGCAAACAGCGAATACTGTCATCAGCATCAACCATGTCCAACGTAAGCACCAATGCTTGATGCATGGCCTCGTTAAACGAGTTCAGCTTGTCGGGACGGTTTAAAGTGACAACCGCCACCTTGCCTATCTTGTTATAAAGAATAGTCGACTTTATTGTATCTTCGCTCATCTTGGTTTCCTGGCTCACGGATCTCTCCGGTTTATTTGCTTTGACTGTCTTGAAGTTTATGCCAATATTTGACCGATCAATCAATTAATAAAAATGAGGCCATTTATGTTGCTGGAAAACTATGCCGAAGGAAAATGGGTCGCGGGCACGTCCGGCCTGAGAGATTTGCGCGATTCCGTTACCGGTAAAGTCGTTGCACAAACTTCGTCTGTTGGTTTGGATTTCGGATCTATGTTGGAGCATGCCCGCACGGTCGGGGGTCCTAATTTACGCAGTACCGGTTTTCATGACCGTGCCTATATGCTCAAAGCCTTGGCCAGCTATATGATGGCGCGTAAGGAAGAGCTTTACGAACTGTCATACGCAACTGGTGCGACCCGTGCAGATAGCTGGATAGACATCGAGGGCGGGTTCATGACGCTGTTTGCAGTGTCGGGCAAAGCCCGGCGCGAAATGCCGGACGGTCAGGTTTATGTGGACGGTGGTCTGGAGCCTCTATCGCGCGGCGGCACATTCATGGGTCAGCATATTGCAATGCCGTTACAAGGTGCGGCTATTCACATAAACGCCTATAATTTTCCCGTGTGGGGGGCRCTAGAAAAGTTTGGSCCTGCATTTATTGCCGGTGTGCCMACAATCATAAARCCGGCTAGYGATGGTTCGTATTTGACCGAAGCYRTRGTGCGTATGATGGTAGAATCGGATATAYTACCGAAGGGCGYCGTACARTTGATTTGTGGYTCTACTGGYGATCTTCTTGACCATGTCACCTGCCAAGATGTRATCTCGTTTACGGGTTCAGCMAGCACGGCGCARATGCTGAGAAGCAAAGCAAATATYATCCAAAATTCTACACGGTTTATYGCCGAACAAGATAGCCTGAACGGCTGYGTWCTYGGAYTGGATGCCGCRCCCGGYACCCCRGAGTTYGGCTTGTTCATCAAAGAAGTGGCGTCGGAAATTTCCGTCAAAGCTGGCCAAAAATGTACCGCCATTCGCCGYGCATTGGTGCCAMACAAAYTTATGGATGCGGCAGTAGATGCTCTGGGCGAACGYCTCGCTAAAATTGCTATTGGCAAYCCGCGCGACAAAGATACACGCATGGGTGCCTTGGCAGGCCTAGGGCAACGTGCTGATGTCCTGGAGAAGCTCGGCCTATTGAGCGCAGAAAACCCTATCGTCATTGGCAATGTAGACAGATTCGCAGATGGAGGCAGATTCGCAGATGAAAATGGGGCTTATTTAGAGCCTATCGTTATGCGCTGTGACGACCCGCTCTCCAAAACCAATGTCCACAGCATCGAAGCCTTCGGGCCGGTCAGCACATTAATGGGCTATGACGGTAGTGATGAAGCCGTAACTTTGTTGCAAAAAGGCGGCGGATCACTGGTGGCCTCTGTGTTTAGTTATGATGTGGATTTCGCGCGGGATTTAGTCATGGGCGCCAGCGCTTTTCACGGACGTATGTTGATCAGCGACCGKRMWAGCGCGGACGAAAGTACGGGCCACGGCTCACCTCTGCCAAATCTTGTTCACGGCGGTCCGGGACGTGCGGGCGGCGGTGAAGAAATGGGYGGTGTGCGCGGCGTCATGCATTATATGCARCGCACGGCCATTCAAGGCAGCCCRTCCGTKATTGCCAAYATTACGGGTGARTGGATACCGGGTGCAAAATYCCGCAAAGCCGAAACCCATCCGTTCAGACATATCTATAAAGACCTCAATATCGGCGATCARCTACAAACMAAATCYCGTAAAGTCACCTTGAACGATATCGARCTGTTTGCCARTTCGACGGGCGATACATTTTATGCCCATATGRATAGTGARGCCGCCAAGGCCAAYCCGTTCTTYGAAGACAGGGTYGCACATGGATATCTGCTTTTATCATGGGCGGCRGGTCTATTTGTCTCGCCGGAYSCCGGRCCYGTTCTTGCCAATACCGGGCTGAATAATCTAGCCTTCATGACCCCGGTCTATGCAGGCGAYGAGATTAARGTRCRGCTTACMGTTCGGCGCAAAAAACGCCGGACAGAGGACTACGGAGAGGTTGGCTGGGACGTAGAGATCACCAATCAAAAAGATGATGTCTGCGCCCGGTAYGARTTATTAACAATGGTAGCATTTGCGGACGACTGAAAGACTAATTACGGGTAGCTTGCAATCCTACGTAAGCTACGCTATATTAAGCTGGCCTAGACCATAAAATTATTTTACTCATCATTCATGCATTTGGTTTAACGTTGGCAAATGAACGATGGAATATTGTGAGAATAGCTGTGATTAGCGAATTTCTACCCAAATATGATAAAATTGTGGAAACCTTGCTTTTCATTGCGCATAAATGTTCAGGCATTGATCAATATAGGACTGTTAAAATAATGTATTTGGCGGACAAATTACATTTTGAAAAATACTCACGGCCGATTACTTTTGATGTATATTTTGCATTCAAGAATGGCCCTGTAGGCTCTAATGCTTATGATTTGTTGAAGTCTAATCAGTATGCTTTGAGACGTGCAAAAATTGAAGAATTACCCATCCGCTTAGAAAAAATGGACAACCTTATTCTTATGAAGGAACCCATGAGAGCCATCAACTATGATCTCTTTTCAAAGAGCGATGTCAAAATTCTTGAAAATGTTATCGATGAATATGCTCATAAAACTTTTGGTGAAATATTTGATGAAACCCATGAGCATTTTGCTTACCAAAATGCATGGGGAAATAGAATAGACGGTCAAAAAAGAGCGCCTATGAAATACATAGATTTGATGGAAGATGGTGAAAGAAAAGCTATTTATATTGAAGAAAAGCTGCCTGTTTCCAATTTTGTAAGATGAAGCTTGGCAATATTTATGTTTGGGAAACCAATCAAGCCAAGGGACACGATCGTAGGAAAAAGTACCACTTATTTATATGTGTAGGGGATTGGCAAGAAGAGAATACATTTCTTTTTATCAGTTCTCTGGATTACGGTGGGCCAGATTTAAAAATTAAAAAATCCGACTACCCTTTTCTATCCAAAGACGAAAGCTATGCAAGCTGTACAGATATTGTTTGTTATTCCGACAGCGCATTATCCGGATGTGAGCCAGAGTTGATAGGTCGACTAACCGATGAACATATAATCTCTCTTCGCGACCAAATTTTAGCAAGTGAAATAATGGAACAAAAACACATCAATAGAATTTGCCAGGCAATTGATGCTTATTTTAGGTAAATGCTAACCACTTCATTCGGGGATGCGTAATTAAGCCGCCATTGCTGCTTTAATCGTGACCAGCTTGCGCTTCTCTTCACACCAGAGTTTCAATTTAGTGCACCGCAGGCTTTGCCACAGGGTTAGGCGTTTGACGTTGACCAGTTTCGGGTGGTCACGCAGAGCCTCCGTCAGACGGTAGAACGGAATGCGGGAATTGAGGTGATGCACATGATGGATGCCAATATTACCGGTGATCCAGCGTAGCGGTTTTGGCAAATCGTAATGGGAACTGCCGAAAATAGCGGCTTCATTGCGGTCCCATTTTTCTTCGTGATCCCACATGGTGTCTTCAAACTGATGTTGGACGAAAAACATCCAAACACCGAGAGCACCGGCCACCAAAATCATCGGAATATAAACCATCAAAAACGCTTGCCARCCAACAAAATAAATWATCGCRCCAACAAGAGATGCAATGAACAAATTTGTCCCCATTGCACTGAACCAGTATTTTGGTTGCTTGCGTAGAAATTTGTCTGGCAGGCGTTGCGCAATAAGAAAAATGTAAATAGGTCCAATCAGAAACATCACCACAGGATGTCTGTACAGGCGGTAAAAGAAACGAGCTTTGGGTGAGCGCTCTTTATACTCTTCAACGGTCAGCATGTGAATGTCACCAATACCGCGTTTCTCCAGGTTTCCAGACGAAGCGTGATGGGTAAGATGCGCCCGCTTCCAGATAGAAAACGGGGTCATAGTTATGATGCCGATCACACGACCAACCCATTCATTGACCTTTTTTTGCTTAAAGAAAGCACCGTGAGAGCAATCGTGCTGGATAATAAACAGCCGCACCAGAAAACCGGCAGCTAGGAGTGAAAACCCGAAGCTTAAAAATACACTGATGTTAAGCGCCCAATAAGCCAGTACACATAAAGTAATAAATGGCAAAAAAGTGACGCCAATTTCAAACAGGCTTCTGAGTAATTTTGGTTGGCGGTAGGCCATCATTAGACGCATCCAATCTTTAGCAGAAAGGTGTGTATCATTGTCTGATTGATGCGCGTTTTCGTTAACGTTCGTGTGGCTCATGCAGGGGCTCTCTCTTATTGCTCGTCAAATCTATAAAGGCCTAAGGTAAAGCGAAGTTTAATCTACGCAAGACAAAAATGCGTGAAAACTGTGTGACAAAAATGCAAACATTCACCTCTGTTTTGCAACCAAAATTATAATTTGACCGTTTGGTCTAATTTATGTAAATAGACTTCATGTATTCAACTGACCTTAGAACTGACAAAGAAAAGAAGTCTGCTGACCAGCAGGCTCTTGATGACGCACAATTATGGGATGCGTTTCAAGCGCGTATTGACAACGGGGATGTCATTGAAGCCAAAGACGAAATGCCCGAGCGCTACCGTGCCACCCTCATTCGGCAAATCTCCCAACATGCCCATTCGGAAATTGTCGGCCAATTACCAGAAGGCAATTGGGTGACACGAGCGCCGACCTTAAAGCGCAAACTCATCCTATTGGCAAAAATACAAGACGAAGCCGGCCACGGGCTTTATCTATATTCAGCTGCCGAAACGCTGGGTCGCTCTCGCGACGATATGGTGGCAGACTTGTTATCCGGGAAGGCCAAATACTCGACTATTTTTAATTACCCGACCCCGACCTGGGCTGATATTGGCACTATTGGTTGGTTGGTTGACGGTGCAGCTGTTACCAATCAAATTCCGTTGTGCCGATGCTCTTACGGGCCTTATGCGCGCGCTATGGTACGCGTGTGCAAAGAAGAAAGTTTCCACCAGCGCCAAGGTTATGAAATCGTTACGACATTGGCGCAAGGAAGCACAGAGCAGAAAGCTTTGGCGCAAGATAGCCTGAACCGTTTCTGGTGGCCATCTTTGATGATGTTCGGGCCTAGCGATAGCGCCTCAACCCATTCATCACAAAACATGAAATGGAAGATCAAGCGCCATTCCAACGACGAACTGCGCCAACGTTTCATAGACGCAACTGTGCCGCAAGCCGAGTTTCTCGGCCTGACTATTCCTGACCCTGATTTAAAATGGAACGAAGAGTTCGGCTCTTACGACCACGGCGATATTGATTGGGGCGAGTTTTGGGCTGTAATCAAAGACGGCGGCATATGCGGCAAGGACCGGATACGCGCCCGGCGCGYCGCCGCCAAAGACGGTGTTTGGGTCAGAGCGGCAGCAGAAGCATATGCGCAAAAACGGCGCGCTGAAGAACAAGCGGCATAAGGAATATTCATGACTGATAATTGGCATTTGTACGAAGTTTTCATCCGTTCAAAAAACGGGCTGGCCCACAAACACGCTGGTAGCGTCCATGCGCAGGACGCAGAAACGGCTATCCTGTCCGCACGCGATTTATACACACGGCGCGGCGAGGCCAGTTCGTTATGGATTATAAAATCCAGCGATATAATTGCTTCTGATCCGGGTGAAGCTGGCGAATTGTATGATCCATCGGACGATAAAATCTATCGCCATTCAACATTTTATACCGTCCCCGACGGTGTGAAGAATATGTAGCGTCATGAGTGCAGCAAAAAAATATATCGGCGCAAAATTGCCGACAAAGCCGGAAACCGTCTATATGTTGCGGCTAGCCGATAATGCACTGATACTCGGTCAACGCTTGTCCGAAATGTGCGGCCACGGGCCAGAGATGGAACTGGACATGGCCATGACCAATATGTCTCTGGATTTAATCGGACAGGCCAAACTCTTGTTCGAGCATATTCTGACGCAGGAGGACTTGGCACCAAATGCAGACGTATTGGCATTGACGCGTCCGCTGGAGCAATACAGTAATTGTCTTCTCGTAGCCCAACCAAATGTGGACTTTGCCCATATTATGCTTAGGCAATATCTGTTCTCAAGCATGCAGAAACTGCAATATGAAGCACTGTTGAATTCAAGCGATGGGGTTTTAGCGGCAATTGCCGAGAAGTCCCTCAAGGAAATTGCCTACCATATTCGCTTTGCCAAAGGCTGGGTGTTAAGGCTGGGAGACGGCACCGAGGAAAGTCGCGCCCGCACGGCGGACGGGCTAGAATGTTTGTGGCGGTTTACGGGCGAAATGTTTACCAATGACACAGGTGTTTCAGATGCAGTGGATGCAGGCCTAACTACGGATTTCACGCAGCATTATAATGACTGGTTGTCAGAAACGGCAGCGTTACTTCTTGAAGCCGGAGGGCTGACACCGCCTGAGGATACCCGCATGATAATGGGCGGACACCAAGGCCAGCACGTTGATAATTTAGGGCATATTCTGGCCGACATGCAGTTTATGCAGCTCAGTTATCCGGGCTTAAATTGGTAGGATTTGGGAAATGGTAGACAGCGCCCATTTGCTCAACTTGATGGCCGAAATAATGGATCCGGAAATYCCTGTGATCAATATTGTCGAGCTTGGTATTGTGCGCGGCATAGAAGACGGTTCGCCGCCGAGTGTGATTATAACCCCAACCTATGTTGGTTGCCCGGCTACAGATATGATTAGCGAGATGATCCGCGAGAGATTAGATAAGGCTGGTTACCGCGATATTGGTATTAAAAACCAGTTATCGCCTGTATGGACAACCGACTGGATTACCAAGGAAGCCCACGAAAAATTACGCGTCTACGGTATCGACCCGCCCGGCGCCCACGCACCAAGTTGCCCGCGTTGTGGGTCAACCAACACCCGGCTTATCAGTGAGTTTGGCTCTACACCGTGTAAGGCGCTCCACGCCTGCAAAGATTGTTTGGAACCGTTTGACCGGTTCAAATGCCATTAAATCTAAGGAAACAAGATGTCCAAATTTCATAAAATTCCGGTAAAGAGTGTCGACAAACTGACCCCYGATAGCGTGGTTATCACCTTTGCTATTCCKGATAAGCTGAAAGATATATTTATGTTCAAGGCAGGACAACATGTTATTGCGCGCGCCAACTTAGGCGGCGAAGATATACGCCGTACGTATTCATTTTGCTCTGGGCCCAATGAAAATGTATTTCGTATCGCCGTGCGCCAGATTGATGATGGTGCATTTTCCAGCTTCGCCAACACCACACTCAAAGCAGGTGATGTTCTGGAAATTTCCAAACCGATCGGTGCATTTTCATTAGAGGCCAAACCCGGGCAGACATATGTGGGCATAGCCGCAGGTTCTGGCATCACCCCGATCATGTCCATGATCCGCAGCGTTTTAACGGGCGATGCTAACAGCAAGTTCTTCCTTTATTACGGCAACCGCGATGCAGAACACACCATGTTTCGCAGCGAGCTAGCCGCCCTGAAAAACCTGTATATGGGACGGTTTTCGGCGCAGATGTTTATGACCCGCCAAGCAGTGGACATCCCTTTTTTCAATGGTCGCATTAACGGCGAAAAAATTACCCATTTACACAAGCATGTATTTGCAGGGCTGGGTGTTGATGAGTATTTCCTTTGCGGCCCCAAGTCCATGGTCGACGGCGCAAGGGATAATCTGTTGGCAGCAGATGTCCCCGAAGCCAACATCCATTCTGAATTGTTCTTCGTTGGCGAAGCTGGTGAGCGCCGTAAAAATGTCGATGCACCCGCCAAAGCTAAAATCAATGTGGTCATGGACGGCCGTAAAGTCGAAGTGGATTACCGCGACGAACACGGCTCTATTTTAGAGGCGGTCTTATCCGCAGGTTTGGATGTGTCCTTCTCCTGCAAAGGCGGTGTTTGCGCTACTTGCCGYGCCAAAGTCACAGACGGCGAGGTGGATATGGGCATTAATTACGGTCTGGAACCGGAGGAAATTGAAGACGGTTTTGTCCTGTCCTGCCAGTCRGTGCCGCTATCAAAAAGCGTAACTATCAATTTTGACGCCTAGGCAGTTATTACCAGCTACAGGTCTTTACCACTACAGGTCTATAAATGCCCCGCCAGTTTCGGTCAGCTTTTTGAGCAGAGGTGCTGCTTGCCAGAAATACGGATCGTCTTTGGCATATTCTAAAATTTTCCCGTAAATGGTTTTTGCGCCTATGGTGTCCGCATAAAACATCGGGCCACCGTGATAGGCCGGGAAACCGTAGCCGTGAACATAGACCATATCTATATCGAGAGCGCGGGCGGCTATACCTTCGTCCARTATTTTTGCMCCTTCGTTGATCATGGCAAACAGGATGCGCTCGCGGATTTCATCGTCATTAAAAGTGCGCGGCGTTATGCCTAAACGCTTACGCTCCRCCGCAATGATGTCRGTRGTCAKYGGATCAACRTGCGGAGTGCGCGARCCCTGTTCATAGCGGTAATAGCCTGCRCCRGTTTTCTGGCCAAGTCTGCCGTTCTCGTACAAAAYATCRGCAATGCGCGAATARCGCTCAGCCTCTGGCCGGKTTTCGTCTTCTCGTCTGCGGTTGAAATAGCCAATGTCTATGCCTGCCAAGTCCGAAACTGCAAAAGGCCCCATGGCCATGCCAAAAGCCTTCATCGCCCGGTCAATATCTTCGGGTTCCGCCCCGTCTTCGACCATATAATCAGCCTGCTTGCGGTAAGTTTTTAATATGCGGTTGCCGATAAAACCGTCGCAAATACCGGATAAAACCGTGATTTTACCAATGGATTTCCCCAGCCCCATAATGGTCGCGAGAACTTCGTCACTGAGTGCATCCGTGCGCACCACTTCCAACAATTTCATAATATTGGCAGGGGAAAAGAAATGCATGCCGATCACATCGGCGGGACGTTTGGTTTCGCGCGCTAGAATATTAATATCCAGATATGATGTGTTTGAAGCCAGAATAGCCCCTGGCCGAGCGGTGCGGTCTAAGTCGCGAAATATGGACTTTTTAATCTCCAAATTTTCTGTTGCGGCCTCAATGATCAAATCTGAGTTCGCAAGGTCTTCCATATCAGAAACCGACGACAGATTATCTTGTTGCTTTTTTAGGACTGCAGAAGAAATCCGGCCTTTGGCCAAGTTGGATTCCAGTGTTTTGTTGATACGGCTTATACCCTTCTCCAAAGCATCCGCATTTATATCGAACAGGCCAACCAAATAACCACCCGCCAAGAAAGCGAGCGCGATGCCAACACCCATCGTGCCCGCACCCAAAATGCTGACGGATTTTATGAGTCGCGTATTGGTCATATCCAGCCCGGGGACTTTGGCCACTTGTCTTTCAGAGAAAAACGCATGGATAAGKCCAGCGCGCTGCGGGCTTTGCATACACTGCATAAATATTTCCCGTTCACGTTTTAGGCCTTCGCGGAAAGGCAGCTCCTGAGCCGCCTGCACAGCTTCCAACGCTTTTATTGGGGACAACTGGCCTCGGGCGCGGGCTTTGGTTTTAGCTTCAAGCGCGGCAAACCCAGCGGCGTCTGGGTGAGGGAGTTTAGAAATCGTGCTGAGTGCTATGCCAACATCCTTGTTGGTTAGCTTATCTTGTAAAAACGAAATTGCGTTTCCGACTAGATTATCTGCGAATACGGCATCAACTACACCCGCAGCCAAGGCTTTGTCTGCCCCTATAGGCTTGCCGGTCGTAATCATCTCACCAGCTTTTACGGCGCCTATCAGGCGGGGTAATCTTTGGGTGCCGCCCGCACCCGGTATAAGGCCAAGCTTAACCTCCGGTAGACCACATTTGGCGGCCGGGCCAGCGACACGAAAACGGCACCCAAGTGCCACCTCTAATCCCCCGCCCAGTRCAGCGCCGTTAATAGCGGCCACGGTTGGCACACGGCAGTTTTCAAGAATATCAATAGCGTCAGGTAAGAACGGCTTCATGGCTGGTTTGCCAAATTCTTTAATGTCAGCGCCGCCAATAAATATCCGCCTACTTTCTGAAATATTGGCRCCCGTAAGCACGGCGCCGTGGATATTYRTATCCCCATTGATTTGTTCTATGGCCTCCACAAGTCCAGACCGTATATGTGTCGACAGWGCATTGACCGGCGGATTATCAATGGTGATRAYGGCTATGTTTTTAATAATTTTAATGTTTACRCTCATGTCATGTCCRTCTTGTTTGTGTRGTKGCCGRTATGGAGATCARGCTWTCGGCTCAGGTTCTTGGTAGGGATTTTAGCCCTAATAATAAGGCTGCAATCAATATACCGATACCGCCMGCGCGGTCGACCCATTTTGATGCATYTGATGTGGTGAATTTACGCAAGCGCGAAGCTGCAAACCCGTAAACACTGAGGAATATGCCATCGATAAAAATATAGGCTGCGCTCAAGGCAATAAACTGCGGCCAGAATGCTGTACTGTCTGAAATAAATTGTGGGAACAGTGCCGCAAAAAACACAACGGCTTTTGGATTGGTCGCAGACGTTATGAAACCCTGTAAATAAAGCGTTTTGAGGCTTGTACGCGCTGCGAGGGCATTATCCTGACGCGGCTTAAATGATTTTCGCAACATTTGTATCCCGAGCCAAACCAGATACAAAACCCCCATAACTTTAATGGCAATAAATGCTTTGGGCGCAGCAAGTATCAAAGCGGAGACCCCTAATCCTGCCGCCAGCATTTGTAACATGTTAGCACTGAGATCTCCTGCCGCCGTAGCCATTGAGCGGCGAAAACCATTAGAGGCGGAATTACTGAGCATCAAAAGATGGCTTGGTCCCGGTGTGCTCATCAAGGCCAGCACGGTAAAAACATAGGCAATAAGGATTTCTGTTTGCATTGGGAATGTGTAGTCGCTCATTGACGTCCACGCAAACAAAAACGCCCCCGACCGATAGGTCGAGGGCGTCTATAGACTTCTCTATATCAGACTGAACTAGCCAGTGATACGGAGTTTAACGTAGTAAGAACCACCATTAAATCCAAATGGTGAAGCTTCTGGGTAAAGTTGGCCAATGCCCAACTGTCCAGGGTTCTCATCCGGGAAGTTGTCAAATACRTTRGCTGCGCCAACGATGATTTCAACATTATCCATGACTTTWGCACCAACTTCTAGGTCGACAAGGAATTCGCCGCCAATGGCTGTTCCGCCATTACCAACATCTGTCCATGGACCGTAATAGTTGATACGAGCCAAACCACGCCACATACCTTGTTCGTGGTTGAACATGACATTACCTTTCCAGTTCGGAAGCAAATCTTCCAAAGCTGAAACCCGGTTGCCAGTAAGCGGTACAATTTTACCAGGGTTTTTAACTCTGGTTTTAGTGTAGTTTGCTGCAACAGATACAGACGAGCTACCCACGCCAATGTCAAATGGCATGCGGCCTACAACATCAATACCGGTTGTTTTGGTATCGAAATTGTTAGTGAAGAAGCGGAATGCTGCCAAATCTTCAAAGCCTGTAAAGTCAGAACGATTAATCGCACCAGCTGCATCTAAGGTCGTTAGAGCGGCACCAATAGAGCTACCGTCATAACCTGCAACACCTGTACCAGCAAAATCCAGAACGTCTTGGAAGTTGAAGTTGTCAGTAAGAGCAATACGATCTTTCACAGAAATGTTGAAATAATCAACAGTCCAAGACATAGGACCCGTGTCGAACGCAACGCCAAGTGACAAGTTGTCTGCAGTTTCCGGCCCTAGCTCAGGACGAGGTCCTGTTGAGGCGAGGAAGTCCGCAGCCAACTGACCAGGCGCACTGGTTAGAGGAATTGTACCTTGGTCAGCCAACTCACCGAATGTGTTAAATGCCGTTGTTGTGTTAACAACATTAGCTTGACCAGCAGACGGAGCATGGAAACCTGTTGAGTAAGTACCACGAATACGCATACTATCTGTTAGTTTATACAAACCACCAATTTTCCAGTTAGTTGTTGTTCCGAACAGATCATAATCTTCCCAGCGAAGAGCCGCTTGGAGAGTGAATGCATCTGTAATGTCTGCTTCGAGTTCACCGTAAAGCGCAATATTGCTTTGTGAATTGGATGAACTTTGTGCAAAACCACCAAAACCATTAGAGCTTGAAGAGAAGCCTTGGCCAGTTGGGAAACCTGTAACACCAGTTGGTGAAGCTAAAGGTCCAAGCTGGAATGACGCAGGGTCGCCAGCTGTGATGTCAAATTGCTCATCATGCCATTCGAAACCGGCAGCGATACCGAGATCAGATGCCCAACCTTCCATTGGAACGCCGTAGTTCAAATCCAAGTTAAAGGACGTTTCGATTTGCTCATAAGCACCAGGAACAAAGCTAGTCGGTGTGTCCGGCCCAAGCGATGCGTTGATGGTATTGCTAATGAAGAAATCGGTTTTGTTAGTTCCGTAGCTACCACTAATATCGTAGCCAAGGCCGGTACCCATATCAAGTTCACCGCGTAAACCGCCAACGATAGAGAAATCGCGGTTGTTGCCACCAAAGCGCGGAACAAAACCACCTGGGAACATTTCAAGGAATGAGAAACAAAGCGGATTTGCTGTCACTGCTGCAAGAATTGTTGGATCAGGGATTAAACCACCACCAGATGTAAGCGGAATACCACGCGGACATGTTGTTGCATCACCACCTGGCAATGTAGCAACACGAACGGAAGCAACACCACCTGCAAGCGCGTCGCCTGTTAGTGGATCAACCTCTGGCCCACGGAAAACACCGCCGCGATTGGTTGGGTTACGGAAGAAGAAGCCGCCTTCAACGGTTCTTTCTGCGTAGTTACCAAATGCATAGGCTTCCATATTGTCGCTTAGCTCAATACCTGAGTTGATAAAGATTTTGTAAGCATCGGTTATATCAGGCTGACCCCAATATTGCACAAATTCTGTCGTTTGTGTGTTTACACTGATATCGCCAACAGCTGTGTTGCCAGCAGCGATTAATGCAGCAGCATCGCCGCGCTGAACCGCGCGGAACGTACCGTCTTGTTCGCCCCATTCACCTGTAATATTGATAAAACCGTCTTCGCCAAGCGGCAAGCCGATATTACCAGCGATAGTGTAATTGTCACCGTCGCCTGCATAAGTCGAACCGTATTTAAGCTCAACAGTGTAACCTTCAGAAGCATCTTTAAGAACAAAGTTCATAACACCAGCAATAGCGTCTGAACCATATTGTGAGGATGCACCGTCGCGCAGTACTTCAACCTGTTTCAGGCCAAGTGCTGGCATCACAGCAATATCTACACCTTGAGCACCATCAGAAATGCCGCCGCCAAGGAAGGCAATTACGGAACCACGGTGACGGCGCTTGCCGTTCAAGAGAACCAATGTGTTGTCAGGTGACAGGCCGCGCAAGTTAGCGGGGCGGATAATTGACGCCGCATCAGAAATAGGCTGTGCGTTAACATTGTACGAAGGCACTACCGTCCGCAGCAAATCGCCAATGTCAGAAGATGCRTTGTTAACAAATTCTGCGCCGGAGATCACATCAACCGGAGCTGGAGTATCAGCAGCGGAACGTGCTTTACGGCGYGTGCCCGTTGAAATAATTTCGTCACCATTGGACGCGGATGCGTTTTCTTGGCCAAATGACGCAGTGCTCAAAGAGCCAACCAGCATTAATGCTGATACGCTGAGCGCCAATTGTGTTTTTAGTGTAGTGGTTCTCATGTGGATGTTCCCCTTTTATGAGTAGTTCAGTGAGTTTTATTAGATGTTTATCATCTATCCTTCAATTTTGACTGAATACGGCCGTTAATACAACTACCAATATGATATCCAAAAATTTAGTTGCAAACCGTGACTTATATGACACAATGTTAATGTGACTCATTACGCAAAAAATTTACGTATTGTTAAATCTTTGCGCAATGATTTGCCGCAGTTGCAAATTTTAATGCGCAAATCCATTGAAACTTTGCAAGTGCCATTTTTAACCAAAGCGCAAATTAGGGCCAGTTTTGAGGTTATGGGGTTGGATACKCAACTGATAAAAGACGGTACATATTATGCTGTGTTTTTACAAARTAAGCTGGCGGGATGCGGGGGWTGGTCTAAACGCGAGACTTTRTACGGTGGRGACCACTCAAAAGGCCGCAATGCTAGGTTGCTTAATCCGCATACCGAAGCCGCCCGCATTCGCGCTATGTACACCCATCCAGACTTTACCCGCATAGGCGTTGGGCGCTTGATTTTAGATACTTGCGAGCAAGCGGCGCGAGATGCAGGCTTTAAACGAATTAAAATGATGGCAACTTTGGCAGGCGTGCCTTTATACACCGCTTGCGGATACCAGAAACTAGAAGAGATTTTCGACACAACATCAGACGGCACCAAAGTCCCCTTAATTAGAATGGGGAAGCAGCTTTAGCCTTCTTGGCGGCCCTGTCTTTAGCCTTTTTGGTGGTTTGGCCTTTGCTTTCGCTTAACTTCAACGGTTGCGTGGTCGACGCCGAACCTATCGTGCAGGCGCGCTTTTATGTCTTTGGCGGTGCCTTCTATGTCGAAACCTTCATGAATGATCGCCTCCAGAGTAACCATGGGACGTTCTTGAGATATGGACCAGGCGTGGATATGATCCACATGGAGAATTTGCTCGAATTGTTCATGCATATCAGCACTAATCGTACGGCGATCCAGCCCCTTAGGTGCACCTTCCATCAAAATATGCCCTGCCTCCAAAACCACATACCAGGCTGAACGCAGAATAATCACAGCCACCAATACAGACATAAGCAAATCTGCTGGCATCCAACCTGTCAGTAAAATCACGAGAGCCGCCCCGATCGCTGCTACGGATCCCAATAAATCTCCCAAGACATGCAAAGCCGCACTCCGGACGTTGAGATTTTCCTTGTCACCGCCAATGATGATAAAAAACACGACGATATTAACCAATAAACCCAGTGAGGCGACGATCAACATTGGCTGACCCATAACTTCGACAGGCTTTCCGAAACGCTTAATCGCTTCCCAGACAATCATGCCGGCAATAACAAAGAGCGACAGTCCATTGACGAAGGCTACAACGACGGAGAACCGGTCGAAACCAAATGTGTGTTTCCAGTCCGCAGGGCGTTTTGCAATGCGAAAAGCGAGCCAAGCCAGAGACAGGGCCGCAAAATCTGTCAACATGTGCCCCGCGTCCGCCATCAATGCGAGGGAGCCGGACAATATTCCGCCGATCAGCTCCACCACCATAAATGTGCCTGTCAGCACTGCGGCCAGCGCCATCCGGCTCTCGTTATTAGTGTTCACACCATGGGAGTGATAATGATTATGATCATGACCATGGGCTTGGTGAGCGTTACCGCTCTGATTATGACTGTGATTATGATTATGTCCAATTCCCATATGGCGATTATGCACAAATGTACCGAAAAAACAGCACAAATTTTTGAGGGAAGATTTAACCGAGTTTTGCCGCTAATTTACAAGTGAAAGCAGCCTATGCGATAATGTCGGGCATTAATTTATCCTCAATCAGGGCGATTTTGTCCTTCAGGATAAGTTTGATTTTCTTCATGCGAACAAGTTTTAACATATCCACAGTACCAATTTCTCGCAGAGCAACAATTTCGCTGTCTATCCGTCGGTGATCGGATTTTAACTGCTTGAGCAGGCCGCGCAGGTCGACTTGATTCTCATCTTGGTTTTCTTCATCGCTCATGACACGACACTACCCCATGGCTCACCCTAAATAAAGTAAACAAAGAAAATTAAAGTAAACAAAAAAACTTATGAAACCAGTAGGACGGGCCGAAATTTTATGCTATCATTCTACTACTGAAACTCAAAACAGGAGGTGCGAATGGCTATAGCAGCGCATTTGAAGGAACTTAACAGCAAACACGCAAGACTTGACGATAAAATCGAAAGTGAACTTAAACACCCCGCGCCCGACGCCATGCTACTCACCAAACTGAAGAAACAAAAAATACACCTCAAACAAATGATGTYCGAACTTTCCCAATAATTGGGCGAATAGGCCGGACTAATTTCCTAAAAGCAGTATTATAAAATTATAGAACGGAGAGCCTGATGGCTGATCGCAGGGTTGTTATTGTAACTGGCGGAGCCAAAGGCATTGGCTATGCTTGTGTGCGCCGTTTTTTTGACGATGGTGATAATGTCGTCATCGCCGATTTGGACAAAGAAGCCGGCAACGAAGCCGCCGMCAAATTGGACGCCAGCGGCGAGCGGGTTCTCTATGTGCCCACGGATGTWTCSGATAAACTTTCYGTGCATAATCTSATCGCGGAAACCCTGAGCAAGTTTGGCAGTATTGACGTGCTGGTTAACAATGCCGGYATGATCATCAAAGGCGGCATCCTCGATCTCAAGCTCAAGGATTTTGACAAAGTCTTGTCGGTAAACTTGCGCGGCGCCTTTATGGTCTCCCAAGCCGTTGCCAAACATATGGTCAGCATTATCGACGACAGCGATGACCGCTCGGGTCGTTCCCGCCGCCCGTTTTCTATTGTCAATATGTCCTCGGTAAACGCAGTCGTCGCCATCCCSGATATTCTGGCCTACGAAGTGTCCAAAGGCGGTATGAACCAGTTGACCAAAGGCATGGCGTTACAGCTCGCCCCTTACGGTATCCGCGTAAACGGYGTWGGCCCAGGCAGTATCAAGACCGACATGTTGGCGGGCGTTGCAGAAAACCAAGAAGCYATGGATATGATCCATTCGCGCACACCGCTCGGCCGTATCGCCAACCCCGACGAGGTCGCCAGCGTCGTGGCTTTTCTCGCTTCTGATGACGCTAGCTATATTACGGGTGAAACCATATATGTAGACGGCGGCAGACTAGCGCTGAACTATGTGATGGCGAAAAAAGAATAGAGCATTAACCGCAGTTTTCATAATTGGACGCAAGACATTGCAGGGCCATTTTTTGAGCTTCGATAATGCCTTCTTGTGACATACCTTTTTCAAACACATCTTTAAACTGGATGGCCAGTTCATCACCTTGAGCTTGCGCAATGGCGTACCAAGCATATGCGGTTATTTTATGATCAGGGACATCGCTCGCATCTTTATAAATAATGCCTAAGCTAAACTGCGCAGTTGAGTTTCCTTGTATGGCCGCCCGCTTGAACCACTTTATGCTTTCAGCTTGATCCACCGCCACCGCGTCTCCGAGTAAATAGAATGTACCCATCAAAGTTTGAGACCCTGCATGCCCCTGATCCGCTGCCGTCCTGATCAATTTTACGGCTTTGTCTGTATCTAGGGGAACACCACTGCCGTAAAAATAGGCTTTCCCCAATTTAAACTGGGCCTCTGCATCACCTTGTTCTGCAAGCGCTATAACCACCGCCATATCTTCAGTAAATGCATCCTGCCCCCACGCATCCGAAACCGGCAACACCAAAACGGCAAAAACCACGCCGACAATAAACAACAATGATTTCATAACCCGCTTCTCCCCATATGGTTTTACTTGTGGGTATCATAAGAGAGGCCACAAGTAAAACCGCGAGCGCATGGTAATTAAAGGCGCAGGCTTACTTACGAACACTGCCCTCCCCACACCCCGCTCATACCCGCGTAGGCAGGAATGCAGGGGTCTATCGCAGAGTTTGTAGCTCTTCCGCAGGCGGTATAGGCAAATGCCCTTTTATGGGCGGCCAAATAGTTTGCTCGTGGATATCCAGCCAATAAGGATTATCCAGTTCAATAATATTGAGCTTATAGGCTCGTTTCCATTTCTTGATTTGGCGCTCTTTTTTGAATGCTTCTTCGCGCGTATGGAATGTCGCGTACCAAACAAGTTTATCGCAACCGTACTCCGCCGTGAAACCACCAAATATCTTTTGTTTGTGTTGCTCCATCCGGGCAGATAAATCGTCCGTATGACCAGTGTACAATATGCCACGCAATTTATTGGTACAGATGTAGGTATAGAACATTACAGCAACATAAAGCAATGTTTCTCAACAAGCAAGGSGRKGTTTCAAGTGCGCGGDGCAATYTGAAGCTTGGAATATAGACCCCTGTATACACAGGGGTGGGCGGGGGGTGGAGGCGTGTGTTTTTGTGGTAGATTTAAATTTCAATCAATCCCATAAAAACCGCTCATACCTGCGCATGCAGGTATCTATCAAGATGTTAGAATCTTGGCCACTGCATTTTGAAAAAAACTATTTCTCTCCTTAATTAATAAAAAATTAAAAACTTATCCATGGCTCGAGCGTCTGGCCTTATTATGCAAACCATGAAATTTGATCTTGTTGAAATTTACCGACTTTCTCCGCCCGAGTTTTGGTAGGGGCGATTGCTATGTTGCGGGGTGTGATTGTTGGCGGGCATGTATCTGTGCTCTTATATGGGCGGATGGTTTTCCTGGTGGGTTTAAGGATGTTGAAATCGAAGCGGAAATTACCCAACCTATAACCCTATATCGAGACCCACCAAAACGAATTGAGGGTGCGGTTCAATCTGGGCCCGAAACTACTGAACCACCCCCTGATTGGCGACCGCCCTAATGGCCAAACACACAAGAGCGCACACTAAACGAAATCAATTAATAGCTAGAAACCTACTAGCTAAAGCATACCGCTATGGTATGACCAGCTAACAAAATACGGCAAACATAAACGAGGAGACCAACATGGCGAAACGGGAATATCCAAGCGGCAATCTTATGGCTGGCAAACGCGGACTTATTATGGGCGTGGCCAACAAAAACTCTATCGCCTGGGCTATCGCAGAGCAGCTTGCTGCCCAAGGCGCAGAGATCGCGTTTACCTATCAAGGTGAAGCTATGGAGCGCCGTGTGCGCCCCCTCGCCGAGAGCCTCGGTGCTAAAATTATTATGTCCTGCGATGTGACCGATGATGCGTCTATGGATGCTTTGTTCGGTGCTATCAAAGAGCAGTGGGGCGAGATGGATTTCCTTGTCCACTCCGTTGCATTTGCAGGCCGCGAACAACTCGCCGGATCGTTCATTGAACAAACCACCCGCGAAGGCTTTAAGACGGCTCTGGATATTTCCGCCTATAGTTTCGTCGATGCCGCCAGACGATCCGCCGCTATGATGAGCGAAGGTGGAGCTATGGTAACAATGACCTATCTGGGTTCAGAACGCGTCGTGCCTAATTACAATGTTATGGGTGTGGCCAAAGCCGCACTTGAGGCCTGTACCCGTTACTTGGCCGCCGATCTCGGCCCGCGCGGTATTCGAGTCAACGCCATATCCGCTGGGCCAATTAAAACATTAGCCGCCGCCGGAATTGGGTCGGGTCGCCATATGTTTAGGTTCAATAAAGCCACCGCCGCCATGCAAGAAAACACTGACCTAGAGGGTGTAGCAGGCGCGGCGCTGTATTTATTGTCGTCACTAGGGACAAGCTGTACAGGCGAAACCCACCACGTAGACGGCGGCTTCCACGCAATAGCCATGCCGCAAGAAGGCCCGCTAAAAGCGAGTTTGGGTATTGAAGATTAGAAGGCACACATCTTGAAAAGACAGATACATAGGTTTCTTAACGCATCAAGAATTGGTAGCATTCTTCTTTTCAGCCTTATCTTTGTTTCCATAATTGGCTTCACACTTGAAACCGAATATATAGACAATAAGTGGTTGCGGTATTTAAGTTTGTCCGTGGCAATTCTTTTTCTTGTGGAATATTTTCTGCGTATTTGGACCGCCGATCTAGCAAAACCTGATCTGAAAAACCCTCGTCTTGCTTATATATTTTCGTTTTACGGAATTGTTGATTTGCTTGCCTTTTTACCTGTCTTATTGGTGCCAAATATTAGTGGCAGCGTGTTATTACGCTCTTTACGGTTCATTCGCCTATTCCAAATTATGAAGTTCAAGCCTTTAACAAATGGGTTCAGGCGTATCTGGGCAGCCGTTTATATAAGCCGCACGGAACTAGCTATAAGTTTAGGCATATCGGTTTCTCTTATCTTTGTGGGCGCAGTGCTTATGTATTTAGTGGAAGGTGACATTCAGCCCGATACTTTCGGATCTGTGCCAAGGGCGCTTTGGTGGTCAATGGCAACTCTTACAACGGTGGGTTATGGAGATGTTTATCCTGTTACTGCCATAGGAAAGGCTTTAGCGTCTCTAGTAGCAATCGTCGGCATTGGTGCTGTAGCTATGCCAGCTGGTATTCTCGCAGCAGCGTTTTCTTCAATGGGGTCTAATGAAACTAAAGAACAATAAGTTGCTTCCATAAACTTGCTGCCTTGCGGGTGTGCGGCGTGGCGGGTTTTTCTTACTTCAGCGCCTCAAAGTCTGCTTTGTCCATACGGCTGGCCGCAAGATAGACAATGTCGAGCAATATGCTTGGCCGTCCACGACCGCTCATTGCCGCCAAAGTGTCTGCATAGGCTGCGTTTTCGGGCGATAGCCGCACCGTTGTACGGCGTTTGGGCTTAAACCGCAGTTCCGAGAACCAAGCCGAGACCTCGGGCGCGTGTACATTTTCGCGGAGGTGCGTCAACGCGCCGTTCATAACCTTGGAGCGCGCCTTGGTCGACATGTGCCGCCCCATTTGCATCAAAAGCGCTTCGGCACCCGGCTCAATCATCATTTCAACGGCAATCATTTCAACGGCTTTCATAAGGGCATTATGCCGGATTATAGTTAATCAATAATGACCAAGGTTCTGGTTTTGAAAGCGGTTTCGGCAATAGGGTAAATGAACTATGAACAAGGGTGCGGGAATGAAAGACTATTATGCTTTCAAAGCCTGTAGCATTTCCCGAGCCGCATTTAATTCGCTGATTAGCAGGTCAACATCCGCTTTTGTGCTCAGGAAACTGGTCGTACACATRCGCAAAACGCTGCGGCCTTCAAACCCTACACGCCCGAGCCAAACCTTGCCGCGTTTCTCAACTGCATCGGCAACGGCTTGAGAATCCAATCCGTGTTTCGTGTCGTCGAACACAATAACCGGCAATGTGCTGGTATTGCGAACCTTCCAGCCGTGTTTGGGTAACTGTTCCCGAACATAGTCCGCCAACGCAAAATGTTGGTCGAACATTTTTGTATAACCTACTTCGCCGACCACCCTGAGCATCATCCATAATCGCAAACCGAGAAATCTGCGCGACCATTGGTTCGTCGTGATGTAAAAATCCTGGCCGTCTCCTTCGGGCATATAAGACGTCTTGACCGAAAACACATTGGCCGCTTGCGACGGATCGCGCAGCGCAATAATCCCTGCTCCCATAGGGACGGACAACCATTTATGCGCATCAATAGTGACGCTATCCGCAAGCTCGATACCCGCTAATAAACCGAGCCTATTGCTGTCAAAAATCAACGCGCCCGCCCACGCGGCATCTACATGAAAGTGGATATTTTCTCGCGCGGCAACGGCGTGGCAAGCTGCCAACGGGTCAATCATACCTGCGCTCGTGGTCCCGCATGTGGCGGCGATCATAACTGGCTGAAAACCATTTTCTTTATCTGCTGCGATATAATCAACCAATGCTTTGGAGTCCATCCGGCCATCGCCTTTCGTCGGAACCAGCCGAACCGCTTTGGCGCCGAGGCCCGTGGCTTTGGCAATTTTTATCCATGCTAGATGGGAATCTGCTGATACATATAGGCTCGGTATTCCGTCAAATGCCCGCACGCCGTTCTCGATATAATCACTGGATGCCCGGCACAACGCTACCAACATGGCGGTTTCGTTGGCCTCGGAACCGCCGGAAGTAAAATGCGCCGCACCCTCTGGCATGCTCAATTTTTCGCAAATCATCTGCGCGATTTTGCGCTCCATAGTTACAGATGCCGGCGCGTGGGATGTCACACAAATTTGCGGATTGCGTACCGCCGACAACATGTCAGCCGCCGCAGCAGGCCAAGCAGATGTCGGATTGAAATAACCAAAACATCTGGCRCTKGCCGAGCGTAAATCGCCGTGCTCCATCAAATGCGACGCTTCGGATAATGCTTCTCTTAGGGGGATAGGCGTGCTGAAATCTACCGCTGAAACATTGCGCTTAGTCTCGTCGTAAGACCATATTGGCGCCACAGGGCCGTCGGTCATTCCTCCATAAGCGTGTTCAATTTCGGTGATAAGAGCGCTTATATCTGCGGCGTCATAGCAAAATGTGGYTGGTRTTTTTGACATCAGAAAAYTCTCCTCTAGGAGAACAAAACTANMMCNAAAAATARMYYCARGCAAGCCGCTTTCGGACACGGTTATTGATCCGTCTAAAGCGGTTCCGCGCCCCAGAGCATGGATTTTAAGGCATARCCTGTTATGTGGCTTTTCAAATCTGTKACGCGGCACCAGTTTTTTGCATCGCAATCTTCYAARGCMARNNGAGCGCSYYTKNNCCTGCGGTGGCTTGTTTACGTGCATCTGATCTGGGTTTWGCGCGCARGGTRATTTCRCCGCGCACCAAAACCATAGGCTTGCCGTCCAAAAGCCGTCTTTTCATCCAGCTTTCATCACCGTTTACATCACGGACTTTACGCCAAGTTTCAGTTTCGGCGACCACTATCATTGGTAGTCCGCGCCTTGAGTATTGCCAYTTTACCGGATGCTTACTACTRGGGCCTGTACGACCATTTGATATGGAGTATTTYAARGAAACATARCGCGGCACACGAAACCCGGACGGCGTTTTATCCGCRGTGACCCGGATCAGGTTTTTTGTCACCCGTTCGTTCGGTCCCGGCACGTCTTCACCAATGCGCGCCATATGAAGTGCTTCAGTTGTTTCAATTGTGCGGGCGTTTTCCGGTACAGTTTGTGCGGTCACGGAAACTGATAAAATTCCGGTCCAGAAAATGATTGGAAAAAACCACTTATTGTTCACACCCAAAGCTTCCGTTACTGGTTAACAGATAGTTTATGGACCAAGAGAATAAACGAGGCGTAAACAACTGAAGATTTGGTTAAAACTTTACTTGCTAAATAGGCAAGAACAGGCTTTTTTATAGGGATGGCAAAACAATCAAAACCAAACATCATTGTCACGCGCAAATTACCGGACGCTGTACACAACCGGCTGGTAGATTTATTCGACGCTACGCTCAATCTAAGCGATGCCCCCATGAGCCAAGACGCACTAAAGATGGCCGTCAAGAACGCAGATGTGCTGGTACCAACAGTTACCGATAAAATAGATGCGGATGTAATTGCCGCCGCAGGGCCGCAGTTAAAGCTAATTGCCAATTTCGGTGCAGGCACAGATCATATAGACCGAGCAGCGGCCCACGCTAAAGACATCATCGTCACCAATACGCCGGGCGTACTGACAGAAGACACCGCAGATTTCGCCATGGCTATGATCTTGGCCGTACCGCGCCGCTTGGTTGCAGCCGACAGGCTCACGCGGGCGGGCGAGTTTAAGGGCTGGACGCCCACAGGCATTCTCGGCCACCGCGTACGCGGCAAGAAGCTCGGCATTGTGGGAATGGGRCGTATCGGTCAGGCGATTGCAAGGCGCGCCTCCGCTTTTGGCCTTAAGGTGCATTATCATAACCGGCATCCGGTCTCGCCGCCGATTGAAGACGCCTTGCATGCAACATATTGGCCGGATCTRGATAGCATGATGGCCAATATGGATATTATTTCCATTAATTGCCCGAGCACGCCAGAGACCTATCATTTGATTTCGGCAGAACGTCTTGCCGCCATGCCGGCCCACGGCGTTATCATCAACACATCGCGCGGCGAAATTATCGACGAGGCCGCTTTGGCTAAAGCACTAGGAGACGGGGAAATTGCAGGCGCGGGACTGGAYGTTTACGAAAATGAACCCGACATTCACCCCGGATTACTTGGCCTCCCCAATGTTATTTTAGCACCCCATATTGCATCAGCCACACACGAATCCCGTTTGGAAATGGGCGAAAAAGTCATGATCAACATTCGCGCTCTCTATGATGGTCACC
Source organism: Robiginitomaculum sp. (assembly GCA_002732685.1). The sequence goes on from NVRS01000005.1 coordinate 92,103, forward strand.
GCTGCCCTGACAGAGTTTTACCGCCCGCATAAACACGTTGCACTCAAAGGAACGCCCGATGAATATTACAAAAATTGTCCTCCCCGCCCTCATTGTTCTAGGCTTAAGCGCTTGTTCCGACGGCACACAAGCCCAAGAAAAAACGAATGTTGAAAAACCTGTAGCAAAACAGCAGCAACCAAAACTACCAGACGTGAAAACCACAGACCTCGGTAACGGCATCTATATGCTTACGGGGCAGGGCGGCAATATTGGGGTATCGAGCGGGCCGGACGGCATGGTGGTGATCGACGATCAATATGCCCGCATGGCCCCTAAAATTCAGGCGGCACTAGCAGACATAAGCGACAAGCCTGTACGCTTTCTCATCAACACCCATTACCACGGAGATCATGCGGGTGGGAATGTGGAGATGCACAAGCACGGCGCAGACATTATTGCACACGATAATGTACGTAAGCGGCTGAGCACACCAACACAAAACAAATTGTGGAACCAAACGGTTGAGCCTATGCCCGAAGCCGCATGGCCGGTTATTACCTATTCAGAGCATTCGACTTTGTACCTGAACGGCCAAACCATCGTTTTGACACATGTGCCTAACGCGCACACAGACGGCGACAGTATTGTGTATTTTGCACAGGCCGATGTTTTGCATATGGGCGATATTTTTTTCAATAATATGTTGCCCTATATTGATGTAGACGGCGGCGGTTCCGTAAACGGTATGATCGCCGCACTAGATTTGGGCCTGTTTTTATCCTTCGCTGATACGAAAATCATCCCGGGGCACGGCCCGTTAGCAAGCAAAGCTGATCTGCAAAAATCCTATGATATGTTGGTGGATATGCGCGACATGATAGCGGCACGGATAGAGGCTGGTGAAAACATAGACACCATTTTGGAAAACAACCCATTGGAAAAATACAATGACCAAGCCGCATTTATCSAACCGGGTTTGATGGCAAAAATTATCTTTAGATCGTTGACGGAGAGTTAGCGTTTAACCTAGCTTTATTACTCTTCATCACCAGACACATCACGACCAAAATTCGGCTCGGCGCTGTCTTGGCCTGCATCGATGATCCGCGTACGGATATCGCGAGTTTTTGTAAATTCTTTGAGCAAGGTTTCGCCGTCGCCCCAGCGCACCGCTTTTTTCAGAGCGGTTAAATCTTCAATATAGCGGCCCAAAACATCCAGTACAGCATCTTTGTTTTGTAAAAATACATCACGCCACATAACCGGGTCAGATGCGGCGATACGGGTAAAGTCTCGAAATCCGCCCGCAGAGTATTTCACAACTTCGCCGCGGGTCACGGTCTCCATATCTGTGGCCGTCCCCACCAAAGCATAAGCAATTAAATGCGGTAAATGCGAAGTGGTGGCCAGCACCAAATCATGGTGCTTAGCATCCATAAAGGCAACACGCGAACCAATAGCTTGCCAGAACTTTTTAAGCTTTTGTGCCGAGGGGCTAGCTTCGTCTTCTGTGGTAAGAATACACCAACGGTCGGAGAACAATGAGGCGAAGCCCGCCTCTGGACCGCTTTGTTCAGTGCCTGMGATTGGATGCCCGCCTATGAAATATATACCCTCGGGTAAAATTGTGTTTATTTTTTCAACCACATCCGCTTTAACGGAACCCACATCCGTCAGTGTTGCACCCTTTTTCATTGTGGGCAGTAAAACTGCTGCTGTGTCTGAAATTATACCGGGCGGGACGGCCAAAATGACCAAGTCTGCATCTGATGGATCAGCAGTTTTTGTAACGTCTTCACAAACGTCCAATCCGCGTAGTGATTTGCGCACGTCCGCATTAGTATCGGCTATTGTTACCCGCTCTGCTGCGCCAAACTCACGGCATGCGCGCGCTATGGAGGAACCTATCAAGCCGCCGCCAACGATCAAAATATTATCATATACGCTTTGCATGGCCATGCCCTAATCTTCAACCGGAAGCGGAATTGGTGTCGGTAGGACGCCAATGATGCGCACGGTTTTGACTTGTGCGGATAGACTTTTTATCTCTGGGCTGTCATCTGTAAAATACCCCGGTACACTGTAGAGGCACCGACCGTTCATTTCGGCGCGCGGTGTTGCAGGCATTCCCGCACTTTCAAAAATTTTCCCAAGGGTCAGCGGCGCGGCCAAACTTCCGGCTTCAACATAAATAAGCGTTATATCGTCGCCGGACGGCTCTATGGCCGCCTTGGATACGGCCACAGCTACGGGCCAGTTCCAATTACCAATACGCGGCAGGGCAGCCAAAATATGCATGCCGGACATGGCTCCGTCCGGGCCCAGCGCCGTCCACCAATTACTCATATTGCCGGGCGCAGGTAAAACCGCGACACCCTCAAGGTCAGCAAAAGCCGCCGCAAGAGCAGCACTGGTCGTTGGATAAGTATGGGCCGGAATGGACGCGCCGAAACGATCGCGCACCAATGACCATGATGACAGCGCATCTCCGACGAGGGCGATGTGTAAGCCAATAGGGCCTTGCAAAGTCAGGCTAGCACTGGTCAGCTCGGCCCAGATATGGGACACTAGTTCGGGCGCGGTCACGCCCGCCTTGCGTGCCAAATCACGCACATGGCTTTCTTCGCGAGACGGCCGCCAAACATTAGCACCGGACTTGGCGCGGCGCACAGCTGCGGCCAAATCCATACGCTCGGCAATTAAATTCAACAAGGCCGTATCAACCCGGTCGATTTCGGTGCGTAAACCTGCCATAGCATCCGCATTGTTTGCCCTATTATTTGTAATGGGTTTACTCATTGTTTTGCGCCGCTTCCCTTAAAGGATGAATATGTGTGGAGGCACCCGCCGATGTACCCAGAACGCCTGAGCCGCCAAATTGTGGGCGCAATAAACGCTTTTTCTGTCGCCCCCCGCGTCCGGCATACAGGCGCTTGACCGCCTCTACAAGCACAAGTCCTGATAATCCGGGCCAAACGGTTTCACCAAACTTTTCAAATGTGCCGGCCATGCCCATTCCGCACATCTTGTTCATGGGCGGGCAATACAGTGCCCCCGAACGCACCAATGGTACAAATCCGCTTGTCTTGAGTGCGTCTGATAATTGCGTACGCGAAAATGGACGCCCGGCCCCAAACGGGGTTTTGTCAGACCTTGCCCACAAACCCGCACGGTTAGCGGCGACAATAACAATACGTCCTTCCGGCTTCATCGCCCGCCACAATTCATCCAGCAAAGCAGGCATGTTCGGCGCTTCTTCCAATCCGTGCGCAACCAAGACCCTATCAAACACACTCGGTGCAAAAGGTAGTTCATGGTCCATGGTAAGTGCAGAAATATTACCACGTTCGGACATTTGCCGCGCCGCGCCTTGTTCGGACGGCATAGCGTATACAATACTGCGCACGCCCTTTCTATAGCTATGTAAATAGGGAATGCCGTAGCCATACCCTAATACGTCCAACCCGTTTAAGTCGGGCCATAAGGTTTGCAAGCGGCGCGATACCATAGCTTGCGCAGCTGCCCCCAGACGGGACGTGTAAAATTGTTCCAATTTTTGCACGCTCTGACGCACTTGTGACATCCTTATGGTTTACTCTTGCCCATTTACTTGCCTGTTTACTCTTGGACGCAAGTATTTCATATAATCACAGCTATGATAACCCTGTTTCCCTGCCTAAATGATAATTATGGTTTTTTACTGGTTGAGCCAGAATCCGGCCTGTGTGCAACAATTGATACACCGGACGGCGAGCATATCGCCAAAGAACTAGATAGACGCGGCTTGACCCTGACCCATGTCCTCAACACCCATCACCACTATGACCATGTGGGCGGCAATCTGTTTCTAAAAGAAAAATACGGCGCAACCATTGTTGGCCCCAAAGCAGACGCCAAGCGCATTCCCGGTATTGATATTATGCTGGCGGACGGTGAAATTTTCAAATTTGGAGCTTATGATATCCATTTGATCCATACGCCCGGGCATACGCTTGGTCACTGCGCTTATTATGTGCCAGACGAGCACAGTGTATTTGTTGGTGATACTGTGTTCACCATGGGCTGCGGGCGGTTGTTCGAAGGTACACCTGCGCAGATGTATGACAGCATGGCGAAACTGGCGAGCCTACCCGGCGACACCAAAGTTTATTGCGCCCATGAATACACACTGTCCAACGCGGCTTTCGCAGTGACAGAAGAACCAGACAATTTGGATTTACGCGCCGCCGTAGCAGCCGCAAAAGCTTTGCGCGCCAAAGGCCTGCCAACGGTACCAACGACAATAGCCCAAGAACTGCTTACAAATCCGTTCATGCGGGCAAAAACTGCAAAAAAACTGGGCGAAATTCGAAAAGCCAAAGATGGTTTTTAGGTAAGGATAGTTTTTAGGTAAGGATAGGTTTTAGCCTAAGCTCGTTTGGCTTCTCTGTGCCTGCCCGTAAGGCTCACTTGCGGGGACGGGGCAGGAAGACCGAACATAAAGCCTTGTAGATAATCAACACCGAGTCTGGTGAGCAAATCTGCATCCTCGCGAGAGCCAACCATCTCTGCCACGGTTTTAACAGAAAATGTCTGAGCTAAATCCACCATCATGCGGACAAACACCTGCTTGTGCGGGGTTAGGGAGAGATCGCGGATAAAACTGCCGTCTATTTTAATTTCGTCAGCTTCAATCGCCATTAAATTTCTAAACGTCGTGTGGCCTGCACCAAAATCGTCAATTGAGAAATGGCAGCCAAGAGCGCGAACTTCCATAGAAAACTGCCCCGCCATAGCCGGATCGTCCAAGGCTACAGTTTCTGTCATCTCCACGTTAACGCGCTGGCATGCCGGGCCAAGAGATTTAAGCGCGCCGATATAGTCTTGAGCGGTTTCCGCACATTTCACCGTCGCTGCGGATACATTCAATGCGATTTTGATGCTTGGAAAATTCATCAAGGTTTCTCTGGCAATCTCAAGAGCGCGCCTGTCCAATAGATGCACACATTCCAGCCGTTCAGCAGCCATAATAAATTCTGCGGCAGATGCCAACTCTCCGTCGTCGCGGCGTAAGCGCAACAAGCATTCAAAATGATGGGTATCACGAGTATCTGCATGGACTATCGGCTGATACGCCAATGTAATACGGCGATCATTAAGAGCGCCTACAATATCATCGCGGGTTAAATCAGCCTTGTTTTGTCTAGGCTTAAGGTCAGGTAAATTGCGGTTATAGGCAATAAATGAGCCGTCTTTGAGACACGAATGGGCAAGGGCCGTAGCGGCCTGCTGCATAGCATCCGCCGCACTTGTAGCCTTTTGCGACAATGCGCTGCCACCAATAGAAAATTTGGCATATAGATCGCCGTGCGGGCTACTATAGGGCGTTCCCACAACAGTTTCCAAAATGCGCCCCGCAATGTTTTGCATTTCTTGAGGACCGCAGTCCGTTAGGCCAATACCGAAAGTTCGCCCCGACACACGGCCACATATATCCGGTGTACGAACACAGGACTTCAAACGATCAGCAACGGCTTTAACCAAGCGGTCGCCCGCTTCATACCCATAGGTGGAATTGATATCCGTAATATTGGTAATCGAAAGAACGACATAACTAGCCTGACGATCATAACGCTGTGCCGTTGCCAACATATGGTTGAGCCCTTCGGCAATACGGTTTTTATTCCAAAGTCCGGTGAGGCTATCAAACGATGCGTGATAACCAGCTTGCTCTTCTTGGATTTTACGAGTTTGTATATTGCTAATCACACCAATGATGTGGCTGGGTTGCTTACCGTCACCGTCTATACGTAGAGCGCGTTCTTCGACCCAAATGTTGCGTCCATCAAAAGTGCGTATTTGATAATCAATTTGAAATTTAGCGCCGTTCCAACTTAAGGACGCGAGGGCTTGATCGCGGGCACTAAGCGCATCACCACATAACCGCTCTGTATATTCTGCTTCTGTATGGGGGATATCTTCGGCGCGGGAACAAAAGAGAGCGGCGGCTAAATCTTTGTCTCGCCAAACAAATTCAGTGGTTTTGCCCGCCGAGCGCCACGTATAGGTCGCCGCGCCCAGTAGTGCGATAATATCGCGCCCACCAACTGCGTTTTTACGCGGTGTTTTGTGTGTGTTTTCGGCCTTCATAGCTATTTTATCTGGCCTCGTCTTATGAAGACGAAGCTTAATTCCAATCCTGTAGCGCGCATAATGCTTTTTATATGCGGAAAGCTAACGCAACAGCCTTAAGAAACCGATACTAAAACAGAAAAATAGCGTTAATTTAGATCAATCACCGAAACCTTCACCAACCGCAAAATCGCGGCGAGCACTAGCAATTGTGACAATAAATCCAGCCATGACGTCCATTAAAGCCATAAGCATGATCAAGAAAAACACAGATGTGGCAAATGCTTCAAACATCAAAAACTCTATGAGGCAAAAAATGAACAATATCATAGAAAACGCATGGTTCATTATGGCGGCACGTCCAACACCGGTGGATTTAAGCAATTCAAAGAACAATGTCACCAAAGCCACAGCCATTAAAGCATGCCCGGGTGTTATCACCCAATTAGCCCCACTGGCCATATGCACGGACTGAAATGGTTCGTTTAAGCGCGCACTCAGCTCTTCTGCAGTGGCAAATGTAGCGTCTGCCCAAGCCATAACATTATATATAACGATTGGTACGGCCATTAATGGCAAAACTGTAAATGCACCCATGATTGTTCCCCTTATAAGTTATCTTACCCATTCATAGTGATTGAAACGCATTTAGTAAAGCTTTTAGAAATTGAGGTACAAAGCCAGCGTTAAGAGAGAAATCACACCCAGTACAAGTTGTTCTCGACATAGGAGGCAAAATCACTAAACAGACTTGTATGAAAATACCACAGCAAAAGCTTGAGCAAGTTCTGGATAAATTCGACGCTATTGAAGCGCGAATGGGGGTGGAAACTGTGCCTGATGCAATCGTCAAACTGGCTAAGGAACACGCCGAACTACGCCCTGTAGCCGAAGGTGTGCGGGCACTTAAAGAGCGGCTAGAAGAGATGGCCGAGTTGGAAGAATTGCTTTCAGATCCTGACCAGGATCCAGAAATGGGTGCCATGGCCAAAGAGGAACTACACACGCTAAAAAGCGGCCTGTCCGACATCGAGCAGAAAGTCAGCATTTTACTTCTCCCTAAAGACAAAGACGACAATGCTTCCGTAGTTTTAGAAATACGCGCCGGAACGGGCGGCGACGAAGCTGCTATTTTTGCAGGCGATCTATTTCGTATGTATGCCCGTTATGCGTCTCTGCAAGGTTGGAAATTAGAGGTTGAGACCGAATCCGACGCCGAAATGGGCGGGTATAAGGAAATCATAGCATCTATCACGGGCAATGGTGTGTTCGGGAAGATGAAGTTTGAAAGCGGCGTCCACCGGGTGCAGCGGGTTCCCGTAACAGAAACCCAAGGCCGGGTGCATACCTCCGCAGCCACGGTAGCCGTTCTACCTGCGCCAGAAGACATCGAAGTTAATTTCTCTATGAATGATGTACGTGTCGACACCATGCGAGCCTCTGGGGCTGGAGGACAGCACGTCAATAAAACGGACTCGGCCGTACGCATGACCCATGAGCCTACAGGAATTGTGGTTGTCTGTGATGCTAAATCCCAGCACCAAAATCGAGCCAACGCAGAAAAAATCCTGAAGATGCGGCTCTATGATATGGAGCGCGCGCGTATTGACGCCGAGCGGGCAGGCGACCGGAAATCCCAAGTCGGATCCGGTGATCGCTCTGAACGCATTCGCACTTATAATTATTCCCAAGGACGTGTTAGCGACCACCGCATAAATTTGACATTATACAATCTTGATAAAATTATCGCAGGCGACGCCCTGGACGAAGTGGTCAATTCTTTGGTTGGCGCAGATCAAGCAGAAAAACTAGCCGCGCTGGAAACCGACGGTTAGTAATGGCTCATTATGGCTGATATCACATACGGCGACCTTAAACACGGTGCAACAAATATGCTGGCCAACGCAGGCATAGATAACCCGGCCCTTGATGTGCGCATATTGCTGGAAAAGGCTAGCCATAAATCTGCGGCAGAGCTGATTGTCTGTGATCGGGACAGTGTGTCTGAAACCGTTCAAACGGAATTTCACGAGTTATTGGGCTATAGACTAGCCCATGAACCCATCGCCTATATTTTAGGCGAAAAAGCATTTTGGTCTTTGGATTTTAAGGTTGATGAAAATGTCTTGATCCCGCGCCCCGAAACTGAAGGTTTGGTAGAGCAAGCATTAAAGCTTATCGCTACTATTCAAACACCGCACATTCTCGATATCGGCACAGGCAGCGGTGCCATTATCATCAGCCTGTTACATGAGCGCCAGTCGGCAACGGGTTTGGGCGCCGATATATCCCTAGAGGCGCTCAATATGGCTCGCATGAACGCAGAACGGCACAATGTGGGGAACCGTTGTCATTTTGTCCGGTCGGACTACTTGAAAGGCGTCACGGGGAAATTTGATCTCGTTGTCTCCAACCCACCTTATATAGACACTGTAACTATGGAAAAATTAGCCCCTGATGTTGAGTTATACGAACCGGAATTAGCTCTACACGGCGGCGAAGACGGGTTAGCCGCTTACCGGGCCATTATTACAAACATCAAAGATGTGCTTAATCCGGGCGGACATTTGGTGTTTGAGATCGGATTTGACCAAAAAGACCCCGTTTGTAGTTTGCTCCACAATGCTGGTGCGGCAGATATAGCCTGCCAGCAGGATTTAGCCGGACTTGACCGAATAATCAGCGCTACATTTTATTAACAAATAAATACAAAAAAGGCTTGGCAAACCCAAACTAGTCGTTAGTTTAAAGAACAAGGTTCGCAGGCKGACATGAAAATCTGCCGCACCACACATATAATAAAGAGATATATTATTGAATGAGCCCACATGAGCCATAATGGCTGAATAGGGATGTAACTGCAAAATCATAATGCGCTCCGTCTGCGCGGGAGGGACGGGAATGCGATTGAATGTGCCCCGCATATATAGGAAAGACTTATGAGTAGACGCCCAAGAGGTCGAGGCCGTAAGCCACAACATAACAACAACAACAAAAGCAACAACCCAAACAGGGCGTTGGATAGCAATGGGCCAGATGTTCGTGTCCGAGGCTCGGCTAAAACCATTTATGATAAATATATGTCATTGGCCCATGATGCATCCGTGTCAGGTCGCCGGGTTAAGGCCGAAAGTTATTTGCAACATGCAGAGCATTATCTACGCATCGTGCAAGAACTGGCGGTAGTCGCCGAGCAAAAAGCCGAGCAACAAAGACTAGCGACAGAACAGCGTGAAGCAGAGCAAGCTGCACGCCGTGCTAAACACGCTGCTCAGGCAGAGAAAAATGCGGAAAACAATCCTAATGCCAATGACGACGCACAAAGTGCGAAATCAGAGCAGCCTGACGACAATACCGATGCAGAAGATACCGACAAGCCTAAGCGTCGTTCACGCAGCCATTTAAACCGCCGCCAAGGTCAAACGAAGCCTGATAGTGAGGCCAACGAAGATGGCAACGATGTTAAGGTCAAGAAAACCAAAAAGCCTAAGAAGGTCGACACCGCAGAAGAAGTTCCGGCCGCAGAATAAAAAGGCTGAAACCTTTCTTCTGCGACCGCTTCAAAAAACCTAAGCCTCGCCCTCCTAAACATCGCCCCCCTAAACATCGCCCTTGTGCTTATTCTGCCATCAACTTTCCAGCAAGGTATGAGTATATCAATGCTTGCGAGTGGGCGGTTTCTTCTAGGTTAGCAGCGCCTGCGTGTCCGCCGTCAATATTCTCGTAATAGAGAAAATTAATGCCCATGTCTTCCAGACGCTGTGCCATTTTACGGGCGTGGGCTGGGTGAACACGATCATCTTTGGTCGAGGTATAAATATAAGGCTCTGGGTATTTCACGTCAGAGCGGATATTGTGGTAAGGTGACAGAGCACGAATATACGCACCTTCTGCGCCTTCGTCGTCTGGATCGCCGTATTCGCCGACCCAACTCGCGCCTGCCAATAATTTATCGTAGCGGCGCATATCAAGCAGCGGCACACCAATGGTCACCGCATTAAACAAATCAGGTCTTTGCGTGAACATCACACCCATCAACAAACCGCCATTTGAACGGCCATGAATGCCTAGATGTTTTGGGGTGGTGATTTTTTTTGCAATAAGGTCTTCGGCAACCGCAATAAAATCATCATAGATAATTTGGCGTTTGGTCTTGAGGCCAGCCTGATGCCAGTTTGGCCCAAATTCTCCGCCGCCCCTGATATTTGCAACTACATATACGCCGCCGCGCGCTAGCCAAGCCCGACCAATCGTCGCAGAGTAAGACGGGTTAATGGAAATTTCAAAGCCGCCATAACCATAAAGCAATGTCGGGTTCTTTCCGTCAAGTTCCATACCTTTGGCCGAGACAACAAAATAAGGAATTTTAGTGCCGTCAGACGAGGCAACTTCAAGCTGTTTTGCTTCCATGCTAGAGGCATCAAACCAACTTGGTAAGGATTTTGCTTGCTCGACTTTCATGTCGCTGGTGTCTACCGTCCATAATGTGTCCGGGGTCAAAAAGCTCTCGGTATTGATAAAGGCCACGCTCTCTTTGGAATTGGTAGATCCAATACCAACCTTACCGTTAGCAGGAAAATCAAGTTTGGTTTTTGTCCATGTCGCGCCGTCAAAATCGAAAGCGTAAGCTGCACCAGATACATTTTCGTATAGGCTTAACAATACTGCGTCTTTGGTGGCACCATAACCATCAATAGATTGACGAGCAGTTGGCGTTATAACTTCATGTACAGTTTCAATGGTGTTGGTTTTCATAAACTCATCTATCGAGAACGACACCAAGCTACCTGATGTATAACCACGCCAATCTTCTTGTAAGGTCATCAATTGTTGACCCTTAAACTGATCACCCMRATTTGATTTAAGGGGYACGGGAAGTTTGACCGGYTYCCATTTGTTTTGACCGCTTTGYGGCACCCAATAATATTCCGTRGTGTAAAAAGTRATGGCGCGGRYWATTAATATTTCGTCCTTACCRTCAGCATTTTCAAACGTGCCTGGCCAAACGCCTACATCGGTTTTTTCGCCGCGCATCAATTCGCGSSCTTCTGATAAAGGTRTGCCGCGCTKCCAAAGTTTGCTGACGAACGGRTAMCCGCTATCRGTCATAGTGCTTTGYCCRGTTTCATCCGYCCCAAAATCAACACCKASCAAAAKCTGATCTTTATTCAGCCATGCTGTGCCGCCCTTRCTTTCAGGCAACACAAAACCRCCTTCTACAAAGTTCTTGGTGGTAGCATCAAACTCRCGCCTTTCCGTGGCGTCTTTACCRCCGTCTGAAAGAGAAACAATGCACTTGGCATAGACAGGGGCTAAACAACTTGCTCCCTTATAAACCCAGTTTTTACCTTCGGTTTCAGCAAGCGCGTCTATATCAAGAACCGTTTGCCATTCGGGGTTATCACTACGGTAACCCTCTAAACTGGTGCGGCGCCAAATACCTTTGATGTGCTTATCGTCTTGCCAAAAATTGTATGCTTGACCTGCACGGTAACTTACATAGGGAATTTTTTCAGGCGAATTATAAACCTCGAGCAATTCCGCTTTCATGGCTTTATAGACTTCGCCTTGCATGACTGGTTCGGAGCGACCATTCCAGGTTTTTACTTTTTCCAGCGCTTTCTCACCTAACACGTCTTCCAGATACATATGGTCTGCATCCGTTTTTCCAGCCGCTGTATACTCCATAGGATGATCCTTATTAAGATGATGTGCCGAAGCCGTATCGTGGCTGTGCTCTGTCGATGTATCCGCAGGTTGACAGGCCGTAAGTGCTAATACTCCAACACCCAAAAGTAATATTTTTTTCATGTCCGGTTCCTTAAAAACTCGCCCTATAAAACCCGAATTTAGCGACGTGAGCAAGCGCATATTTTCTAGGCTCAGTAAAAACAATGTGAGAAACCCAATGAGAGAGAAACGCAAGAGGCGTAGAACGTCTCAGCAATACAAGGAAAATAATGGTACGGGTGGCCGGAATCGAACCGGCACTTCCTAGGGAAACAGGATTTTGAATCCTGCGCGTCTACCAATTCCGCCACACCCGCAAACTTATATTCATGTGTAGTTTTGGTAAGGCGCGCACCATAACGTCCGCTTTGCACGGGTCAACAGAGATTTTCACAATTCCCTCTACAAATTTTTGAGCATTTGTTCTAGCCTTGTAAATGTTTTTTGCCTATGGGGAGCCATGATATTTAATTTCTCATTTATTGACCGTTGGTATGAGCGCGTAAAGGAAATGGCGCGCCATAAACATGCGGTGCGTGCATTGGTATTGATCGCATTTTTTGAAAGCTTTATCTTTCCTGTGCCGACCTCTGTGATGTTAATTTCTATGGTGCAAGCGGATCGTCGCAAGGCTTGGCGCTATGCATTCATCTGTTCGGTTGCATCCGTTTGCGGAGCGGTGATCGGTTATACAATTGGTTGGTTTGCTTATGATAGCTTTGCCAAACCCTTGTTAGAAAGCATGGGTAAARCYGATGATATGGAARCCTTTAGGGGYATGGTTGAGCAGTATCAGGCTCTTGCTGTTTTTGGCGCCGGGTTAACACCTTTTCCGTTTAAGGTTATCACCATTTTAAGCGGTATGTTRCATTTGAATTTCTTTGTGTTTATCGCCGCCAGTATCGTTGCTCGTTTCACGCAATTTTACTTGGTCGCAAGYATTGTTTGGAAATTCGGAGAACAGGCAGAAGYCRTAATGAAAAAACAYTTCGCCAAATTTACCTTTGGCTTTATGGCGGTCGTMATCATCGGCTGGCTAATTTGGAAATATGTCTTTCATGCCTAGCRCYGCGTYATTTATAAAATAACGGTTTTTGTAAATCCGAACTCTGCAAATATTTTAGCCCGTTCAGCATTTTCCTGACCCCCGACCAGCACAGCCGTCTGCGGGTAATTTGGATTTTGGTTGGGCACCGTGTTTGCCAAAACGGACTGTGTGCGCACGGCGATAGCTTTTCCAGAATCTATCCACGTTACAGCATTGGTCACTAAGGATGAAAACTCATCCGTCAGTAAAGGGAAGTGCGTACACGCAAGAACCACAACATCTATTTCGTCTCCGCCGCCCCCTAAAAACATCGGATCAATTTCAGCTTTAATTCTGGCTAAATCTATATCTCTCCCAGCCATCTTTTCTTCGGCTAATGCAACCAAATTAGTAGAACCGTGTAATATGACACGGCAGCCATTGCCAAAATYAGAAACCAGYYKRYCCACATATTTGCGTTTGAYGGTTCCGGGCGTCCCAAGGACGGCAATGGTTTTACTTTTACTCATCTGCGCCGCAGGTTTTATGGCYGGAACAACCCCAATAACCGGAATATCAAGAGCGGCGCGTATCTCGCTCARTGCYGTAGTTGATGCCGTGTTGCAAGCAATCACCAAGGCATCCGGCTTGGCAGCAATAACCAAAGTTTTGAGCAGTTCAGGCAAGCGAGCCTTTAACTGCGTTTCGGTTTTATCGCCGTATGGACGAAACGCATCATCAGCCACATAGGTCATATACAGATCAGGCATAAGCGCACGCAGCTCAGCCACAACGCTCAGCCCACCCACACCAGAATCAAATACAAGAACATGTGCCGCATTTTTTAACATGGGTTTAGATAACACCGAATTTAGTTTATTTTTTGCCAACATAATGGCAAGGACGAGGCATATGTCCCATAATCTYGCAAAAAAAAYGGAAAWCCTCCCTAGAAATTATCACAAGCTTGTGGTTTTCATGTTGCTCGGCCTTGGGGTTGCCCGCYTGCTCGGACTCTATCTTTCRCCGATTAACTTACACGGRGATGAAGCACAGTATTGGGCTTGGTCGCGTACATTCGATTGGGGCTATTTTTCCAAACCACCCATGATTGCTTGGGTGATCGGTGCGACCACATCTATTTTTGGYAAYGCAGARTGGGCMGTRCGGATTTCTTCRGTTATTCTRCACCCRCTGATCGCCTATGTRYTRTTYCGCACAGCACGGTTTATGTATGAYAGCCGTACTGGRTTTTGGGCKGCGGCTCTGTATTWCACCATGCCAGCCGTTTGGTTAAGCTCSGGCATYGTMAGYACTGAYGTRCCATTRTTATTGTGTTGGGTTTTAGGYTTGAACGCRTTYATGCATGYGCGCRAAACCCCAAATTGGAAATGGGCGACCATATTAGGGTTGTCTATCGGTTTTGGYATGTTGTCAAAATATGCCATGTTGTTTTTCTTGCCCGCGCTTTTGCTGTCCRTCYTGTTTGATAGTAAAAGCCGAACGGCKCTTTTATCTCTCCGWGGTCTGTTGGTARCAGGTATAACCTTGGCCRTATTAGCGCCCAATATTTGGTGGAATGCCCAAAATGATTTTGCYACAATTAGCCACACGGCAGCCAATGCCAATCTAAAAGGCATTCCTTTCCATCCTCTAGAATTAKTAGAGTTTTGGATAAGCCAAATCGGGGTGTTCGGCCCGCTAACACTTGTGCTCATGGTTATGGCTTTAATAGCGGCGGCGCGSGGTAAATTGCAGCGTAGAACTTTGCTGCTGGCYTTATTCGTGCTCAGTCCCTTATCTGTGATTTCTCTTGAGGCATTGTTGAGCCGTGCTAACGCCAATTGGGCCGTCACAGCCTATATGGCGGGCGCTATTTTAACCGCTAGGTACGGGTTACAACATTGGCCGCGCTTCAGTAAAACGGGCGTTTGGGTCAATATTGGCTTTGGTATGCTCTTTGCCGTAGCTGCCCTCGTGCCGACACTTGCCAACAGCCTTGGACAAGCCAATGCTTTCAAAAGAGTGCGCGGGTGGCCACAGACCGAAAGCATWATTGCCGATGTCGTTAAAGCCGGACACAACGGCCAAGCATTTACCGTCATAGCTACGGATAATCGGCTCGTGTTTTATGACCTTCTATATTACGGCATAGAAACTGATACGGGTCTGGGTTTRCGCATGTGGCGCAACACATCTCATATAGCCCACCACGCAGAGGCAACCGCCTCTTTGGCGGCTAGTGAAGTGTTGGACGGRCCTRTTTTAATCGTCAATTATTWCCGRGACTGCGAAGACGARCCACAGRCTGAATTTTCCGTCTGYATTCAGCGTATTCACGRCTTGGGTAAATTAACCTACGCCGAAAARTTAGRCGCAGATTTTGAAAGSCTRGAGAAACTACCCCCTYTAGTCYTGGATCTCGGCGGCGGTAAAACCCGCACACTRAATTTGTGGGCYGGATATGGYTACACACCAACGGAYAAATCTGAGCGYTAATYTGCTTCGGTTAGTAYGSSRATCGCCCGCTTAATATCAGYATCCGTAGTYCGCCAGCTAGACACGGACAATCTAAAGGCCGGTTTGCCTCTCCAGACGGTTGGGCCAAACCACAGCTTACCCGTAGCGTTCATGCGCGCCGTAAAATCTGCAGGCRTTTCGTCGCCRGTTGTTGTGCATAAAACCTGGTTCAAGGCGACGGTATTAATGACCTTAATGCCGTTCTTTCCGTCAATACCTTTTGCCARCATYTGAGCCTGCCTGCAATGMCGCTCGACCATTTCGCACACACCTGACCGMCCCARAGTTTTYAGCACAGCCCAGATCGGAATGCCGCGCGCRCGGCGGGAAAAYTCCAGTGTTAARTTTTTCTGRGCGTGRGTTTCTGCCGTYGCGTAAACCGCATCBGCATTAAGAGCGCGGGCAAAAGCATCCCCGTCTTTAACRATCGCCATAGCGCTATCATAGGGYGTGTTCAGCCATTTATGACCGTCCGTCGTCCAGCTRTCTGCCAACTCCAAACCTTCGGTYAAATGGCGGTGGGTTTTTGTCGCCCGCGCCCAAAGACCAAAAGCCCCATCCACATGTACCCATGCGCCTGCCGATTGCGCCWTCTTAATCAAAGGTATGAACGGGTCAAAATCGCCTGCATTCACTTCGCCGGCTTGCARACAAAGTATGGTTTTATCATCGAGCGGCGGCAAAGTKTCTGGGTCTATGCGGCCTTTGGCATCCGTCTTGGCAACCAAYAAATGTCTTTTACCAAACCCTAAAATGCGCAGAGCTTTGAAGATTGTGATATGCGAAATATCYGAGACCACGACTTTAATYTCRGGYGCRCCAACTAAACCTTCATTGTCTAAATCCCACCCCAAGCGCGCYAAAAGCTCGCGCCGCGCCGCAGCAAAGCACGACAGMCCACAAGCSGTMGCAGAKGTGCCAAACCCGACAGCAGAACTGCGCGGTAAATCCAAAATATCCAAAACCCAACGYCCTGCGATGGCTTCCARTTTAGCCGCCACGGGTGAATTCGTGTGTGAAGACGCGCACTGATCCCAAACCGATACCATGCGGTCTGCGGCAGCAGCTGCGGGCAATAACCCGCCAAGAACAAACCCCAAATAATGTGGCCCCGTCGATACGGAGGTTGCGGGAGAGCCAAGTTCGTCAAGTTGCGTGAGCATAGCCTGCGCATCTGACGGCCCTTCGGGCAGCATTTCATCAAATCCATTTAAGGCCGTTATCTCGTCTGCATCAGGATACACACTGCGCGTCTTCACGCTTTGTCTATAAGCCGTCGCCCGTGCGTCAGCATTTGTCATTAAGTCGTTTTCAGCTTTCATGCTATTTTCCCTAACTTTAAGTTCGCACTCTTATTTTCTTGTTCTAAACCATTGCTTAAAGAATTTGCCCACCGCATGGCCGCCTTTGCTAAGATCTTCACTGGCGTCTTCAACCACATCCTCTATTTTTTCTACGACCGGATCAATCCGGCGCTTTTTAAAACGGTAGAGAGTCAGCCAAATATTGATGACAATAAAAGCGAGCAAGGACAGAAATACGATATTGAACCACGGGATCAGCAAAGCGTCAGGTCCCGATACACGTTTTACTTTATAGGCATTGGGGAACATGGTCAGGATTTCTATGCGCCAACCATAATGGCTTACCGCGACCCAAACCTCGCCGTCTTGCTTGGCAAGTCCTTGTGCTTTAGCCGCCAAATTACTGCTATCAAACTTTAGATAGGGCGGAAATGACCAACCAGTGTCCTCATTGCGGTAAACCATTGGTTTCCCGTTCGGCCAGACGGCGTTGATAAACCGGACATCTCGGGTCAAGTGCTCTTGTGTGCCGGCATCAGTCTTGCCCCAAAACCAGGGCGTACGACCAACGTCCATACGCTTTACCTCTGTTCCGACAACTTGTACTATATCGCGCGATGGCAAATTATAGTGCAAAAAACCACCTACCAACACAATGATAAGCCCAACTAATGCGCGTTTGATCCATTTCATTTTCTGCTCCTGAACTATGCGTATTCTTAACATAAATTATCAAAATTACCAAGGCAGACAACAGCCGTAGGCTTTATTAAACACCCACATTGCAAAGCCGTAGTTTACTTTACATTAAGCTTCAGGGGTTAACCCCTTTGGTCGAATAGGTATTTTTTCCTATGCAACCGCTTATTGAGAAAATCAACATGCTATCACATCAAGACATATGGTCTGCTCTGGACAAATTAGCGGACAAGTTTGCTATGAGCCCATCTGCTATGGCCCGCCAAGCTGGTCTTGATCCTACCACATTCAACAAATCCAAACGACACGGAAGTGACGGCAAAGAACGGTGGCCTTCATCTGAAAGCCTCGCCAAGGTTTTAAATGCGCTTGGTGTCAATTTCGAAGATTTTGCCGCCCTCACGGCTAAAAGCCAAGCTGGCCGTCTCAGTGTAGCCATGGGTGCGAATGTACCTTTGCTTAGAATGTCACAAGCAAGGGAAGAAGGTTTCTTTGATTGYTCGGGATATCCCGTTGGTGAAGGTTGGGATGAAATTCGCATGCCGGGCGTTAGTGATGATCATATATTTGCCTTACAGATCTCTGGTGACGCCATGTTACCTGTATTGCGCGACGGCGACAGAGCCATTATTTCACCAAGCGCCAACATTCGGCGCGGTGATAGAGTTATCATCAAAACCCGCTCGGGCGAAGTCATGGCCAAAAGTTTTGACAAGATGAGCACAAGCAGCGCACAATTTAATTCCTTAAACACAAATCTTCCAAACCGGACAATCTCTTTGAAGGACATTCAATGGATGGCCAAAATAGTCTGGATCAGTCAGTAGGKTTGWTTTTCTGATCCTTYACTGCGAAAGGAATTCCTCGGCACGCCGCAAGGCATCGCCGGTTTCAAAGCCGTCATATACGCTTTGCATCTGTAGATGGATTTGTCGTTCAACATCATTATGCGGTTGCTTTGTAAGTATGGTGGTTTGTAAAGCAAGCTTGGTTGGTTCGGCGCGGGTTTCGGGTTCCAAAACGAATTGCAACATTAAAAAATTTGAAGAGATGATGATATCGTCGCCCTGGTTTTTCGCAATTGCATTTTTAAAGTGCGTCACACCCTCCTGCGCATTGGCCCCATAGCGCTTCCCTACATCAAAATCACCCGCCCTATAGAGCAGGTTCAAATGCCACGCGCCCTTAAGGGCTTCAACTCTAACATCGTCAGGTGCCATGATCGCGGCTCTATCTATTTCAGCCCGTATCTTTTGCGGTAGTTTTTTGCGCCATGCCGTAAAAGTTGATGCATGGCGACCATAGAATCCGTAAGCGAGTGCATATTGTATTTGTGCTTCGGCATTTTGCGGGTCCAACACAAGTGCGGCTTTCGCCAATTTCATCGCACGCTTAGCCGTTTTGACTTTTCGCTCGGCTTTACCCAAGAGCAGTTTTGCGTTTAACGCTTCCGCCGCTAACACCAATCCGCCTGCAGACCCTAGCCCCGCCGCCTGCTCTACGGCTAAGTCATAACTGCCTGCTTCTAATGTAATGCGTATTTCTTGCAATGAATTGGCAAAGGCATTACGCCCGCCCACAAGCAAGAAAATGCAACATAACAATGATACGTGTATCGCCCTCATGAAATTATATTAGCATAGTTTTTACAGTGGCAAGCTTTAATTACAGCAGTTCGCCAGCAAGCGCCTTCTTAATTAAAGCCCGTGTTTCGTCGACACCGTATATAGCAACGAAAGAACCAAAGCGGGGGCCTTGACTTTGGCCCAGTAATACTTCGTACAAAGCCTTGAACCAATCGCGCAGATTTTCAAATTCGTGCTCTTTACCGACAGAGAAAATCAGGCTTTGCAGTTCGCTGGCACGCATGTTTTTGGCTTCCGGTTGGCTTAGGTTTACCCGCAAACCTTCCAGAGCCGCACGCTCTTTATCGGTTGGAGCGCGGTAGGATTTATTCGGTTTGACGAAGTCTTCGTAATAGCGGACTGCGTAATCACAGAGCAGGTCCAACGTAGGGTTATCGTCGGGGTTGGCACCCTCTACCGTGCGGGCAATAAAGCCCCATAAAATGTCTTTGCCAGATGCCCCCGCCGCGCTCGCCAAATTAAGCAACAAAGCAAAACTAATGGGCGGTGCGTCTTGAGGTGGGTGACCATTATGAATATACCAAACTGGATTAGTAATGCGCGCCTTGTCGTCTTGACCATGATAGGCGGCTAGATGTTGAAAATACTCATCGGCAGCCTTAGGGATAACATCAAAAAACAAGCGTTTTGCCGTCTTTGGTTTTTGGTACATATAAAGAGATAGGCTCTCGGGCAGTCCGTATTTCAGCCAGTCTTCTACCGCGATGCCGTTACCTTTAGTCTTGGAAATCTTTTGGCCGTTTTCATCGTTGAACATTTCGTAGTTAAACCCGTCCGGCGGTGTACCGCCGAGCACACGGCAGATTTTAGAAGACACCTTGGTGCTCTCAATTAAATCCTTCCCAGCCATTTCGTAATCAACACCAAGCGCCGTCCAGCGCAAAGCCCAATCCGGCTTCCACTGGATTTTGACATTACCGCCCGTGACTAAAGTCTCGTGTTTTTTGCCGTCTTCGTCTTCGAAGACAATAGTGCCCTTGCTTACATTACGTTCTAGCGTTGGGACTTGCAAAACTCTGCCTGTCGTTGGTGAAATCGGTAAGAACGGCGAATAGGTCGCCCGGCGTTCTTCGCCCAAAGTTGGCAGCATGATGTCCAAAACTTTATCCATGCGCTCCAACATGATGAGAAGCGTATCATCAAACCGACCCGAGCGGTATTGCTCGGCTGATGACAGGAAGGTATATTCAAAACCAAAGCTATCCAAGAATGAACGGAGCCGAGCATTATTATGGGCAGCAAAGCTTTCATGTGTGCCAAAAGGATCCGGTACATCTGATAAAGGCTTGCCCATATATTTGGCGAGCATGTCTTGGTTGGGTAAATTTGTGGGAACTTTGCGCATACCGTCGAGGTCGTCGGAATAAGCAATCAATTGCGTTTCGTATTTACCCTCGGTGAGCGCAACAAAAGCCTGACGCACCATGGATGTACGCGCCACCTCGCCGAATGTGCCAATGTGCGGCAGACCGGACGGGCCATAGCCCGTTTGAAATATCACGGGACCAGTGTGCGCCGTGCCGCGYTTTTCCTTGATCATCAAACGTTTGACAAGTGCGCGCGCCTGTTCAAACGGCCAAGCTTTTGTTTGTTGCATGATGTCGTGGGAGAAAGTCATTTTGGTTTCCGTAATTTTATTATAAAGGCGGGAGATACGCTTGTCAGAGGAGAGGGTCAAGCCGGATTGCGTGCCTGAGAATAAATCGTCCCCGAGAATAAATCGTCAATGGCCAATTATTCATATTGTTGCAGGTGTTTTCAGGCTAGGGTGTATTAAACCCTATTGGAGAACATCATGAAAACCAAAACTCTTTTCCTTATTGCCGCCGCGTGCATAATGTCTTCCGTACCCGCCTTGGCAGAGCCAGAGGCTTTTACATCAGGTCAATCCATCCCGGAATTTGGTAAAATTGCCGAGGTAAAAGTTGACCAACCCGTCTACCGTCACCATAAATTCAAAGTCGCATTTGATGTTAGCAAACAAGCGGACGCAGGTGAACTTAATCGCAATTTGGTCAGCGTAGCGCGTTTCATCAATATGCACACGGCTGCAGGCGTCAAAGAGAAAAACATCAAATTAGCCGTCGTCGTACACGGCGGAGCTTCTAAGGACGTGACCAAAAAAGCTTATTATAGCGCCTCTCAAGACGGGGATGATAAAAAAGCCAATGCCAATGCCGCACTCATCAAAACTTTGATCGATCACGGTGTCGAGGTTTATGTTTGTGGCCAATCTGCCGCCTTTTACGATATTGATAATACAGATTTATTACCGGACGTAAAAATGGCTCTCTCCGCCATGACTGCTCATGCTCTGTTACAACAAAAAGGCTACACGCTTAACCCATTTTAAAGTGCGGCTTTTATCTGCGCGGCAAGAACATTTAACGCGTCCATGTCCGCCGTTCCGCCGCTBGCGTGGGGTTTTAAAYCGCCTTCRTATTTCGGGATAATRTGAACATGGAGATGATAGACGGTTTGTCCGGCGGGGGCACCGTTGAACTGGGTAATGATAATGCCGTCGGGTGATAAGGTCTCGTCAATGGCACGTGTCAATTTTTGTACGCTTGCCATTATTTGCGCAAGACCGTCTTTGCTGACGTCCAACAGGTTACGCGCTTGCTCATGTTTGTGAATAACCAAYATATGCCCGCGTGATTGGGGAAATACATCCATAAAAGCCAATGTGTTTTTATCCTCAAAAACTTTCACACACGGCATGTCCCCGCGTAAAATTTTAGCAAAAATGTTTTCAGGATCGTATGTACCTGCAATGCTCATTTGGTGTCCTTTTTAAACGGCGTGTATGTTTCTAGCACATCTATATGTTGTGCGACAGCCCGCCGCTCGTGTCTTAAAAAATCAGCAACGGCATCTTTTAAGCCGGGATGGGTTAGGTAGTGGGCTGAGTAGGTGGTGACGGGTTCGTAACCTCGGGCCAATTTATGGTCCCCTTGGGCTCCGGCTTCGACGCGGGCTAAACCCATGTCTATGGCCGCCTCTATTGCCTGATAATAACACAGTTCAAAATGCAAGAACGGCACGTCGAGCGCTGCACCCCAATGCCTGCCGTAAAGCGCATCACCACCAATAAAATTAAGCGCTCCAGCTATGGGGATATCGTCCTGATAGGCCAGTATCAGCAAAACTTGTTCACACATAGTGTCTTGAATGGCAGTGAAAAATGCACGGGTCAGATACGGCCTGCCCCATTTGCGCTCACTAGTGTCCAGATAAAACTTGTAAAAAGCATCCCAGTGTTCRGGTTTAATCTCATCCCCGCGCAAGCGCTTTATCTGTACTTGCTCTTGTGCTTTGCGTCGTTCGGCTTTTATCTTTTTGCGTTTGCGGGAAGTCAGGGTCGCCAAAAAATCATCAAAATCACCATAGTTCCTATTAACGAAATGAAATTGCCTGTCGGTTCGGGTGAGGAAGCCTTGCTCTGCTAGCCTACCCACCAAGTCTTTATCGCCGAAGGTCAGATGCACGCCGGACATATTATTCTGCATGCAAATGTCTTTTAGCGTGTCTATTAATATGGTTTCAACTTCAGGGGTTTTCGCAATCAATCTTGGCCCCGTTACTGGCGTGAACGGCACAGCGCATTGCAGTTTAGGATAATAGTCCATACCCGACCGCTGCGCCGCATCAGCCCAACCTTGGTCAAACACATACTCACCCATAGAATGAGATTTGATATAAAGCGGCGCACACCCTTGTATGTTGGCCGATTTGTCCTCCAGCCATAAATGTGCTGCCTGCCAACCAGTGCGCTCACCAACACAGCCGCTCACTTCCAGTGCATTGAGAAAATCCCAATCTGTGAACGGGTGATAGTTTTGCGAACCGCGTTGCGGCAAAAGGGCATTCCAATCAGCCCGCGAGACCTCGGCAATCTCGTTGAGTATCCTGATGTTAATTTTCGATCTC
>NVRS01000026.1 GCA_002732685.1 Robiginitomaculum sp.
ATATAAAAATAATTTTTAAAATTCAAAGAGCAAGTACTTTTTTAAACAATGCCATCTGTGTATAATTTSMRYAWMWYWYSAYMWRRCWTARKRMRMMTMYAWKWATSMWMMKMYMKTWWWMWWWGYYCRYCAWWYCRYCCATCAANCCCNTTRGCKATATCCATATAGCGTTTGGCGTGCTCGCCGTCCGGTGCTGCCAAGACGATGGGCGTACCCTCGTCTGCGTTGGTGCGAATGTCCAAATGGAGCGGGATTTCACCCAAGAACGGAATGTCTTTCTCGGCGGCTGTGTCCTTAGCGCCGCCGTGGCCGAAAATGTCCGTTTGTTCGCCGCAGCTTGGGCAAATAAATGTGCTCATATTCTCAATCATACCGAGGACAGGCGTCTTGGTTTTAACGAACATATCATAGGCTTTACGTGCATCGATCAGCGCAATGTCTTGCGGGGTCGAGACGATAACCACGCCCGTGAGCGGCACGGTCTGTACCAATGTCAATTGCGCATCACCAGTACCGGGCGGTAAATCTACGATCAATACGTCAAGGTCGCCGTCTTCCGTCCATGCWACRCCGCCCAAGAGCTGYTGTACCGCACCGATGACCATAGGCCCGCGCCATACCGTAGCTCGCCCTTCGGGCACCAAATACCCCATAGACATAGCTTTCATGCCGTGGCGGGTAACGGGGCGGATCATGTCGTCTTCGGTAAATTCTGGTTTAGCGCCCTCGCCCAACATTCTTTGAACAGACGGGCCAAAAATATCGCAATCAAACACGCCGACTTTCCAGCCAAGTGTGGTGAATGCCGCAGCCAGATTGATAGACGTGGTGGATTTCCCAACCCCGCCTTTACCGGATGCCACTGCGATAATACGCTTGATGCCTTTGATAGGCTCAGGCGTTGGCGGCGGGCGGGTGCCGTGGCCAAAACCCTTTTTAGGTGGGGCCTGCTTTCCTTTAGCTTGGGGAGCCTGATTTTGACCAGAAGCTTTTGGTGCAGCCGCTTCGGCCACACCTGAATGTGCCGTCATCACTGTCCGCACAGACTTGACGCCGGCCAATTTACTGACGGCTTCATCGCACTTCTTGCGCACACCTTCCATGATCCCGGCTGTGCCTTGATCAATTTGCAAAGTTACAGACACATCGCCGTCGTTGACAGAAACATCTGTGATAGCCCCAGCCGTAACTACGCTGGTGCCGCTTTTCGGATGGATCACTGTATCCAGCGCATCCATAACTTTTTTCTTGGATATTTTTTTAAACATTGGGAAACTCTATACTATTTATGAGGTCTCTAAACTTTATCTTGACCGTAGTACAGCGTTACTGTGTGCTTAGCCTCAGCAAAAAACAACCAACGCTCAAATACAAGACCGAGCAAGCAAGATGCGGCGGCAAGAAGTATTGCAAGCAGCTTTACGCTATCCTGCAAATAATGCATAGCCGCGCCAATAAGGACAAACGGCAATACAAAACCAAGGATAGCCGCAATCCAGCGCAATTTAGCAGCATGTTTGCGGGCAATTTTAAAACCCATTTCCTTGAGCAGATAATTGTCTGCACTGTGGGGGCTAGCGGCTAATGATACTTTGCCAAAACCACCAAGGCCTGTGGCGCTTTCTGCTGTACTGACCGCTTTGTCGGAATGAATGTGCCGCCAATATATAATTTTTACAACTAATCCAAGCACCAGTAAAATCCCAACTGGATTAAACAGATGATACGCAACATCTGTCAAACCAAACGCACTGGTCAATGCCATTGCAAGCACTGCACCACTCATCAAGGACATGACCAAGTAACCGATTTTCGTCCAAATATTATGCCAAGCCGGAATAGTTTTCAGACAAGCATAAATCATCGACGTGGTGAACACGGTAATCAACGCCATGACTGCGCCGACCATAGCTACAATGCCGGGCATGCCGGTATTTTGTCCAAGAAACACCCAGTAAACCCCAAAAACACCCATGGGGATAAATGTCAGTACCGCCATGAGACCTTCGCGAGATAACCAGCTAGAGCGCCATTGAGACATGGCCCGCCATGCGCGCTCTGGGTGGCCCAAATGCCCGGTTGATGAAATCAGTCCCGTAACAATGAGCCCAAATGAGGTAGCCAACATTACGAACGGCATCAGGTGAAAGCCGACAACCTGATCAGCTGGCAAATAGCCATGAAACGACAACAGCGCCAACCAGAAAAACAGGCCGTAACCTGCGCCTGTGGCAGTGGTAAAATAAATGACGGATTTAGCCGGATGCATAGTATTCTCCTAAGCCGAAAGAATTTTATCGACCCAGCGGGCGAGCAGTGGCGCGCCGTCTGTGCTGGTGTCTTCATGAACGAGTGCGCGAGGAGCTTGGTCAACTGTACCGTCCTGTTTTAGCCCATTTTTCTTAGGTCTGGGTAGCAGGTATTTATTGACTGGCTTGGTGCTTTGTTCAGGCATCAAATCATAGCCTTGTCTTGCGGCCACTAATTTTGAAACGTCTGAGTTCGGGTCGTTGAGATCACCAAATGAACGCGCACCCGTAGGACAAGTGGAAACACAGGCCGGAGCGCGGCTCTCCACTGGTAGGTTTTCGTTGTAAATCTTGTCGACGCACATGGTGCATTTCTTCATGACGCCTTCGACCTCGTCGTACTCTCGCGCGCCGTAAGGACAAGCCCAAGAACACAATTTACAGCCGATGCAAATATCTTCGTTGACCAAAACAATACCGTCTTCCTCCCTTTTATAACTGGCACCTGTCGGACACACAGTTACGCACGGTGCATCATCGCAGTGCAAACAAGATTTTGGGAAATGCACAGTACGGCTCTCGCCTGCATCACTCATAGTTTCGAACGTGTGGATACGGTTAAACCAAACACCGTCCGGATCATTACCATGCGGGTTCAAGTCGGTCAGCGGCGCAGATTTCGCACCCGTGTTCCATTCTTTGCAATTGGTCGCACACGCATGGCAACCGACGCATATGTCCAAATCTATGACAAGCCCGAGCTTTTTCTTGGGTGCGGTTTTCGGTAAGGAAGTCATGACTTTTCTCCCTTATCGGTTTTGGTAACCGTATTACCGTGCCCGTCTTTAATGCCGGGAATACGCCCCGCATTTTCGTGCCTTTGACCGATCCATTCTTTGATCTCGGCACGCCCGCCCGTAGGCTCGCCTTGCATATCTTTGCCGTATTGGGAAATATCTGCGTCCGATATTGGGCCGTGGGGTGCTTCGTACATCGGTTCAGTAAAGCCGAACTCTTCAGGCGCGCATTTGGTGATTTTGACCCGTAGATCATACCAAGCAGCCTGCCCCGTTACCGGATCAGAGTTTGAATACTCAACGCCGTGCTTATTGGGCTTTAGCACATCGGAGATAATATGGTTGAGCAAGAAAGCTTGATTAAACTCGGGACTATCATGTTTGAGGCCCCAAGCCCCTTTGCGTTTACCAATGGCATTCCATGTCCAAACGGTGTTCTTATTGACCCCTGTGATCAATTTAACCTGACCTTTAACGCGACCGTGACGACCTTCAATCCAGACCCAATCATCATCGATAATCCCTAAGCTCGCCGCCATATCTTTATGGATATGTAGCTTGTTGGCATTGGTAATCTGGCGCAGCCATGTGTTCTGGGAACCCCATGAGTGATACATATGCATCGGACGTTGAGACAAAGCATGGAGTGGATATTCATCCGTGTCCACATCTCGTTCTTCGAACGGTTTGTACCATATGGGCAATGGGTCAAAATATCGTTCGGTACGCTCGCGGTGCTCCTCAGGTGGTTGACGATCGCCGTGACCTTGTGCCGCCAACCTGAAACGCTGTAAATCTTCGTTATAAAGCTGGWRAATDATHGGTTTGGCCTCRCCRATCCAGCCCATYTCYKTRGCRTAWTCMARRTATTCCTGATTRGCRTGTTTAAAGAACTGCTTGCTCATSGGCATTTTGTCTTCCCAGAAGCAGCCGTTYTCTATGTACTTTTCDAGCTGTTTNGGRTTYGGYTCACCSMGVCCAAATTTATCGCCGTTTTTACCGCGCCACCCCGCGAGAGGGCCAAGACCAGGTGCCCGTTCGTGGTTGACCAAATAATCAGGATAACCACCGGGATATTTAGGGGTACCGTCCTCGTTAATCATGTCGGGTAATTCTAACCTTGCGCCCAAATCAAGGAGCACACTTTGGAAAGTACGCACATCCCGGTCGAGCTCTATCACGGGTTGGCGAATACCGTCGGCCATGCCGTGTCCTTGAGAAAATGGTCTGTCGAGTACTGACAAGCAATCATAACGCTCCAGATATGTAGTATCCGGCAAGATTAAATCACAATAAGGTACAGTCTCGGAATAAAATGCATCCGAGTATATAATTTTCGGGATTTTATAAGAACCGTCTTCGTGCTTGGCTGTAAAGAAGCCCAAAGTCTCGCCAATGTTCATGGATGAATTCCATGCCATATTGGCCATGAACATAAACAATACATCAATACCGTAAGGATCTTCAGTCGCTGCATTACGCAACACCATATGCATCATGCCGTGCAGAGAAAGTGGGTGTTCCCAAGAGAACGCTTTATCAATACGCAGGGGTTGCCCGTCAGCATCTACAACCAAATCATCCGGAGATTTTGGGAACCCGTTTGCGCCGCCAATAGGCGTATTCGGTTTGTAATGGGGCATGGCAGGCGCATGACCGGGCGGAATTGGCTTGGGAAACGGCGGCTTGTAGCGCCATCCGCCCGGTGTATCAACCGAGCCCAAAAGTGCCTGCAAAATATGAATAGCCCGGCAAGTGTGAAAGCCGTTAGAATGAGCAGAAATACCGCGCATAGCATGAATAGCGACCGGGCGACCTATCATTTTATCGTGCTTTTTACCCCAAGCATCAACCCAAGGTTGGTCGATGACAACCTCTTCCTCAAAAGCTGCATGGGCTAGTTCTGCGGCAATACGGCGAATGGTATCTGCGGGGATACCACAGGTTTCTGCCACTGCATCCGGTGAATATTCGGCCGCCATATAACGCTCGGCCAAGTGCTCGAACGATGGCACGACTTTTTTGCCAGCTACCTTTCGCTCTCCGGCAAATGCGGGGGTGATGGTTTTGGAATGTGCGCTAACGGCTTTTTTCTTTTTCAAGTCCCAAACCAGCGGGTCACCTTTTTTATTGCGTAAGAACAGCCCATCGTCTGCTTTGCCCGGATTGTCTATGACCAACCAGGGCGCATTTGAATAACGTGCTAAGGACGGGAAATCTATTTTCTCTGCACGGAGAAGCTCATGGATAATCGCAAAGATAAATAAGCCGTCTGTGCCGGGGCGAATACCGACCCATTCGTCTGCAATAGCGCCGTAACCATTACGCGACGGATTAACCGCAACGAACTTACAGTCGCCGCGCGTCTTCATTTTACCCAACCCAATTTTAATAGGATTGCTGTCGTGATCATCAGCCACGCCAAGCATCATAAAATACTTTGTGCGGTCAAAATCCGGATCGCCAAACTCCCAGAACGCACCGCCAAGTGTGTACAGCCCCCCTGCCGCCATGTTGACCGAACAAAAGCCACCATGAGCGGCAAAATTATGGGTACCGTAATTTGAAGCCCACCACCCCGTAAGGCTTTGACTTTGGTCACGGCCCGTAAAAAACGCGAGCTTTCCCGGATCCTTGGCACGGGTTTCGCCTAGCCAAGTTGAGGCCAAATCCATGGCTTCGTCCCACTCAATTTCTTTAAATTCGCCAGAACCGCGCTCCCCTACCCGCAACAAAGGCTTTGTCAACTTAGCAGGAGAGTTCCAGTGCATAATACCAGACGACCCTTTAGCGCAGAGCACGCCTTTATTGACAGGATGATCGGGATTGCCTTCAATATAGCGCGGTTTGCCGTCCTTGAGATGCACTTTGATACCACACCGGCAGGCGCACATATAACAGGTAGAAAACTTGACTTCGTCGCCAACTTGCGGCGAATAATCAATTTCTTCTTTCACCGTTTCAAACGGATTCATTCCCATCTACCAGTCCCCTTATTACCGCCAGTATATGTTTTCGGCGTATATCAGTATTATCTAATATAACATTGCCAAGAAAACTCTGCCCGTCAACTTATTTTGGCAACTTATTTTGGCAACTAATTTTGCACTACTAGACCTAAATCATTGCCTTGGGTGTGTAAGGAACGACCACACCGTCTTTAACCGTCAACACCCTGTCCATATAAGGGATTAAGCTCATATTATGGGTGGCAACCAGCGCTGCAACGCCCTCCAAGCGGGTCATATCAAACAGGCTTTGGAAGACATTTCCTGATGTATTGGGATCAAGATTACCCGTAGGTTCATCGGCCAATAGAATTTTAGGCTTATTAGCAATAGCGCGTGCGATGGCTACGCGTTGTTGCTCACCGCCGGACATTTGTGAAGGTTGGTGATGCATACGGTCTGACAGCCCCATAATCCCGAGTAAGCGTTCAGCCTCAGCCCGTGCGCCTGATTGCGATTTACCTGCTATCATTTGCGGCAAAGCCACATTATCGAGCGCCGTAAATTCGCGTAAAAGATGATGAAATTGATAGACAACCCCGATTTCGTTGCGGCGAATAGCGGTGCGCTTATTATCAGACAAAGACAAGCATTCAGTGCCGCCGATATAAACCTCACCGTGGTCTGGTGTCTCAAGTAGACCCGCCGCATGCAGCAAGGTCGATTTACCTGATCCAGAAGGGCCAACAAGGCCGACCATTTCACCGGGGTAGATATCTATCTCTGCGCCGGTTAGCACATGCAAAATGTTATCACCCGATTGAAATGAGCGGTGCAGGTTACGCACAGAAAGAATAGGCTGCTTACTCATTGTTGCTTTCTGGGCATTACTCATAACGGAGCGCCTCCACCGGGTCAGTTTTTGATGCCGTTAATGCAGGGAAATATGTGGCGAGTGTTGCGACCAAGAAGCCCCAAAACGCGACAGTCACGACTTCTGACGTTAGAATTTTGACCGGAATATGATCGATACCGTACACGTCAGCAGGGAATAATTCTGTGCCGGTAACGGCTTCGATAGCTGCCTGTATATATTCAATATTGAGGCAGAAAATAATACCCAATATCACACCTGCAATTGTGCCCAATATCCCGATCGCCGCACCTGCCATGAGGAAAATCCGTAATATAGAACTACTGGTTGCGCCTATGGTTTTAAGAATAGCTATGTCTTTGCTCTTGTTTTTCACCAACATAATCATAGCCGACAAGATCGGGAAAATTGCAATTAATACAACAATCGCAAAAATAAACCGCATGGATATTTGCTCTGTGCGCAACGCCGTTGCCGTGGTCTGGTTTTTATCTTCCCAAGTTTCGATAAACACGGGTTCTCCTGCCACGTCACGAATTTTGTTTTTCATTTCATGAATTAAATCCGCATTATCCAATCGCAATTGGATATCCGTTGGACTGCGGCCTTGGTCGAAAAACAGGCTCGCCTGAATAATCGGCATATATATATTCAAATTATCGGCCGTATAAAGCCCACTGGCAAATACGGCGGCGACTTCATAAGACTTAAAAACTGGACGCGAACCAAAGGGTGTCACCTTTAACACAGGAGAATAAATTGTTATCCTGTCACCAGCAATTACCCCCAACCTATTGGCAAGATAAACCCCGATAACAACTTTATCGCCGCCGTTATACCCCGTACCAAAACCGTCTAAACTTCCCATGACTATTTTTTTATTGATCAAGTCGATTTGCGATAAATCCTCAGCAGAAATACCTGTAACAAGAGCAGGTGCTGTTTGGTTGCCCGCCTGCACAAATGTTTGTGTCTGGGAAAAAATGAAAGCATTTTCCACACCGTCAATCTTTGATACCCGGTCACGCAACCCAATAATTTCAAGCGGCGTCGGATTAGCAGATGCCGAGCCAACATACATATGGCCGTCCAGCCCGATGGTCATATCAATCATTTGCGAACGAAACCCGTTCATGATTGACATAATGGTRATCATGGCAAATATCGCTAGCATGATGCAAGCAAAGGACAGCACGGCAATCAGACCAACACCACCGTCCTTCTTCTTGGCGCCCAGATAGCGCGCCGCGATTTTGCGCTCGAATTTCCCAAAGGCCGGAGCGCCTCGTGATGTATCTATTGTAGAARCTTCTCCGRGYCTTATCATAGAGACATATCCGCATATTGACCAGAATAYTGAGMWGTGATGAAYGCAATCGCMGCTTCTGGAGATTGGTTCTGGCGCTCTCCTGTCTTGCGGTCTTTGATCTCGACAATACCGTCCCCGAGCCCKCGYGGKCCMACRACGATTTGGTACGGTAAGCCGATTAAATCCATACGCGAGAATTTCACCCCGCCTCTATCTTTTTTATCATCATAAAGCGGGTCAACACCAGCAGCCACAAGCTTGGCGTAAATATCTTCACAAACTTTGTCGCACGCATCATCGCCCACACGAAGATTGATAATCCCTACCCCGAACGGCGCCACGGATTTCGGCCAGATAATACCGGCATCGTCGTGGCTGGCTTCAATAATACCGCCGACTAAACGTGATACACCGACGCCGTAAGAACCCATTTGTGCAAAATGTTCTTTGCCGTCTGGCCCCATGACTTTAGCGCCCATGGCTTTTGAGTATTTATCGCCAAAACAGAAAATATGCCCGACCTCGATACCCCGCGCAGATAAGCGTTTAGCGCGCGGCACTTCTGCTTCAAAAACATCCGCCTCGTGCATTTCGTCCGTACGCGCATAAAGCGCAGTACGCGCGTCGACCAATGCTTGTAAATCGCCGTCGAAGTCCACGTCCAGTCCCGGCGCAGGCATATCGACTAAATCCGCATGACAGAAAACTTCACTCTCGCCCGTATCAGCCAAGATCAAAAACTCGTGGGATAAATCACCACCAATCGGCCCAGTATCTGCTTGCATAGGCACGGCTTTCAACCCCAGCCGCGCAAATGTATTGAGATAAGCAATGAACATTTTGTTATAGGAAACAAGCGCCGCATCCATATCGATATCGAATGAATAGGCATCCTTCATCAAGAATTCACGCCCGCGCATCACACCAAAACGTGGCCGGACTTCATCGCGGAATTTCCACTGAATGTGATAGAGAAGTTGCGGTAATTCCTTGTAAGAACGCACAAACGTCCGAAACACATCGGTGAGCATTTCCTCATTGGTCGGTCCGTAAAGAAGCTCGCGGCCGCTTCTGTCGGTGATGCGCAGCATTTCTTTGCCGTAATCGTCATACCTATCCGATTCCCGCCAAAGTTCAGCAGGCTGAATGGTTGGCATCAGCATTTCTATGCAGCCAGCACGGTTTTGTTCTTCGCGTACAATTTGCTCGATTTTCTTCATCACTTTAAAACCAAGCGGCAACCAGGAATATATCCCGGCGGAGTGCTGTTTAATCATGCCTGCCCGCAACATATAACGGTGCGAAGCGATTTCGGCACTGGCAGGTGTCTCTTTGAGGAGCGGTAAAAAATACTTGGATAGGCGCATAATGAATCTCTGTTTTTCCTATGCATAAAGCCAAGCCAAGCAAGCGGCAAGCCTACATTGCAATGATTACAGGAGTTTATATTTCATCGGGAACAAAATTCGGGATAAACGGAATGCTATCAAGCGTCATAAGCTCATATTTAATCACAACAACGACGATCACCCAGATAATAGCGGCCAAAACCGTGGTTTGCAAAGCCTTGCGTTTCATACGGGAGTTCGTTGGCGCGCCAGGCTCTGAACCTTTGACAACATTATTATCTTCATGTTGCCCGCGTACCCCCCAAGGCAAAACCAAAAAGAGGCACAACCACCAAAGAATGAAATAAGTAGCGACGGCAGTAACTATGGGCATAATAATATCCTTAGTGTTTCGGTGTGTCAGTGTTTCGGTGTTTCCATCAACTCAATCAGTGTTCCCGTAAAGTCTTTCGGATGAATGAAAATTACCGGGGTACCGTGAGCGCCGATGCGCGGTTCGTTTAGGACGGTTGCACCTTTTTTCTCCATATAGGCTTTGGCCTCATAGATATCCTCGACCTCGAAGCAAACATGATGTTGGGCGCCTTTGGGATGTTTTTTGAGGAAATTTTCTATAGGAGAGTTCAGGCCGTAAGGTTCGATCAATTCAATCTGACCCGTGGGCAGATTAACGAAACAAAACCGTACCCCTTGCGCCGCCAAAGCGCGCGGGCGTGTAATATCTTTGATGCCAAATATTTTACGGTACGGCACCACGGCTTCCTTGATAGACGGAACGGCTATGCCCACATGATTGAGCGGGCCAATAATACTTTTACTCATGTCACACCTTTATAACAATTGTTTCTATCAGCGCCCGTTTGCCAGTTTTATTACGCACCCAGCGGCGCACACGGGCCGTGACTTTGGCTTCGACTTGGTCTTCGTCCATACGGTCATTTTTACGCATGGTGTTAAAAGCATCTTCGGCGCAATCAGCCACATTATCGAGCATTTTGTTGATCAGTTTATACTCTTCGCCTTCAGGGAACCCTGCAATCCGCACATCGGGGCCACCGATCAAACTTCCTTTTTGGTTTATAACCAGACTGGTGCTAATATGGCCAGCATAGGCCATTTTCTTACGTTCGCGCAGTGAATGATCATCCGCACTGACAATCTCGCCGCAGTCTTCGTGCAGACGACCATTGGGGACTATGTCGATGATTTTCGCGCCATTTTCAGACAGTAAAATAAGTTCGCCGTTATGAGGCGCAAGCGTATGTTTAACCTGCAAAGATTTAGCCARCCTCTCATGGGCGAGCAAATGTCGCCGYTCCCCGTGYACTGGTATRGCTATATGGGGGCGYGCCCAAGCATACATATCCTTAAGCTCATCTTGGCAGGGGTGGCCAGAAACATGAATATCGCGRTCTTTCTCCGTGACAATTTCTATACCTTGATCRGCCAGAGAATTTTGTAAGGCAAAGATRCCTTTCTCGTTACCCGGAATKATTTTGGAYGAGAATATCACCACATCACCCTTACCAAATTTGACGCTGCGGTGGGAACCRCTAGCAATTCGGCTCAGGGCRGCACGRGGTTCACCTTGAGAACCCGTACACAAATACAGYACRTGCTCGCTTGGCATGCTYTGGGCTTCATCTTCGGAAACTATGTTGTTAATTTTCTTCAACAACCCCACYGCTTTTGCGGCTTCAACCATGCGCAGCATAGARCGGCCAATAAGACAAATCGAACGGYCGTTTYTTTGTGCTGCAACCATAACACTTTCGAGGCGTGCAACATTGGAGGCAAATGACGCCACAGCAACCCCGCGCCCTTCATATTCGCCGATAACTTTAATCAACTCATTGCGCACACCGGCTTCGGAGCCGGACACACCGGGTGAAAACACATTCGTGCTATCACAAACCATAGCCAGCACRCCTTCATCGCCGACAGCACGCAAGGCCTCTACATCAACCCCCTCTCCTATTTGCGGATCCGGGTCTATTTTCCAATCACCTGTATGCAAGATAAGCCCAGCCGGAGTGCGGATTACCAATGCATTTGGTTCCGGAATGGAATGGGTCAAGGTGATAAGTTCGATATTAAACGGGCCAAGCTCGAACCGCCCTCTCAGGGGAATTTTGTGTAGCGGCACCTCGCCGAGCAATCCTGCTTCGGACAGCCGGCCTTCGGTTAGATACATAGTGAAAGGTGTTGCGTAAACCGGCACACGGATACGTGTCCACAACCGCGCTAATGCGCCCATATGGTCTTCGTGAGCATGGGTCAAAATAATGCCCAAAATATCTTTGCGTATCTGGTACAGATATTCGATATCCGGCATGATGATGTCTATGCCCGGTGTCTCGGCATTGCCAAAAGTTACACCGATATCAACGATAATCCATTTGCGTTTATGGGGTGGTCCAAACCCGTACAGGTTTAAGTTCATCCCTATTTCCCCGCAACCACCGAGGGGAAGAAATACCAGTTCGTCTGGTTTTTTTGCCATTAAATTATCCTGAAAATTRTCCTGAATTTCTTTGCCAAATGAGCATCAACCCATCAATGGTTAAATGCGAATCGTACTTGTCTATACGCGTAGATGCCCCCTCAAACAAGGACGCGACCCCACCCGTACCAATGACGGTAAACTTGCGGTCATCCTCGGCTTGAATACGCTCTATAAGTCCGTCGATCAAACCAATATAGCCCCAAAAAATTCCGGACTGCATGGCTTCTACCGTGTTGCGACCAATAACATTGTCCGGTTTTTTGATGGCAACACGTGGCAATTTTGCCGCCGCATCATGCAATGCGCGCAGGGATAAATTGATACCGGGCGCAATAATACCGCCTTCGAAATCACCGTTCTCGCAAATAATATCAAACGTAGTCGCCGTACCCGAATCGACCAAAATCAACGGACCTTTATACTTGGCGTGTGCGCCAACAGCATTGACCAATCTATCCGCACCAACTTCTTTGGGATTGGCTAGAGTGACTTTTGCACCCAAATCCACGCCGGGTTCGCCGACAATCATCGGCTCCACCTTCATGTATCGCCGTGCCAGATTACGCATATGGAATAAAGATTGCGGCACCACGGATGAAATAATACAGCCATTAATATCCGAAAACTTCAAGCCCTGCATCATCATGAGATGATATAGCCACACCGAATATTCATCCGCCGTGCGCCCATCATTGGTTTCGATGCGCCATTCTACGGCCCATCCACCTTTTTTTTGGCCATCACCATCGTGAATGGCGAACAAAGTGTTGGTATTGCCAGCGTCTATTACCAGTAACATAAAGTCTCCTTTTGATTGCACTCACGGCAGTGCGCCAGAGCGCACGCCTGCGTGGGCGCGGCACATAAGTGCCGACGGGTGGTCACCCTTGCCTCGCTGCGCTCGGTACATGCTTTCTCATAAATACTCTCCTTGGCAAGTTTCATACAGGGTTATTTAAGAAAAGAAAACATCCCCGGCGTGGATTTTTACGGTTTGGCCAGAATGAGTTTTTACTTCBAVTGCACCGTCCGCGTCCATACCCATGGCHGTGCCCTCAATGGTYTYGTTTGGYARTCGCGCCGTRACCGGCCCGCCCATTCCCTGCGCACGTTCGAGCCACGCGGCCCGCAGCGGTTCGAACCCGTTTCGGCTATAGTTTTCCATCCAAAACTCAAACCGTTCGAACAATAATTTCTTCACGTCAGAAAAGTACGGATGTTGCTTTAAAGGCATATCAGCGTTTAAATAAGTCGCAGGATAGTCCGTATTATCAGGTGCAGARCTAATGTTGATACCGATACCAATAGCAACCCACAATTGCCCGTTCGTCGTACCGCTTTCGAGTAGTATCCCCGATATTTTCRCRYYRCCSARCARMACATCATTTGGCCATTTTATCTTGGTATCAACGTCCTGACGRAAACTAGAAACCGTATCATRCACGGCCAAAGCCGCAGCAAAGCTTAACCKMGCCGCYGATGCAGGTGTTCCTGAGTGCGGGAATARTCCGGTGCAAAATAAATTTCCGGKTKCRGATACCCATTCRCGGCCACGCCTGCCTTTGCCGCCYGTTTGGCRYTTRGCCGTTATCCAGAGCGGCCCAAAGTCGCCGCYYTCRGCCATACGTTTRGCTTCAAGATTGGTGGAGTCTATCTCGTCAAATTCGAGAATACGCACTTAAAACAGGCTGCTCGCCGCAGCTTCAATCAGTGCCCGTGTCGGAGCCGTTACGACTGGCAACAAAAGAACCGGGAACAAAAGTATTGCAGAAAATGAGCTTAATACWGCCAAAGAACGTGGTGCTTTAACAAATTCGTGGGCTTGGTCGTCAAACCAGATAACCTTGATAATGCGCAAATAATAAAACGCGCCGATGACCGAGCTTAACAGTGCAATAACAACCAACCAAGTCAGGCCAGAGTTAAATGCTGGTGCAAAGGCAAACCATTTACCGAAAAATCCCATGAAAAACGGGATACCCGCCAGTGAGAACATCAAAATTGTCAATATCAAGCTCAGCGGTAAATTGGATTTGGACAGGCCGCCAAGATCAGCAATACCCTCAAGCGCGCCTTCGCGAGTACGCATCTGCAGGATGGCTGCAAATGTACCGACAATTGTCACCAGATAAATCGACATAAACATCAGCATACCAGATACACCAGCCGCACCACCCGCAGCCAAAGCCACCAAAGCATAGCCCATATTGGCAATGGATGAATATGCTAACAAGCGCTTGATATTGGTCTGGGTAAGTGCGCCAAAGGCACCGATAACCATAGACATCACGGCCAACACGATAATCACTTGTTGCCAAGAATGCTGGGCTTCACCGAACGGCCCCGTTATCAAACGAGTAATGAGTGCCAGCGCCGCCAATTTTGGAGCGCCTGCAAAAAATCCGGTGACGGGTGTCGGTGCACCCTCGTATACATCAGGTGTCCACATATGGAACGGGGCGGCGGAAATTTTAAACGCCATCCCGGCCAACATAAACACAAGACCTGCAATAATCCCTGCGCTCATATGCTCTTGGCCGCTAATAACGGAACCAATTTCAGCAAAGGACAATGTACCCGTAAACCCGTAAATCAGTGACATACCGTAAAGCAGCATGCCTGACGACAATGCACCCAATACGAAATATTTAAGCCCGGCTTCAGAAGCCCGCAGGCTATCGCGGTTAAAGGCTGCCATCACATACARTGACAGTGCCTGCARTTCYAAGCCYACATACATGGACAGCAAATTACCCGCTGACACCATAATGCCCATGCCGAGCACGGCAAACAACATCAGGATTGAATACTCGAACTGATCCAATTTTTCCTGCTTGAACCAGTCACGTGAAAACCACAGGGTTGCAGCGGCAGTAAGTCCGATAAGCGCCTTAACATAATGGCTAAAATCATCGGCGATAAATGCACCGCCGAATGCTGTACCTTGGCCGTTAATAATGAAACCAGCAAAAGCAAAAATCACCAATGCGGTGATACTAGCATAGCGCACAATGGAAACACCACTTTTACCGCCAAATGCACCGACCAGCAATAAAAGCACTGCGCTAACTGCCAGTACGACTTCGCCCGTCAGGAATGATAATTGTCCCATGGCCTAACCTCCAGCCAGTTTAGCGTTTACGCCAGCCAAGAGGGCATCGACGGAAACGGCTGTAATATCAGTAATGAGCGACGGATAAACACCCAACACAATTGTCATAATGACCAAAGGTGCCATGATGATAATTTCGCGGCCCGTCAAATCTTTCATGCCCGCAAGTTTCTCGTTCGTGACCTCGCCGAAAATCACTTCGCGGTAGAGATGCAGTGCGTAAACGGCAGACAGGATCATACCAAACGCCGCACCAAAAGCGATCCAAGGATTAACCTGATAGGCACCGACCATGGTCAGAATTTCTCCGACAAAACCGGACGTGCCCGGCAAGCCGACATTGGCCATGGTGAACAACATAAACACCGCCGCATACATCGGCATGTATTTGACAATACCGCCGTAAAAAGCGATTTCGCGCGTATGCATGCGTTCATAGATAACCCCGACCGCAAAGAACAATGCGCCCGATACAATACCGTGAGAAATCATCTGGAATATCGCACCTTGCATGCCTTGCATGTTCAGCGCGAAAATACCCATAGTTACAAATCCCATATGAGCGACCGAAGAATAAGCAATTAGTTTTTTCATATCGGTCTGACGATACGCCACCAAGGACGTATAAATAATACCGATAATACTGAGCCAGAAAACGAACGGCGCAAAATACATGGACGCATTCGGGAACATGGGAATAGAGAACCGGATCAAGCCGTACCCCCCAAGTTTCAACAAAATACCTGCCAAAATAACCGAGCCAGCCGTCGGTGCTTGAACGTGAGCATCAGGAAGCCAAGTATGGACTGGCCACATAGGCATTTTCACGGCGAAGGATGCAAAGAACGCCAACCATAACCATGTCTGTGCCCCTGCCGGAATGTCGAGT
Organism: Robiginitomaculum sp.; assembly: GCA_002732685.1. The sequence continues at coordinate 16,034 of NVRS01000026.1, forward strand.
GATGATAAGACTGCGATATCGGTCGTCGCATTACCCGCACCCAATATTTGGCCAGAATAATAATATAACCACAACATCGCTGCGAGCATCAATACCGAGCCGAGCAGTGTGTAGAGGAAGAATTTATAGGCCGCGTAGACTTTGTCTTTGCCGCCCCAAACACCAATAATGATRAACATCGGCAGGAGGACACCCTCAAAGAACACATAGAATAACACCATGTCCAGCGCACAGAACACACCGATCATCAGGGTTTCCAAAATCAGGAACGCCACCATATATTCAAGCATGCGGGTTTTAATAGCCTTAGTGCTGGAGATAATGCACAGGGGGGTTAGGAATGCAGTGAGCAGRATAAACAGCACCGAAATACCGTCCACACCCATGCGGTATTTAATACCGCCGCCGAGCCAGGCAAACTCTTCGACGAATTGATATTCCGCAGTCGTGTTATCAAAGCCGATGACGAGTAATAATGTTAGGCCGAGCACAGCCAAAGTCGTGACCAGTGCTACRCGCGGAGCATTTTTTTCGATTTGAACTTTGCCTTCTGGACGAGCCAAACGCGACATCAACATCAAAAACACTGCGGCGAGCGCCGGAATGAATGTAATAATTGACAGAATAGGAACACCTTTAAACATGTCTTATCCCACCGCTTTCATGGAGACCAAGGCGACAAGCCCCGCCACTCCGAGTAACATAACAAAGGCATAATGRTATAAATACCCACTTTGGAATTTGGATAGTTTTTTGCCCACTGCCAAAGAAGCAGCTGCAAAACCGTTCGGCCCGAAACCATCTATGATTTTGATATCGCCGATTTTCCAGAAAATATCACCAAGCTTGCGCGCACCGCGTATAATGGTCGCTTCGTAAAGCTCGTCGATATACCATTTGTTGAGCAAGAACTTATAGAAAATGCCGCCGCCCCCATTGGCTTGACCTGCTATGCGCTTTTCGACGCCGTTGTCACGGATATACATAGACCACGCCAAGATAAAGCCGAGCAATGTGACAACGAATGGTGCCCACAATACCCATGTTGGGAAATCGTGCCCGCCGCCTGCTGCCTCGCCGTGCTCGCCCCCCGGAAGCGCACGCCCCCAGAACTCGGCAGTGTGTTCACCCATAAATTGGCCAAAGAACACTACACCGGCAATCACAGCACCAACCGCTAATACGGCCAGTGGTATCACCATATTCAGTGGGCTTTCATGGGTGTGTTTTAAGGTTTCTGGATCACCGCGAAACTTGCCGTGGAAAGTCATAAATATCAAACGCCAAGAATAGAACGATGTCATACCCGCAGCGATCAACCCGGCCCAAAATGCGAAGACTGCGGGCGCATTATGCCCCCCTGCTCCGGCAGCGTAAGCAGCCTCGATAATAGCGTCTTTTGAATAGAAACCGGCAAAGCCGCCAACCCCTGGAATACCGACACCGGTYAGYGCCAGTGTGCCRATAATCATCAGGATATAGGTCACGGGTRCGAATTTATAAATCCCGCCCATTTTRCGCATRTCCTGTTCATGGTGCAACGCAACGATAACCGAGCCTGCGCACAAGAACAGAAGCGCTTTGAAGAACGCGTGGGTGAAAAGATGGAACATAGCAGCGTCGTAAGCGCCTACACCCGCAGCAAAGAACATATAG
>NVRS01000006.1 GCA_002732685.1 Robiginitomaculum sp.
AGTTCATTAACATCAACACCCAATTTGGCTGCGTAAACAGGGTCAAGCGCATGTTCAGCATCTACAAATGCAGCGACTCCGCCCGCTATTTGAGCTTCGGCAATCACATGCAAGGCCAAAGTCGTTTTRMYKRMGMYWWSCKSGCCGWWWRYYTYRMSCRCRMGCMCGGCWRGMMSGYYSCMKATGCCRAGGGCKATATCCAAACCRATGGARCCCGTAGAAATRGCTTCKACATCCATGYYTTGYTTYTGRCCTARYTTCATKACAGAGCCTTTGCCATATGCGCGGTCGATTTGGCTCAATGCGGCTTCTAAGGCTGCGGCTTTTTTGCTGTCCGGTGCTTTGCCAACAACGGTGAGTTCTGGTCTTTTTTTGGCCATGTCTGGCTCCTATGTTTTCTTTTATGAAAACAACCGGAGCCCCTCGGTTGTTCTAAAAAAATCAGGCTTTAAATCGGACTGCCTGAAACCTATGTGCTCCATTTGTTCTCATTTAGCAAGCAAAAAGAACAAGAAYAGAACATCGCTATATGCATTTGAATACACTATACTGTATTTTACGTGCATTTGAGCCTTATTTTATAAGGGTTTCAAGCATTTTTAATATTTCGATGTTTTTTCCATAGATTATGATGCATTTCTGTCGTGAACGGGACCCCGAAAGCAATTCAAGAGACGTTTTTGGTGTACCGAGCTGCTTTGCCAGCAATTTTACTAAAGCCTGATTCGCCTTCCCTTTGTCCGGCAAAGCCCGCACACGYACTTTAAGAACAGCTCCGTCCGGCCCAATAATGACCTCTCCAATATGATCGCGTGAGGCTTTGGGTGTAAGATGTACGAACAGACGCACCCCGTCGTCATCTTTGCGCCACGGCCTTGTTGCCTTATCTGTACTGCCCATTGTTACCGCCCTGCTCTATTGACTAAACCCAATTATTATCCACAATTAAATCACAGCTCTTACGAAATGATGTAAGCTATTTCAATCGGCCGCCTTGATATTGTTCTCTTTATGTTCTATTGCGTATTCATGCGCAGACCGACCAACATTCAAACACTATACATAGATTTTGATAGCTTTTTTGCATCGGTCGAACAGCAGTTACGCCCACACCTACGCAACAAACCCATGGGTGTTTTACCTTTGGACAGTCAGTATTCTGGGTTTATAGCGGTTAGCCGCGAGGCAAAATTATTAGGTATCAAACGCGGGGCGCGTTTGGTTGATGTGCATGAAACCTGGCCGGATTTTCCCGCTGTTGTTGCCCGTCACGATGTTTACATACAAGTACACCAAAAGATTTTAGCGACCATGGAAACGGTTTTACCTGTGCACAAAGTCTGGTCAATAGATGAGGTGGAATGTCGGTTGATGGGGCGAGAACGTGATAATTGGCAAGATATTGCCATGCAAGTTCGTAATGCCTTAACGCAAACAATCGGTCCATATATCACCCCGTCTATCGGATTTGCTGCCAATCAACTCCTTGCAAAAATTGCAGCCGAAATGGATAAACCCAACGGACTTGTCTGTTTGCATCCACGCGACATGCCCAAAGCCATACATAACATAGAAATTTCCGACATTCCCGGCATTGGCAAACGTATGGGCAAACGGCTAGAGAAAGCTGGCGTTATGACAATGCCTTCTCTTCTCCGCCTCAGCGGCAAACAGATGCGCGGATTATGGGGTAGTGTCGAGGGCGAGAGGCTCTGGGCGGGCTTGCACGGCTATGCGGTCGAGAAACCAGCAACAAAGCGCGGTATGTTTGGCCATGGACGCATCCTGTCTCCAGATTGGCGAAACCCTAGCGGCGTGCGTAATTGCGCACGGTTATTATTGGTTAAAGCCGCAAGGCGTTTACGCCGTGAGAACTATGCTGCCATGCGCTTGTCTGTGTCCGTCGGATTTCAAGATCGGGGACGCCTTAGCCGTGAATGYAATCTGTCCCCACCAGCGTTCGACGACCAAACCCTATTGTGCTCTTTAGAACACTTACTATCCTCTCTCTGGAAAGCCGCACCACCGGATCAACCATTTAAAACATCTATTTGCCTATCTTCTATAGTTCCGCTTCAAACTCGTTCAGAAGACTTGTTAGARCCRGAARTCAAACGCAATCGTCGTAGGCAATGGGAACATCTCAGTACGGTTCTGGACAAGCTCAACACCCGTTATGAGGCTACCGTTGTCAGTCAGGGTACTCATATAGAACCCCCTGGTGGTTACGCTGGCGGTAAAATAGCCTTTGGACGAATACCGGATAAAGAGGATTTCATTTAAGAGCTTATGTATTGTCCCCAATTTGYGCGGCCAGACTMGCTGCCATGAATTGGTCTAGRTCGCCGTCTAGGACRCCGTTTACGTCTGAGGTTTCTACACCAGTMCGCAAATCTTTGATCATTTGGTAGGGCTGCARRACGTAGGAGCGGATTTGACGYCCCCAGCCTATTTCACTTTTGTTATCAGCAGTTTCTTGGGCTTCTTCTGCACGTTTTTGCATTTCGGCTTCGTACAGGCGGGCGCGGAGCATATCCCATGCGCGGGCACGGTTTTTATGTTGGGATCGGTCATTTTGACACTGTACGACGATACCACTTGGCTCATGGGTAATACGGACGGCACTGTCGGTTTTGTTGATGTGCTGACCACCTGCACCAGAGGCGCGGTAAGTATCAACCCGACAATCGCTCTCATTAATTTCGATTTCAATTGTATCGTCAATTTCAGGATAAACCCATGCACTCGCGAAACTGGTATGACGACGCGCAGAACTATCAAACGGCGAAATYCGCACCAATCTGTGCACACCGCTCTCAGTTTTGAGCCARCCAAAAGCATTAGGGCCTTTAATGAGGATTGTTGCCGATTTAAGGCCGGCTTCATCACCGGATTGTTCTTCTAGAATTTCAACCTTCATACCGTGGGCATTGGCCCAGCGCACATACATGCGCAACAACATTTGYGCCCAATCCTGAGCTTCGGTACCGCCTGCGCCGGGATGGATTTCCACAAATGCATTCAGCCCATCAGCTTCACCAGATAACAGGGCCTCAGTTTCGGCTTGCCCAGCTTGTTTCTTGAGAGATATCAGTAACTTAGTTGCTTCTTCTAACACATCTGTGTCATTTTCCGCCTCGGCCATTTCAACCAGTTCAAGGGCATCTGCCGTATCAGTTTCCAGATTTGCTACCTGCTCCATAGCCGTCTCTAACCGCCCACGTTCACGCATCATAGATTGGGCCTGAGCGGCATTATTCCAAAAATCAGGACGTTCTATCAGGGCATTGATTTCCGCTAAGCGGCGTTCGGATTCCTCCGGGTCAAAGACGCCTCCTCAGCAGTGCAATGGACTGCTCTATTTCCGTAGCTAATTGGTCGTGTTCCGTTGCCATATCGGCCCCTTATTAGAAAATCTATTTGGGGTCTAATACAGCCCGTCGTCCAAGTCCACATCATCTTCTTCAGGAGTAGGTGTAGGGTTAGGACGCGGCTTTAAGCCCGTCGCAGGAATATTTTTATTTCCGCCAATAGGCACATCAGTTACWGGAACACCCTGCCCAGGTTCCGACCCTTGTTCCGACCCTGGCTCCAACCCTGGCTCAGGCACTGTATTTTCTAAAACACCACCAAAGCCGTAATCATAATTATCAAAATCACCCGTATCGCCGCCAATATTTATCTTAGAGTTATTACCGCCAATACGGGGCTCTGTGCCCGGTTTAAACGCTTCATAGATAAAATCAGGAGCACCAATATAGGAAGGTTCGCCCGTGACCCTGTTTACAGGTGCCAGCAATACTCCGTCAGGAATACGGAAGGATGTTTTTGGTTTTCCCTTAAGTACATCTGCCATAAAGAAGCGGAAAATTGGTCCGGCCGCTTTGGCTCCGGTCTCGGTACCGAGCGAGCGCGGCGTATCATAACCAACATAAACTCCAGTTACTAAATCCGGTGAGAAGCCCATAAACCAAGCGTCCTTAAAATCATTAGTAGTCCCAGTTTTACCTGCAATAGGACGGCCTAGGCGTAGCATTTGCCGCCCAGTACCGTTCTTAACCACGCCCTCTAGCATAGAGGTCATTTGGTAGGCGGTAACAGGGCTGACAACCACTTCACGTTCATCGGGAAGTTCAGGTGGTAATAACCCTTCACTCCATTCTTCCATCACACACTCTGGACAGCCGCGTTTGTCATGCATGTAGACGGTTTCGCCTTTATTGTTCTGCACACGGTCAAGCAGGGTCGGCGTAACTTTTTTGCCGCCATTCACAATCGTAGCATAAGCTGATGCCATTTTGAGGAGTGTGGTTTCCCCTGCTCCGAGCGCCCAAGCCAGTTCGTGTTTAGTCTCGTCGTAAATGCCGAACTTACGACCATATTGCCCAATGATCCGCATACCAATATCATTGGCAAGGCGCACCGTCATAGCGTTCCGTGATTTTTCAATACCAAGACGTAAGGTCGACAGACCATACCATTTACCTGCATTAAAGTTGGCCGGCTTATAAAATACGGGACCGCATTCTTTCTCTTCTTCGTCGAGAGTACCACGAATCGTTATTTCGGCGGGTACTRGCGCGARGTTTTTCTCTATTTCTGTTTCTTCATCTCGCGGCCCAAAACGAAGCTTGCTTTGGCCTTCTCTAATTTGTTCCATACAGCTTTCATCGCGGTCATTGTGTTCAATAACAAACGGTGCATCTAAAACTTGGCTGACCGGAGTTAATCCACTGTCTAAAGCCGCCTGATACACGAACGGCTTGAAGGCCGAGCCTGGTTGACGGTAGGCCTGTGTTGAGCGGTTAAACTGGCTTTGTGAAAAGCTGTAACCCCCAACCAATGCCAATACACGTCCCGTATGGGGATCCATAGCAATAATACCGCCGTTGACTTCCGGTACTTGGCGTAAATTATATGCGTTAGCAGATTCTGTATCCGGTTTGCGCTCAACCAAAATTACATCGCCTTTGGTGAAGACGTCCGTGATGTTTTTAGGCGCTGAACCTAATTTATAGTCAGGTATAACTTCCTTCGCCCAGTCGATATCTTCAACATTAATTGTGCCGTTCTCACCTTCGATGAAACCAATTTCCGCGATCTTGCCTTCAGCCTGTAATACCACAGCGATCTGCCAAGGGTCAGTATCAGGTGGCCCCTTATACTCCGCAAGAAACTCTTCCCAATCCGCACCATCTTCGACGGTCGTCAGTGGACCACGGTACCCATGACGTCGGTCGTACATTTCCAAGCCGCGCCGTAACGCCTTACGCGCTGCTAGCTGCATTTTGGTATCCAATGTCGTGCGGATAGACAATCCGCCCTCATTTAGCTGTTCCTCGCCGTACAGACCATTGATCTGCTTGCGGACTTCGGAGACAAAATACTCAGCGGCCAGATATTCCTCGCCGCGCATACGCTGCGCTATTACTAGCTCTTCGAGCTTGGCTTCGGCAACTTGTTCCTCGGTGACATAACCGTCTTCTACCATACGCGAAAGAACATAGTTACGGCGGTTTATCGCCTTTTCCATATTATCTTCAGGCTGATAATTATTGGGCCCTTTTACCAAMCCGGCGAGATATGCCATTTGCCCAAGGGTTAGCTTATCGAGAGGTTTATCGAAATAATTCAGTGATGCGCCAGCAATACCATAAGCTCTTCGTCCGAAAAATACGTCATTTAGATATAACTCGAGAATTTCATCCTTGCTGATRGCTTTYTCWATRCGTWWRGCAATAAAWATATCRCGAAYTTTWCGTTCAATAYTRCGYTCATCWCCRACKAGAAAATGCTTGGCKACYTGTTGKGTYAGGGTSGASCCACCYTCYAAYCGCTCSCCTTTAAGCTKATGYTTKAKATTAGCWAWCWKKGCGCGRGTAAAACCCTTGGGGTCAAAACCATCATGGGTATAATAACGCTGATCTTCGGAAGCCACCAAAGCATGTTGGATTTGCTTGGGGATAGACTCGATGGGTACAAACACYCKTTTTTCGATACCRTATTCTGCAATTAGCTTCCCGTCACCCGCATGCACACGGGACATWACCGCTGGAGAATATTGCTGTACTGCTTCTAGTGTYGGTAAATYCCGGGTCGARCGGATAATAAATACACCAACAAATATAATTGCAAACAATCCCAACACACAGCCAGCAACAAACAAATATTTGAYAATGCGCCAAACCAGCGGCCATTTTATTTGCTTGACCCATTTAGGGATAGCTATCGGTGAATGTGCTACTTGGSTACTCATGCAGGCCTTTATCAACTAAAATTGGGCGCAATTAAGGCTGAACCCGATTCCGTATACTATAATCTTTATCCGTATCGTTGTAACTGTGTTTGTTTATAAAATATCACACGCTCACTACAGTGCGAAAAACATCCAAATAAGAGTTTTTAATCTCCATATTTCTCGCGTGCCCGTTACGCAACATAGCTTTATGCAATTTCCTTAGCCGCCAGCACGGGATATACATATAAACATGATGCTCCACGTGATAATTCACCCAATATGGGGCTACCAAAATACGAGCAACAATATTGGCTTTGGTTGTTCTAGCATGTGTTAATGGATTGTCGGTTTTGGCAGTCATGGCGTGTTCGGCAATATTGCGGATACGTAAGACAAGTTGAAAACCAGTCAGTAGCGGTAATAGCCATAAGGCAAAGTAAACCCACCAATAACCAGCCAGATAGCACGCTAAAAATAAAATAAAATTGGCCGCATATGTCAGGGCAATACTTTTAACATTAAACGCCTGATCCGTAGTTTCATCTGCTGGTGATTTGCGAAATGTCATATACAACTGACCAATTCGCAATTTTAATCCAGTCAACCCAGACAAATCCCGTAACACTTTGCGCACTAAACTAAGTTTAGTCGTGGGAAATGCTGCGGATAATCCCAAATCCGGGTCTTTATCTTGCTGAGTGAAGCGGTGATGTTTCAAATGATATTTCCGGTAGGCATTTAATTCTACGCCAATAATCACGCCCAACAAATATTGTCCTACAAATGCATTGAGCTTATCTGATTTAAACAAAATTCCGTGGGAAGCATCATGCATGAGAATAGCAATCCCCAATTGACGTCCGGAAATAACAAAAAAGGCAATGATGAAAGTTAGAAAATTGGGCCAAATCACAAACATCGTCATCATCAGAACAATTGTGCCCCAACAGTGTAAAACAAGTAAGGCACCCGCAAGGTCAGACGTCTGTGCTAGCGCCTTAACTTCGTGTCTTGCTATATAGTCTTGTTTCGCCATATCTCATTATAACTTTATACGGGCACAGAATTCAAGAACTAAGCCAATACTTATGAGGCGGTTTTACTTTTCTTAAAGTGTCGATCAATTGCTTTAGTAACACCTTTCATGAGTTTTTTACGGTGCGACGACGAATTTAAGAGCTTTTCATCTGATTTATTGGATATGAAGCCCATTTCTAGTAATACAGCAGGCACATCCGGTGCCAGCAAAACATATAAGCCAGCTCGGCGGTGTGAATTCCCGACCATGCGGGTTTTCTTTTGCAACTCAAAGATAAGGATATCCGCGAACTGCCCTGATTTTGTTAATGTTTTTCTCTGTGCAAGGTCAACAAGTATATCACTAACGGGCATCGATTTACGTGTCAGATCTACATCAAGAACCCAGTTTTGATTGTTAACAACTTCGTATGTTCGCCCCTCTGCACGCGTTGCCAAAGTATATACGGAAGCACCGCGTGTGGCAGATGATTTCAACGAATCCGCATGCAAAGAGATAAACAAATCCGCACCAGCCTTGCGGGCAATGAGCACACGCTTGTCATGTTCTACATATTTGTCTGTCGTGCGGGTCATGACGACTTTGTATTTGCCGCTCGCCAATAATTGTCGCCGCAGTTCCAATGCGGCTTTCAAGGTCACAGTTTCTTCACGCACTTTGGCGCTACCAATGGCACCCGGATCATGGCCGCCGTGGCCCGGATCAATCACTATAATCGGTTTTTTCACTAACTTTGCTCGACGAGACGCCTTAAGTCTGGGTACCGGAATACCGTCCTTCACTCTTGTGATAGGGTCGCCAGACATTACAACCGTCAACACATCATCTTTAAAGACATGGGATATGTATTTCGCGCCAGTATTCAGATCAACGACAAGGCGAAGTTCGTTTTCGCCGCGTTTTGCAAAACGCAATTTATTTATTGCCCCAGTGCCCTCTAAATAACCTTTGCCTTTTGCTTTGGCTAACAAGGCAGGGCTAAACTGTGTTCCTGTTATATCCATAACCACACGCGGATTGCTGCCGTCCATAGTAAACACTTTAGGTTTTTTATGAGTATCAACATCAATGTGTAGACGTGTCTGATTACCTTCGGTCGTTATACGGATATCGGATATATCAGCAGCCACAGCTACACATCCGAACGTCATTAAACCTACAAGCAGGAGTATTCGCAGTGGCAGAGCAATTAACTTCATATCATCCCTAATGCCTGCAGACTTTTGACGAAAGGTTACGATTTTAAAAAAAACACATCTAGGCTATGTAATTTTTTCTTGGCAATATTGACTTTAATGTGCCACATACACGATCAGGCTTTGGCGCGACTCGTCAAAACCATATTTTAAAGGCTCCATTCGGGAGCTGAATTAGGAATTTTATGCGCATTTTCGGAAATATCGGCATACAAAAGCACGCGAGCAACCTTGCGTCAGCCAGTACCGTCCGAACATTTGCGCTTTATCATATATTTATAACACACATTAAGCCGCTCACCTTTGCGAAACTTCATTTAAACAAATCTCTTTATTTAAATAAACCCTTGGCGCTGATCCCCATAGAGGAAGACCGCGCGCCACATACAGGTTTCCACCGGAGTTATAGCGGCTCTGGAGAATTTTATGTCACGAACAATGTTAATCGACGCCTCCCACCCGGAAGAAACCCGTGTGGCAGTGGTCGACGGAACCCGCCTGGAAGAACTTGATTTTGAAAGCGCTGCAAAGCGTCAAATACGCGGAAATGTTTATCTCGCTCGGGTCACTCGGGTAGAACCCTCACTACAAGCTGCATTTGTTGAGTTTGGTGGTAATCGCCACGGCTTTTTAGCGTTTTCAGAAATCCACCCCGACTACTACCAGATCCCTGTTGAAGACCGTCAGGCTCTCATAGAAGCCGAGCAAGCAGAAAGCCTGCAAGACGAAGCCAATGATGAAGCTGAAGAAGCCGAGGAAAAAGCGGAAAAAAAGAAAAAACCTGTCGCCAAAAAACGGCGCAGAGGTAAATCCGTTACCAAAAAAGAAGATGCGGATGATGTATCTGATTCTGAAGCTGAAGATACGGACGTTATTGAAGAATTCGAAGAGGATGCTTCTGGTGAAAAAACGCACAAAGATACCAAGAAAAAAAGTAAAGACGATGACGATGTCACTGATGCAGTTGAAGAAGAAGTAGAAGAAGAGCAGGCAGAGCAGCTCAACAAGCGCCGCAAGCGCATGTCAAAGCGTCGCTATAAAATCCAAGAAGTTATCAAGCGCGGCCAAATTTTACTGATCCAAGCCGTTAAAGAAGAACGTGGCAATAAAGGCGCGGCCGTAACTACATATATGTCTTTAGCCGGTCGTTATTGTGTGCTTATGCCCAACACCCCTCGCGGCGGTGGCATTTCGCGCAAAATCGCGAACGGGTCTGACCGCAAACGCTTGAAGGCCGTAATGAGCGAGCTATCCGTACCAAAGGGCATGGGATTGATCGTCCGCACAGCTGGTGCCAAACGTACCAAAGCCGAGATTAAGCGCGATTTTACTTATCTTTCTAAATTGTGGGACACTATTCGCGGCACTACTTTGAAAAGCATTGCGCCTTGTTTAATCCACGAGGAAGCCAATTTGGTCAAACGCTCTATCCGTGACCTCTACGGCAAAGACATCGACAAGGTTTATGTACAAGGTGATGAAGGCTACCGTCTTGCCAAAGACTTCATCAAACTTCTTATGCCGAGCCATGCTAAAAATGTTCAACCCTATACGGACGATATTCCTTTGTTTTTGCGCTATCAGGTCGAGAGCCAAATCGAGGGCTGTCTAGAGCCAATCGCGCAACTTAAATCAGGTGGCTATTTAGTCATCCACCCAACCGAAGCACTTGTCTCAGTTGATGTTAACTCTGGCCGTTCAACAAAAGAACGTAATGTGGAACGAACGGCACTGAAAACTAATATGGAAGCGGCRGAAGAAGTTGCYCGCCAAATGCGTCTGCGTGATTTAGCCGGGCTTGTAGTCATCGACTTTATTGACATGGACCAAAATCGTAATAACCGCGCCGTAGAAAAGAAAATGCGCGACGCCCTCGCCCAAGACCGTGCACGGGTACAAATGGGGCGCATTTCCCAGTTTGGCCTCATGGAATTGTCACGACAACGTCGTCGCCGTAGCCTTCTGGAAGGTTCAAGCGCATCGTGTGAACACTGTCACGGTGTTGGACGCAAGCGTTCCGTTGAGTCCAGTGCCTTGAAAGCCCTGCGCGCCGTCGAAGAAGAAGGTGTTCGTGGYAGTGCCGCTCGGATMCGTTTGAAAGTTACACCGAAAGTAGCCGCTTATTTATTCAACGAGAAACGTGAATTGTTAAACGCGATYGAAWCTGACAACGGYATGTTTACAGAAATTGTTGCYGATGACAGCCTGATCCGCCCTGCCTTTTCTATCGATATCACATCGAGRAAATCTGGARCMGATATTGATCCATTAGAGGAAATTGCCAAAGAACACCGCAARGCGGCCAACTCACGTCGTTCAAARTCCAAAAGAAACCAAGGCAAACAGCAAAACAAAGCCGAGGACAACAATGYTGAGGARGGTTCAGATAAACCCGATACAGAAGAAACAACAAAATCATCYCGTAGTCGACGCAGGCGCGGCAGACGTGGTGGTAGAAACCGTCGCCCGAACCGTGACACTAAYAAAGATAACGCAACAGCCGATAATGAAGCAGTKGACGAGAATGCAACTAAAGACGCACCGGAGGCCCAAGYAACAGATACAGCCAAAGCSGMCGAMACTAAAAAACCGGCRCRRAAATCTAGAACRTCTGCAAGAAAATCATCCGCTAARCAGGTKGAGGAAGCCGTTACTRAYGAACCAAAATCTGAAAAGCCAGATGCTAAAAAACCGCGTAGAAGACGCAAACCTGCCGCCCAAAAAGCYAARCAGGACRATACAAAAGAAGTRAAAACTGACAARRTTGATGAGAAAAAACCAGCMGYAAAAAGCAGAAAAAGCRYWGCYAAAAAACCTGTGRCCAARAAAACAGAAACTGCTGATRTTGACACAAAACCAGAGGCAAAACCTAAAARGCCTACACGCAAAAAAGCGCCTGCAAAGGMRCCTAAAAAGYCCTCTGCAAAARCCTCTAAACAAYCAAAGGCTGGCAAAGTTGAAGAAACCAAACCTGCTGAAGCAAAGAAAAAAGCAGAACCAAAGAAGTCCGGTTGGTGGCAAAAACGCAAACCTTTCGGCTAGCACGCTAAACCATCTATTCCCGCTCATGTCCGTTTATGCGGCATGAGCGGCAGTATAGAATAAAGAGTGGAGAATAAAGTACGCTTCATTCTAATAAAATCAGGTTTTGTTTACACCCAAGTAACGCTCGCTCKTTAATAACTACAGTCGTAATGATTCGTATTGGTGTATTTCATGAACGAACTGATGAAATCTGTGTTAATCTTGTCCAGCGCTCCTCAGACGCAAAAGGCCATAAATAAAGCATTTGAAKCCCGTGGTTTCACACCAATTGGGCTTAACATTAATTGCCGCGAAAATGACAAGTTGCCGGAACGACCMCCTTCGGCCATATTATTGAARACACAAAAATTTACAGAACAACTCAATAAAACAATCGCTTTGATCAAGGCGCGYTACGTTGGACTWAATATCCCTATCTTAGTYTTAACATCATCMACACAAGTGCCAGAAGATTTAATTTTTGATTCMRTACTCTTAGAACCATGCCACCCAGCACAAATTGTTTTGCGCACAATAGGCCTCATTCGTTTAGCSCAWATGGAACAAGAAATAGGTTTACGGCTTGAAACCCTAGAGCACGATTTTGGCATTACGCATACGCGTCCAGATATGAGTACAAATGAGCCGTTTAATATYYTGTTTGTCRGCAAAGCTTCACCCGAATTCATGGTAATCATCAATGCATTGCAGCGTAAAAATGTCCGTGTCGTCGCTGCRTTCACATCTTTTACCGCATTTGATTATTTGTACGAGCAAACATTTGATGCGGTGGTGATGAACGGGCTAGTGTCTYTRGATTCAGCWCTATCCGTCACCCAAACCATGCGTAAAAATGCTAAACTATTCCATGTACCCGCATTATTAATGGCAAACGAYATTAGCAAACGCAAYCRAGATGCGGTTTACGATGCCGGTATGAATGATATTTTGAATATAGACGACAATCTTGAGGACATCARYACACGCGTATTGGAGCAAGCCAATTTCCAYCGYCTACACCAAAATTTAAARCATGAGTTTGGCATGCTCGGCGGTGATATTTGYASCGATACGGCTACCCAGCTCTACAACAAATCMTTTTTCAATGCGCATCTTTCTCGGGTGTTTAAATTCTATGACAKGCAAGATATGCCTGTGTCKTTRTGCCTGATCCGTATATCGCCTCATGACGACAACAAAACGGATGAAGCTATAGGTGCATCCTATCAACAAATCGGCGTTATGATAAAAAATCTTGTACGTTTACAAGAYATTACAGCCCGMCTTGAACCCAATCTTTTTGCTATTTCATTTCCAGGRCAAASCGCAGGTCAGCTTGGCCCCGTYATAGAACGGATAGAATCTATTCTAAAATGTGCYRYACTCAGTGAYCCGYTGACGGGTGCCRTYTTAAAAATYAAACTAGAATTGACTATGACAACTCTAAACACCGCAGGCGCAACTGCTTCTGTCGCCTAACCGCGCACCAAGATTTTGAGAGTTTGYTCYACWGTATTTAACCGAACTTCTGGRTCATGCAAAAYTGCAGGAACAAATATGGTTTGGTCAGGCCGTAGACGCCAATTTGGATGCGAMTGCATGGCCCCCATAACCACAGCAGGRTCTTTGATGTCTTCATGGCGGAAKGTRAAKACKGCWCCCTTAGGYCCGGCGTCAATTTTRGCGACTTTAGCSGCGCGAGCRAGRCGCTTAATCGACATAACTTGCAAGAGATAATGCACTTCTTGCGGCAAKKGYCCAAATCTATCAATAAGTTCAGCMGCAAAGGCATCACCTTCTTGTGCATTTTCYAACTCGGACAAACGRCGGTAGAGAGATAARCGYACATGCAAATCTTCCACATAMGTRTCCGGTATCAAAATRGGYACACCAACATTAACTTGGGGTGACCAAGAGCGGTTGGTGACACTATCATCTTCGCGGAGTTCCGCCACGGCTTCTTCGAGCATGTGCTGATACAACTCCACACCCAAGTCTTTAAYATGGCCCGATTGCTCTTCTCCGAGCGGATTGCCGCCCCCGCGCATATCAAGATCGTGACTAGCYAGAGAAAACCCTGCGCCCAATGTATCGAGAGACTGCAATAYCTTCAGACGTTGTAATGCCCCCTTGGTCATAATATGTTGTTCGGGGGTTGATAGATAAGCATAAGCCCGCACTTTGGAACGCCCTACCCGCCCRCGCATTTGGTAAAGTTGCGCYAGACCAAAACGGTCTGCTCGGTAAATAACCATGGTATTGGCCGCMGGTATATCCAGCCCGCTTTCAATAATAGATGTTGARAGCAGCACATCATAYTTATGGTCATAAAATGCAGTCATCACATCYTCAAGTGCAGAYGGTTTCATCTGRCCGTGGGCCATGACATAGCTWACCTCCGGMACATGCTCGGCCAGAAAATCTTCACARCGACGTAAATCTGCAATMCGCGGCACGACAAAGAAACTTTGTCCGCCCCTATAMCGTTCRCGCAACAATGCTTCRCGCAATATSACCGGATCCCACGGCGTGATATATGTCCGCACTGCCAACCGGTCCACAGGAGGTGTTGCAATGAGAGATAAATCACGGATWCCRGAAAGCGCCATYTGTAAGGTRCGCGGAATRGGCGTYGCAGTCAGCGTWAGYACATGRATATTTGCYCGYARKGCYTTMARSCGTTCTTTRTGGCTTACCCCRAARCGTTGYTCCTCGTCGACTACCAACARCCCAAGATCGGAAAACTTTATGGTCTTGGCTARCAAAGCGTGGGTGCCAATAATAATRTCGCACTGACCAGACGCTAATTCTTYRCGKGCGGCTTTGGCATCTTTAGYGTTTACGAGCCGTGACAATTGCCTRATTTTTATAGGSAGGCCTTTRAACCKWTCCGTAAAGGTAGCRAAATGTTGACGGSTCAATACCGTCGTCGGRGCRACAATRGCMACCTGTTGCCCGCTCATRGCCATRAGATAAGCYGCCCGYAAAGCCACYTCCGTYTTACCAAAYCCGACATCACCACATACYAACCTGTCCATRGGACGTCCGCTGGTTAAATCWCYAACTACGTCTTCRATGGYATTCATCTGATCTTCGGTTTCSACATANGGGNAAACGRGCRCAAAATTCYGCATATTCYCCGAAATTYACYTCAACAGGATCACAAGTTTTAAGSGCRCGWGCAGCAGCAATTTTAATCAACCNGCCCNGCCATRTCTTTCARRCGTTKTTTAGCTTTGGCYTTACGGGATTGCCAMGCCGTACTGCCGAGCCTGTCCAAGACCGGGTTTTCACTAGCGGCCCCATAGCGCGATAGAAGTTCAATGTTTTCAACAGGTAAGTATAATGTGCTACCACCTGCATACTCGATCTCAAGACAATCGTGAGGCGCATCCTGCACCGGTAAAGTCTTGAGGCCTCTATACTGGCCAAGACCGTGATCAATATGAATAACCAGATCACCTTCGGACAGCGCAGAAACTTCGGCGATAAAATTCTTGCCYTTATGACGSCGCCCCCGGCGCACCARTCGGTCACCRAGAATATCTTGCTCRCTGAGGACACTAAGGTCACCAAAAGTAAATCCGTTCTCTATAGGCAGGACAATGCGTTTGATATGACCCGGARCYAGCTTGGCKATGTCGGTCGCTACGTCAATRGAACCRATAACAAGGTCATGGTCTGCAAATACRCCRCCGAGMCGTTCACTTGAACCGCCCGTCCATGATGCCAGCAAAACTTTTTGMCCGGATTTCGCCAGYTTYTTWAGATGCCTAGTMGCAATATCAAAAACATTCACGCCTTCTGTTTGGCGCTCTTTGGAAAAATTRCGGGCGCTGGCYGCAGCCATATTCATAGTRTTGTCTGACAGAGCCAAAGAAAAATTTGAATGCTTGCGTACGRTCAAACCAGATAATTTYTCTTCTAGCTCCGCWCCCATTAGGTATAATCGYTGCGGCGGTATCGCTTTATAGGCGGARGCTTCTTCTGCATGACCTTGGCGAGCTTCRAAATARTCGRCTATYARTTTTTCGCGCTCAACGCCAGCTTCRGTRCTTAATGCATCAAACGCCCACAAGGAYGTRTCTGGMACATAATCAAAYARTGTCTCGACCGTATCGGTGAACAARGGYAACCARTGTTCAAGCCCTTGATAACGGATACCTTGGCTAACGGCCGCATAAACKGGATCATCACTWAGTCCGCCTCCAAACGCTGCAATATAAGAYGTGCGAAATTTGGCTATGCTCACAGGGTTCAGGAACACTTCGCTRACRGGMGCYAAATCAATACGTTTGTGSGASGTCGTRGAGCGYTGRCTRTCRGCATCGAATGAACGCAGAGTTTCCAAYTCATCACCGAAGAAATCCARMCGYACWGGTTCGTCAAAYCCYGGYGGRAATACATCAACCAAACTACCGCGYAGWGCATARTCACCCGGCTCAATTACTGTGGARGCTCGGGTRTARCCGTTCATGGAAAAATATTGCTCTAAGTCTTCRCGCTTTATTTGTTCACCCGGCACAAGRCGCAATCCTGCCTTACCCATRACCGCGCGCGGCGGYACTTTTTGGGCCARRGAATTTATGGTGGTAACRAGGATRGTTGGACGCGYAGTGTCTAAATKCTGTAWTTTRTGYAAACACCCYGCCCGCTTTGCAGCRAYCGTCCTGCTCGGAGATACACGGTCATAGGGTAAGCARTCCCAAGACGGAAATTGYAACACTTCAATATCAGGTGCAAAAAACTCTACCGCCCCTCGAAAYGMTCCSGCRCGGCTRTCATCGCGGGCRACAAAWATATTAAGMCCACCCCGCCCCTTCTTCCAGCGCAAATGGGCCGCGCGCGCAAATACATATGCATCGGCRCCCTCGGCCAAYTCTCCAACCTGCCAAGTYCCCTTGGCATCTGCATATGTGTGTAYGGCYAGCACTATTTTAAAATATCGGGCGTRAARYTACAKAGTTTWGAGAATAATGGCGTATCAAATTYGCTAGGTGTTGGTTGGGCACCTGTGATCCAGTCAAAAATATCATGATCTTTTTCTTCGAGCAGGKYTTCGAATTGCGAAAATTCAGTTTCGCTCAACTCTRCGGCATGRGCTTTGGCAAAGCCGCCGAGAATTAAATCGACTTCYTTAAAACCCCGATACCCGGARCGGTGCATCAGTTTTTTTATACGYTTAKCTTTTTCTATTTCGGGCATAAGAATCTCCAACCACGTCCCTATATTCCTTGCAGGAATGAAAAACTAGGCGCAAAATGTATTTATGAGGCCAGATATTTTATTTCCGCTATTTGCTGATATCAGCACCGTGTCCGGTGTCGGGCCGCGCTCTGCTGAATACCTTGAAAAATCWATGGGTCGGCGRATACGCGACATTGTGCTAACRCCGCCCAGTGGRYTGGTTGAACGTAAACGCTTACCTGGCATATCGAGTGCAGTTGACGGGGATATGGTTATCCTGAAAGTRCATGTGGACACKCATAAACCCGGAGCAACTCGGCGTTTACCGTACCGAGTATTTGTCAGCGAYGCAACGGARCARTTGGAACTGACCTTCTTCCATGCCCGYCCAGATTATCTACGGCGCATGTTGCCTGAGGATTCCGAAGTGGTCATATCTGGCAAAMTCGARCATTTTCGYGGTCAGCTACAAATGACCCATCCAGATTATATGCTCCCWGTMAAAGAWGCAGATCAAATCCCWGAATTTGAAACCGTCTATCCRTTGACRTCGGGTCTGTCACAGAAAATGGCKCGCAAGGCGGTTGTGGGTGSGCTTGCAACATGTCCAGAACTGCCCGAATGGCTCGACCCTGCTATGGTGGACAAAAACCAGTGGCCAAACTGGTTGGAAGCCCTGCAACACTTACATGCGCCGGCCAGCAAGATTGAGGCGGGCGAGGATACCCTACACCGTAGCCGTTTAGCCTATGATGAATTATTAGCCCGACAATTGGCCTTGGCATTGGTTCGTGAACATACACGCAAGCAGCACGGACGCAGCTTCGAAGCTAGCGGTGAATATGTGCAAGAAGTCCTAGACGCCGCACCGTTCAAGCCAACAGGCGCACAATCGCGTACATTCGCAGAAATACAAGCTGACCTAGGTGCAACAACTCGTATGGCACGTTTACTACAGGGTGATGTGGGTGCGGGCAAAACTTTCGTTGCAGCATTAGCCGCAGCCCATGTTTGTGAAGCGGGGGCACAAGTGGCCATCATGGCCCCTACCGAGATTTTAGCACGGCAACACAAAATATCTCTAGGAGCATTCCTCGCACCGGCCAACCTAACCGTAGAAGCCCTAACTGGACGCGACAAAGGCAAACAACGCGCAGCCATACTAAGCGGGCTAGCGGACGGGCATATTGATGTATTATGTGGCACCCATGCTTTATTTCAAGAGCATGTGGAGTTCGCAGACCTTGGTCTAGCCATTATCGATGAGCAACACCGATTCGGTGTGCGTGACCGCCTCCGCCTTAGTCAAAAAGGCTATAAGCCTGACATATTGGTTATGACCGCTACGCCCATTCCGCGCACCCTCGCCTTAACCTCATATGGCGATATGGATATTTCACGGCTTGATGAAAAACCTTTAGGCCGCAAACCGATTGAAACCCGCATCGTACCCGTAGAGAAAATGCAAACAGTGATAGACGGACTTGAACGGGTTTTAGACAAAGACGAACAGGTATATTGGGTATGTCCCTTGGTCGAAGATTCTGAAGTGCTGGATTTAGCGTCTGCAGAAGAACGGTTTCGCCATCTCACCGCCCGCTTTGGCGACCGGGTCGGATTGTTACACGGGCGCTTGAAAGCCAAAGAAAAAGAAGCAATCGCAGAAGGCTTTAAGCGCGGACAGTACGATATTTTAGTCGCGACTACGGTCATTGAAGTCGGTGTCGATGCCCCCGGGGCTACGGTCATGGTCATAGAGCATGCGGAACGATTTGGACTAGCGCAACTGCATCAATTGCGGGGACGTGTTGGCCGTAATGACAAACAATCTTCTTGTATCTTGCTTTATAAAGGCCCTCTCGGCGTTAGCTCCAAGGCGAGGCTAGAAATCATGCGCGAAACCGAAGACGGGTTTTTAATCGCCGAAGAGGATTGGACTTTGCGTGGTTCCGGTGATTTACTCGGCTCACGGCAAAGCGGTATGCCCGCTTATAAACTCGCTAATCTCGACAAACACAAAGCCCTACTGGAAACTGCAGTTACAGATGCACGCTTGCTAGCAAGTACAGATCCAAAACTACAAAGCGCACGCGGTAAAGCTATTCTCAACTTACTATATTTGTTTGAACAGGATGTTGGGGTTAAATTGATGCAGTCTGGGTAATGGTCAAAGCGAAGGCGTTGGCTCATCTAATTTTTCCAAATCTTCATCGGATGCGACCATACCGCCAGAAATGATCATCTTGGCGCCCTCTTCCGGTGTCATATCCAGGATTTTCAAATCCGTGCGTTTCACAAACAGCAAAAAACCGGATGTCGGGTTTGGTGTGGTCGGCACAAACACGCACACATATCCTTCTTTTAAGTGCTTCTCAGGTGCACCTTTTAGATCAGATGTAATGAACCCAATCGCCCACAAACCTTTGCGCGGATATTCCAGTAGGCAAACCTCTTTGAACGCTTGATCTTTTTGGCTGGCCATTGTGACAACAATTTGTTTCAGAGTTTTATAGACATTGCGTACCAATGGCACACGCGATACGAGGTTTTCTCCGAACCGTAATAAACGGCTGCCCAAAAAATTACTGGCAACAGCACCCAACATCCAAAGTGCGACAATGGAAATTATGATACCAAGCCCCGGAATTGCAAATACCCATTCCGGAACATAATGAGACGGAATTAGCGGCTTCACTTTGGTATCAACCATACCAACAAACCATGTAATTAGCCAAATCGTAACACCAATCGGAA
The DNA here is from genome assembly GCA_002732685.1 of Robiginitomaculum sp. Next base: position 19,439 of record NVRS01000006.1, read on the forward strand.
GTGCGACAACTACACCTGTAAAAAAGCTATTGCGCAGAGACGCAAAAAAATGGTGCCTTTTAGCAGGGTGTTCAGGTGGAAAATTTGTCATTATGATGTCTTTCAGATATCTGTATGGTATTGTAAGCTAAACTAGGCTTACCAGTAAATAGTATTTTCGTGATAAAGGTGAAATATGACGAAATTAGGATATATACATATACGTATCATCTCGAGCGTGCTGATGGTGTTATTTGCAATATTGCTTATACTCGCGTCTTGGTATTACCGGGATGATTTGTTCCAGTCAATTTATGACCCCGGTGAGCCTTTTCAAACAATGGCTTTACCGTCTGCACCCGACTACAGCACTGGGACTGGATGGTTAGTGAGGCCCGATGCAAATATTGACCCTATCAATATTCCTGGGGGGGATGTTTTTGTCATTTCACCAACCCTATTTCTTGGTCGCAGCCATTGGAATGCGCCAACAAATTTTGAAAAACTGAGGGGTAAGTTTAAGCGAGTAGTGTTGCCAAACTATATATTGCCTTTCAAGCCCGCAGGACGGATTTATGCACCGCAATATAGGCAAGCGGCACTCTATACATTCTTGAATAACAGAGACGATTCCGTGCTGGCAATGCAATTTGCCTACCAAGACGTGCGCCGTGCCTTTGAAGTATTTTTGGCAGAAAATCCGCCTGAACGGCCAATCATTCTGGTTGGATACGGCCAAGGTGGTTTACATGCACAAAGGTTATTGGCTGAATATTTTAGCGGTGATTTGAACCGAAAATTAGCTGCCGCTTATATTATTGACCATCCATTCCTGCTTGATAGCGCACCCAGTTTTAAGCCCTGCGCCCGCAAGCAAGATACAAATTGTGTGATTGCTTTCGGGGCATTTGAGCCCAAAGAAAAAAGGCGAGCACAGCGGTTTACCGACCGTGCTCTTATCTGGGATTCAGGAAACATGATACCGGTTGGTGGTCGGCCACTTTTATGCGTCAATCCACTTTTATGGACTACGGATAGCGATTACGCACCTGCACGGTTACATCTTGGTGGTGTAGCCGCCGAAGGCTTAGATTTTGAAACCACCCCCGTACCTATGCCGCAGCAAACCGGGGCACAATGTCAGGATGGTGTTTTGCTGTTAGACAAACCAAAGCTTAAAAACTTGCGTCGCCTCAGTCGCTTTGGCGGCAAATACCGTACCTTACCGTCTAATCTATTTTACGAAGATTTGCGGGTCGATGCTGTGCGCCGGGTACAATATTTAATCGATAAGGACATATTGCCAAGGCGAGCGCCCTTGATGGAAATGGAAACCATCGAAATAGAAGACAGCCCCGTCACTTTACCGTTAAAGCCGTTAAAACAATAACTTAAAGAGACTTGCTCAAGCGGTCAAACGCCATGATGTCATTGAGAAGGGCTTCAAACTCATCGGTGGGTATCATGTTAGGACCATCCGAAGGTGCGCTCATGGGATCAGGGTGTGTTTCCATAAATATGGCCGCCACCCCTATGGCCGCCGCCGCACGGGCTAGTGTCGGCACAAATTCTCTCTGACCGCCAGACGTGCCGCCCTGCCCACCAGGTTGTTGCACGGAATGGGTTGCGTCAAATACAACGGGCGCACCAAAGCTTTTTAGCGTCGGCAGGGCACGAAAATCTGTCACCAAAGTATTATAACCAAAGCTGGCACCGCGTTCACAGGCCATAATATTAGAATTGCCTGCCTCAAGCAGTTTATTCAGGACATTTTTCATGTCCCAAGGTGCTAGAAATTGACCTTTTTTGACATTAATGATTTTACCCGTCTGTGCGGCTGCAACTAATAAGTCTGTTTGACGGCACAAAAATGCCGGGATTTGCAAAATATCAGCGACTTCGCCCACGCGCGCGCATTGCTCGGCAGTGTGCACATCCGTCAATATTGGCAGTCCTATMGTCTCTTTTATTTCAGCAAAAATCGGCAAAGCGGCATCTATGCCAATACCACGCGGCGAGTGAATACTCGTACGGTTAGCTTTGTCGTAGGAGGATTTATAAACAAGATTGACACCGACATTTTCAGCGATTTCTTTAAGCATAGCAGCCGTTTCAAGTGCATGCTCACGGCTTTCCATAGCACACGGCCCTGCAAAAATGGTCAACGGTTTATCATTGCCAATCTCGTAAGTGCCGCCATTAGGTGTTTTTAGGCTTATAGTTGCGTTCATTTTAATCATCAAAATCTCCTAAACTTCATATGGGGTAAGCTCAAGGGTTTGCAAAGTGAAAATTTCGTATCAAACTATTGTAGCACAAATTTATACACTTGAACGGGTGCGGTGAACATCTTACCTGTAGACCCTAACTCTATGCGCTAAGGAGAAACTATGACCGCAAAATCCGTAATCGACCTCATTGGCAACACACCGCTTATCCGCCTCAATAAAGCATCCGACATGACTGGATGTGAAATTCTCGGTAAAGCCGAATTTCTCAATCCGGGGCAATCCGTTAAAGACCGCGCTGCATTGTTTATCATCCGCGCTGCAGAAGCAGCCGGGACGTTAAAACCTGGCGGTACCGTGGTCGAAGGTACGGCTGGTAATACGGGCATCGGGCTGGCTATGGTGTGCGCAGCGCTTGGGTATACCTGTAAAATTGTTATCCCGCGCAGCCAGTCTCAAGAAAAGAAAGATGCAATTAAACTAGCAGGCGCTGAGCTGATAGAAGTCGATGCTGTGCCCTACTCAAATCCTGACAATTATGTGCGTTACTCAGGTAGGTTAGCCGAAGAATTGGGTGCTCTTTGGGCGAACCAATTTGATAATACTGCCAACCGTGATGCACATATACAAACCACGGCTCCGGAAATATTTGCACAAACCGATGGCAAGGTAGACGGATTTATATGTGCCGTAGGGTCTGGCGGTACGCTGGGCGGTGTGTCCTTAGCGCTAAAAGAAATGAACCCAGATATTCAAATTGGCATAGCCGACCCGGGTGGTTCCAAGTTGTTTTCCTATTACAAAGACGGCGTATTGGAAACCGAAGGAGGTTCTATCACCGAAGGTATTGGTCAAGGCCGGATTACCGATAACCTTGAGGGTATCATTGTTGACAAGGCATACCGGATAGACGACGCGGAGGCTCTCAATATTTTATTTGATCTCACTACCCATGAAGGTATGTGTCTTGGCGGATCATCAGGCATCAATATTGCAGGTGCTATGGCGATGGCCAAAGACATGGGACCAGGACATACAATCGTGACTATGTTGTGTGATTATGGCTCGCGCTATCAATCCAAGATTTACAATCCTGAATTCTTGCGTAAGAAAGACTTACCTGTACCAAATTGGATGTAAGATAATGAAGAACGCGACTAAATTTGCCCATATAGGCCGACCAAAAATAGGTGTTGGCACCAGTGTCAATCCACCGATTGTCCGTGCTTCAACTTTGTTATTTGATAAGGCGGACGATTTGTATAACGGCGGGCACCGTATTTACGGGCGCCACGGCTCCCCCGTACACGACGCGTTATCAGAAACATTTTGTGCGCTCGAGAACGGCGCAGGAGCAACACTGACCCCATCTGGTCTATCTGCGAATACATTATCCATTCTAGCGAATATCAAAGCCGGCGACCATATTTTGGTTACCGACAGTAGCTACGGTCCCATCCGCAATTTTTGCAACACGCAATTGACTAAATTCGGTGTTGAGATTGAATACTACCCCCCCGGCATCGGCGCGGGCATATCGGCACTTATTCGTGATAACACCTCCTGTATTTTACTGGAAAGTCCCGGTTCTCTCAGCATGGAAATTCAAGACTTGCCAGCAATTGTAAAGCTCGCCAAGGCTAACAACATTGTAACCATTGTCGATAACACTTGGTCCGCAGGACTGGTCTACGCACCACTGGATATGGGTGCGGATGTTGTTGTTCATGCGGCAACAAAGTTTTTTAGCGGGCACAGCGATGTTTTGTTCGGAGCGGTCATCTCTCGCACCAAATCCATGGCCAACAAGGTCGCCAAAACCGCCGTTGCATTTGGCAATTCCACATCACCTGACGATGCTTACCAAATCCTGCGCGGCTTTCGCACTGTCGTTACACGGTTTGAACAGCAAGAGAAATCGGCCATTGCATTGGCAGAATGGTTGCAGAGACACACCAAAGTTAGCAAGATCGTGCACCCTGCTWTTGCTTCACATCCAAACCATGATTTATGGCAACGGGATTTTACGGGTTCCTCTTGCTTGTTCAGCATTGTTTTAAAGCCGTGCGCAGAGAGCGAAGTCCTTGCCCTCCTCGACCGTCTTGAAATATTTGCCAAAGGATTTTCCTTTGGTGGTTTTGAAAGCCTTGTGATACATTGTGACCCACAGCTTAACCGTGACCACGACCCAAAATTTGGCGGACCTTTGGTGCGCATAGCTTGTGGATTAGAGGATATAGAAGATATGAAAAACGATTGGCATCAAGCATTGACCGATTTAACCCTGTTAAAGTCGGGTGCGTAGGTTGCTTCCAAAACGCAAAAAGGGTTGGGCGCTCTGGATAGTCACGGCATTTTTCATGTCGATACTGGTGGCTTGTGGCCCGACCAAACTGACGATCAGCAGGGCTAACCTCAAACCCAATGGCCTAGCGGCAAGCCCTGTTYTGGTTRCKCAAGCCACRTCTTTACAAGACTGGGAAGATAAAATCAGACCGCGCTTGCAAGAAGAATTACAACAACAAGTATTCGGGTTTTTACCGGACGCGTCCAGCACACAAATCATCGATAGAAAAACCATTGCTGAAAGCACCTACGGCGGCAAAGCCTCCATCGAAGAATACACCATTACGGCCACAGCCGTGTTCGGCGGCAAAGCGGCAACTACCCGCCCTTTCAAGCTGGTCGTCGTTATACCCAAAAACACCACGGCTCCACTTCCTGTCATTATGCTGCAAAGCTTCTGTCCCAATCATAACACTGTGCAACATCCAGGCGTCAGCAAACCCGCAGACAATGGGTTTTCTTGTGACGGCGGCGGCCTTATGTCCAAGACTATGAACTACGTATTTGGCCGCTATATAGCGACCCCGCCCATGGAAATAATTCTTGAACACGGTTATGCCCTTGCCGCACTGTACCCATCAGAATTTGTGCCGGATCGCTCTGAGCGTGGATTATTGGAGTTACGCAGGCTTTCCGAAGGACATACGGACGATCAAACCCGTTGGGGCGCCATCGCCGCATGGGGTTGGGGATTTTCACGGGCGATTGATGTGTTGGAACAGGACGAACGTTTTGCCAAAGACGGCTTCGTCACTTACGGGCATTCTCGCTACGGAAAATCTGCCTTAGTCGCTGCTGCATTTGATGACCGTGTCGGCGCAGTTATATCGCACCAATCGGGTACAGGCGGCGCTTCTCTCAATAAATATAAAAAAGGTGAGAGCGTCGGCGAAATTACCAAAACTTTCCCGCACTGGTTTTCGAAGRSCTATGCYGATTATGCAGGCCGTGAACAAGAYATGAGCACCGACCAGCATGCTTTGCTGGCTTTAATTGCCCCGCGCCCATTATTTCTWGGYAACGCCAGACGTGATGTCTGGTCCGATCCAAATGGTGCATTCCGCGCTGCCCAAGCCGCCAACTCCGCCTATAATATCTATGATAAACAAGGACTTACACAGGATAAATTAAGTGAATACACTCCTGATGCCGACATAGCTTTCTGGATCCGCTCCGGTACACACGGCGTCGTCAAAGAAGACTGGCCAGCATTCCTAGAGTTTATGGATGCACACTATAAATAGAGAATGGCGATTCCGGTAGGACTCGAACCTACAACCCCCTGCTTAGAAGGCAGGTGCTCTATCCAGTTGAGCTACGGAACCGTTTGCGGGTGTATATGGTGTTCGTCTTAATGCGTCCACTGTTTTAGTGCGTTCTTTGATTATACGGATACATCAATGCGTTCTTTGATTATATGGACACATTAATGTGTCCAGGGGAATTTACGGTCGAAATTAAAATTTTCACCGTATGAACGTCCTTTAGGCTTATGTTCGGCACGCTCTAGAACTTGAAATGCTATGCCGTTAGCTTTGGCATAAGTGACAGCTTCCTCTTTACTGTCAAAACTTAAATTGACACGACGCATCATATCCGCACTCCCCGCATTTCCTGTTAGAGGATCAATGGTGACTTTATTATCGGTTGGAAAGTCAATCACCCATTTGCCATTGCCGTAGCTGCCGGACTGAACGGAATTGGGTGCTGGTTGGTGAATAATAGAATACATGGACATACCTCGTTGTTCGAAAATGATGTCTACAACCGAAAGCTATGCCTGTAAATTCTAATAATTAGATATTATTGTGAAAAGCCTTGTTCAGCATTCTTTTTACATCGCTTAGACGGTCTGTAGAACTAGACACAGCAGCAGGATTATTGGTTGCTATCGCTTCTCGGGGGTTTTGTGTTCGGACTTGCGGTTCTGCAACCGCTGCACTTACATATTGTTGCGGTTGTTGCGGTTGTTGCGTGTGTAGTTTGGGTGCTTGCGTGTTGCTTAATGCATTCCTCGTGCGCCAGCTTTCAAAAACACCATCCATATACGCACTTGATATTTCACCGGAATTCCACAATTCAGTAAATTCTGCACTGGAACTATGGGGTCGCCTGTCCTCAGGCAGATTATCAAGAACAACCCGCATGGGTAAATTCACGCTTTCCCCAAATATCATAGCTTCGGCAGTCCCCAGAGACGGTAGAAATGACAATAAATCAGCTGCACCATCAGGAATAGCAGCCCGGACAAAATTTTGGTCCCTTTCATTACCCAAGCGCATAGAGAAGATCGTACTACATTGGGACAATGTTGAAGGCTCTAGCTCGGACGGGCGCTGGGAAATAATCCCAAGCGAAACACCGTATTTCCGGCCCTCTTTGGCAATGCGCGAAATCGAACGTCGTGTCGCAGCAAAACCACTGTCAATATCGGCCGGGATATACCTGTGCGCTTCCTCACATACCAACAAGATAGGGATTTTCCGTTGGCTCCACATAGCCAGTTCAAAAGCAAGTCGGCTCACTACAGAAACAACAATATTAAGGGTCTGCGCAGGAATRCCGGAAAAATCCAAGATGCAAATTGGCTTACCAGCCACGGGAATACGAAATATTGCGCCGGTTAGCTCTTGGATAGAGCGTGGTGCAGCCTGATTTCTAAAAACGAACTGATAACGTGGGTCGGCCATCAAACTGTTAATGCGGCGTGTTAAGCGCTTGTAAGGACCAATATTTCCTGAGTTCTCTAGTTTCCCCATATAGTATTCAAGTAATTTCAGTATATCGCGCATGCGGTACGGTACGGGTGARTCCAGTGAAATATGAGCGGCGGCACGATGTAAGTCATTTGTTACATCGACCATTTTTGATTGGGAGCCAATATTGGGCCCRGATTGTTTTGAGTGGTCGTAAAGTTGCTTGGCTTTTAGGATAACTTCTTGCAGGACATCAATTTCTTCGCGTTTATGATCTAAAATTTCTGAGGTGAGCAGTTCTGCCGTTTCTTCAAAATCAAACAACCATATGGGTAGATCAAATTGCGCCTGGCCAATAACCGCAGCCTTATCACCAAAGCTTTGTGAATATTCATTATGTGGATCAAACAACACAACATGGGCATTGGGGTTTTCATCCAATATAGCTTGTAAGACTAACGCCACAGTACATGATTTACCTGARCCGGTTGAGCCAATGATCGCGAAGTGTTTMGACAGYAAATCATTTGTCTTAACGCGRGCAACGATATTATCGTCTTGCTGCATACGCCCAACGGYAATRCTCGGCGCATTGCCCGTTGAAAAAATRAGYTCAAGTTCTTGAGATACCACWGTTAAYACAGGTTGATTGAGYACRGGGAATGTACGAACACCSCGRAAGAAYTTGGTCTCTCKGGTTGTCTTATTGGTGGAGATTTCACCCARAATACTYAAATGAGCGATRCAACCRTCATGCAGACCCTCATCGTCTTCRSCRCCYACTCTAAGCTCAGAAACCATTGCCAYAACCAAAGARCTATTSGTAACAATTTTCAAAATTGTACCMAGYTCRACCAAATGCAATTGGTTGTTCCTAATTATCGTTTTATTGACGCTAATAACTGCGTTCGAAGAGCCTACCGACATAATKCGGCCAAYTTCGACTTGTTTAGCTGGACGCTTTAATATTGCGGCATTCGAATCATGCTGTGCAGTTTGTAATTTGTTTATTGGCATAAATAGTTCCCACCCTAGTTAGATGCAAACAACCATAACCAGGTTAGGAAATACTTACCAAAACGAAGATATTGCACCTAACGACGTAGGCTATTGCATTAATATAACGAGGAAAAGTGGTCGGGGAGACAGGATTCGAACCTGCGACCCTCTGTTCCCAAAACAGATGCGCTACCAGGCTGCGCTACTCCCCGACGGAAATAATGGGTTTTAAAGTCTGCCTGACTAGACTGTATTACGAGAACTGCTCCTCGAAGTGAAAGTGCTTTTAACTGCTTATTTTAAATACGCAAGCCCTGAAAACATAAATATTTTCCAGTTTTATTGTGTTACGGAGCTTTCGTGAAATAGCTATGCTGCAAGATGTCACCAGGGCGGATACCCAGAGCATTTGCCTGCCCACCCGCAATCTCAAATACAGCCGTTACCGGTGCTTCTGAAGTCATGGAGCGCAGTGAGAAAGGCTTAGCCGAGTGTTCTATTTTTAAAATCCGTCCATCAGCGCGGACAAAAATCACATCGAGGAAAATACTCGTATTTTTCATCCATATAGATGCAATTCTTTCTTCGCCGAATTCAAATAACATACCTTCATTGGCGGGCACATCTTGACGGAACATCATACCGCGCGATAACTCGGGCTGTGTATCAGCAACTTCGATACTAAAAACATGAGGCGTATTATTAGACACAATGGTCAAGACTTCCCGTGGACCAAAATCCATAGGCGCGGGCGAAGACACTTTTTGTGCGCTTACAGGAAGTGCGAGACCAAGAGACACAGCGACCATAGTCAATAAAAGTACATTTTTCATAGACGTGTCTTAGCCGAAGCGATTTTATGATGCAAACAAATCATCACGAAAAAATCATGTTTTCTCAGTGGTAGTTGAAGGGGTTTAGCAGTCACTGATGGTAGTCCCTAGGGTAATTAGTGAACTTAATTACTTCAAATACTTACGTTGGCTAACCACCCAATTGTGCTCTTATATAAAAAAAATGACTTACAGGGAGAAATGGCTAACCTTTCGGGATTAAAAATAGCACCTAACTCAGCCCCAGTTTAGTTCCGGGTTGTTAGTCATCTTGATTCGACTCTTAAGTGTAATTACTCTAAGCTCATACACCTATTAGCGAATCACGTTATAAGGAGAAAAAGGTGAGTAACTTTAAAGTTGGTGACATTGTGAAATTAAAAAGTGGCGGACCTAAAATGACAATAGACAATATTGACTTAGGTCCTATGGAAGACACTGAAACAGCTTGGGTTTCCTGGTTTGATAATACTCTCAACCCACAAAGTGGCTCCTACCCAATAACATCTTTAGATATCTGTTAAGATAAAGAACAGAGACAGCAAAACGTAAATCATTGGTGCTTTTGAAAAGATGCTAACTTTAATGTAGTCAGTTTGAATGAATTCATTTGCTAATTACGAAAACTTCTTTCAAGAAGGATCATTATATGCCGAGCAGACGCTTAAAAGCTTTACATTTTGGCGACCTACCAATCATTACAATTAACTCATCATTGCAACATATTGAGCTGCTTCCAGGAAAGGTATTGCTTGCTGGAAATGCACAAATTCATGCCTCTAGGCGACATCCAAAAGATTACTCCAGATGTTGCCGTATATAGGTTCTGTAATAAGTAACCCACAATACATTGGAGACGATCCAAAAAATCATGGAAAAATTGAATTGATAAGTACAATTCGCCCCATTTCGATCTCTATACTAGTAGCAATCTCAATTAGGACAGATAAACACGGTTTTTACCATGTGGCTTCATTTTACCCTGTCAGTGCTACAAAAATAGCAAACCGCCTAGGAAAAGGGTTTTTGCAAATAGCAAATTAAAAAGGCTCCCGAAGGAGCCTCTTTTGTAAAAATAAATCGGTTGGGCGCTAAACTCCAACATCTCTTTCCCTTTCGGGTACTATACCAAATAATCCGCAAACTATTTGGTRTGTGAGGAAGCCGTTCTCACCTCAAATCACTTCTACAGGCGTATGTATACCACAAATATCCTGAATCAAAAGTTACAAATTAATTAAAAAGCAATAATTTGCAGAACAAAAAGTGAATATAGTTGTTTTACTTCATATATTTCATTTTTTAGCTCCACACGCTTTATGAATATAGTTATTTGGAAACGCTTTTCCAAGTCATTGTAGCACTTATAGGCAGTCATATTTTGGCTAACCTTCATCCGGTTAGCCAATTTGGCCTGCAAGTCGTTGATATATAAGGATAAAAAACACTGATGGTAGTCCCTAGGGGAGTCGAACCCCTCTTTCCTGGTTGAAAACCAGATGTCCTAACCGATAGACGAAGGGACCACGCAAACAGCGAACCGCTCATATATAGTCGTGTCTGTTATGGTGCAAGCCATAAACATAAGAAAAATGCAGATTTTTCCTTAAAATCAATCCGCTATTGCTAAATCACTTATCTGCACATCAATTTTGGTTCGCCCCTTCCATGTATTTTCCTTAAGGCGGGCTGCAATATGTACATGCGGCGGATTTGGCGCCAATAATATATCGGCTAACCCTGTTTCCTCGGCGCGAAATGCGATACCCGCTAAGCGTATACCCGAACCATCTTCAAACGCGCACCGCACATGCCCGCCGTTCAACCTTTGGGCATATGTTATCCGCATATCGGCGAAGGCAAATAACGGCTCTGGCATTTTAGCGCCGTACGGTCCGACCCGGTCTATTTCCTTGATCAAGTCAAGACCGACAGCAGATGGGCTTAGCAATGCATCTATTTTCAAGGCCGAATTTTTGCGCGCCTCGATTACACTTTCACGTAAACAGTTATCGATAAATACTTGAAATTCCGGTATTTTTTCTTCTGCGACTGTCAAGCCTGCCGCCATAGCATGGCCGCCGCCAGCATCCAATATACCTTCCGCGCGCGCTGCGATAATTGCCGTGCCCATATCCACACCGTACATTGACCGGCCTGATCCTTTACCAATACCGTGCTCATTTACACCGATCACAATAGCAGGGCGGTTAAACCTGTCCTTGAGACGTCCCGCGACTATGCCGATAACGCCCGCATGCCAGCCTTGCATCGCTATACAGATAACCTGTGGGCCATTGGGCGAATCGATCCCCGGTATTTTCTCGACCATCTCAATTGCTTCCAGCAATATCCGGTCCTGAAGGTGACGGCGCTCTTTATTGATCCGGTCAAGTTCTGTTGCAAACCCTGTTACCTCTTCAACATCGTCACTAGACAGCATACGCGCGCCCATATCGGCCTGACCTATGCGTCCACCCGCATTGATGCGTGGCCCCAAAATAAACCCACCATGATAAGTAGTGAACGGCGCATTTGTTCCTGCAACTTCTGCCAGAGACGCCAAGCCAAGGTTAGGTTCATTCGACAGTACTTTCAAACCCTGGGCTACAAATGCACGGTTAAGCCCAGTCAGCGGCACGACATCACATATTGTACCCAGTGCGGTTAAATCCAACAATGACAACAAATCCGGCGTGTCATCAATGCCGCGCCGTTTTGCTTCACGGTTCAAGGCAACCAACAGCATAAACACTACCCCCGCTGCCGCCAAATACCCAAGACCAGATGTATCGTCTGGGCGGTTCGGGTTGACCAAAGCATATGCGGGCGGCATCTTGCCGCTCATCATATGGTGGTCGATAACAATGATAGGTAAGTCAATATCAGCCGCCGTCGTAAGCGCTTCACTGGCACTCGCACCACAGTCCACAGTGATCACCAAATCTGCACCGGATTTCTTAAGCTCTTCAAATGCTTGGGCGGACGGGCCGTAACCCTCTTTTACTCTATCTGGCACATACAGTCCAAATTTTGCACCCAACGCCCTACCCCAACGGATTAATTGCGCCGCAGATGTCCCGCCGTCCACATCATAATCCGCAAATATTGTGATGGCTTCGCCGGCTTCTACCGCATCCACTATCCGTGCTGCCGCCTTATCCATATCCATAAGTATAGAAGGGTCAGGCAAATATTGCCGCAGAGTCGGGTTTAAGAACTTCTCAGCATCTGCAGGCGCGATATCACGTCCTGCCAATATTTGTGCCGTAGTTTGGCTTAATCCTTGTTTGGTAAATTCAGATATTTTAGCGTCATCATCATTACGCATGAGCCATTTTTGGCCCCGTACTGATGAATTTATGCCCAACAATGCTTCAGGCACACCTACTGCGGGTCGTCTTTTTTGTACGCGTCAGCTTGATTGCCGAGATCTTGCATTTCGCGCATAATTTCGGCATCGGATTTAGGATCAACTAATTCCGGGGCCATAAAACCGTCTCGGTTTTCTATCATTACATCTGCGGCCAGATCCCATGCCGCACCGGAACGTAAATTTTTTGGCTTCTCTGCCGCATCAGCTACATTAGGGTAATCAGGAATATTTTCTGCTTCCTCCTTGAACTCAGGAAACTTAATAAAGTCCATATCGGGTAATTTCATACTGGCACAACCGCTTAGCAATGCGGCGAATACTACAACGCTGGTAATGAGGCGAAGATTAAAATTCATGATTCTATCCATTTCTGATCATCAATATGTGCCAGATAGGCCAGAAGGTCACGCAGTTTTTTATGAAAGAAATTTAGGCTGACGAATACGGCTACAAAAACATTCAACAATTAAATATTRGTCGTTGGATTGACMGCTAAGACGCTCTATCTGWTTTTTTGCCTTTRTTGGTATAAATYAAYAACGGYTTAGCRCTGCCATTCACCACTTCGGCATTTATGACGACTTCTTCAACACCTTCAAATGTTGGCAAATCATACATTGTATCCAATAGGATGTTTTCCATGATTGAACGGAGGCCACGCGCACCAGTTTTACGCTTAATAGCCCGTTTTGCGATAGCGCGTAGAGCGCCTTCATTAAAGCTAAGACGAACATTTTCCATGTCGAACATCAATTGATACTGTTTTACCAAAGCGTTTTTAGGTTGGCTTAAAATAGTAATTAGCGCACTTTCGTCCAAATTTGTCAAAGTGGCGATAACAGGTAAGCGGCCTACAAATTCAGGAATAAGACCAAATTTCACCAGATCATCAGGCTCAATATCTTGAAGAATTTCTCCGACATCCCGGTCTTCTTCTTCTTTTAACTCACCGCCAAAACCCATGCTGACATTATTACCACGTGCAGCAATAACTTTATCAATACCGGCAAAAGCGCCACCAACCACAAACAAAATATTTGTCGTATCAACTTGTAAGAATTCTTGTTGTGGATGTTTACGGCCACCTTGAGGCGGTACGGAAGCAACTGTACCTTCCATAATTTTCAACAAAGCTTGTTGCACACCCTCGCCTGATACATCACGTGTGATAGACGGATTATCAGATTTACGGCTAATTTTATCAACTTCGTCAATATAAACAATGCCGCGCTGTGCTCGCTCCACATTATAATCAGCAGATTGCAGAAGTTTCAAAATGATGTTTTCAACATCTTCACCAACATAGCCAGCTTCGGTCAAAGTCGTTGCATCAGCCATAGTAAACGGCACATCTAAAATACGTGCCAATGTTTGCGCCAACAATGTTTTACCGCAACCAGTTGGACCTATGAGCAAGATATTAGACTTGGCAAGTTCCACATCACCCTGTTTGCCAGCATGGTTCAAGCGCTTATAGTGATTATGAACAGCAACAGATAAGACACGCTTGGCATAGTCTTGACCAATGACATAATCATTGAGTGTATCGCAGATCTCTTGTGGTGTTGGTACACCTTCTTTGGAATCTGCAATGCTAGATTTGCCCTCTTCGCGGATAATATCCATGCAAAGTTCGACACATTCATCACAAATGAAGACGGTCGGCCCAGCGATTAGTTTGCGTACCTCATGCTGGCTTTTGCCGCAAAAGGAACAATACAGTGTATTTTTTGCGTCTGTACTGTCTGACTTACTCATGTCATTTCCACTTCTGTTTTCTTATTATCATCAATTAATCGGTTTCACTGCAATAAATATGCCGGACTATATGCTCTAATTTGTCCTTGAATATGACAATTTCATTACAAAGTCCTTATTTTTTCTCATATAGATACACAATATAGCTAACTTGCCTTGCTTAAGTCTATTTTTTGTTTTCGCCACGTGTTGAGTAAACATGATCAACAATACCAAATTCTTTAGCCTCATCAGCCGTCATAAAGAAGTCCCGGTCGAGAGTACTTTCAATTTCCGCATATTTTTTGCCCGTGTGTTTCACATAAACTTCGTTCAGGCGTTTCTTAAGCGCTAAAATATCCTCCGCATGACGCTGAATATCAGAAGCTTGCCCCTGAAAACCGCCGGAAGGTTGATGCACCATGATACGTGCGTTTGGTAGTGCGATACGCATATCTGGATGGCCAGCACAGAGCAACAAAGAACCCATAGATGCCGCCTGCCCCATACACACTGTCGAAACCGGAGATTTGATATATTGCATAGTATCATAAATCGCCATGCCGGATGTCACGACCCCGCCCGGTGAGTTGATATACATGTATATTTCTTTTTTCGGATTTTCAGATTCCAAAAATAAGAGCTGCGCCGTAATCGACATAGCCATAGCGTCATCAACGGGGCCAGTTAAAAATATAATCCTGTCCTTGAGCATGCGCGAGTAAATATCAAAAGCCCGCTCACCTCGGCTGGTTTGTTCAATAACGGTTGGCACCAAATATGAAATGGTCTCATAAGGGTCTTGCATGTTTTTATCCTTGTGTGTTTTGCTACCGACTCGCAGCCATAGTTCTCGCTCATAATCGCGCGGAATAGTTACCTCAATGTTTATATTGTAAATAATAATTCAAGGGGCAGAAGACATTATTTAAGCGCACAAACTCGTGAGACGGCTATAAAACGAAAAACGCCCTACAGACTTGCAGGGCGTCTAACTATTTAAAATAACTACAGTCCGTAGTTTATATAGGCAGGTTACTCAAAAGCATCTTCTTTGAACAACTCTTCGCGGTCGACTTTTTTGTCTGTGATTTTTGCGGTTTCAATAATCAAATCAACGACTTTTTCTTCAAATATAGGCGCGCGCAATTGGGCTACCGCATCAGGGTTCTTCTGGAAGAACTCAATGACTTGCTGTTCTTCACCCGGATAACGACGCGCTTCGGCGACCATGGCTTGTTGCAGTTCTTCATTGGTGATTTGGACGTCAGCTTTCGCGCCCATTTCAGCCAATACCAAACCAAGACGCACACGGCGTTCTGCAATTTTTTTGTAGTCTGCTTTTAATTTTTTATCAGATTTTTTGACAT
This sequence comes from Robiginitomaculum sp., assembly GCA_002732685.1. The sequence continues at coordinate 35,003 of NVRS01000006.1, forward strand.
CGTCTTCATCCAATTGACCTGCTTCTTTTTCTTGCTCAACCTGAGCCCAGATATTGGAAAATTCGGCTTCCACCATGTTTGGCGGCAAATCAAAAGCATGCTTGCTGTCCAGCTCGTCAAGGATAGCCCGTTTCATTTTCATGCGTGATTGTTCTTCAAGCTCGCTTTCGGCTTGCTTACTGACGACTTCTTTCAGGGCTTTTAGATCTTCAAATCCAAATTTCTTAGCCAATTCGTCGTCAAGCTCAGCAGGCTTTCCACCTTGAACTTCTAGGACTTTAGTTTCGAACACAGCTTCTTTATCGGCTAGCTCGGCAACTTGATATTCTTTCGGGAAAGTCACTGTCACATCAAGCTTGTCACCGGCTGTGGCACCGATCAACTGATCCTCAAAACCCGGAATGAAGCTACCGGAACCAATCACCAATTGGTGTCCATCCATAGCGCCGCCTTCAAATGCTTCGCCGTCAACACGACCAACAAAATTGATCAGCACGGCATCATCTTTTTTGGCTTTGGCGGTTTTAGCTTTCTTCTTATAAGAAATCTGGTCTTTGGTCAGATCGGCCATGCGCTCACCTAAGTCTTTGTCTGCAAGCTCACAAGTCAAGCGCGTGAATTTAAGTGTTTTTGGATCAACAGGCTTAAACTCTGGAATAGTTTCGACTTCCAATGTGTACTCAAGATCAGCTTTACCGCTAGTAACGTCTGCACCGTTGGCACGAAGCTCAATCTTTGGCTGACCGGCTGGGCGTAGCTTGTTATCTTCCATGGTTTTTTGTGTGGTCTTGGTAACAGTCTCTTGCACCACATCATTCATGATGCTTGTTCCGAACATTTTACGGATATGGGAGATCGGCACTTTGCCGGGGCGGAAGCCTTTTAGGCTGACTTGTGGCTGCATTTCTTTGATTTTTGCTGCCAACTTGGTTTCCATATCCTCTTTACTTACCGTTACGGTAAAGTTGCGGGAGAGACCTTTTGATTTTTGTTCTTTAACTTGCATGTCCATATCCAAATTGTTCGTTTGCCGCGTCATATTAAATCTGCGTATATAATTTCTAATAAACAAGGCCCCTATTATCAAGTACGCCAAGTTTGTGCCGCGCCTTATGTCACGGCTTAAACCAATGTGCAACGGACTTTTTACCCATTTGCATTTTGCGCACATATGCCACATAGAATGGCTAATTAGGACACAGGAACGGCAATATTATGGAGTTTATCCCCGAAGGCAGTATGTGGATGTTTTATCTGCTCTTGTTTATAGGCCCATTCGTACAAGAAGACACCGCCGTCATTGGCGCGGCCAGCCTGTCATTGTCTGATTCTAATCCGTGGTTTGCAATCTTCGCCGCCGTCCTGGCCGGCTTAATTATCAGTGATTCGTGGAAATACTGGCTTGGATGGGCTGCTAAGCATCATTCTTGGGCAAAAAAATACGGCGAACGCGAACGGGTACAAAAACTTAAGGGCGTTGTGCAAAACAATGCGGTCAAAACTCTGATCACAGTCCGTTTCCTACCCATGGCCCGCATACCCACCTATCTAGCCACAGGTTTCTTCGGCGTCCCCTATATTAAATACTGGTTCTCCATAGCCTTCTCCGGCTTCCTCTATGTCAGCATGTTCTTCCTTGCGTTCCACCTACTGGGAGAATTGGTCGGCGAACAAATTAAAGTATACTTGCCGATCGTAGCAGTTGGCTTGGTCGTGACGCTTATAGGTTGGCTGTTTTTAAAGAAGCGGTTTGGGAAAAAATAATACCCTCCTGATCCGCTCATACCCGCCTGCGCAGGCATGAGCGGATGTTTGGGTAGAGTTAGCGATTACAAACCCACAAACTTCGCCGTGAAGTGCCTTAGYGCWGGTGGTTCGTCTATTATTTTGTARCCGCGTAAATCRCTGCTGGTTTTTGCGATTTCTTCGCATACTTCGACGATGTAATCTGCGTGGGCTTGGGTGTAGACACGCCTTGGCATGGCTAGGCGTACCAAATCCAATTGAGCAGGGATTTCTGTGCCGTCTGGTTGACGCCCGAACATAACCGTACCGATTTCGCAGGAACGGATGCCCCCGACTTCGTATAGTGCGCAAGCCACCGCCTGCCCCGGATATTCCAAAGGCGGAATGTGCGGGAGCCAAGCACGGGCGTCGATAAACACCGCATGACCACCAGCAGGCTTAACCACAGGAATGCCCATTTTATCGAGGCGCTCGACGATATATTCATTGGTGCGGACACGGTACCGTAAATAGTCCTCATCAACCACTTCCGTCAAACCTTGGGCAATAGCTTCTAGGTCACGTCCGGCCAAGCCGCCGTAAGTCGGAAAGCCTTCGGTCATAATCAACCGCATGCGCGCCTTGTCAGCAAGCACATCATCATTCAGTGCCAACCAGCCGCCAATGTTAACAATAGCATCTTTTTTGGCCGACATGGTCATGCCGTCTGCGTCTGCGAACATATCGCGGACAATATCCGGAATAGAGCGGCCTTGTTGCCCCTCTTCGCGCATTTTGATGAACCATGCGTTCTCGGCAAAGCGGCAGCCATCTATGATAAACGGCTTACCAAAGTCCCGCGCAATCTTAGCAGCGCCTTTGATATTAGCCAGCGACACAGGCTGCCCACCGCCCGCATTATTGGTCACGGTAATCATGACGCACGGCACATTATCGGCGTTTTCTTCCATAAAGCTTTGCAGCTTATCCAAATCAATATTGCCTTTGAACGGCGATAGATCGGACGGGGTTAAACCCTCTGCACACAGCAAATCAACCGCCTTGGCACCTGTAATTTCAATATTCCCGCGTGTGGTGTCGAAATGGGTGTTGTTGGGGATCATTTTACCGTCCCCGCCCAAAATAGAGAATAAAATAGCTTCGGCTGCACGGCCTTGGTGGGTCGGGATGATATGTTTGAAGTTCATCAAATTCTTTACGGCCGCCTCAAAGCGGTCAAAGGACGGCGAACCGGCATAGCTCTCATCGCCGCGCATAATTGCGGCCCATTGCTCGGAACTCATAGCGGAGGTACCAGAATCAGTCAGCAGATCAATCAGCACATCGTTTGATTTAAGATGAAACAGGTTATAGCCCACATCTTTCAAAAGCTGCTGGCGTTCTTCCAACGTAGTGGACCGAATAGGTTCGACGGATTTAATACGGAACGGCTCTATAATCGTTTTCATTGCTTACTCCAAATCTAAGCATAAAAACGTCGCGGTTGTCCTACCGACCGCGCTCGACGTTGCGCAAGACCTATCAAACAGAGTTTTAAGACGCAAGCCTAATTTGAGCCCTTTAAGGCTTGGACAAACGCCTAGACAAACTTTGGGCAAACTCTGCCACGGTGTCCGTAATTTTGTCCCATTCGGCTTGGTGTTGAGCCATATCAATATTGASCGCCTGACCGTCYCKCGCCACCACARCACCGTTCACCATGGTCAGCACAACATTCGACGGGTAAGCCGAAAACACCAAAGTCGCATAGGGATCATAATTTGGCTGCATGTTGGGCGAGCCGGTCTCGATGATAATTATGTCTGCGAGTTTACCCGGCTCTAACGAGCCGATCTTGTCCGCCATATCCAGTGCCTTTGCACCGCCGATTGTTGCCATCTGCACCAATTCTCTTGGCTCGAACTTGCTGACCTCGCCGCTCTCGATACGGGCAAGCCGCGCGGCATAATTCATCACATTTATAATATCCAACTGGTTAGAACTCATAGGGCCATCTGTACCCAGCCCCATATCAACGCCCGCCTGACGGGTTTGCCATGCTGGTGCCATACCGGAGCTGTCCTTGGTGTTCGCTTTAGGATTATGGGAGACCCCAACGCCGCGCGCTTTCAAAATCTCCATGTCGGTTTCGTCGATATAGATGACATGTGCCGCCAAAACATTGGGGCCTAGAAACCCAATATCGTCCAAATATTTCACCACGGATTTATCCTGTGTCGTATTTGGGAAATTGGTAGCGACAGTGTCTTTCTCGTTCGCCATCTCCGCCATGTGCAAAATTACCGGCACACCATATTCATCGGCCAATGCTTTAGATTTCAGGAGCATTTCAGGCGAAACTGAATAGGGTGCATGGGGTGCAACTGCGGGGGTGATCAGAGCATCATCTTTCCAAGCTTCGATAAACTCGCGGGCATATTCAAGACCGCCGTAAACGTCCGGCGCGTCAACAACAGGAAAGCCTATCACAGTTTCGCCGAGTACACCGCGCAAGCCGACCTCTTTGACCGACTTAGCCACCTCGTCTTCATGGTAATACATATCCGTAGTCGTGGTGACCCCGCCCAATGCCATTTCTATGGCGGCATGGCGCGCAGACACCCGAATTAAGTCCCGGTTCAGGAGTTCTTTTTCTAACGGGAAGAAATAGTTGTAGAGACGGTCATGGACATCAACCACACCGCTTTCTGCCAAACCCCGAAATGCCACCATGGATAAATGATTGTGCAGATTGATCATGCCGGGCATGACTATGCCGCCTTTTGCATCTATTATTTCGGCATTTGGGTAGGCGTTTAAATCGCAGTGCGCTGACACAGTTTCGATTTGCGCAGCGCGTACCACGACACATCCATCCATGATAATATCGAAATTCTGGTTCATGGTCAGAACTTGCCCGTTTGTAATAAGCGTATATTCAGATTTTGTCTTCTCCTCAGATGCACAAGCACCAAGAGCACACAAAGCACTCCCGACTGATAATTTAATGATATGCTTCAACATCCCCAGCTCCTGACAAATCCAAAAATCACCCAGACAATACTCCATTTATCTCGGACATCTAAGTGAAAGTTCAATTATTTTAAAACTGACCGCAATTCTTTTAAGTCGTTTGCCCATGACCACGGCTTGCAAATAATATTCAGGCTGTCAGGGTAACATAAGGGAGAAAAGCCAATGCCAATACGCCTAAAGAATTGTCACAATGTGGAAGAACTGCGCCTACTGGCTAAACAACGGCTGCCGGGTCCTATCTTTCATTATATCGACGGGGCGGCGGACGATGAACTTACTTACCGCCGCAACACATCCGCTTTTGATGATTGCGACCTCGTACCCAATGTCTTGGCGGGTGTMASCGATATTGATATGTCGGTCGAGGTAATGGGGCAAAAATTGGACATGCCTATATTTTGCGCRCCTACTGCCCTGCAACGATTATTTCACCCGGACGGTGAGCGGGCCGTTGCACGGGCGGCGGAGAAATTCGGAACTTTGTTCGGGGTGTCTTCCCTCGGCACAGTGAGCCTCGCCGAAATCGGAGAGATGATAAAAACCCCGAAAATGTTCCAGTTCTACTTCCACAAAGACCGTGGACTAAATGACGTGCTGTTAGAGCGCGCCAAGCAGGCAAATTTCGATGTCCTGACCCTGACAGTAGACACCATAACGGGCGGCAACCGTGAACGGGACCTGCATACGGGTTTCACTTCACCGCCGCGTCTTACACTCAAAAGTATGTTCAGCTTTGCGGCACATCCTGCGTGGACATTGGCYTATCTTATGGCGCCAGCCTTTGAGCTGGTTGAACTGAAAGACCATGTGTCCGAAGGCTCCAATGTATCGGTTTCTGTCGGCGAATATTTTTCGACCATGCTCGACCAGTCTATGAACTGGAAAGACGCCGAAGATTTGTGCGCCAAATGGGATGGTCAGTTCTGCCTTAAGGGTATTATGAGCGTTGCGGATGCCAAAAAAGCCGTAGATATTGGCGCAACCTCTATCATGGTTTCCAACCACGGTGGACGCCAGTTAGACGGCTCACGCTCMCCCTTTGACCAAATCGCGGAAATCACCGATGCAGTCGGTGGTAAAATTGATGTCATCCTAGACGGAGGCATAAGGCGCGGTACTCATGTGCTCAAAGCCATCGCTGCGGGTGCTACCGCATGCTCCGGCGGACGTATGTATCTTTATTCGCTCGCAGGCGCAGGCCAGCCAGGTGTTGAACGTGCGCTATCAAACTTACGCACAGAAATCGAGCGGGACATGAAACTGCTCGGTGTCACTAAAATATCGCAGTTAAGCCGTGATATGTTGCGTTATCGGTAGTTTTAGGTTATATCTCCAGAKANCCCCCTCCCACCRAGTCGGTTCGGGAAAACACCATATAATGGAGACACAAATGACTATTTTTACCAACGYATCTAAACTTATCCTAGGCACTGCAGTGCTAACTTTGGCAGCCTGTAGTACAACGGCTACCGCACCCGCTGAGCAGGAGAGCGCAGCTGAAATACAGCCAAAATCCCAAATGATGGAAGGGAAACATAAAAAACATATGATGGAAGGGAAACATAAAAAACATATGGACATGAAACATAAAATGAAAATGGATCATAAAATGATGTCCAAAATGGATATGGGCAAAATGGATATGTCCAAACTCTCAGATGAATGCCAGRCCATGATGACTAAAATGAAAGCCAAAATGGCTGAGAAGCATAAAGACGGCGGTATGAATGCGGACAAGAAAAAGCACGACATGTCAAAAATGAAAGACCATGACATGAGCAAAATGAAAGAAGATGGCTCAGAAGAAATGAAAGCCAAACATAAAGAAATGAAAGCCAAGATGGTTGAGAAGCATAAAGAAATGAAAACCAAGATGGCTGAGAAACACAAAGACGGCGGTATGCACGCTGACATGAAAAAACACGACATGTCTAAAATGAAAGAAGATGGTTCAGAGAAAATGAAAACCATGCAAGCCAAGCACAAAAAATGCATGGCCGAAATGAAAGCAGCAATGCCAGCTGAGCAGTAGCTACCACAAGTCTATTATTGGTCGTAAGTTACGTAAGCAGGAATTATCCGGGTAACTTGCGGCCATTTCCAAAAAAATGGCGGGACTAAAGGTGACATAAAGATCAATTACTCCAAACGTGAATGACACCTTGATTGTCCATTACAGCGAACAAGCCTTTGCAGTTTTTGATGTTAGGCAACAAATGCACATGCTTAGGAAACAGTCTTGTTTTCAAATAGGCTCTTTGAGGCCTTTGAGATGGCTTACATTCAGACGGCCATGAAAATTCGTCGGGAGATGAAATACTGAAACTTAGGGCGCGAATGCTGGTATCTAAGTCATGATATTCATGAATTTTATATGCATCGATTGGGAGCCACAAAGGCAACCAACCTCGTCGGAAAGCGCTATCTATTTTTGCGTCTTCAATTGTCTCGTAGGTAATGTATTGTCGCGTATCACCACAACCAGCACCAAATAATATGGAAATTCCTGCAATGAGGCCAGCAAAGTTTCTTTTCATTACCTCAACTGCCATAACCATATCCATACAACGGCATCAGTTTCTATTCATTTTGCTCATTGTCATTCATGACCATGTTGTATGTTGATTCTGTCGTTTCACAACTATACATTTTCTCTCTGATCACATTGTTATTCATACCGCGTACTGATATAAAAGAGATATATCTTTTATAAGCGACATCTGACATTTCTTTTATATCAAGCCTGTGACTGTTTGAGTGTATTCGCCAATAGAAATTGGCAATTACATTCACACTCTTGCTCTTATCCCTAAATTCGACAGATGTGGCATTCCCCTTATAATCTTCATCATATTTATCCGCAATAGCATTATACATACCCGAACATTCTGCATAATATTTGGCCATTCCGTAAGAGCTATCTCTATCAGCTAATGATTTGTATATCATCTTGCTGGCCATCTGTTTACGTACAGTAAAGGTATCATCAACTTGCTTTGCAAGGCTGTCAGTTGATGTCGACACCAATAAAGCGACAATCATTCCAAATATAAACTTTACCATAGTTCACCCCTTTAAGTCATGTCCTGCATAACACACTCCACCCAATTCATCCACAAGACATTCCCAAATTGCATTGGCTCATGTTCTATTTATATCCTTTATAGTCCATTCCCGTTCATGAATGGAAAGTACCGAGCGTAAGCCTGAAACTATAGAATGGCTAACCTGCGAGTAGTTTTTAATCTAGCGCTTAATGTCCGCTTATGGAGATTTTGAGATTTCCGTGATTAGGCAAAGCATACAGCTCTGTAATACCAATTTACTAAGCAAAGGTATGCTAGCTGAGAGGTTTTAGTGGAGCAAATTTTGAATGCGGCCCGTCATAGTTGAAAAATGTAAAAAGTGGAGAAAATCAATGCTCCATTCCGACTCGGGAATGGCGCGAGTGACGGGACTCGAACCCGCGGCCTCTGGCGTGACAGGCCAGCGCTCTAACCAACTGAGCTACACCCGCTTGCTATTAACATGCGTTTCAACAAGGCGCGTTTACTAGCCCGCTCTTTTTATAACGTCAACGGCTTTTATGCACTAATGCAGTTTTATTTTAAACGGTGCGACCATCCATAAATTCGAGGTCTTTCACCACAAAATTAGCGAAGTTCACAAGACGTCCCTGCGCTACACGCTAATTATCAAACCTGAAGATAGATTGATCGCGGGCACGCTCATCAAAACGTAGTTTTCTGTTAATCGGTGCATGGGCGCGAGAACGACAGGCGGGACGCTCACAGAGATAACAGTTCACACCAATGGGGGTCGGCTGTATTTCTGCYTTATCCTTGGTATATATYAATTCACYMGCATGYTTRAGTTCACAYCCCAGCCCGATAGCCACCATTTGCGCATGTTGGCCGTGGGCACCTTCAGGGCGCAGAACGGCCCGGGCTACACTGAAATATTTTGTACCGTCCGGCATTTCGATAACTTGCGGGATKGTTTCTCCRGGTGTCTGGAAGCAAGCATGGATATTCCACAAAGGACATGCCCCCCCRAAGCGCGAGAAATGAAAYTTACCCGCRCTAAACCGTTTTGARATATTACCAGCCATATCAACCCGCACAAAGAAGAACGGCACACCGCGCGCGCCTTTTCTTTGYAAGGTYGTCAGCCTATGYGCSGTYTGCTCATAGCTGGTRTCAAAMCGGCGGGTCAGCAACTCCACATCATARTGATTGTCCTGAGCGGCTTGTAAAAACCGGCCRTAAGGCATCAATACGGCTGCAGCAAAATAATTAGCGAGGCTAAGCCGGGCCAAATCATCAGCTTCTTTACGGGGCAAAATGGCCTTGGTTATTGTYTYGTCAATAAGGTCGCGGTACTCRAGYAAGCCTAGCTGATAAGCAATYCGAAACCGCCGTCCAGATTGCGGCAAAAGYTCAGACAAACTCAAACGGCGCTCATGGGGATCAAATARRCTCAACCGGCCYGGCAARATATCCGCAGGGACAATCCGGGTTGTTATACCGTGGCTCTCAAATAAGCGCGTACTCAATGCCGTATGGGGCTGGCGGATATTGAGACCTAATTCACCTGCTAGGTTTTCAGCTGCTCTGTCGATGGCATCAAAATGGTTTTGGCTGTCCTGTATAAAACGCCGTACATTTTCGACCGCGCCGGAACTTTCTTCCAAAAGTTCAACCTTATCCCGATCCGCCAAAGGATCRTGKCGYAGAGACGCCCGTACGGTCAATTCTTCCGCGCGTGAATGCAGTGCGATAAACGCCCGAGCAAAATCCGGRCTAGARCCGACACTGTCTCTTAGTTCCGCATTAGAAATCGTGTACGAACCATAAGYAGGGTTTTTWAGGATAGTTGAGAGTTCCTGCACCAYTTTAGCATCAGACTCGGGTGATARCTTGGCTATATCAATATCGTATACATCCGCTARCCGCAGCAAGACCTTKGCGCTCATAGGGCGCTGGTTGCGCTCAATAAGGTTCATRTAGCTGGTGGAAATACCAAGATCATCAGCCATAGCKGCCTGGGTCAAACCCAAAGATTGYCGTAACTGCCTAATCCGTGGCCCGATCATAAGTTTTTGTGTGCTCATACCGCATTATTTACAATTTTGACAACTTTACAAGTTTTATCTTTACAATCCATTCTTTTGCACCCGCAAATGCTAGCCCGCACTATTATCTTCGCCTACATAAACATTGACTTAGATTCTATGGAGCCAGCAATGACCGCAATTTCACCGAATACAGATATTCCCCGCCACCGGGTACTGGCTAAAGTCGTGGGGCARYTKCGTCCGGGGTTCGAGACTATTCTCACTCCGGACGCGCTCCTCTTCCTTGCTGACCTTGAGCGYCGMTTTGGYCGCGCYCGGCGCAATATGTTGGAATACCGCCAAGACCGCCAAGAGCGGTTTGACTACGGTGAGTTTCCAACCTTCCTACCCGAAACGGCTCATATCCGTGCTGGCATGTGGGAAGTTGACCCCATTCCCCCTGCCCTTCGTGATCGCCGTGTAGAAATTACGGGGCCAGTTGATCGCAAGATGATGATCAATGCACTGAACTGCGGTGCCAAAATGTTTATGGCGGATTTCGAAGATGCGTCAGCRCCGACATTTGACAATGTCATCGACGGTCAAATCAACATGTATGATTTCGCTCGTGGTAATTTGGCTTACACAGACCGCGCCAAAGACAAAGACTACAAACTTAACAAAGAGATTGCCACTATGTTGGTACGCCCTCGTGGTTGGCATTTAGAAGAAGCCAATATCACAGTAGATGGTCGCCCAATGTCGGCGAGCTTGTGTGATTTCGGTTTACATATTTTCCACAACGGCAAATTGCTCGCAGAAAAAGGCATGGGGCCTTTTTACTATTTACCGAAGCTAGAGAGCCACAAAGAAGCTCGCCTGTGGAACGATGTGTTTAACTTCGCTCAGACCTTTGTTGGTATTCCCCACGGTACGATTAAGTCTACGGTACTGATCGAAACCYTACCCGCMGCTTTCGAGATGGACGAAATTCTTTACGAACTGCGCGCTCATATWACGGGYCTTAACTGTGGCCGCTGGGACTATATTTTTTCCTATATTAAATGCCTACGTAATCAYAAAGGYTTCGTCCTGCCTGACCGYGCWGAGGTYGGYATGGATAAAGCWTTCCTGCGGGCTTATTCRCTCAAGCTTATCGAGACCTGTCACCGCCGCCGYGCCCACGCYATGGGCGGAATGGCTGCGCAAATTCCTATCAAAGGTGATGCGACCGCCAATGAGGTTGCATTTAACAAAGTCAGGCTCGACAAAGAACGCGAAGTCATGGCTGGCCATGACGGCACATGGGTTGCCCATCCGGGYCTTGTCTCTGTGGCAATGGAAGTTTTCGATGCCCATATGCCCGGYCCGCACCAAATTTTACGCAAAGGTCTGGCACCGAAAGTCACCGAACAATCCATGCTCGCACCCCATACGGGGGCGGTCACAGAAKCTGGTATCCGCACCAATATTTCTGTCGGCATWAKTTATATCGCCGCTTGGCTGTCTGGCCGAGGCGCAGTGCCTATCCATAATTTGATGGAAGATGCGGCCACGGCAGAAATATCCCGCTCGCAAATCTGGCAATGGCTCCGCCACGGCGTTTTTGTTGAACTGAGCAAAGGCGGCAGCGCTAAAATGAACTCGGAATTGTTTGACCGTATTTTCGTCGAGGAAATCGAGAAACTAGAAGATACCATGAGTGTATCAGAGTTCCGCAAAGGTCACTACACCGAAGCCGCCGARATTTTYAAGAAGTGCGCCACCAGCGTAGACTTCGTCGATTTTCTTACCCTGCCCGCCTACCAACAACTACTTAAATACTCTTGANCCCCTAGAATATTGGAGACCCAAATGACCAAACGTAAATCCTATGCAAAAATAGAAAAGAAGCTTCTGAAACGCTACCCTGACGGTATTGCACCGGGCGGCATTAACATAGATGATCTGGTTCAACTAAAAATCCAGAACACGTATAAAACCCATCTGAATATCGCCAAAGAAATGGCAASYRTCATGCGTAAAGACATGAAARCCTATGATGAAGATGCAGGAAAGTTCACCCAGAGCCTTGGTTGCTGGTCTGGTTTTCACGCACAACAAATGATCAAGTCCGTTAAGMGGATGAAGGGTACYGTCAAAGGWACKTATGTGTATTTGTCYGGTTGGATGGTTGCRGGTRTGCGCAATAGTTTTGGTCATTTRCCAGAYCAAAGCATGCACGAAAAAACSTCKGTKCCAGAACTCATTCAAGAAATTTAYATGTCTCTGCGCCAAGCMGACGAAGTYGAGCTAAACGATTTATTCAAAGACTTGAGCACTGCCAAAGCATCCGGCGATGAACTCGCGACCAARAAAGCYATCAARGCMATMGACGGYTTCGAAAGCAATGTCGTGCCGATTATTGCAGATATTGACGCGGGCTTTGGTAATGTCCACGCCACCTATTTGCTATCCAAGAAAATGATTGAAGCCGGTGCATGTTGTATCCAAATCGAAAACCAGGTTTCTGATGCTAAACAGTGCGGTCACCAAGACGGTAAGGTTACCGTACCGCGTGAGGACTTCATCGAAAAACTACGGGCAGTCCGTATGGCCTTCGAAGAAATGGGTGTAGACGACGGCGTTATTGTTGCCCGTACCGATAGCCTCGGCGCTGGCCTGACCCAAAAAATTCCGGTCTCTACCGCCCCCGGCGATWTGGCCGCAGAATACACAAAATGGCTTGAGACCAGTRATGTCACAGATACCAACCCRCTGGACGAAGGTGATGTCGCCATTCARCTGGACGGTAAATTGGTCAAGCCCGAACGTCTGCCAAACGGTCTTTATAAATTCAAACAGGGAACCGGACGCGCGCGCGTCATCGAGGATTGCATCGCAAGCCTTGTTGACGGCGGCGCCGATCTGCTCTGGATCGAAACTGCAACACCGGATGTATCCGTCATCGGCGGTATGGTTGATGCCATTCGCAAAGTTGTCCCGAATGCCAAGCTAACTTACAACAATTCTCCGTCCTTTAACTGGACTTTGAATTTGCGCGGTCAAGTGCGCGAGGACTGGATTGCCGCTGGTAAAATTACCGAAGATGAATATCCAGAAGGCTTGCCCCTTATGTCTGCGAAATATGACGACACGGAACTCGGCCTTGAAACCGACAACCGTCTGCGGAGTTTCCAAGGCGACATTGCTGCCAAGGCTGGTGTGTTCCATAATTTGATCACCTTGCCAACATTCCACATGACGGCGAAATTCATGGATGATTTGTCGCGCGGATATTTCGGCGAAGACAAAATGATGGCCTATGTCAACACTATCCAACGTGAAGAAATTCGCCGCGAAGTCTCCGCYGTGAAACATCAACACGAAGTTGGCTCTGAYATTGGWGACAAATTCAAAGAAATGGTCGGCGGTGAACGCGCCCTTAAGGCCGGTGGTCACAAAAACACCATGAACCAATTTTCGAATGTAGCTTAAGCAATAGGCAGCATGAAAACCTTGTCCCGGGCAGAAATGCTCGGGATTTTTTTGGTTCAGCTTCGGTGAATAGACCGCCAAAACCCCACTCACCCCCAAGGGCGCGCTCTGCGTTTCTTTGGATTTGCCGTGCGCACTTCTAATCCACCTTTTTTTATATAAACATCCTGCGCGCCAGTTTTTGTTAGTATCAGCACATCAATTAACGGGGTCTTGCAAGCTCTTCTTGTACGGGGGCCGGCTTCGCGCACCGTTAGGATAACCAAATCGGAATCAACACAGGCTTTGGCTACGCCTTCGGGTTCGTGTACAATACTAATGATTTTTCCTTTGAGGTTTATCCGGCATCCCAACATATCGCACAGGTTTTCGCTGTCCATATAGGAACGCTTTTCGGCGGTTTTCAAGCCCGCCTGTTCAACAAACCTAGCGCGGCCAAATCCGTCGCCGCGCTTACGGTCAACCCTAAGCACATCAACCGCATCAGGATCCCAAAACGCAATGCGGGCTTCGGCGGAAATGCGCATGTCCGGTCGGTCAATCCCCACCCAAAAAATGCTTGATATCAATATGGCTACGGCGCCGACCGCACGTACTTTTTTTGGTCCAAGGCAGAGGCAAATAAACCCGAGCGAAAACAGGCTAATCACAGCGGCATTGGCGCCTTTGATATAGACAAGCGCCCATTTCATTGAACTGACCCAAGTCGCAACGGCGACCACATAGTCGAGCCCAATTCCCATTACCCAGAGCGGTAATTTTTCCAACCCGAACGGCATGAGTAAAACGGCCAGAAATCCAGCAGGCATMACCACMAKWGTRAASAYMGGCATRGCCAGTARATTGGCAATAWACCCCAACCTAGCAAAGCGGTGAAAATGCAGAGCCGCAAAACCGCCCGTGGCCAATCCGGCAACAAAGCTGGTGACGGATATRCCTATAAAYCCKYTCCAGAYACGGCGGAAAATATTGCCGCGCCCCTGATTGRGCTTATTGTTAAATTCGCGGTGGTCAGCCCAATTTCTATAGACTGCCACCAAGGCCGCCGTTGCCGAGAACGACATTTGAAAGCCTGCGCTCAGCAAGCTCTCTGGGTGCAACATCAAAGTAATCGCCGCCGCCAAAGCCACYGAGCGCATAGAGAAAGCACGGCGATCAAGAATAACGGCAATAAAGACGATCGCCGCCATGATAAAGGCGCGCTGGGTTGAAACACTGGCCCCCGAAATCAGTAAATAACTGCTCGCTATTATGATGCCAACGACAGCCGCCCACTTACGCATATCATAACGCCGCGCGAGCGGGCCAATACTGGCAAAAAACARYGACGCCATAAAATACGCACCACCCGCAAGCAGTCCCATATGCAGACCTGAAATGGCTAATAAATGAGCCAGCCCYGCATGCCGCAGTGCATCTGATTGTTCAGGCGGAATACCGGAACGGTCACCCGTCAATAACGCCGCTTGCAGCCCTGCCGTGCGCGGTGGTGCCCGCGCTTGGATACGCCGCGACATGGCATAGCGAAACTTGACCAATTTACGTTTTACCCTTTGGCCAATGGGGAGCTTATCCAGTTCAACCGTTTGCGGTTTCGAAATGGCAAAACCGTACCCGCCAATCCTCTTGTAATATGCGGCCCGTGCRGAATCGTAACCGCCAACTATGGCCGGGCCGGGTGGTGCCGCCATCAGTGCTTTGAACTTGATGCTATCCCCCGGTTTAAAGCCGTAAGGTTTGATGCGCACCCGCACCCGTTTGGGCGTTTGTTCTGGTGTGAGCCTTTCGGTTGACCTAACCCTTACATAAAAATGCTGTAGCTTACCGGAGCTTTGAATGTCCTCTATCCAGCCGCTAAAGGTATAAGCACGGCGGAATTCGGGCAAAATAGGCGCTTCGGCGGATTGTGTATGGTGCACGGCACGGGTAAATCCTGCACTTAGAAACAATGCGAGTAAGATCAATTCACGCGTGGCCGGACGGCTACGCACCACAAACAGAAATGCATACAAAATTAGAGATATAACAAAAGCCAACAACAAGTTAGGCTCCACTGACCAGCCAAAATAAACGGCAATGCCGGCACCAAATGCCACAAGACACCATTCAAACCGTGCCCGGGACAGGTTGCGTACAAAAACACTGCTTTCACCGCGAAATTTAGCGAAAAAACTTCGTATTTGAAGCGTGTTTATCCTGTTAATCCATGCATGCTTTATGGTAAGCTCCCCCATCTTGAACTCWTAATTGGTCAAACTATGCCTAACAYTAAAGTTGTAACACGTTTTGCCCCCTCGCCTACAGGTTTTCTGCATATTGGCGGCGCGCGCACGGCCTTGTTCAGCTATTATTTTGCCAAACRTCACGGCGGCGAGTTTCGGCTCCGGGTTGAGGATACAGACAAAAAACGATCKACTRCCGAGGCTACACAAGCTATTTTAGACGGTATGGATTGGCTCGGCCTGCACCACGACGGCGATATCGTTTACCAAAGCAAGAACGCAGACAAACACCGCGCCGCTGCAAAAGCCTTGATCGAAAATGGTCATGCTTATCAGTGTTATCTCACACCAGACGAGATTRCCGCAGAGCGCCAAAAGTCACACGATGAAGGTCGGGCTTTTCGTTCAASTTGGCGNAADGCTKGCCCAACAGCCGACAATGCTCCTAAGGACACACCCTTTGTAGTTCGCTTCAAAGTCCCCGAAGGTGAAACGATTATTAATGACCAAGTCCAAGGCAGTATCACTTGGAACAACAAAGATTTCGACGACCTTATTTTGCTGCGCGCAGATGGTAGCCCAGTTTATATGCTCGCCGTAGTCGTTGACGATCATGATATGGGTGTCACACACGTTATTCGCGGTGATGACCATTTGATCAATGCCGGACGTCAAAAGYTGATCTACCAAGCACTTGGYTGGGACGTTCCCGAATTTGCCCATGTGCCHTTRATYTTTGGNCCDGACGGTAARAAACTRTCYAARCGCCACGGTGCACTCGGCRTTGATGCCTAYGCAGAYATGGGATATTTACCGGCGGGCATGCGCAATTATTTGACRCGCCTTGGCTGGAGCCACGGTGATATGGAAGTATTCGACGACGCARAAGTCACCCCAATATTCGAGCTTTCCGATATTAACAAAGCCCCTGCCCGTCTTGATTTTGATAAAATGGCATTTATCAACGGCGAGCATATGGTGCGGGCCAATGTGGATACACTTTTGTCTTACGGCAAAAAATTCTTCGCAGATAAAAATGAAGGTCCATTGAACGCTGCGCAAACGGAACGGCTYACCGCCGCTCTGCCCCATATTACWTCRMGSGCCAATACCTTGATCGAATTGGCTGATAAAGCTTTCTTTGTGACCAGAGAACGRCCTATAGAAATCACCGGAAAAGCMAAAAAMCCACTAAAACCKGACACAGAAKYCMGRCTWMGWGATTTGCWTTCTGTRYTRWMAGGSRTTAAGAAAGACGCATGGGTTGACCAAAATATTTTGGAACATCTACAAGCATATATTACCAAAGAAGACATTGGGTTTGGCAAGATAGGGGCACCGCTCCGGGCTTGTCTCACTGGCGGGGCAGCATCACCGGATTTGTCGCTTGTATTGGAATTATTAGGGCAAAATGAAGCTCTGGGGCGGATTGAAGACTGCCTAAATACGTATTTTTAGGACACATATTTTTAGAATTAAGAAAAGAGGAATTCATGGATAATAAAATTGAAAATCGCGGCACGGCTAAAGTAGCAATCGGCAGTAAAAACTTTGAACTGCCAATTTATGGTGGCTCTATGGGCCCAGATGCTATTGATATACGCGCACTTTACAATAAATCCGGTCACTTCACTTTTGATCCAGGTTATACTTCTACCGCCAGTACGGAAAGCCAAATCACTTTTATCGACGGCATTAAAGGCCAATTACTGTACAGGGGTTACCCAATCGAGCAATTGGCTGAACGCTCTACATTCCTCGAAACTTCTTACCTGTTGATCAACGGCGAGTTACCAACTGCCGAGCAAAGTGCGGCGTTCACGAACAAAATCACACGCCACACTATGTTGCATGATCAGGTTGAACGCTTTTTCCACGGTTTTCGTCGTGATGCCCACCCTATGGCTATGGTCTGCGCCACAGTTGGTGCCTTGTCCGCATTCTACCACGATTCAACCGATATCAATGATCCTGTCCAGAGAAATTTGGCAATTCATCGCCTCATAGCCAAAATGCCGACCATTGCAGCGCGCGCCTATAAATACTCAATTGGCCAGCCTCATGTCTATCCTGACAACTCACTGAGTTATTCTGCTAACTTCTTGAAAATGTGCTTTGCAGTTCCGTCCGAAGAATATGTGGTTAGCCCGGTTATTGCTGACGCTATGGATAAAATCTTCATCCTGCATGCCGATCAYGAGCAAAATGCTTCGACCTCAACCGTGCGCCTTGCCGGTTCATCCGGTGCCAATCCGTTCGCGTGTATCGCGGCGGGGGTTGCTTGTTTGTGGGGCCCATCCCACGGCGGCGCCAACGAAGCTTGTCTCAAAATGCTCAAAGAAATCGGTACAGTTGACCGTATTCCCGAGTTTATTGCCCGCGCCAAAGACCGCGACGACCCATTCCGCCTCATGGGCTTTGGTCACCGCGTTTATAAAAACTATGACCCGCGCGCCAAAGTTATGCAAAAAACAGCCCACGCCGTCTTGGCCGAGCTTAACATCACTGACAATCCGATTTTGGATGTGGCCATGGAGCTGGAACGCATCGCCCTAAGCGACGAATATTTCATTGAGAAGAAATTATTCCCGAATGTAGATTTCTACTCTGGTACAGTTCTTTCAGCATTGGGTTTCCCAACATCCATGTTCACAGTGCTATTCGCACTGGCCCGTACAGTCGGTTGGATTTCCCAGTGGAACGAAATGCTCGAGGACAAATCTCAACGCATTGGGCGCCCAAGACAAATCTATACCGGCGCACCACTTCGGGATTATGTAGCAATGAGTGACAGATAGGCGTCAATGGAATCTCCCCAAAAGATACATGATACAATTAAGCGTCTTTTGGGTAAACGTGATAAAGATGCACTCGCCAGTCAATATGATGTCGCGGTTTGCATAAACTCGGTAGCAGCAGCCCGACATGGTTTCGAGGCTATTCCTGTCCGGGGAACTGCCAAACAATATGCGCAAGACGTACTGGCCGTGTTGAGCAAGCTTGCCGACGAATTTTATGATAGCGACGGCGAGTACACATCTAAAGGGCTGATTGGGGATATCTACTCAGATGTCTACCAATATATCAATGCGCAAATACCAGATGAACATGCTCACATTGACAAAAAAGAAGTACGGCGCGTGCTTATCCAAGAAATGGCTGAATTGAGCCGACACATTACTGAACCGGCAAGCGTATTAATCAAAACGTGTATTAAATTTGAGGCTACTGGTAGTTCTGGCACACAATATTATCTGGATGTTACATTTACGGCGACATCAAAGCGCGATTTTACCATGATTGGTAAAATTTATGATGATGCGGCATATGGCGCTTCAATACTAGAAGAGCGGCTGGAACTCATAGACGATGAAGTTTAGCCAATGAGGTAAAGTTATTCGGCGGTTGCAGCACCTGATATTGGGTATGGGTAATCATCACCCAATTGGAAACGGTCTAAAACAACTGGGGTAAGCCAATTTAGCGGCGAACACCTTTGGTAACAGCGCAGTAAAATCTTGCACGAATGACTTACGATTTGCACGCGCAGCTTCATCATAATTTAGTCCAGATTTCAGCAATAATATCGAGCGTCTCAGCCACCAAACGGCAGCTGGTGAATACCAAATTTGCGCGTTTGCTTCAGGACAAGCAGGCATCTTTTGCGTATATGCTGCAAGTGCGCTCCACCAGCCATTATCATTATCAAATGCATAAATAGCGCCTGGAGCACAGCCATGTTGTAGCATTTGATTTAATGCATCTGCTGAAAGATTTGATGCTTTTGCAAGTGTTTCAAAACTCCAAAACCATGTTTCCATATATTTCATTGCACTTTGATGTTTGGCTTTATCAAATTTTAGTAACATCAATATTTCCTGGGTTGTTTAATCGTTTATGCATTTGGAAAATATACGAATTATGGCGACCCATGATGTTCCAAAGGTCTAGTAAAGCCGTTCTTGCTCGTCATTCACGACAATATCGTGCATTTGGCTTTCTGATAATTCCAGCTTGCCTGCATCAACCATTGTCTGTGCTAGACGCGGTAAGCCATCAAGACTTGGCCAATGATCCACTTGCCAGAGTTTTGACCTGATCATACATTTAGAACAGTGGAAAAAAGCCTCTTCAACAGTTACAACTATAGCAAAATCAGGGCTTTTGCCTTTTACTTCCATAGATTTTCGAAGAGCTTCATCCCTCACTATTTGTGCAGTTCCGCTCACTCTAAGGGTTTCACTTTTGCCCGGGATGAGAAAAATAAGGCTAACATTAGGATTTTCAAAGATGTTTTCAATCGTGTCAGCCCGTCTATTCCCAAGACGGTCTGGTATAGCAAGTGTTTTGCTATCAATTATTTTTACAAACCCTTCTGGATCACCCTTTGGTGAAATATCGGCATTACCCTGTCCATCGGCAGAGGAAATGAGTACAAACGGTGCTCTATTGATGAACACGCCACAATGGTTATCTAATTCTGATAGCGTTTTCCTTGTAACTAACTCACTCGCTTCGCCCATTATGTCACGAAAATGCTCTCTATTTGTAATTACATCGTTAAACTTAGCCATTANNNCCCCTTTAATTGAATAGGTAAGCCCTACTTAATTACGTTAATTATAAGTGCGGCTTAAGCTAGTGAAACAATTGTTTCAGTCAAGATATAAGCGGTAATGCTACTTTGAAGAATAATACAGCAATTGATAGGTTAGCCGCCCAATATCCCCAATACGGCTTTGGCGGCTCTTGCGTTGGAATTCCCTTGACCTTTACCGCTATTGCCACGCCGCATTTTTGTTGTGGCTTCTTTGAGTRYTTTGCTTGCATCTGCRCGTTTTTKCGGGTCTTGCAAATAVTYTARCGCCGCGYCGGATAATTTTTTACCGBTACACCTGAGCTGCATAAATTCTGGCATGAGCATTTGYTCGGCGGCTATGTTGACGATTGAGATRAACTTTGGCTTGAAAAGAAACATGGCGATAAAAAATGTCAGGGCATTGAGCTTATAGCCAACTACGGTCGGCACACCGGCTATGGCCAATTGTGATGTAACCGTTCCCGAACATGCGATGGCAGCATCGGCGGCGGCAAAGCAGTCCAATTTACGGGCTTCTTTGAGCAATATCACATCATGTAAATCAGGGTATTGCGCCGCTGCCGCAAGAACATCCTCKGYAATGGTATCGGATACAGGCGAGACGATGGTCAAGTTGGGTATAGAWTTTTTCAGAATTTTCACAGCATTGGCAAAWGGYTCGGCYAAWCGTTGGATTTCAGAAAGYCGACTGCCAAATAACATGACMAGCACCGGATCATTTTTGYCAATATTATATTCAGCCCGTAACCCCGCGTCGTCTCCGCTGTTATAATCATCATCGAATACGGGRTTACCCACATAAATCGTGTTGAGACCATGCTTGGTAAAATACGGTGCATCAAAGCTATGGATGGTCAATAAATGATCAACTATCCCAGCTAAAACTTTTGAACGACCTTCGCGCATAGCCCAAACTTGTGGGGCGACATACTTTATGATTTTCCCTCTAAACCTTTGTTTTTTAAGGTGTTTTGCTACACGCGCCATAAAACCCCAAGAATCGATCAACACCACTGCATCAGCTTTAGAGGCCATTATCGCATCCGTAGCCTGGCCGACACGCTCCATAATGACAGGGTAAGATTTAAGCCCTTCAACGAACCCCAAAATAGACAGGGGGCTGATATCAATAGCGCTATCTAACCCCTCTGCGGCAAGAACCGACCCGCCTATGGCTGATAGTTTCACTTGACCGCTCGTTTGCTTGCGCAGTTGGCGCACCATACCTGCACCGAGTTCGTCGCCGGATTTTTCTGCTGCGACAATAAATATATGTGGGAATATATGTTGTTTAGTCTTCATCTGGCCAAATCTAATCTACACCATAAATAAATATACCGTGCTTATCTGCTAATTTAATCACTTCTGTGCGGTTCATGACGAATGCTTCCCCCGCAACCAAAACTATACCCGCTAATTCAGCCTCTGCAGCCAGTTCAATTGTAGTCAGCCCGATAGTTGGTAGATCAACTCTGGATTCTTGCCCAGGTTTTAAACATTTTGCCAGCACACCGCCGCGAATACTGCCTGGAAGTGCAGCAACACGYTTAAGCATCWTATCCGTGCCTTCTTGAGCCTCTACCGCCAGCACCAAACCTTTGTTGACCACTGCGCCCTGCCCTATATCAGAATGGCCTATGAGTACGGCTATATCCATAGCTTTCTTCATGTCAGCCTGATGCTTTTTCGCTGGCTTAGTTTTTCCCAATGGCCCCATCATCATTAGATTGGGTTTGCAGATATCCTGCGGTGCCAAGATTTCAAACCCTTCCTTCTCAAACAGAGAAACAATAAATTTCAGCAAACCATCATCGCCCTTGGTGGCCGCTTTCACAGCCTTTGCCAAAAGCGGTAAATCACGGATACTTGGCTTGATCGTAGAAAAATCAGGGCGCGCTACATTGCCTGCCAAGGTGACATGTGTACAATTTTCTTGCTTAAAACGTTTAATCAGTTTTCGAAATTCTACGAAACCGTATGCGTCTGATGCGATATTAAAATCATCCGGCTTTGAAGAACCACGCAAAGCGGCCACATATATTTCATAGCCCTGTTCTTGCGCATTTTTTATGATTGCATGGGGTAGCGTACCGCCGCCTGCGATCAGTCCTATCTTTTTTTGGCCTATCTTTTTTTGGCCTATCTTTTTTTGGCCTATTTTTTTGGGATCAATTTTCTTGGCCTGCGTCATTTTTATGCTTTGCCTGGCAAACAAATCGGGCGCTTATCACCAGTTTTGATAAACTCGACTATTTTCATAACTTGCTCGTGGTCCGCATATTGTGCCTCAACCTCGGCCAAGCGGTCCTTAAAATTACCTTTTTCCGCAAAGATAGTTTGGTAGGCCGCACGTAGGTCATGGATTTGCGCCTTGGAAAACCCAGAACGTTTTAACCCAACAACATTGAGCCCGTTGAGAACTTGCTTGTTACCAACCGAAATTCCGAACGGAATAACATCTTTGACGACCGTAGTCATACCGCCAATAAACACGTTATTACCGATACGGGTAAACTGATGCACGGCACAAAGTCCGCCGATAATAACATTATCACCTATGGTTACGCAGCCGCCAACTTGGGTGCCATTAGATAAAATGACATTATTACCCACGAGGCCTTCATGGGCGACATGCGTACCAACCATGAAATAACAATCATCACCAATAATTGTTTCAGTCCGCCCGGCATCAGAGCCAGGATGGATGTTAACCAGTTCACGTAAAATTGTGCGCGCACCAATTTTAAGGCTTACCGCACCACCTTGGTGCTTGGTATCTTGTGGGGGGTGTCCAAGGGAAACGAACGGATAAAACTGGCAATCCGGGCCGACTTCAGTGTTGCCGGCTATATTGACCTGACTAACCAGCTTAACGCCTTTGGCTAGTTTTACATCAGGGCCAACTACACAAAGTGGACCGATTTCAACACCATCGGCCAATTGTGCGTTGCTATCCACATGCGCAGAAGGATGAATATTTATACCCATATAATCACTCCCCGTTTTTTTGCGTTAACGCAGCTGAAAATGCTAACCGCATAACCAATTCTCCGTTTACTTCCGCATGGCCAACAAATTTATAGAGTTGTTTACGCTTTTTTTCCAATTTGCAGTAAACACAAAGAGTTTCATTTGGCTTCACAAATTTTCGAAATCTTGTTTTTTCAAAACCAGTAAAAGCAAGCAAATGGTCATTATGGTCAAAATCACCACGTAGCGCCGCTAATAATGCACCTGACTGACCAATACATTCCATAATAATCACACCGGGCATGATCGGGTTATCCGGGAAATGTCCATCAAAATAAAATGCGTCCGGATGCGTATCAATTTCAGTGGCAATAGTTTCGCCGTCGAACTTAACGACCCTATCCAGCATCAACATTGGACGGCGATGCGGCAGATATTGCTCTATATCTGCCTGCCCTAACGGAAGGCGAACACTCATGATTTTTGCTTTGGTTTGGCCTGAGACTTGGCAAGGCGGCGGATTGCGCTTAGCTGTCGCAATTGTTCACGAATAGGCGTTGCTGGTGTGCCGCCCCAAACTTCGCCTGCAGGAACATCACGTATCGGCCCTGCACCTGCGACCAAAATGGCTCCGTCGCCAACATTTGTATGATCAGGTAGCCCTGCTCTGCCGCCCATAATCACGCCGTCTCCAATATTACAGCTRCCTGCAATACCGACATGGCCTGCAAATAAACAATTACGGCCTACTTTGACGTTATGGGCGATTTGTATGCCGTTATCCAGTTTCGTTCCATCACCAATACTTGTGCTGCCGAACATGGCGCGGTCGATAGTCGTCTGACAACCAACAGTAACGTCATTACCTAATTCTACTGTGCCAATATGAGGGATGTCTATGCCGCCGTTTGCACTTTTAGCAACACCAAACCCGGCACCCCCAAGAACTGCGCCGTGGTAAATTTTACAATTATTGCCAATAACTGAAAATTCAATGACTACATTAGCACCAATTTCGCAGTTTTTACCAATAACAACACCTGGGCCGATAACAGAATTTGGCCCAACACTTGTGCCGTCTCCAATGTTTGCTCCGTCGCCAATGACGACGCCTCTACCGATATCTACGTCTTTAAAGCTGTTGTTTACACCGTCTCCATAACCCAAAACTTGGTAGAGACGATCTAAAATTGATGAAAAATCAGCTTGTGGGTATTCGGAAATTAGCGGTAAGCCGCCCGCTTTTCCAATATGTTCTGCATTCTTAGCACTTACAAAGCAGACTGCCGCTCCACAGCCTAAAGCCTTCTTTGCAGCACCTCTGCCATCTAAAAACGATATATCCTTAGCACCTGCTTGGTGCACAGGCGCTGCATTTTCTATTATTATGTCGCAAAATTGACCTTCTGGGATGTCAACATCCAAACCGTCAAGTAGCTCCAAGAGCGAGAGTGGGCCTAGGTGTTTGTAAAACCGATTATCCACCATAGCCTCTTACCCCTTTTTACTGTGCTGGCCTACTTACTTGCTTCTGCAAAGGTTTACGCGGCAAACGTTCCCGTACAACAGGCACCGTCTTCATTTGTGCATTCAAACGGCTAATAATGTCATCCGTAATATCAGCCTCTGGGCTGGTAAAAATAACTATCGACCGGTCAAGGATAACATCCGCTTTTTTCTCTGCCACAAGAGCTGCTAAAATAGTCTCTAGCTTAACATTAATTTTGCCCAAAGCTTTTTGCTCGGTTATTTGCAATTCAGTCTGCTTATATTTAGCTTCAAGTTGAGATTTTTGAGATTTTTCCTGCAAAGTTTTTGCYCGTTGCTGAAGATCTGGGCGAGATTTCAATGCTTCAACATTCATAGTTTTAAGCTCTGCCATTAGCTTGTCACGTTCAGCTTTGATCGGTGCTAACTGCGCAATCATTTCAGCTTCCATTTGCTTGGCGATTGACTCTATTTGACGGTTAATGTGTTTGCCGACATCAGAATCACGTAATACGCGTGCCTGATCAACAACCAGAACATTTGACTGAGCCAATGCATTATTGGCAAATATAAACGCTGCAATCGAAGCAACGACCACAGTTTTGATTAAATTATAAAATTTCATTTTAGAACCTTGTACTTGTATTAAATTGGAAGGATTTTGTTTCGTCAAAATCTTCTTTTGCAATTGGGACAGTGAAATCAAACCGGATAGGCCCRAACGGCGAATCCCAGAAAATACTTGCACCAGCAATAGACCGCAGAGCCAGTTGATCRCGTATGATAACATTTGGGTCACCCGAAACCTTGAACTCATCATCTAAGAGGCCAACTGTRCCTGCTTCAATAAATAGACTACCCAAAAGCGATGCRACAAGCGGAAAACTCACCTCTGCAACCGCATGACCATAGGCATTGCCACCAAGAGCATTGAAACGCTGACCATCAGGGAACTGTGCGCTTGTTACCARTGTTCGCGGCCCAATACCCGCATTATCAAAACCCCGGAATGTTCTAGAGCCTTTAAAGAATCTATCATTAATTTGTACAGAATCCCCACCCCAGCCAGTAATATAACCACCTGAAAGTTTACCTGTAGCAACGACATTTTTRAAAATTCCATAATATGTTGAAGCTCTAAACTCGGATCTTAGATATTTAACATCGCCGCCAACACCTGCAAAGTCTTGCGTGAAAAACATATCAAAACCACGTGTTGGTGTAATCGGGTCGTTCCTGCGATCCCAGCCAAATGTGTACCCCAAGACGGAAGACAACCGGTTGTTATCCTGCAAACACAATAATGGGTTCGATAGGGTTAGCTGTGCAGTGCAATCCACTTTTTCTTGTCGAAGCGCATAACGAGCTTGCAAAGTTGTATACTCCGTTAAACGGAATGCCAAAGTGGCCTGTGAACCTACACGTTTCGAACGGAAACCAGCTTCATCAAAAAAGTCATTRGTAATATTAAACAGCTCAATACCAGCCGCTAAATTACGATTAAGGAAGCGAGGTTCTGTAAAGCGCAGGTCAATTTCCTGCCTATTTGAACTGGCACGAATTACAAATTTTAACTGTTGGCCACGTCCACGTAAATTTCGCTGGGAAATTGATAAGTCGACCAAGAAAGCATCTGCCGATGAGAAACCGGCTGAGAATGACAATTCACCAGTTGGTTGCTCAATAACTTTTACTTGGACGACCGCCCTATCGGGAGTGGAACCTTGTGTCTCAGTAATTTCTACTTCTTCAAAGAAACGCAGAGCCCGCACCCGGTTTTTAGAACGATCCAGTAAAATTCGGTTAAAGGCATCGCCCTCCACCAATTCCATTTCGCGGCGGATAACATAGTCCAGTGTCGTTGTATTRCCGACAATATCGATACGTTCRATATAAACGCGCGGCCCTTCAACCATATTAAAAACCAAATCAACTGTCTTGGTTTCACGGTTACGTTTAATTTGCGGTTGGATATCAACGAATGCGTAACCGGCGGCGCCAGAGGCAAAGGTCAATACGTCAATCGCACTTTCCAATTCACTGGATTTATAAATACGTCCGGTTCTAATTGGTACAATAGCTTCTAGAACCCTTTTATCAAGCGTTTCCAACTCTGTTTCTACAGTGATATCACCCCATGTATATTCATCGCCCTCATCAACAGTAAACGTTATGTAGAAGTCTTTCTGGTTTGGTACCAATTCGGCAACCGCAGAAATAACACGGAAATCAGCGAAACCCCGGTCTGTGTAAAATGTCCGTATTTGTTCACGGTCATATTCTAGTCTATTTGGATCATAGTTGTCATTTGACCCAAAGAACTTCCACCAGATAGTTTCCTTTGTCGCCAATTGTTTGCGTAAGCGCCTATCTGAAAACTCGTTATTRCCGATAAAATTGATGCGTCTAACCCCAGTTGTCGGCCCTTCAGTAATTTCAAATATCAAATCAACCCGATTTTGTTCCTGTTGCACCACTTTTGGCACAACTTGTGCGGCAAAGCGGCCAGACTGGCTATATAAATCAATAATACGCTGCACATCCGCCTGCACGCGCGAACGTGTGAAKACAGATCKAGGAGCCGCTTCCAATTCATCAGTGATTTTATCAGTTTTTAGTGCTTTATTACCTTCGAGAATAACACGATTGATAATTGGRTTTTCAACAACCCGGATAATCAAATTGCCATCACCTGGWTCAATTAAAACATCGGCGAAYAAACCTGTAGCRAAAAGTGTTTTTATGGATAAATCAACMCGCTCATCAGTATAACGGTCACCAGGMGCAATGAGCAAATAGGAYGCGACCGTATTGGCCTCTACCCGTTGATTACCAATAACTCTAATCGATTTGATGAATTCCGGGCGGGCCTGCGATTCAACTTGCTCCGCTTGCTCATCCTGCGCAAAGGCTGAAGGTGAAATCATAAAGCTAGCGCCCAATAGAACAAGCCCCATCAAAGCAAACAGGCATATACGCAAATTATTATAGCTATYGGTTTTAATCATAAACCCTACATTTATCCCGTATTATCAAACAAGCTCGAGATATACCCGATATCGTTCAAAGTTAAAACTAAAAATAGAGAAATGAGCACGGCGAAGCCGATGCGAAACCCTATTTCCTGTGCCCGCGCACTTAAAGGGCGCCGCATCACAGCTTCATAACCGTAGTAGACCAAATGTCCACCATCTAAAACAGGAATTGGCATTAAATTTGCGAAACCTAAACCAACGGAAAGCGTGGCAGCAAGGGATAGTAAGCTCATAAAAGCTATCTTCAATTTGTAACCTATACCACCCTCAACTTGTGAAGACATAATACTCACTTTACCAGTGTAGGCTAAAATTTTCAAAGGGCCACCAAGCGCTTTGCCGTTTTCTTTACCCTGAAAAATACGCCCGATATATTTACCGGTCATGGCCAATGTCGTGCCGACATTTTCAACTCCATAGCGAGAGGCTTGAACGAAGTTATAGGTTTTGTGGATAGTAGCCCCACCAATCGATACGTCTATTACACCGCCCGTCATGGTGCCGCCTATACCGTCTTTCTTGGTGCGCCGTTCCGGTGTCACCATAAGATCAACTTGCTCCGTGCCGCGCTGTACAATTACCTTTAGATCCTCACCGCTATTCAGCGTAATGATTTGTATAACCTGGTTGACACTGCTCGCCTCCTTACCGTCTATGGTTAGTATTTTATCCCCAACCATAAACTCGGCGCGTGCCGCTGGCCCACCAGGTGTTACTTCATGTATTTCAGCAACTCGTTTATTTGTACCAAAGCCCCAAGCCAGTCCTGCAAACAATACAGCCGCCAGTATAAAATTGGCCATTGGCCCAGCAAATGCTACCAATGCTCGTTGGTGTAACGGCTTGAAATACAGACAGGATTTCCACACGTTATTACCGTGTTTGTTGTCCATTTCCGACTTTATCTTGGCCAGTTCTTCGGTATCAGGATTGCTGGCCGCGCCAAGATCACCAAGAAATTTTACATAACCGCCAAGCGGCACCCGCGATAACACCCACTCAGTACCAGACTTGGCTTTATAACGAAAAATGGGTTTACCAAAGCCAATAGAAAAACGTTCCACGGCTACGCCAAACATGCGTCCAACAGAATAATGACCAAGCTCGTGGATAAACACCAATAGGCCAAGCACAAGCGCRAAGCTGGCAATGGTAATTAGCCCATTAAACATCCACTCTAGCATTTGTAKTTTCCCCTACCTAGCCGTTAGCCAATTCTTTGGCCAATTCACGAGCTTTGACCCGCACACGCCCGTCAATTTCTAGTACGTCTTTTATCGTTTGCAAGGGCTTAGCAAAACTACTCTCGCTTTTAAAGCTATTCATGACTAATTCAATGCACTCGGTAAGGGCAAGAAACTTCAAATTACCGTGTAAAAAGGCATCTACAGCCACTTCATTGGCCGCATTCAGAACGGTTGGCGCCATACCGCCTGTTTCCAATGCCGCGCGTGCCAAACGTAAGGCTGGGAATTTYYCCGGATYCGGCGGGTAAAACTCCAATTGTCCGACCTGCGCAAAATCAAGTTGCTTAACCGTAGTTTCCATACGYTCAGGCCAAGCCAAAGCATAGGCAATCGGYGTGCGCATGTCAGGAGACCCCATTTGTGCCAGCACTGAACCGTCAACATATTCCACCATAGAATGGATGATGGACTGTGGATGCACGATGATATCGATCTCTGCTGAAGGGCGCGCAAATAAATAACTGGCTTCAATTAATTCCAATCCTTTGTTCATCAAGGTCGCAGAATCGATAGATATTTTTGCACCCATATCCCATACTGGGTGATTGAGGGCCTGTTCGCGGGTAACCGATTGTAATTGCTCAATCGTAAATTCACGAAAAGGCCCCCCGGACGCTGTTAATATTAAGCGGCGTACTTCTTTGGGGCGATCACGCTCCAACACTTGAAAAATTGCATTATGCTCAGAATCAACGGGCAACAGAGTGGTTCCAGCGTTTTTCACGGCTTCCATAAACAAATCACCGGCACAGACTAGGCATTCTTTATTGGCCAAACCGACAGAAGTGCCCTGTTCGACCGCTGCCAAAGTCGGCTCCAGACCTGCTGCACCTACAATCGCCGCCATGATAAAATCTGCAGGCCATCCACCTGCCTCAACAACAGCAGAACGGCCTATGGCGATTTTTATGCCAGTACCSGCTAATGTATCCTTGAGVRTATCYTGATTAGCCGCATCACCCAATGCCACAAATTCGGGGCGGAATTCCAGTGCCTGTTTGGCTAGTTCTTGAGCATTCGTATTGGCACTCAGACAGACGATTTTATAATCATCAGGCGCAGAATCCCGTATCAAGCTTAAAGTGCTTTCTCCGATAGACCCAGTAGAGCCTAATATAGTCACGCGCCTCGTCATAACGGTTAAGCACCAACCATTGGCCAGATATTCGGCCATATTAGCAATAGCGCAGCAGCAACGACAACAATCAACATCAAGCTATCAATTCTATCCAAAAGCCCTCCGTGACCGGGAATAATACCGCCTGCATCTTTGACGTTTAGATGCCGTTTAATGACAGATTCCAGTAAGTCGCCAAGTACAGCAAAAATGACCACAGGCACTGCTAATAATGCACCATAYATCGGACTAAAGCCGATTATCCAAGCAGCCAGAGCGCCAAACAATGATCCAAACACAAACCCGCTGATTAAACCCGACCAGGTTTTATTGGGGCTAACCTTCGGGATTAATTTTGGTCCCTTTAAGGTCGAACCACCTAGGTAAGCCCAGCTATCCGCAGCAATCACCACAACAACAATATAGATAAATCTGGCAAATCCAGTCGCGTTTACGCCGACCTCGTCCCCCCGTAACCACAATATGGCCAAGCTTGGTAGCAATACATATAAGCACCCAAATCCGGCCCAAAGTCCGCCGCCGCGCCGTGAACGTTCCAAGGTTGCCAATGCGCTAATAAAGCCGACCGATACCAATGCCCATTTCCAATTATCCAGTCCCCAAACACCAAACTGCGCTAATCCCAACGCAATAAGCAATCCTGCTATAGGTATAATAAGCGCCAATTTTGTCTGCTGAGGGTCACTCATGCGCACCCATTCATAAATGACACGCGTACAAACCACGATAATAAAAGCGGCTAAGCCCCACCCGCCAAAATACAAAGGCACACCACATATCGCCACCAATACGAGGCCAGATGCCGCGCGGATGCCAAGTGCTTTTAATTTTGAATACTTTGCCTCCGCCATCTAAGCCACCTCATCTGCTGATACAGCGGCTAAATTTCCGAAGCGGCGCTCACGGTTTTGAAAACTTGTTATAGCAGCCTGCAAATCATGTTTAGAAAAATCAGGCCACAATACATCGGTAAAAACAAACTCTGCATAAGCAGCTTGCCAGAGTAGAAAATTACTAATGCGTTTTTCGCCGCTGGTACGAATGACCAAATCAGGGTCAGGTAGGTCGCAGCTATCTAGGTAGGTTTCGAACTTAGCTTCGGTGAGATCGCCTGCATCCGCTTTGCCTGCAGCTACATCAGTGGCAAATTCACGTGCCGCCCGCAAAATCTCGTCACGGCCGCCATAGTTAAAGGCAATATTGAGGGAAAAATCCGTGTTGTTTTTGGTCGTCTCCTCAACCCTATCAAGGAGTTCAAGCATATCTGGTTTAAGCCCCACGCGCGAACCTAATATCCGCACCCGTACATTTCGGTTATGTAAAGTTTGCAAATCATCATTTACATATTTACGAAGCAATCCGAACAATGCGGCGATTTCCGCCTTGGGCCTTGACCAATTCTCTGTTGAAAAACTGTATAATGTCAAACACTTAACACCAATTTCGGAAGCATCTTCGACAATACGCCGTACAGTTTTCACACCAGCTTGATGCCCAAACAAACGGGGCCGACCCCGCGATTTCGCCCAGCGTCCATTACCGTCCATGATAATGGCAATATGCTTCGGGAAGTTATCTTGCTGACGAGATGACTGCATGGGCTAGACCTGCATGATCTCTTCGTTTTTGGTCGCCAAAGCTTTGTCAATATCGGCGATGTGCTTGTCCGTAGCCTCTTGCACTTCGCCAGAGCTACGTTTGTGATCGTCTTCGCTGATATCGCCATCTTTTTCCATGTCGCGAAGACCTTCCATTCCGTCGCGGCGCACATTGCGCACGGCAACCTTGGCGGCCTCAGCATAATTACCAGCAACCTTGGTCAGTTCTTGGCGGCGTTCTTCGGTCAGAGCCGGCATGGGTATGCGGACTGTCTGGCCGTCAACCACCGGATTGATACCCAAATTACTTTCGCGCAAAGCCCGTTCTACACCAGCAACCATGGTTTTATCCCAAACATTGACGCTGAGCATACGCGGCTCTGGGATATTGATCGCTCCGACCGTGTTTAACGGCACTTGCGAACCATATGCTTCAACCGTGATGTTATCCAGAATAGCCGTATGGGCACGTCCGGTACGCAAAGAGTTAAATTCACTTTTCATRGCCGTAATCGCGCCGTCCATGCGTCGTTTGATATCTGCTAGATCATAATCTGCCATTGTAGGCTCCTTTAGTGTTCTTATGCGTCTTTAATACTCAAATTAGGACTTAATTATGGTACATATACCTTTTCCGGTCATTACATCTTCGAAACGGCGTTTTTCCGCGATAGAAAATACAATGATCGGAATAGAATTGTCACGCATCAATGTGACTGCTGACGTATCCATAACCTGTAAATCTTTGGTGATAACGTCCATATAAGACAGAGTATCATAGCGCACTGCTTCATTATGTTTAGCGGGATCTTTATCGTAGACACCGTCAACCTTGGTGCCTTTCAGCAGTGCATCACAGCCCATTTCAGCTGCCCGAAGTGCCGCCGCCGTATCCGTAGTAAAAAACGGATTACCGGTTCCTGCTGCAAAAATAACGATACGCCCGCGCTCCATATGTCGGCTGGCGCGGCGTCTAATATAAGGCTCACAAACTGTCGTCATAGGAATGGCTGACATTACCCGCGTGTCCAGCCCGATACGCTCGAGCGCACTTTGCATAGCCAATGCATTCATCACCGTGGCCAACATGCCCATGTAATCTGCTGTAGTGCGTTCAATACCGGCTTCGGAAGCGGCTAGGCCGCGAAAAATATTGCCGCCGCCTATAACGAGACCGATTTCCAAACCCTTGGCATGGGCACTGGCTATTTCTTCAGCAATACGGGCGGTCACAGACACATCAATCCCGAAAGATTGCGTCCCCATAAGGGCTTCTCCCGATATTTTCAGGAGTACTCGTTTGTATTTTAATTTAGTGCCCATGCCTATCCCTTGCTTAGTTACGACTCATTCGTTCGCTTATAGCGAATGATTATGCCCGCGTCTAAAATAAACGCGGGCATAATACGAATTTGGGATATGCAATGTGCTGCAAGAAACGCTTTATGCGTCTCCTAAAGTTGCAGCGACTTCTGCGGCAAAATCTTCAACTTTTTTCTCGATACCTTCGCCGAGTTGCATACGCACAAAGCCAGTCATTTCAATGGCAACCCCCATGGACTTAGCTTCATCTTCGATGACCTTAGCGATTGAACGATCAGGGTCCATAACGAACATTTGGTTCAAAAGTACAGATTCTTTGAAGAATTTCTGCATACGGCCATCAACCATTTTTTCAATGATATTTTCAGGCTTACCTGACGCACGCGCTTGATCAGATAGTAAATCACGTTCTTTCTGAACCACAGCCGGATCCATATCGTCTACGCTCAATGAAAGTGGAGACGTAGCAGCAACATGCATCGCCAATTTACGGCCAAGCGCATTCAATACATCCGCATCACCGTCTGATTCTAGTGCAATCAATACACCGATTTTACCGAGACTATCTGCAACGCCGTTATGCAAATAACCAGCAACAACACCAGATTTAACGCTCAGTGCTTCTGTACGGCGCAAATTCATGTTTTCACCGATTTTCGCAATCAGATCCGTAATTGACGTGGCAATGTCTTTGCCCGTTGCCATACTTGTAGCAGCCAAAGCCGCTACATCACCATTCGCAGTTACTGCCAATGTTGAAATTTCACGTACCATGCCTTGGAACTCTTCGTTCAAGGCCACAAAGTCGGTTTCAGAATTAACTTCAACCAAAGCAGATGTCGTACCGGACTGTCCAAGACCAATTAGACCTTCGGATGCAATGCGGCCTGATTTTTTACCTGCTTTGGCGATACCTTTTTTACGCAACCAATCTGCTGCGTCTTCGATATTGCCGTCAGTTGCCGTCAGAGCTTTTTTGCAGTCCATCATGCCTGCAGATGTTTTTTCGCGCAGTTCTTTGACCAGCGCAGCTGTAATAGTAGCCATTATACTCTCCGTATATTTATATTAGTTACGGCAGAGATGGTGGTCTCTGCCGTAAATTCAATACCCGCTTAAGCGCGCGCAGCGTCGCTTTTGGCGCGCGGTGCTTTACCAGCCATAAGCTCTTTTGCTTGCTCTACCCACTCGCCTGAAACGATCTTGCCTTTAAGGTCAAGCTTCTCGTCCAGAGCCGTGATAGCARCTTCGTCTAATGCAACGATGCTTGCAAATGTAGTAATACCTTCGCCTTCAAGCTTTTTCTTGAACACAGGGCCGATACCATCGATCAAAGAAATGTCATCAGCTTTTGTAGGCGCTTCTTCTTTAGCTGCTGGTTTAACTTCTTCTTTGGCTGGAGCAGCTTCTTCTTTGGCTGGAGCAGCTTCTTCTTTGGCTGGAGCTTCTTCTTTAGCGGCTGGTTTAGCTTCTTCTTTAGCTGGAGCTTCCACAACAGGAGCAGCTTCGACCATATCTGCGGCCAAAGCAGTCTCGACTGGGTTTTCAGCAGCGCCAATATCAACACCAGCAGCAATCGCACCTTCTGTCATACCGTCGAGGATAGCGTCCGCCATCAAATCACAGAACAACGAAATAGACCGCACAGCGTCATCATTGCCAGGAATTGGCATATCAACATCATCAGGATTACAGTTACTGTCGAGGAGTGCAATAATGGGTATGCCAAGCTTGCGGGCTTCTTTGATAGCAATAGTTTCTTTGGTTGTATCGATTACAAAAATAAGGTTCGGAATTTTACCCATATCTTTGATACCGCCCAAAGCACGATCAAGTTTGTCTTTCTCGCGGGTCAGTTTTAGCAATTCTTTTTTGGTCAGGCCAGATTGCTCAATATTCTCAAGCATGCCTTCTAGTTCACGCAAACGGGCAATAGACTTTGAAATAGTTTGCCAATTTGTCAGCATACCACCAAGCCAGCGATGATTGACGTAATATTGCGCACAACGTGTCGCGGATTCTTTAACGGCATCAGATGCCTGACGTTTAGTACCAACGAACAAAATGCGTCCGCCGCCTGCAGCCACGTCGCGCATTTTGACCATAGCTTGGTGCAAAAGCGGAACCGTCTGTGACAAGTCAAGAATATGAATATTGGAACGTGCACCAAAGATATATGGTGCCATTTTAGGGTTCCAGCGATGTGTTTGATGTCCAAAGTGGACGCCTGCTTCTAATAGCTGGCGCATGGAAAATTCTGGTAGTGCCATGGAGTATCTCCTTATCCGGTTAGGCCTCGAACGGGGGTTGAGAAAGCTGGCAGAATTGTCAACTTTCACCGGAAAGACTAGCTACATGCGTGCAACAGCCATATCCCGTTCTGTGAATTTGCGCGGTGTATAACAGCTAATTTTATTCTTGCAAGCGGGAAATGCCGATGATTGCGCATTATTTGAACTGTTTAAACCTGCGTATGCAACTTGTGTGCAATGGAAATTCGACCTAATGTTGACAACAACAGCCATTGGGAGATTGTCATTATGAAAACATCCACTCTTTTCTTTAGTTTGTTCATGAGCTTATTTATTGCTAATTCGGCTACGGCCCAACAACAAAGAGGCCAATTAAAGCCTGCTCTATCACCACAACTAAAATTGCCCGATGGCAATAAAAACCAAGAGAGCTTTTCCTGCCGTATTACCGGTTTGGAAATGACCACTGATGGGCTTGGCTATTTTTGTACATACAGGAAGAATAAATACCTTGTGGTTTTTGACGGCGGCAAAAAACCGGGCGGTATTTCATCAACTATGTCTTTATTAGTCGGTATAAAAAGCGGCAATTTTGGTTCCGGTGCCATGGTGCGAGGCCGCATTAAAGCACCCGATAAAGCATCCCAACGTATTTGCGATTTGATCCAAGGCCAAGCTGGCCGAAAAAACAATGTAAGATGCCGCCAAGCCATATCGATTGGATGGAGGCTCATCAACACAGGCACCGCACGTCCGTCATATCCAGATATTCCGACGCAAGACGCCAAACCGGATTAAAAACCGCTAAAACGTCGATATTTTTTCAACACCCGGAACGGCTTTTAGTGCTGCTTGGAATGTATCATCAAGGCCGTGTTGCCCCGGGAGTTTAAGAGAAATTTCCCGAGCATCTTCAATGGGAACAATGATGTTCATTCTCCCCTTCGCTTTCATAGGCGCGTTTTCTAGTCCGGCTATGCAGCGTTTCAATGCCTCAAGGGTATCCGCATTTCGAATATAGACATCTAGACCCCTAATTTGTGGTGCCGCATCCGCCCCGCTGCCCGACAGAGGTTTAACGGAATTGACCGTCATGCTGAGTTCACCGTCGCGCATATCCAACTTGATTTGTAATTCCAGCAAAGCACCTGCTTGTAGTATTTCGCGGTGCCTAACCAGTAATTCCTCACCCATAAACACTTCATATTCGCCGCTCGGGTCGGATAAGTTCAGATAGGCAAAACGTTTTTTAGTCCGCTGGGATATTCGTTCTTGGCGTTTATGCAATACACCCGCCATACGCACAGCCCTTTGACCACGTGCATAGGCACCGTCCGCCTCGTCTATTTGTAAGAATTTGCGGCGCCTAAGCGCCTCGGCTTGCTCTTCTAATGGATGCCCGCTGAGATAATAGCCTGCGGCGGCAAGCTCTTGCTCCAATGTTTCCACTGTACCCCACGGCTCGACAATCGGCAGCTCAGGTTCCGCCATTGTTTCTTCAGTATCTCCGAACAAATTTACTTGTGCCGAATTACGTTCTTGAGCGGCGCGGGCACTAATTGACAAAAGTACCGCCGCCGAGGCAAATGAACGGGCACGGTTTGGTTCAAGGCTATCGAATGCACCAGTTTTAGCCAGGTTTTCATAAGCCCGTTTATTGACGATACGTGCATCAACGCGGCGTGCGAAATCAAACACATCAAGAAACGGCCCGCCCTCTTCGCGTACCATTACCAAATGGCGCATTGCTTCAACACCAACATTTTTAACAGCCCCGAGCGCATAAAGGATTTTCCCGTCAGCCACCTCAAAATCGGCAAAGCTCCGATTGACACAAGGCGGGGCGATTTCCACACCTATTTGCTTGGCCTCTCGGGCAAATAAAGCCAACTTCTCAACATTGCTAATATCCAAACTCATAGAAGCAGCTAGAAATTCCACAGGATGATGAGCCTTAAGATAAGCCGTGCGAAAAGAAATCATGGCGTAGGCGGCAGCGTGGGATTTGTTAAACCCATAACCGGCAAATTCATTGACCAATTCGAATATTTGCCGCGCTAATGCACCCTTAACACCGTTCTCAGCCGCGCCGTCTACAAAGCGCGATTCTTGGCGGGCCATTTCTTCTTTGTCTTTTTTACCCATAGCACGGCGCAACACATCCGCTTCGCCGAGAGAATATCCGGATAACACTTGTGCAATCTGCATGACCTGTTCTTGGTAGATAATAATACCGTAGGTTTCCTTGAGGATTTCTTCCAAGCTCTCATGGGGATAGGTGATGGGTGAACGGCCAAATTTTCGCTCAATATATTCAGGGATATTGCGCATTGGGCCCGGACGATACAGTGAAATAATCGCAGTCAGTTCTTCGATTGAGTTAGGTGCCATCTTGCGCAAAGTATCGCGCATGCCGGAACTCTCCAATTGGAATATCCCTTGCGACAACCCTTGCTCCAGCAGTTTATAGGAAGCCGGATCATCAACGGGTGTTGTGTCCAAATTCAGCTCTATGCCCTGCCGTTTGAGATATTTAAGAGCCCGGTCAATAACGGTTAGGGTTTTCAGACCCAAAAAGTCGAATTTCACCAATCCGGCTTTTTCAACCCATTTCATAGTGAACTGCGTGGCTGGTATCTCTGAACGCGCATCACGGTAAAGCGGCACCAATTCTGCCAAAGGTCGGTCACCAATCACCACACCCGCCGCATGGGTCGAGGCGTTACGGTACAGACCTTCTAACTGTAACGCCATGGTCAGGAGTTCCTGCACCGCTGGCTCTCTATCTCGTTCACGCTGCAAAGCCGGTTCAATTTTAATGGCTTCAGCCAAGCTAACCGGGTTGGCCGGATTGGACGGTACCAATTTGGCTAGCCTGTCCACCTGCCCGAGCGGCATCTGCAAAACTCGCCCAACATCGCGCACCACGGCACGGGCTTGTAGTGTCCCGAATGTGATAATATGCGCAACTTGTTCTTCGCCGTATTTGTCCTGCACATAGCGGATAACCTCGCCGCGCCTCTCCTGACAGAAATCGATATCGAAATCGGGCATGGATACCCGCTCAGGGTTCAAGAAACGCTCGAAAATCAAACCGTAACGGAGCGGATCTAAATCGGTAATGGTGAGCGCCCACGCAACCACAGAACCCGCACCGGAACCCCGCCCCGGCCCGACTGGAATATCTTGGTCTTTGGCCCATTTAATGAAGTCAGCAACAATTAGGAAATATCCAGGAAAACCCATTTGGGCAATAACCTTTAGCTCAAAATCCAGCCTATCAAAATAAGCTTCGCGCGGTTCGGCAGGCTCCACTTGCTTAAGCCGCATTTCCAGACCCTCACGCGCCATACGCGCCAGCATATCTGTTTCGCTTTCGCTACCATCACCAAAACCCGGCAAAATCGGGTCGCGTTTCGGGCTACGAAATGCACATCTYTTKGCAATAYYTATAGTATTTTCAATGGCTTCTGGTAAATCTTTAAACAAYTCAACCATTRCTTCAGGCATTTTYAGGTAATGCTGCTTGGAAACATGGCGGCGGTCAGGCTCCAACACATAACTGCCTTCGGATATAGCTAAAAGCGCATCGTGGGCTTTATGCATATCCGGATCGAGAAAATATGGCTCATTGGTGGCCACGAGCGGCAATCCCATATCATAAGCAAAACTGATAAGATGCGGCTCGGCCTGCTTTTCGTTCGGTAGATCATGGCGCTGTAATTCTATATAGAGCCGCCCCGCAAACCATTCGGACATGGTTTTGAGCCATTTTTCAGCTTGCTCGTTTTGTCCGGCGCAAATCAACCGGTTGATAAACCCGTCTCCGCCACCCGTAAGAGCGATCAAGCCCTCATTAAGGTCTTGTAATTGCGCGATTTTTATATGGGGTAAGTCTGTAGCTTCAACATCCAGAAACGCTGATGATGATAGCTTCAAGAGATTGGTATAGCCCTGCTCATTTTGCGCTAGCAATACAATGGTACCCGCTAATTCCTTGCCCCCATGCATATTAGTGTGCGGGTTAAGCTGATTGTCGTCACCACCGAGATACACACTGAGCGTACAGCCGATAATCGGTTGTATCCCTGCCTCGACCATTTTTTCGGAATATTCCAGTGCCGCGCAGATATTGTTGGTATCGGTTAGCCCCGCCGCCGGAATACGCCACTCGCGCAACCGTCCGGTCAGGTCGTCAATTTTAAGGGCTCCCTCCAGCAAAGAGTAAGGAGTACGACAGCGCAATGGCACGAATATCGGATCACCCCTCTTACTCTTAGAAGCCATTTTTCACCTTTTATAAGCTCATTAGCCGCCTAAAATCATCATCCAGACGCTCATCACAATCACGAATCCACCAAGCACCATACCACTGCTAATGTCCATAACAATCTGTTTCATATCTAACTCCCATTTTTATAGTTCTCTGTTTGTTCTATTACAGAACATAAAGAGAACGTCAAGAGAAAATTAGTTAACAGTGATTGGAGTTAATTGGCGTTATCTTTGTCTGCGGCACAAATCATTAAGGGGTAAACAGGAGTCGCGCCCTGCCTAACAGAATCGCTGAATATTTTATTACGTTGCAGTTTGAGGAAATCTTGGCAAATTTCCGTCAAGATATCCAGACCATAGAAATTCTTTGAACTTTCCATGTTTGACCAATAAGTTCCATGACAACATAGGAGCCACCTGCACACAGCCTTCCGCAATAATGTTCAGAATAGAAGATCGCCTGACGACCATCGCGGTTTACACCGACGCGACTGAACTTATGGTGCATATACCTCAACCTTTTCCTAGCAAACTTCTCCCTAATTGCAAAAATAGCGGACGCATCATATTGCGCCCCAGTTTTTACTCGTTCCTCATTATATAAGCGTACAGCTTGAGACCTTCTCGTAAAGATTTCTACATTATGCTTAACCCTTTGCTCTATGCGCTCTGCACCATCTAATTTTGTATAAATATGCGGCGGCATGACGCAATTTACCAAAACAAAATCACTGTCCTGAGCAAGGTAATATGCATCTATTGTTTCTTGTTTGAGCGGGACAGTTATTCGAGAATGGATGAAGGTTAGGTGTTTTGTGAGAGCAGAGCGGGTTGTATTGGCGTCCGCAACTTTATCTGCACCCATCTTTACACCCACCCACTTTGGCTGAGGATTTACATAGTGAAATGTGTCGACCATTTCAGGGACAGGCACTACGCTATCTTTAAAGACAATACGTCGTTCAGTTAGATAATCTTGAATAACTGCGCACGGCGAATAAATTTTTTCATCGACGCTAGCATCTGGCAGCTCAGACATTGGCATCGGACTGCAACCCACAGAAAACATGACTAGTAAAAATGTAAAGACGCGAACCATAGGATATAGTTACAGTATTACATAATAATTAGCAAGCGCAGAAGCTTCAAATACCAACCACCCCTTACGCGCCGAGTTTCTCGGCTAGTAAGTCTAGGGATGC
This sequence comes from Robiginitomaculum sp., assembly GCA_002732685.1. Next base: position 75,647 of record NVRS01000006.1, read on the forward strand.
GGCCCATGCGCGTTTTTCTGCCGTTTCGTTGTACTGAACACCGTTTTTCGGGTCGTTAGCATCCGGAACCATAAAGGCGTGTTTTGTGCCGCCGTAGGCGTGGATTTGCCAATCGCACTTGGCCTTGGTGAGTTCTTCGCCGAGCGCCGTGACCATGTCCGGCTTAACCATAGGGTCGTCCCAACCGTGCAGCGCCARAACACTGGCTTTAATCTTCTTRGGCGGCAGGCCGTTACCGTTAAACAGGCCGTGGAAGCTGATTGCGGVTTTYAAAKCYACACCAGAACGCGCCAAATCGAGCGCACACAGTCCGCCAAAACAATACCCCATCATGGCGATATTATCCGCGTCGACCTGCTCTAGCCCTTGCGCCGCTTTCATAGCGGCTTTTAAACGCCCCCGCAGCATTTTACGATCGTTGACGAACGGCCTCATCAAAGCTTCGTTTTTGGCCGGATCACCACCCTGCTGGCCGTCGCCGTAGACATCTACGGCAAAGCCAACATAACCCTGTGCCGCCATTTGTACGGCCTTGCTTTGGGCAAACCCATCACATCCACCCCAAGCATGGCCAATCATCACACAAGGCTTGGGATCGGCATATGTCTCGTCCCAAGCCAAATAACCAACGCAGGTCTGCTTACCGTCTTTGTATTCGAAAGGCTTGGTAGTGATGTTCATGGGGTTTCCTTTGGTTTTGGTAAACTTTCCACACCATAATAAGGAAATTGGGCGGACACAATGCTTAGATTACAGCATTGGAATACGCTTTTAGCATTGACAGCATGTTACCTAGGTATATTGGTAACATTATGGTGAAAACAATTACACGCGTCCAAACTGGTGTCCGTATGGAAAAACGGCTTCTCAAAGTCCTAAAGGGGTTGGCCGAGCATTTAGAGATATCAATGGGTGATTTGCTCGAAGGCATGGCACTCCATAGCCTAGAGGGCAAAACCCCACCGTTTAATAAAGATACGTTTAAGAAAATCAGGCTTCTCAAGCAGGTCTATGACTTGGATTTAACTGCTGCCGACAGCCATACACTCAACGAACTCGGCGAATAACATGGCCACTAATATTAATAGTATAGCAAATGATTTTGAAGCCCGTACAATAGATGTAGCCCATTTTAAACATATTGACCATATCGCTGCCGCCTGCGGGTTGCTGCTTAAATATGATTTCGAAGAAGCCGCTTACCATTATGCGCGAACGTTAAGGATTTTAACCATCGAAGCTGGTGCCACACGAAAATTCAACGTTACAGTAACCATTGCATTTCTAGGCCTGATCAAAGAGCGTATGATAACCACGCCGCATGAGACATTTGAAGAATTCATGACCGCGAATACTGACCTGATTACCAAAAACCCACTTTTACAGTGGTACTCCACCAACCGCTTAAACTCGGACATGGCCCGCAATACATTTCTCCTCCCGGATAAATTAGCCAGCTAAAGATAATGGGTTGCTACGTGTTCCTTTGGTGAAATATTGTTCAATAATTTTGGTATTACGTTGGTGTTTGCGGGTCAGGTGATAGGGTGGTAGCAGCCGTCTTAGTTTGCGCCAGCTTCACACGGATTTTTGCGCCGTCGACCATGGTATTGTTGAGCGCCTTAATAGCGGCCTTTGCTGCACCGGGTTTGGGCATTTCTACAAACCCGAACCCTTTGGATACCCCGCTGTCCTTATCCAGAACCAAGTTACAAAACTGCACAACCCCAAACGGCTCAAATAACGCACTGAGGTTTTCCTCAGTCGTCGCCCGCGCCAAATTTCGAACAAGTATTTTCATGGGTTTCCTTAGGTTTAAGTAGATTGATGGGCGTTATAGAGCGCGGGGTGCTAAAGGGCAATGCCTCACCTCTCTCAACCGCTCATACCGTACGCCCCTTCCAGGGATGCAAGCAAAGACGGTATCCATTGTGAGAATTTTGAGCGAAACCGAAAGGTAGCCACCGTTCTGCACGGGTGAGCGGGTTTGGGGTGTAATTTAGGCTTAACTATTTGTGAGTTTTTTTGTACGAGTTTATCAGTTATCGAATCATAGGAGTAAGCAATGCTAAACACAATTGGATATGAAAGTGCCGAACTTTCAGACTTTATTCTTACTTTGAATGAAGCAAAAATTGATATTTTAATTGACGTTCGTGATCGAGCTCAGTCGAGAAAAAAAGGGTTTTCAAAAACCGCTCTTTCCGAAGCACTTCACAATGCTGGAATTGAATATTTACATTTGAAAGAACTAGGCGATCCTAAAAATGGTCGTATTGCCGCAAGAAATGGTGAATGGGATAAATTTCATAAAATATACACAAAAGTTATGAATTCAGAGGTTGCAAAAGCTGCCATTAACCTTATAAACGACATATGCTCAAATAAAAATGCATGTTTACTCTGCTTCGAGCGTGACCATAGAACTTGTCATAGAAAATATATTTCAGATGCAATAGATTCTCGAAATGGCAACAAAACTCGGCATTTAGGTGTTCGAAAATATGCCAAGGCAGCATAAAAGGGGTTGAATGATTAAAAAAGACAAATGTCTAATTCTAATTAAAGCTAATCCACATTTAAGCAGCAGTCATTTTGAAACCGTTTGTTGCGCAGGAGTAGGCGAAGACGGAAAATGGAGACGACAATATCCAGTTTCGTTCAGGATTTTGGAAGACGCACAAAAATTTAAACGGTGGTCTTGGATTGAATACAATTTTATCAAACCAAAGAATGATGACAGAAAAGAAAGTCAGAAAGTTCAAGATAATTCAATCTCAGTAATAGGACAAGCAAAACCAAAAGACCGTACTCGCTCCTTACAAGCGCTAACATTCAATAGCTTTAGCAAACCAGAAGAAAATTCTGACTCCTTAACTTTAATTCGCCCTACATCATCAAATTTTAGTTGGAAAAGAAGACACCCTGAGGAATTAGCAAGAACTGAAGCAAAACATACGGCCATCGCAAATCAAATGTCATTATTTTCAAACGACACAAAGCCACTGCTACAATGCCCCTACAGCTTTCACTTTAGCTGGGTAGATGAATACGGAAATGAAAAAAAACATACGTGCGATGATTGGGAATCATCCGCCACATTTTTCAATCGTCGTAAATTTCTTGGTTCAGAAGAGGCTGCGTTGCAATCTATGTCTGAAACATTTAATCAGGATTACCCTGAAAAAGGCATGGTACTAGCATTCAGCACTCATAGTCGAAGAATTTGGCAATGGTTACTTGTAGGTATTTTACGAGCAGACCTGCCTGAATCAGATTTGTTGTTGTAGACATTTTCCAATACCTACCCCCAATCCAAATCCGCTTCTGTTTTCGCCTTCACCTCGTCCATCTCTACGTCTGGGGCTAGTTCTGTTACGCGGAATTTTGTTTCGCCTTCTGGGCGGGAAAATACGCCTAGATCTGTGATGACCATGTCGATGCAATTACGGCCCGTCAGGGGCAATGTGCACTGCGGTAGGAACTTGGACGCACCGGCGCGGTTAGTGTGGTCCATGACGGCTACGCAGCGCTTTACGCCCGCAACCAAATCCATAGCCCCGCCCATGCCTTTGACCATTTTACCGGGGATCATCCAGTTGGCGATATCGCCGCCCTCTGAAATCTCCATAGCGCCCAGAATTGAAATATCAATATGCCCGCCGCGTATCATGGCAAAGCTCTCCGCCGAATTAAAATAGCTAGAGCGGCGCAGTTCTGTAATGGTCTGCTTGCCTGCGTTGATCAGATCGGGGTCAACCTCATCGGGGTAGGGAAATGGCCCCATACCGAGCATGCCGTTTTCGCTTTGCAACGTCACATCAACCCCGTCGGGGATATGATTAGCGACCAAAGTCGGGATACCAATACCGAGGTTCACATAGAACCCGTCTTTCAGTTCCCGCGCGGCGCGTTTTGCCATATCGTCTCTTGTCCATCCTGTATCATTGGCCATATCTAAACCTCCCTCTCGCGAACCGTTAATTGCTCGATGCGTTTTTCGCATTTGGCTTCTATGATACGTTGCACATAAATGCCCGGTGTATGAATGTAGTTAGGGTCAAAACTGCCGACCTCTACCAGTTCGTCCACCTCGACCACTGTCACCTTGCCCGCCGTTGCCATCATCGGGTTAAAATTGCGGGCAGTTTTCTTAAATTGGAGATTGCCTTGACTGTCGCCGCGCCATGCTTTGACCAAAGACACATCGGCTTTCAGACCGGTTTCCATGATATATTCTTCACCGCCGAAATCCATTGTCGGCTTGCCTTCTGCTATCACAGTACCAACACCCGTCTTGGTATAGAAACCCGGTATGCCTGCGCCGCCAGCGCGTATACGTTCAGCCAATGTGCCTTGGGGATTAAATTCCAGATCAAGTTCGCCAGCAAGAAATTGTCTCTCGAACTCTTTGTTCTCGCCCACATAGCTTGAGACCATTTTCTTGATCTGGCGTGTCTCTAGCAAAAGACCCAGCCCGAAACCATCAACACCAGCATTGTTAGAAATCGCGGTGATATTCCCGGCACCACTGTCGCGCAATGCTGCAATTAAATTCTCGGGGATGCCGCACAGGCCAAACCCGCCGGCCATCACGACCATGCCGTCAAAAGTCAGCCCTTCAAGAGCTGCGGCGGCGGTCTTATAAACTTTACTACTCATATGTTTCCTCGTTTCGGAATTGTTTTAACAGGTTGAAATAAAATGCCAACTCTTAACCGTGGGAAAGCGCTATACCGCTAGCACAGTTTTGACCTGATTTTGCAAATGTGGCAGCACATCTTTTGCAAACCAAGGATTTTTCTTTTGCCAAATGTTGTTGCGCGGCGATGGATGAACCAAAGGGAAATAGTTTGGTAGATATTCAGTGTAGGACTGCACGGTTTGGGTTAGGTTGGCTTTACGCTTACTGCCCAACACTCGAGCTTGGGCATACGCACCAATAACAATGGTAAAAGCAATATTTGGCATTTGCGCCAATATTTTTGCGTGCCATTTATCAGCAAAATCCTTGCGCGGAGGTAGATCGCCTCGCAATGCACTGCCCGGGAAATAAAAGTCCATCGGTATGAGGGCAATTTTTGTCGGATCGTAAAAAACGGCATCATCAATACCCATCCATGTCCGCAGGTTTCGGCCACTGGGATCATCCCAAGGAACGCCGCTTTCTTGCGCTAATCTGCCAGGTGCCTGCCCAACTATGTTGATCTTAGCATCAGGATGGGCGGTATAAATCGGCAACCATCCTTTATCTTTAGCCCAAGCATTATCAGGGTGGTTACTTATTTCTTGCCTAATTTTATCGAGCTCTTGCACACTCACTAACCGCGAAAGCCTTTGGCGACCAGATACATTTCGGGGCTACCATCACGTGATGCTTTGGGTTTAGCATGGCGAACCACATCAAACTTCTCATTGAGCATGTTGAGCAGGTTTAGCTCTGCTCCGCCTTGGAACACCTTGGAAATAAAGGAACCACCGGGCTTTAGGACTTGCACGGCAAAGTCCGCCGCTGCTTCTACCAAGCCTACAGTGCGCAAATGGTCTGTCTGGCGGTGCCCAGTCGTGTTAGCCGCCAGATCTGACATGACTAAATCAGGCCGCATCATACCGTTATCACCTGCTAGCATTTTCATTAGGACTTCCGGAGCATGTTCATCCATGAAGTCCATTTCTATAATCTCCGCGCCCGGAAACGGCTCTACGGGTAGGATATCAATACCGATAATCCGTGACGGTTTTGCTTTAAGCGCGATCTGTGTCCAGCTCCCCGGAGCTGCACCCAAATCGACTATAACCGCGCCGGGCTTCAGCAAGCCAAACTTCTCGTCTAGTTCAATAAGTTTAAAGGCTGCACGACTGCGATAACCAAGCGCACGTGCTTTCTTGACATAAGGATCGTTCAGTTGACGGCGCAGCCACAAGGTCGAAGATATTTTCCGGCCACGCGCCGTTTTAACCCGCTCATCCATCATACGCATATCGGCTTCGCCAGCCGCTTTTTCCGGCTTTTTCCATTTGCGGGCTGGCTGCTTCGATACGCCCCCACTCATTTTCAGGCCAGAATTTGGGCGGCTATTTGGGCGTTTGGTGTTCTTTGGTGGTTTACTTTTTGCCATGACTACCACCTTTGTTGTGATGTGTGATTTGGGATTTATTCATAAGCCCCATTAATAAGCCTTCGCGAAGACCTCTGTCTGCAACCCGGATTTTCTGCGACGGCCATAGGTCTGACACTACCTCAAGAATAGCGCAACCCGCCGTGATCATAGAAGCCCGGTCGTCCCCTATACACGGCACCAATTGCCGCTCAGCATAGCTCATATTTACCAATTTACTGGCTGTTTCCAGTATCGCAGGACCGTCGACCCAAATACCATCGATTTTATCGCGCTGATAATAGGGTAACTCCATCAAGACACTGGCAAGACTAGTAACGGTTCCGGACGTGCCGACCATATGACCTCTGCCTTCTTTAAACGTGTTGGTGAATTGCTTGTCGCGGTTTTGCTTTTTAATTTCGTCTAGGACATGCGCCTTCATGGCCTCGTACCACCCTGCCCGATCATCATGATCTTCGGGGTACATTTCGCTGAGATTGACYACACCGATAGGCAGAGAAACCCAAGCAGAAATAGGCGGGCGGTGCAAACGKGTAGACCCCTCGCCTGAACGCAATTTACGYACATCAACCCAAGATAGCTCGGTCGAGCCACCACCTATATCTATGACCAAGGCAATGTCTTTGTTTATATCGATGATATTAAGAACACCCATCACGGAGAGGCGCGCCTCGACCCGTGGTGATATGGTCTCGAATGTTAATCCGGTTTCTTTTTTGACCCGTGATAGAAATTCTTCGCCGTTTCCCGCTGCCCGACAAGCCTGTGTGGCTATACAGCGCCAACGGGTCACAAATTTTCGCTTCATCTTTTCGGCGCAAACAGCAATGGCTTCAACGGCCATATCCATGCTTTTATCCGACAGCATGCCCGTCGTGGAAAGTCCAGCACCTAGGCGAACAACTTTGGAGTAGGAATCAACGACTTTGAAGCCGTCAGGCATTGAGCGGGCAATCAATAAACGGCAATTATTAGTACCGAGGTCTATTGCACCAAAATATTGTGGTTTCCGCCGTCGACGTCGCTGGCGTGGCCTTTTCGGACGCGGCTTATCATCAGGACCTTTATTGTCTGGACTCTGGGTCGCAGGCACATCGCCTACTCCCGTAGAGCCGGACTCTAATTCTTCCGGCATATCAACTTCAACTTTCTGGCTGGTCGCAAGTGTTGCGCACGCATCGCCTATTCCCGTGTAAGATAACCCTACACAGTCAATAAATGAAGCATTAAATAGAAAAAATTAGGAGGCAGCGTAGCCCGTCAAAGCCGGACGGACTTTTTCTAYGTCCATACCTGCGGCCGTAGCRGCAGACATAACGCCTTCTACACCCATTTYTTTGACATTTACRAAGCACCAAAGAATGGTTGAACGCATGCCGGTGGCGCAATGTGCGATCACAGGGCCKTCCGAATTTATGAATGCCTCWGYCATAGACGCGAGCARTTCAGGYGTRATTTGYCCTGGATTCATAGGAAGATGRATATAATTCAGRCCAGCTTCCCGCGCTAATTTCTCAATGTCTCCGGCAAATGGTTGWCCGGGTTTTTCCATRTCAGGKCGGTTATTGATGATCGTTTTRAARCCAGATTGTTTAATAAAATCAATCTGTTCAGGAAACAACTGCATGCAAACAGATACATCGTCAGAGAGTTTTTTAAATTGTGTCATAGCAATAATTTCCACTTTATATTAGCATTTCCTAATATATAGGCCGTTTTCAACATTTGCCAAGTGCAAATTTGCATTTAAAAACCCAACGCCTTCGCAGCCCAAAATGTCAAACCCGCAGCCACATAAGCCAAAGCAAACAAATATCCGAACATAATCAAAGGCCATTTCCAACTATTGGTTTCCTTGCGGGTTATAGCCAACGTAGACAAACACTGCGGCGCAAATATAAACCATGCAATGAAAGCCAATCCCATAGGCATAGTCCAATCCATAGCTATAACCGTTTGAATAGCATCAGAATTCTCGCCAGTATTTACAATACCATAAGTAATTTCCAGCGACGATACAGCGATTTCGCGCGCCGCCATGGCAGGAATAAGGGCAATAATCATCTCAAGGTTAAACCCGATGGGTGCAAATATTGGCTCTAACACTCGGCCCATCATACCGGCAAAACTATTACGAATAACGCCATCGTTATTCGGGTAGGTGCTCAGGAACCAAATAATGACCGAAGCAGGCAGGATAATCCGCCCTGCMCGTTTGATAAAGATCATCGCMCGYTGCCATAGTCCYAGTAAATAGCCTTTAAGAGACGGAATTTTATAGCTGGGCATTTCCAAGAGTAAAGACGATTTTGGMCCYTTCAACAAAGTCATTTTCAAGACGAATGCCGCCAAAAATGCAAACAAGATACCAACGATAACCAAGCCAAACATGAGAAGGCCTTGCACATTAAATATACCGACCTTTGCCTTTGGAATGAATGCTCCGACCAGCAAGAAATACACAGGCCAGCGAGCCGAGCACGTCATGAGCGGTGCGATCATAATTGTAGTCAATCTATCGCGTTCATTCTCGATTGAACGTGCCGCCATAATCCCGGGTATAGCGCAAGCAAAGCTGGACAAAAGTGGTATAAACGCACGGCCATTTAGCCCAACCTTGGCCATCAATGTATCAATAAGGAACGCCGCGCGGGTCATATAGCCTGAACTTTCAAGCGCCAAAATAAACATAAACAAAATGATGATTTGCGGCAAAAACACAAYAACAGCYCCAACCCCRTCAATGACGCCGTKGACCAATAAAGACTTAAACCACCCATCYCCGAGRAATGACCCAACAAACGTCCCCACATAGGCCGTCAAGTTTTCTAAAATGCCTATAAACGGGGCAGACCATGCATAGACGGCCTGGAACATAACAAACARAATWGCCAGCAATAGTATMGGTCCGGCAATGGGGTGTAACACTACATTGTCAATGCGGGTCGTAATGTTGTGGGCGGGCGGAGAAGATACATGAGCACGGGTAATAGCCCGCGCTTTTCTTTGTAAAATCCGCAAATCATCATCGTCAGATTTAGGCGCACTGGCGTTGCCTTCTGCAATTTCTTGCCCCCAGCTATCCAGTTTATCGACCAAAGCTTGCCGTCCTGCGGTGCGAACTGCAACACACGGAACAATAGGCACACCGATTTCTTTCTCAACCTGATGCAAATCGATTTCTACACCATCGCGGGCAGCCATATCCATCATGTTGAGCACGACTATCATCGGCAGACCATAATTCTTCGCTTGCAAGACATTGTGTAAATGTGTGCGAATTTGTGCCGCGTCCATAACCACAACCAAGGCTTCTGGAACCTTTTCGCCCTCAAGGCGGCCGTGGATAGCATCAAGGGTAACACGCTCATCAGCACTATGACCACAATCGCCGTAAATTCCCGGCAAATCCATAAATCTTATGTTTTGACCTGAACTGGTTTCGAAATTGCCAACCGAATATTCAACAGTGACACCCGGATAGTTGGCAATTTTCGCCTTCCCGCCCGTCAGCGCATTGAATAATGAGGACTTACCACAATTGGGCGCGCCCAAAAGCGCGATCGTGATCGGTGTATTGTTTGTCATTTGGCATTAGCTCCACAGGCGCCGCAGCACGGCTTCTCGGCGCTGGTAGGYAGGCCGTGAATATCGCAAACATCCACATTTGTGACGTTAGCATTCTCTTCCATATCTCTGTGTAAATCAGCCGGTATTACATGRATCATTTTTGCTTCGTTGGGACGCATAGCAATGGCCGTCCCGTGTAGTTTTATATTCAGCGGCGAGCGTCCAAACAAACCGACATGGAGTATTTCTACAAGGTCGCCCTCGGCAAAACCGATTTCACGCAGCCGCGTTTGGTCAACCCCTTCTTCGTCACTAAACCCRCAAATCCGTGCAGGYCTRTGTTTTTCTAAGGCAAAAAGRGTAGTTTCAATATGRTTTWCRTYTGTCATTTTTGCTGTATATGCGAATTGTTCGCAATTGCAAAGTAAAAAAGCCRGCTATTTTGTCACAGGTAAATCTTGCAGATAAATTTTGAGGCAAAAAATTACAGAACTTGAAAATTTCCCCATAGACATATGTTTATGAGTTGCCTATAAGCCCGCTTCGTTGGTGTATTTAACAATGCAAAGCGAAGGATGGCCGCATAGCTCAGTTGGTAGAGCAACGGATTGAAAATCCGTGTGTCCCTGGTTCAAATCCCGGTGCGGCCACCACTTTTTGACTTACATTTGTTAGTAATATCAACAACTTACCAGGCTTGATCTAAAACTCAACTTTATTCGTTGTTTGGTACGTCAAAACTTAAGTGCACTGTAAGTGCAAAACTCTATCATTTTAGCTGATTTACTACTGGGTATTAGTTCCAGATCCCAAGTCCAGATCCCAAGTCCAGATCCCAAGTCCAGAGCCAGCTCCTAGATCCCAAGTCCAGATCCTAGCCCCTCACTGGAAGGTGCCCACACAATTCGTAGCATCTGGTTCTGGATCTGGCTTACTGGGGTTACAGGTGAACGATATAAATTTTGGGTGGAGGGACTATTTCAAAGGTTGGCGCTGACATCAGGCAGATTAGAATAAACTTTGTTTTTTATCATAACGCAGTCCATTTCAATTAGCGTTAAATCTAAATTTCGGATTATAGGAAAAAGTCCGGTTATTCTGTAATTGGCATACTCATAGGTTTTCAGAGCACTGGTGTAAGATGGCATGTTATTGTATATTTTCTGTACCGATAATTCGGACAACAAGCCAACAATGTTTTCCATAGAGTTTTGCGCGCCATTAAACACATTCAGATCAAAACCCTGTGTATCCATTTTAAGAAATATGTGTTTGTCAGTGATATTAAGATTGGACAAGAAACTATCCACTGTTACTACCTTGACTAACTCCATATGGGTGTCATCTAAACCCGCAAGACGGGCCGTACCGAAATCATTTGCTGATAGAAAAGAGGACAATTCTGTAGCGGTAGATACGTTTATTTTCATTTCACCGTTTTCAGACCCCATGGCAAAATTATGGACATGCCAACGCTCATCATTATTACTGATTTTAAGCAAAGCCTGATAGCAACTAGCAACTGGTTCAAAAGAATGTATATCTCCACGAAAACCGCGTTTACGTAAGTCAATTGCGAATTGACCGTTGTTAGCGCCAACATCTAATACCATATCTACTTTACATTGTTTGAATACCCGAAATAAGTGCGGAAACAGACTGGGCTGCTTTTTACTATTGATAAGTTCATAACCAAATAATGTTGCGATCCATTTTAGCATAATCAAATTTAAAACCTTTTCTATTGTCTGATGTCAACACTTGCAATACCGCAAAGCAGTCGCTTAATATAAACCAACAAAGGTGAGCAAACTCTCTCTTAGCACAGACCTAAATCTGCGCCATAAGCGCTGACGTCAGACAATGTTGGTTTTAGCGATTTAAATAAAGCACGAAGCTATGAAAAATACCTAAAATCTGGATCAGGCCGCGCATTTGCAAAAAAGCGACTTTAGTTTTGCCTGAGAAAGTCAGCTTTACACTTGTTTCTTGAAAATTTTGCAAAACTAGAAGCCTAAGACACACCAATTGATGTGCCTGCCGACCGCTCTTTTCGGCCGTAAATTCTACACCGCCAATCACGTCCGGCGCATACTGAAGCTCGTTATACAGCCGCTTTAGTGTTTAGCGTCACACGTTCCAACACAATTGTCATAGATGCGCTCACAAACTTCTGTTTCTTTACCAGCATTAAAACAATCACTTCTGGCATTATAGCAAGCGTCACGACATTGGCCCCAATCAACCTTAGTGCTTTTTTCACCTGTTTCCACAGGTGTCATCATTTCTGCACTAACAACTGGTGCCGCCTCTGCGTCCACCTTTTCCACGGACGCGGGCTCTGCGCTGCAACCAACTATAAACAAGATGGATGCGCTTAATAACAAGAGTTTATTTAATTTAGTCATTATTCCCCCCTTTCAAGTTGAGAGGTAACCATAACACAAAAACTAGTTTTTTTCAACTGGCGAGACTTTACCCAATTATATCCATAATGAGATTGCTTAAGACGCATTGATTTGCCCCAGATACTGTAAAATATCACATTTTTGACACTGTAATACAGTTCTGCTATGCGCATTCCCTTAATCAACAAAAGGGGTGCAATAATGAAAATCTTAAAGTCAAATAATGTTCGAAATCTATTGATAACGTCGGCGCTTTTGTGTGTGGGCGTTGTGGCATGCACTTCGGCAACAGGGGAAGAAACGGCAGAGCAGAAAATCGAACGGGCAATGTCTGCGGCACCGAGCGATATTTCGGCAAATGCGACCATAATGGATATGGACGGCACAATTTTACGCGAAGGATCCAATAGCTGGACATGCCTACCGGGCGTTCCTCTTATTCCAGGTGACAACCACCCTATGTGTAATGATGCGCCGTGGATGGCTTGGATAGAAGCKGCAAAAACAGGCACGGCTTTTTCAACGGATGTTATCGGTGTCTCTTATATGTTGCAGGGTGATGCCCTTGTGAACAACGCCAACCCCGCAGCAACCGATCCCAACGACGGTGGTATGTGGGTGCAAGACGGGCCTCATTTGATGATGCTATTTCCCAATACCGAAATGATCGCCGCTTTACCGCGTGACCCCTATGTAGGTGGGCCTTATGTAATGTGGGACAACACACCTATGGTACACGTAATGGTGCCAGTAGAGCCGAAGGNAANANNNNAANCBGNAAGCGAGNAAASCWGAWKCTGRRWCTGAGACTGAATAGNCYWYCAAANHATNATTTKNCGGCAAAATWRGGACACNVNCTCCTTATTTTGCCGTCAAACTATGAATGTCATAATTTATGGCATATAAGYSGGTATGAAAAATTTATCTTACCCACGTTATTTCCTTGTCCTGCTTGCRATRTTTGYMCTTATYCTTGCGGGGCTTTCTTCCATGTCTCACGGGCCTAAGCCTAAAAGCGCAGATATACCGCTTGATCAATTTTCTGCCGAGCGCGCCTTTGTGCATTTGTCTGACCTGATAGATGACGATCAAGCCCATGCCAGTGCATCTGCAAAAAACAAAGCCAACTTACAAATTATAAGCAATAAATTCAGTGCGTTAGGCTATTCACCCGAGGTGCAAAAGACATTGGGTTGCACCCTGCACTATCCCGGATGTACGCAGGTTCAAAATTTCATTGCCGTGCTTAAGGGTACCGGCGTAGGCTCTGATTCTGGCGATGCTATCTTGTTGACCACACACTATGACAGTGTCCCGGCGGGTCCCGGCGCAGGTGATGCAGGCGCAGGCGTAGTAGCTTTAATTGAAATCGCTAGAATATTAAAAGACGAATCAGTACCCAAAAATGATGTAATTTTCCTCATTACCGACGGCGAAGAAGGCGGATTACGCGGCGCGCAGGGTTTTGCCAGTGAACATCCCTTAATGAAAAACGTCAAACTTGTGGTCAATCTGGAAGCACGCGGCGCCTCAGGCCCAAGTACAATGTTCGAGACCAGTGACGGCAACCGCGCGCTCATCAAGCAATACGGTAAAAACACCAAATACCCGGTCGCCAATTCCCTCTCGTTTGAAATCTACAAACGTCTGCCCAATGACACGGATTACTCCATTTACAAGCCAATGGGCGTGGCAGGGCTGAACTATGCTTTTACAGGCGACGTTGCCCTATACCATTCCGCTCGCGATGACCTAGCGCATCTGGATCAAGCCAGCTTACAACACCACGGCGACAATGCGCTGGATGCGGTTCGCGCATTTGGCAATGCTGATTTGAGCACCATAAACGGCACGACCAATGCTACATATTTTGATGTGTTTGGACGCGTTTTGATCAATTGGTCCTCTAGCTTAAACATACCGCTTTCTTTATTGGCCTTGCTCGTCATGGCATTTGCTATATTTAAGGCGCGTAGCGGACGGCATGCAAACACCCTGTCTGTAGGCCTTGTGGTCGGTGTGTTACTTCTGACACCGGCAATCGGCGGGCTATTATCCTTCCCGCTCGGCCGGTGGCCACAACTGTTTTACCTAGACCATCCACACCCATGGTTCGGGCGACTTGCGTTATTATTTGGCGCTGCATTAAGCCCTTGGATCGTTACAAAAATGGCGCAACGGGCAAAGTCCGTCAGCTACAATTCTTTGGTCAGCATGGTCGGGATTTTATTCGCCCTGTTGTCTCTTGTAACTGCCATCATCATGTCCGGAGCCTCCTATCTATTCCTCGTACCTGCGCTCGCTATGGCAGTCGGCGTCTTAATGGATATTTGGCGCAAACATGATCGTTATACATGGGCGGCGCATATGGGCTTGGTGGCTGCCGCATATATGGCGTTTTACCACTTCATCGCTATCGAGGTTATTCTGCACTATAAATTATCCCATTTTCGGATATTACCGCTGATATTGCTGGGATTAACTTTGCTGCCGATATTACACCGCGCTCAAAGGCAAGCAGCCAAAACCCACAAAATACTGGGGGCATCTATGCTGTCCGTAGTGCTTGCCACTGCAATTATCAGTATCTTCCTGCCCGGCTTTAACGAAGCCCATCCGCGCGGCCAAAACCTAGTTTACATCCAAGACAATGATACGGGAGAAGCCGTGTGGATATCCGAAACTGCGGGCGGGCAAGACCCTGAATTTCTGAAAGCTGCAGGGTTTGAAAACCCACAAAAAATCAAACCTCTTTACCGGCTTGCTGGCGGACATAGCGTTAGTAAACCAACTATGAACCTCAACACGGCAGGTGTCGATTATACCGTCCAAAGCAATAGCATTGATGCAGACGGTAACCGTGTCGTGCAAATAGATATAACATCGCGTAACCAAGGCTATGAGTTGACCATAGCTTTCCCGGACGGCGGTGCGCCTGATACTATTATGGTCAACGGCAAACCTGCGGCTGATTACCGCGAGACGCCCTATTGGCGACCGTTCAATCTGCGTGGCCCCGGGACGACCACTTACCATGTAGAGCTTGTCGGAGCAGCGGACCGGTTCAAAGAAATTGCACTAGCAGACACATCGAGCCTGACCCATGACCAATTGCAAGGTATGGCGGAACTACGGCCAARGGACAGTGACCAACTGCATTCCGGTGACCGAGCACATATWGTCACACGTATCAATTTGCAGTAAAATTTGCTCGCATTTTTGTGGTCTTAGGATATAACAAGCCAAATTCATTCAGGAGCACACTATGCGTACCATGTCCAAATTCACTCTTACAACTGCCCATACTGCTATTCTGGCCGCCGTTCTGGCGCTCGGCGTTACTGCATGCGGCGAGAAAGCCTCCAAACAAACGGAAAGCCAAATGCTGATACAAGAAGTCGAGACCGGAAATGTACTACTAGACACATGGACAGGTCCTTACGGTGGTGTGCCGCCTTGGGATAAGGCCGATGTCAGCACAATGAGTGCATCCCTAAGTACAGCCTTTGATATGGCACGTGCAGAAATTACCAAAATTGCTGATAACGAAACTGCAGCAAATTTTGACAATACAATTGTGGCGCTGGAAAAATCCGGCGCGGCACTTAACCGTGTTGCCACAGTGTTTTTCGTGCATGCGAGCAATCTCAACAAAGGTGAAATTCCAAATATCCTAAAAGAAATGTCGCCTAAGTTTTCTCAGTTCAACGACGAGATTAACCAAAACCCTGCCTTATTCGCCCGCGTTAAAACCGTCTATGAAAACATGGACGCGCTGAACACCGAGCAAAAACGTCTGGTCGATGAATATTATCAAGGTTTTGTCCGCCAAGGCGCGACCTTAAACGACGAAGACAAAGCGTCTATGAGCAAGATCAACTCGCGTCTGGCAACCCTGACCAATGATTTTGGCCAAAACGTACTGCACGACGAAGAAGGCTATATCACTTATATCGAAGACGAAGTTGGTTTGGCTGGTCTTCCGGGTTGGCTCAAAACGTCTATGGCTTCTGCTGCCAAAAATAACGACAAGGAAGGCCAAAACTCAGGAAAGTGGGCGATTACGAATACCCGTTCTAGCATGGACCCGTTCTTGACCTATTCCGACGACCGCAACATGCGCGAGGCCGTTTGGAACACTTATTATAACCGTGGTGACAACGGCGACGAATGGGACAACAACGCTATCATCACCGAAATTCTGCAGCTACGTGACCAGCGGGCTAAACTTTTGGGTTACAAGACCCATGCCCATTGGAAGCTGGAAAACCAGATGGCTAAAAATCCTGAAAATGCTATCGCATTGATGGAAAAAGTATGGCCACATGCTATTGGTCGTGCCAAAGAAGAAGTCGCTGAAATGCAGGCTATCGCAGATAGCGAAGGCGTGTTTATCAAAATCGCGCCGTGGGATTATCGTTACTACGCAGAAAAAGTCCGTAAGGACAAATACGACCTCGATCTCAACGAGGTAAAACCATATATGCAAATGGAAAAACTACGTGAAGGTATGATGTGGGCTGCTGGCGAACTTTACGGCTTCCAGTTTGAACAAATTGAAGATGTACCTGTCTATCACGAAGATGTACGCGTTTGGGAAGTCAAAAACGCCGAAGGTGGCCATGTTGGTCTCTGGTATTTCGACCCATATGCCCGCAAAGGTAAACGCTCCGGTGCATGGATGAATGCTTACCGCACTCAGCAAAAACTAGACGGAAAATCCACAACAGTTATCGTGTCCAACAACTCCAATTTCGTCAAAGGCGAAGCTGGCAAGCCCGTACTGATCTCTTGGGACGACGCCGAAACTATGTTCCATGAATTTGGTCATGCTATTCACGGGCTTAAYTCCAATGTGACCTACCCGACTTTGTCCGGTACATCTGTTTCGCGCGACTATGTTGAATTCCCATCACAACTGAACGAGCGCTGGATGACAACACCGGAAGTCCTGAACACATATGCAGTGCACTACGAAACCGGAGAGCCAATCCCGGCAGAACTGCTCGCGAAAATCAAGAAGGCCTCTACATTCCGYCAAGGTTTTGACACTACGGAATATCTGGCATCTGCTCTTATTGACATGAAATTACACATGGCAGGCGGCGACCCAATTGATGCGGACAAATTTGAACGCGAAACCCTAGAAGCTCTTGGCATGCCAAGCGAAATCGTCATGCGTCACCGCACGCCGCATTTCAACCATATCTTCTCTGGTGGCTACCACGCCGGATATTACTCATATCTATGGGCAGATACTTTGACCGCTGACGCAGCCGAAGCCTTTGTTGAGGCGGGCAGTTTCTATGATAAAGATGTAGCTAAATCTCTGTACACCAATATCATGTCTGTCGGTAATACCATTGATCCAGCTGATGGTTTCAAAGCATTCAGAGGCCGCGAGGTCGAGGTCGAAGCCTTAATGCGGGACCGCGGCTTTGCCGACAAAGAGTAATCTCTCTTCGCAAAAGCAATCCATAGGAATCGGTGCGTTAATTTCGCACCGATTTCGTGGTTTTGCCCCTTACGAAAATACACTAGAGGGGTTGCGCGCCGCGCTGGATTTTGGCGTACTGAACCTTGAATTTGATGTGCGTATGGCCAAATGCGGCACACCCATGATTTACCACGACGAATTTGCTTTGGACGGCAATGGTAACAAGCATTACCTATGCGATTACAAAGCATCTGAATATGCGAGCCTAGGCGGCACATTCGCTCATATGCCGACATTGGATGCCCTATTTAGCACCATAAAAATCCACAAAAACGTAGATGCAAAGCTATTAATCGACATTAAAGATTTAGGGTTCGAGCACGAAATCCATGCATTGGTGATGTATTACCACCTGCAAAATCGTTCAGTCTATGTATCGTGGGTACCGGAAGTTCTCTACCGTATTTATGATCTTGCCCCTAACGTTCCGCTCTGCCTCAGTCATTGGTGCGGTGATGTAAATGTGGATGTCGCAGCTAGCCATGATATGCATATCAGCAAAGACGGCATCATCCCGCGCCTTACCGATGAATATATGATGGGTGTACGCTATGGATGGGTCTCGAAGCAGGCTTTATCCGGCGATATRTTGGAAATTYTRAAGMACTCAAGCGGTGGTATTTGCGTGCCGCAATTTATGYTGACCCGCGCACTCAGTGATTTTTACCACGGACAAAACCTGTTCGTCTCCACCTTTTCCTATACGGATTGGCCGTCAATCAACACCCAYAAATCTACATTAGAMRTAGATCTATATTTCATTGATAATAAACAAGTTTTTGATGAGTTATTTTAATTCCGGGTCTGCATCAGGGTTGTCATTTGCTGGTATACCGGCTTCGCCGTCACGCCCAGGAATGGCATAATTTCCCTTAAGCCAACGACCCAAATCAACATCGGCACAACGCTTTGARCAGAACGGYKYRAATTCTTCAYTTTGCGWCTTTTTGCATATTTTACAGGCTTTGCTCATKWCTCGTCCTTATACACGTCGATATTCGCRCCGGAWACAATGCGAAAGCGCTCCCCGATACGCWYCGCCAAAGCCTTRCGCCACCCGATCGTATCWGCCTCCARCCACTGAAATGCAGCTTCMGGCACCTGTAATACAAGCCGTGCYCCACCSTCTACACTGGCTTCGGTGGTCAGMCGACGYAAKCCYCGAAGCGCAAGTGTCTCGGTCGTTGGTTCRCCGTTCTTGTTCATCATAATTTGVGCWATBGAMGGCCCTCTACGGGTGCGGGTCATTTCAATAGTGCCAAAGCGCGAATAATTAGCGATTTTGGGCATATCCGGATCATCGTTAAAACCGTCTTTGAAGGTTTGCCACACATCCGCCTGCACTTTTCTTTTACGAAAGTTCGGAAAATCGATTAGCAGCAAACCACCAATGCCGCGTTTRCGGATTTGACGGGCTATTTCGCGAGCAGCCGTCATACCCACTGCGCTTTTTTGTCCGCTGCCTGTATCAACGTCAATCATAGTGCCTGCGCGGGTGTGCTCTATATAAACATAGCCCCCGCCTTGCAGGACTATCTCCGTTTCCGCAGCCTCATCAACGCCGTTTACATGCCCATCTTCAAAAACAATATCGGGATGACGAGCAGACAGCGCTTCGCGCAGATCAATAGAYTTTTCTTTGCCCGGTTTGGCGGCATCACTAGGCTCCATAAACCGGACTAATGGCCCTTTACCGGTTTCTGTCTGGCGCAGGACTTCAACACGAACCATGGCGCCTTCGACCAAACGCGGCGCGTTAGTCGCCATAGCGAACCGTAGAAAACCGTTCTCTCCAGAGCCCATGTCCACAAATGCAGCCATCATATCCTTATCGATCCGTAAAACGCGGGCGCTAAACACCTCGCCTTTGCGGGCAATATCCCGATCGCTCCAACGGCGAACATAGTATTCTATGTCCCGCTTATGGTGAATAACGGCGGCGCGTTCTTCGCCGATTGCTTGCTCTATGCGGCATAATTTAGCCATTTAAAAATCCTGCTCCAATTAACATGTTTCTTGTCTCAAAAACCGGTAGACCAACCACATTGCTGTACGAGCCGCTAATATGAGAGATAAATGCTCCGGCTAGCCCTTGAATACCGTAACCGCCCGCTTTGCCGTCCCATTCGCCGCTATCCAGATACAGTGTCATTTCAATGTCTGACAACCGCTTCATCTTAAGACGCGTTTCAACTACCCGCGATATTTCTCGCCCGTCCGGTGCTATCAAACAAACGCCGGTAAAGACCCTGTGCGCACGGCCTGACAATAAATCCAGACAGTGTTTTGCCGTCTCCACATCTTCGGCTTTGGGCAATATACGGCGCCCTACCCCTACAACGGTATCGGCTGACAATATAAATGCGCCTTTATGCTTTGGTGCAATAGCTTGGGCTTTGCCAATGGCAAGCCTGAGGGCATGTGGTTTAGGGATTTCACCTTTGTGTGGATCTTCATTAAAATCCGCAGGTACAATACTATCCGGCACAACACCCATACGCGCTAAAAGCTCACGCCTTCGCGGGGATGCACTTGCTAAAATAAGTGGGGGTGTTTTTGTGCCGCTCATCAGAGCAACACTTACTTAAAGCGGTAGGTAATCCGACCTTTAGTCAGATCATAAGGGGTCATTTCAACGGTGACTTTATCGCCAGCCAAGACCCGGATGCGGTTTTTACGCATTCTGCCAGCCGTGTGAGCGATAATTTCGTGGTCATTACCGTCCAGCTTAACGCGAAATGTCGCATTAGGGAGAAGCTCGATCACTTCGCCGTCAAATTCTAATAGTTCTTCTTTTGCCAAAGCAAATCCTTCCGAGGTCATTTTATCAGCCAAAAGAGACATTGCTGATTCTATGCAGTTTAATGCTGTGGCGTTTAACCACGTCTAAGACACAATATATAGGTATTTTTTCATAAATTGTACAAATTCACCTGTAATTAGCCGAATTTCTTGCCAATTCGTAGCTCTACAACATCGCGGACAGCACGGAAATTATCCATCATAGCCCGCACATCCATGGCACCTTTAGTTGGATCCGGCGTCGGCCAGATATCTATTTCAGTGTCACTATCGTCAAATACGGCACGCACCGCAGCCTCTGCGTCCGCGTTGAACGCGACAACCACATCGAAACTGGTATCGGCTATTTCGGCCAGAGTTTTAGATTTATGCCCAGACATATCTATGCCTTTCTCGCGCATAACCGCCACCATAAGATCGCTGAGTTCACCAGCTTCCAGACCACAGGACTGCACATAGACATCGTCACCAAACCTAGATTTCATCATACCTTCAGCCATAGGCGAACGAATGGAGTTGAGTGTGCATACAAACAAAATGGACGCAGGGAGGGTATTTATCTTAGTCATATGTTATAATCACTCCCATTATGGTCTTCTATGTAGGGCGCAGATCAATGTGAACAGCCGCCTTGATGTATTGAAATCTAAATCCACCGAATTGCGCAAACTATCTTCAAGCAATCGTGACCCTTCATTATGAAGGCCGCGACGTCCCATATCTATCGCCTCAATCTGAGCGGTCGTCGCGGTCCTGATAGCATCGTGATAAGCCTCACAGATCATAAAATAGTCTTTAATAATCCGGCGGAAAGGCTTGATAGAAAAGGAGCAATCTCCTCGCGGCGCACCGTTCGTCCGCAATACATTCAAGACCAAACGATCTTCGGCTAGTGATAAATTGACGACATAAGGACCAGATTCGGACTTTTTCGGATGGAATTTATTTTCCTCTAGCAAGTCGAAAATAGCGACACGCCGCTCGTGTTCCATCTCGGGGCTGGTAACCGCAAGGCTTTCCGCATCAATGTGCAGTTCACTTATATAGTGATCTTCACTCATCTCACCCTTCTAGTCCTCAGATGGATGGATTGGAATACTTTTTGTCGGGCGTTCGTTTTGGATGTCAACCAAACGAATTTCAAGGCATTCGGCATCTATGCTGATCTCGCCGCCGCCTGCAAAGACAAGGCTGACTTCACCGCCCGGCGGTGTATCTGATGGCGTAAAACTAACGGATAACAACACCAAAAATGCATCTGGGTCAGATCTATCAATGCCTTTCATCCGCACCGACAATACAGTGTGCAAGCCCAAGCCGGATTTCACCCGTGTTGGCACATCCGTCTCGTGACAATAACGGCTGGTTATCAGCACCATAGAGTGCCCGTCCTGGTCAAAATGGATGTCGCCCACACGAACAATAGCGTCCTGCAATGCAGCCGACAATACGGTCAATCCCTCGCCCGTTTCTGCTAATAATTTTAGTTTAGTGTTCATATTTATTCTGATACCCGTTTAATACGCGCGCCGCAATTGCCAAGCTTAACTTCTATTTGTTCAAAACCGCGGTCTAAATGATAGACCCGCCCTACTTCTGTGATGCCTTCTGCCGCCATGCCAGCGGAAATCAAACTTGCTGACGCCCGCAAATCAGTAGCCATAACCTGCGCCCCTTTAAGCTTGGGCACGCCCCTGATAATGGCTTCACGACCACTTACAGTAATGTTTGCGCCCATACGCGATAATTCAGGGCAATGCATGAACCTATTTTCGAAAATATTCTCRCGRATGATCGAAACGCCGTCAGCCAAACACATCATAGCCATAAACTGCGCTTGTAAATCAGTTGGGAAGCCGGGGTAGGCTTGGGTATCAACATCTACAGGTAAAATTGGTGTGCCGCGACGCTCTACCAACACCGAATTTTCGTCCATAGTGACTTTTGCGCCTGACTGGGCGATCAATGGCCACAAAGATCCTAAATGGTCAGCGCGTACATTAACAAGCCGCACAGCACCGCCAACGGTCGCCGCTGCCAATGCATAGGTCCCCGCTTCTATCCTGTCAGGGACAACGGCATATTGAGTACCGCCCAATTTTTTGACACCTTCAATGGTGATTTCCGAACGCCCTGCCCCGCTAATTTTTGCGCCCATAGCGTTTAAGCAATTGGCCAGATCGACTATTTCGGGCTCCCGCGCCGCATTGTTAAGAACAGTCTCACCCGTAGCCAAAACCGCAGCCAACATAGAATGTTCCGTCGCGCCGACACTGATGAACGGAAATGTAATCTCCGCACCCCTAAGGCCGCCTTTCGCCGATGCGATGACATATCCCTCGCTCAGCTCAATCTTCGCCCCCATAGATTTCAAGGCGTTCAAGTGTAAATCTACGGGCCGTGCACCAATGGCGCAACCGCCAGGCAGTGATACTTTTGCCTTATGGGCACGGGCTAGCATTGGTCCCAGCACATTGAAACTAGCCCGCATTTTACGCACCAAATCATAAGGTGCCGTTGTTGATGATAAGGTCTTGGCATGTAAGGATAGCCGCCCAGCTCCGCCGCTGACCGCAACGCCGAAATTCTCGAGTAACTGTCCCAAAAAACGCGTATCGCGCAGGTTCGGCATGTTTGTCAGCACAAGCGGCTCATCGGTAAGCAGGCATGCAACCATCAACTTTAGCGCCGARTTTTTGGCGCCGCTGATGGAAATTTGACCCGATAGCGGGACCCCACCTTCAATAACTATTTTATCCATTCAATTYCTCCTGATAGCACAATCCAAAACGATAGTATGGAATCAGCTATCGAGAAAATGTTAGGCGAGATTATGGCCGCTTGCACTATATAAAATTTTATATGAAACTCATTATTATTTCGGTACTTTARCTTTCTTAACGGCTTGCTTACGGCGGCGTAAATTATCCCGAAGTGCCTTGGCCACCCGCGCAHCCTTACGTTCTTGTTGCTTTTGTTTTTCTGTTTTTGCGCTGCTCATAGATGCTAAGTACAGTGACCTCTGCCTATATGTCAATTCAGTCTTGCGGGCTTGGATAGTCTAGGTTATAGGCGTGGCCTTTAACCAGATAAGCCGCAGTAGCTCAGTGGTAGAGCGCATCATTGGTAATGATGAGGTCGGGAGTTCAATTCTCCCTTGCGGCACCACCCACTCTCCCCATTTTCACACCATATATACTGTCATCTAAATACCCCGTAGTTACGGGGACTTAGCTCCGTATATTTTTATATGAGACGATTTGTGTGAGGCGTAATATAGGTAAATAGCCCGTATTTAGCCAAGCGTCTCAGATGGCGTTTTTCGCCGCCACATCTTTAGTATGGTTGATTGGTTTATAGGGCGGTTTTGGAGCTATTAGATGGACATTCCGAGGTAAGCCGCCTGCTCATTCCAATCGGAAGGTAGCTTGGGTAGTTTGCGTTTGAGTGTATCCAGAGTTAAATCCGCAGGATGGTCTCCATTTAAGAACGCACGTATAACCTTGGGAGATAAGAAAGCCAGGAGCAGAAGCTTCCCAACATCAGCACGGTGCATGCCCTCACGGTTGGCTAGTGCATTGACGGATTTAACGTCTCCCGTTTTCAGTTGTGCATACCATTGCCTGGATTTTGCGATGGCTTTCAGGATATTCGGGTCAGGTTCATTCCTTGCTTTTCCACCTATAATCAAGCGTGTTTCAATACCGCGCCTTTTAAGTTGAAGTGGATATTCCAGAGATGTGGAGTTTGAACTATTCATTTCACTAAAAGCATCTGTCTTTATGGTTAGAATGATTGTTTCTGGATACAGATCAACTCGTTCTACAAGTTCGAGTATAGCAGCTCTTTGCCTGGATGGTCGTTTGTCCGATAGCTGCTTTGCAAGGCACTCAGCGCTTTGAGAGATGCTCTGAACTTCCTTTGGTGTGATTGAGACGTTATCTGCTTTCGACTTCTCAACCAAGTTTAAGATGCGAGCTTGATTATTGAGAAGCGCAGCAAGAAGTTTAACGACATGTCCCTCGATCTCCTTAGCTGGAAGCCTCCATCCAGTACCGTCGTCAATCTCGCCTTTGATCAAACGTCTTGATATATAATAGCTATAGCTTCTTCCGCTTTTCTTATGATGGGATGGCCCTAACCTATCTCCCGTTTGGTCAAACAATATGCCTTTGAGCAGGCTAATCGTTTTTGTGTTGGTGGGACGAGTTCTTTTGGGTGAGTTGGATTTTAATTTGACTTGTACCGTATCCCAAAGTTCCTCGAGTATTATTGCCGCATGCTCACCCTCATAGACCTTATCCTTATGTCGAACTTTGCCTATATAGAGCGGGTTACTCAATATCTGGTAGAGATGCCCTCTGTGGAATGGCAGGCCGCCAGTCTTTATTTGTTTCTGGCTGTCTTTATCGTTACTTCTCAGGCCACGCTTCTTTCTATAACGCACCTTTGTTGTTATCCCCTGTTGATCAAGGGCTTGCTTGACTTTGGATACAGAGCCTAATGTTTGATAAGTTTCAAAGATGAGTTTTATCACTTTGGTTTCTCTGTCATTCACAATTAGCTTCTTATCAACTGCGTCATAGCCAAGGGGTACAAGGCCGCCCATCCATTTACCCTTCTTCTTGGAGGCGGCTATCTTATCTCTAATCCGCTCTGCAGTAACCTCACGCTCAAACTGCGCAAAGGACAGCAGAACATTAAGTGTGAGCCGTCCCATAGAGTTTGTTGTGTTAAAGGCCTGTGTTACAGAGACGAACGAGACATCATGGGCATCAAAGATCTCTACCAGCTTGGCGAAGTCTGCCAATGAGCGGGTTAAGCGGTCTACCTTATAGACAACTATAACATCTATATGGCCTGCCTCTATATCAGATAGCATGTCTTTTAAGCCAGGACGTTCCATATGGCCGCCTGATATGCCGCCGTCGCTGTATATACGTCCAGCATCCTCCCAACCCTCTCCGGCTTGCGAAAGGATATAGGCAGCACAGCTTTCACTCTGTGCATCCAAAGAGCTAAACTCTTGCTCTAGCCCCTCCTCTGTCGACTTGCGTGTATAAATAGCGCAGCGTTTACGGATCACGGTGCAATCCTCTCTGTTCTGGTGCTAAAGAAGCGCGGGCCGGACCAGTGGGCGCCAGTGATGTGCCTGGCTATTGAGGATAGAGATGGCCAGACCTTGTCGTTATAGACGAAGCCATCCTCTATTACACAGACCGTATAGGTTTTACCGTTCCAGTTACGGATAAGGCGAGAACCTGCAGAGAGCTTTATGTTTTGCGGCGGTGTTGTTTTAGTTGCTGGAGCTAAAACAGCTTGATCGTCAGCATACGTATTTAGGCGTTTTAGGTCTTTGGTTGATAGGTTTCCGTGTTTTTTACTTTGCCGTTCATATTCTAGTGCCCGCATCAGGAATGAGCCGCTGGCGATGGGTGGTGGTTCTGATTTTATCTCGTTATTCCATACATCTCGCAAAGCTCTAATATCCAAATTATTCAGATCAATACACTTACTCATATCTAGTCTCCGGTTTGCAGCCAATTATCTTTGCTGCTACCGTGGCAAGGCTCAATCATAGGAGCCGCAATACACTACCGCTTCCTTTGCACAGGAAGTCCAGTGATTTATGCATTATTTGGATGTTCAATTTTGTGGTTATAAGTCCAACACAGCCCTCCGAAGGGCTTTGTCACGTTAACTTCCCTGGATCAGTTTATCTGTTGCCATTTTTGTTACCTGGTACCAGTGGATGTAGCAATATCCCAGCTAGTCATGGCTAGATTTCGAAGGAATTTCATTGTTTTACGTGAGGTGGGATGTCGGCGGGTATTAAATAGATTGTAAATCTGGCCATAAGCGGAGAGTACCCTTTGCGCTGATCGTATAGATCTAAACCTTTGTGCCTTTCGCTCTCGCCTTCTTATCG
>NVRS01000007.1 GCA_002732685.1 Robiginitomaculum sp.
ACCTTCAATACAGCCGTTAATGACCGCTCCGGTAAAGTAGCCGTTGATAGCATTTCAATGGCGGACTAATTCGCCTTTGCTAGGGGCTGAATTATCGGCCCCAGCTAACCTAGAAAACGCGTTTCCAATTATGGAGGCGCGTTTTTTTGTGCGCCATTTACTGTTGATCCTTTGATGGATACATCTCAAGGCAGTGCGCAAGAGTTTTTCACGTTAAGTAGCCTTACGTTGATATTATTAAACTCTACGGATTCTAAGCTGTTGATATTTAACCTTGAGACACGCCTCAGAAGACCACGCCAAAGGTGTAGTCCGCCGTTATTTATAACAATCAGCAAGTAATTCCTTCATGACACTTAAGCCTAAACCCTTAGTCAATTGGATATTACGGTCGGGGATATTTTCTGGGTTGGGAAAGTTTTCTAAGGCGGTCTCAACGCTAGCTTCCCGTAAAATATGCAGCATAGGATAAGGAGAYCTATTGGTATAATTACTYGCRTCATCAAGGGCCGCGTTAGCAAAGCAATACTTAGGGTGAAAACTCGCCAATTGATAAATACCCTCATACCCTTGTTTTTCTAATAAGGCGGTGGCGGTTTCTAGCACATCTAAATAATCTTCAAAATCAGAAAGAGCTAGGGGAAATATYAATAARCTCGTTTCTCTRTTYGCATCATTATCSARCGCGGCGCATTGCATRATTAYTTGCTCTAATTGGCTCTGTAAGTCTGTCGTTTCAATAACCGCATAATGAATGCGATTATTGTCATACTCCCGTTTCGCAAAAGGGCAGAGGGTGTGGTCAATTATGACGTTTGACAGCCATTTTTTAGTTTGATTTATAATTGTATTGGTATCTGGCATAAAAACTCATAATTATTTTTCATGATAACTGTCAGAGTATCGCGGTTTATCCTAAGATAATGTGAAGCTACCGGCGAGCTTAGGGGCGCCTCAAATTCACCAGACCCAACTTCGCCCGAGCTTGGTTGACGATGTTCCATGCGTGGGGATCTTTAGCGAGGATGCGAACAAGCTTTCCCGTTGAGATACCGAGCGCTTTCGCCGCTAGACCGACGGCCCATTCGTGGTGAGCCAGGATATCGAGTAAGTGAGCGATGAACCGGGCATAGCGTCGGTCTTTTTTACCTAGCTTCCAGGACCCCTGCCAGCGTTCGGACTTACTCCCAGATGCACTGTCTGGCGCTACTGGCAAGCGTAGCTGGATCGCGATGGCCGATCGAAGGCGCTTTAGTGCACCCGCTCGATTACGGTGTTGCGATCGATGGTCCGCGCAGAGGGCGACGACGGTCCCGTCCAGCACCGTCAGCCGGACCGCGGAATCCGTGGTGTTGCGATGTTGGCCTCCGGGGCCGGATGCTCGGTAGCACTCCTGGCGGCAGCATCGCAGCAAGCTATCATCGTCCATGTCGAGAAGTTCATTTCGGTTGGGCATGAGGCGGCAGTATCAGAGGAAAATGCATGATTGGTAAATAGCAGTTACTTATTGACGYGTCATGAGCAATTTATTCAAACACCATAAAACATCTCCTGAAATAAWTTTYCCTGTTAAACAGGGAAATCGGGTGTGAGACTAATTCGCTAAAGACTGTCCACACCACCAGCGACCCAGCAGTTTCCCCCCCAACTCATGGTTAGGCTTTGTCATGTTAACGTGACAAAGTCAGCTATTCTGATGATCAATAAGTAGAAATTATAAACTGGTTGGAGCGTAGGTACTGAGCCTAGGTTTACCGATTCTGTGCGGTCGTTTCGATATGCTTGTGGAATTCTTTTGCTGCGGGGCCTAAGGTTTTGTCTTTTAAGGTATGAATACCATCATTAGTTTGAAACGCAGGCGGTAATATAGACATCGCAAAGTTTGGATCCTGGCAAATATCGATAGCATGTGATTTTGGCACACTGGTGAGTACATCGGAACGGCGGACTAATTCTATACAGGCTGACGGAACTTCAACGAGGTATTGCGGAAAAGGGAAAGCCAGCGCATCTTTATTGGTGACAGCAGAAACAAGTCGGGTAAAATGGGGTGAGCTTTTGGGAAGCGCCCAAGGGTATGAAAGCATATCCGCCATGGTTACGTTGGCCTGTGCAATTGGATGGCCTTTGCGGTGCACAATCATTAAGGGTTCGACAGGCAAGGTGTGGATTGATATTTGCTCAAAAAATGACATGGTTTCAAATTTGCTGATGTCGCTAATGACCATATCAAGTTGGCGTGCAATGAGCTTTGACAAAAGCACATTAGGACTACCTGTATGAATGATGATCTGCACAAATTTATGTTTCTTTGAAAATGAATAAATGGCTTTGGTTAGCAATTTTTGCAACGGATATGGCCCGGACCCTATATTGATGCAGCCGGTTTCAATATTATGAACGCGGGTGGACTGTTGTTCAAAAACATGAAGTGAAGCAATAACGTCGCGGGCATGGACGATGAGCCGTTCCCCCGTATCTGTTGGCGTCACCCGATTTGTGGTTCGGTCAAACAGAACGTCACCAAGCTTTGTTTCCAACAATTTAATGCTCTTGGTAATTGCCGATTGCGTAACAGATTGTTCCTCTGCAGCTTTCACAAAACTGCGCAAACGGAAAACGGCATCAAAATGTTTTAAAAGCCGGATGTCTATAGCCATAGTATCCCTTAATGAATATTTTTCATTATTATATGCCTTTGTATGACTTTAAGCAATATTAGCGACAGGAAAATTGATAAATTTATACGAGGGAATAATGCTACCAACACTTTTGATAACCGGGGCGGCGGGCTATATCGGCACTGAGTTGATTAAGCGGTTGTCAGAAAATGACTTGGTTGGGGAAATTATTGCCCTGGATATTCGCCCTGTCGCACAAGAAGACAGAATCGTAGGTGTCACCTATGATCAAGCGGACATTCGTAGTGATGAATTTACAGACAAAATCAAAAAATACAAACCCCGTTCTATTGTTCATCTTGCGTCTGTGGTTAGTGCGGGTGGTGACCCCGAGTTGGATTATAGTGTTGATGTGCTCGGAACACACAATGTTCTGAAAGCCTGTGTTGCAAGCGGTGTAAAGCAATTGGTTGTAACGAGTAGTGGGGCTGCTTACGGCTATTACGCCGATAACCCAAGCTGGCTTAAAGAAACGGACGCGCTTAGGGGGAATGATGATTTTCCCTATCCTCGGCATAAACGATTGGTTGAAGAATTGTTAGCCGGATACCGCGAGACACATCCTGAACTTAAACAATTAGTTCTGCGTCCAGGAACAGTGTTGGGTGCAGCGACGAACAATCAAATCACCAATCTTTTTGCAAAACCGTTTATGTTAAAGATTGCAAAATCGCGGAGTGGTTTTGTATTTATTTGGGATGAGGATGTTATCTCTATTATCGAAAAAGGTGTTTTGGAGGATAAAGAAGGTATTTATAATTTAGCGGGAACCGGCTCTCTCAGTGCCAACGAAATAGCGCAAATATTAAATAAACCCTGCCTCGTGCTTCCTGCCTCTGTATTGGGGGCAGTTCTTAATATAAGCCGTTTTTTGAAATTGGGAAAGCTCGGGTCTGAGCATGTGAAATTTCTCCAGTATCGCCCCGTACTGGACAATCAATCTCTTAGAGAAGATTTCGGCTACACACCCAAAAAAACAACACGAGAAGTGTTTGATTTCTTCATTGCCAATAGAAACAAAAGAGGAGAATAATGCGAAAACCCCGCGCTCATATTTTCGGATACCTTGCTGTGGGACTAATGGTCTACGGAGTTAGTACAGCTATTGCTCAAACTCGCTCCACCTCTGTTGCTAAAGTTGGTGATGCTTTACGCTTGGAGTTAACGTGGAAAGCGCCAGTGGACTTAGATTTATTTGTCACAGGGCCGTTAGGGGAAACCATTTATTTTGGCAACAAACAATCAAAAATTGGAGACAAACTGATTGAAGAAAGTAATTGTGAGAGCTTAACTTCAAAGCCTAGTCACTTACGAGAAGCGGTTTTAATTCCCGCTGCGCAAGGCGGAAAATACCGTGTTAGTGTCGACTTTATTTTCCAGTGCCAATCAAGTTTAGAACAAGCGGATGCTAAACTTAGTTTGTTTAATGCCCAAACCGATACCAAATTAACACAGCACACAATCACTGTTAGACGGGAAGTCTTAAATACCGTTGCAATGGAATTTGAAGTGAGGAAAAAATGATGAATTACTTGATGTCCAAATTAAGATTATTGCTTGTACTTATTCTAATTGCGGGTTTTCCCGCACCGGCCTTTGCCGATGAAATAATTGTAACTGTCACGGATAGTAATGGAAATRGCTTGTCRCGAACCATGCTCACTCTGACGAGCACATCAGAAAAAGACGGGTATTCAGCGGCTGAGCATAGTTTCTTYACGGACGAAAAAGGGCAGAGCATTATAGAGGCGCAAGATATCCAAAATATTTCTATTCGTGCCCGCAAAATTGGCTATGCAGATTCCGATGTTAACCTTGCAAAAAACACATCTGAGTACACGGTCACCTTAACAGATATATCTGATATATCTGAGCTTGCAGATCAAACGCCTGCCAACGCCTGGGTGTCTGCACTCAATTTTGGCGATGGGAATTTCAAAGAGCATTTTCGCTTGCAGTGCAGTTTTTGCCACCAGCAAGGCTCGCCAATTGTTCGCCTAGATAGAACTGAAGAAGAGTGGGAGAAAATCATCAACCGGATGCTTCGCTATGGTTCGCGCCTTGATAGCGATGCACAGAATAAACTGCCTGCGCTTATTCGCGCTGAGCATGAGAGATTAAACGAAAACCCCGCTCTTATACCGTCTGTTAAGCCGTGGGGGCAGGAAGTTATTGGCGCGCAAATAACGGAATGGCCGCTCGGCGATGGATCATCACAACTCCATGATGTCTTGTTATCTTCAACGGGCCTTATCTATGTAGGGGATAATCTACAAGACAATTTGATAGAGCTTGATCCAAAAACTGGGCAAACAACAACCCATAAAATCCCGAAGAGAAAGCGCGATAAACTCGGCGGRAATATTGGSGGAMGGTTGAAAAAYTACCCAGGCGTAGGAACATATGTAGGGCTGCATTCTTTGGACGAATCCAATGTTGATGGCCATATATTTATGACAGGATCTGATAGTAGTCGGCTTGTAGAATTTGCACCAGAAACAGGTGAGTTCACGCTCTATGATTTAAAGAAAGGCTTATATCCTCATACCATTCGGATCGATCAACAAGACCGTGTTTGGTTTACAATGGCAGTGTCAAATCAGGTCGCTATGTATGACCGCAAGAAAAACAAATTCAAATTTTATAAATTGCCGGCCCGTAGCTTTAAAGAAGCGACAACGATTAAATTACTACCCATGATCATGAAGCTCGCTAAATTCGGGGTCAAAACACATAAATTTAATATTGATGAAATCTCTACCGGTTTGCCACTGCCCTACGGGATTGATATTGCCCCAGACGGTGGAATTTGGTTTACGCGCCTACATTCAGATGAAATCGGGCATATTAATCCGGAAACTGGCAAAATAAATATGTACAAAACGCCTTTTCTTGGGCCGCGCCGTTTGCGCACAGATGCGCAGGGGAATGTCTGGATTACTGTGTTTGCAAGCGGCCGGTTAGCAAAGTTCACGCCGGGCGATGAAAAGTTCACACTGTACGGCTTACCAACACTGCCATTAGGCAGTGATACACCCTATTCTTTGGCCGTGGACAAAGACCGCCATCAAGTTTGGGTCAACGGCACGGCGTCAGATACGATGATGCGGTTTGACATAAAAACAGAGACCTGGTCTGTCTTTCCGCTCCCCCGTATGCGCTCATTTACACGCGACGTTGCGGTTGCTAAAGACGGCTCTGTCTTCACCTCAATTGGTAGCTTTCCGGCTTGGCATATTGAAGATGGGCAACCGACCGTAATCCGCATCATGCCAAATGATATGGACGCCTCTAAACTGCTTGTAAAATCAGAGTAAGATGGAAACGACGTCAGCTATATCTGCAGGTGGTCAGCAAATTGTGTTAAGCCTGATCTTGGGTGTCATGATTTTTGGGCTGGCGCTTGACATCCGACCTCGTGAGTTTTTGCAGGTTTTCAAAAAACCAAAAGCGCCCATAGCTGGCCTGATCGCCCAATTTTTGTTACTGCCAGCCGCAACACTTTTGGTAACGTTAATGGTCAATCTTGACCCTGCAATTGAACTTGGAATGATCCTTGTTGCTTGCTGTCCGGGTGGTGCTATCTCAAATTTTATAACCTTGCTTGCCAAAGGTAATGTTGCGCTATCCTTAAGCATTACTGCATTGGCAAGCCTGTTGGCAATTGTCCTTTTACCGCTTAATTTTAGCTTCTGGTCTGCTTTAAACCCACAAACGAGTGCATACCTACATGCCGTCAATGTGGATGCGAAAAGTATTTTTTACATGCTTATTTTCGTGTTGGCTATACCATTGGTTTTGGGGCAATTGACCCGCCGCCTGCTGCCGTCAATTGCGGGGATTGTTCATAAAACACTCAAACCCCTATCTGTCATTATGTTGTTTGGCTTTATCATCATTGCAGTTGGCCAAAATATGGAAAAGTTTTTATCAAATTTTTGGGTGCTATTTACAATCGTTGTCTTGCATAATGCTCTTGCTTTTTTCCTTGGATTTATTGCGGCTCGGATTGGCAAGTTGGACGGTCCGGACACGCGAGCCGTTAGTATAGAGGTCGGGCTTCAAAACAGCTCACTTGCCATCGCGATCATATACGCACAATTTTCTGCAGACAGTAATATGCTGTTAATCGCAGCGTTTTGGGGAACATGGCACATTGTTGCAGGTCTACTCTTTGCAGGCGGCAGTAAGTACCTCCTTGCTCGAAAGGAACAAATGTGCGCCTGACTATAATCATTTATTTCCTGTCTTGTTTTATGGCCTTTATTGGCGGCCATATTATGAATTATACGGCCATTATGTACGCTCAAGACGTGTTTGGTTCTGATTTGCTTGCTGGTCTTGGCTTTGGACTATGTTTCGGGCCGCCAATTGTGTTGGGCTGGATAGCAGGCGTGTACTCAGACCGCGTCCCGCCGTCATACATTGTGGTTGGTTCTCAACTCGTATTTGCTGTTGCCGCAGGATTGTTTATTGTGCTCAACAATCTAGTCGAGACTTCACAAATACGTATGCCTCTTTACTTGTTCACAACATTCCTCGTTGGGGTAGGGTGGTCATTTATTTCGCCTAGCCGCCTAGCCGCTCTTGCCCAAATCGTTTCTAAAAAATCCTTGCACCAAGCAAGTGTCATTTTCAATCTACTGATTATGGTTGGCTTTGGCCTTGCGCCGATCATCATTGCCATCTCCAAAGTTCGCTTTGGCTGGAACGGTGTTTTTATCGTCATTTTGTGCCTGTTCTTGATCGCAACCCTATTGCTTAGCGGTATAAAAACAAAAGCAACTACAACGGCGAAACGGTCAGTGTATTCCCAAACCCGCGAAGGGTTATCAGGCGTACTGGCCTCACCTTTGTTAAGGCAATTGATGGTTTGCTCCATGTTGATCTATGCGTTGATGGGCGTCATGCAAGTACTGTTGCCAAGATTTGCATCATCTGTTCTCGCCTTCGAAGAAATGCAGCGGGGAGTATTTCTTGGCGTTTTAGCCGCATCTCTAATTTTGGGCGGGGTTTTATGTATGGTGTTTTCTAAACGATTGCCAACGGGCTTTTCAAT
This sequence comes from Robiginitomaculum sp., assembly GCA_002732685.1. Next base: position 7,741 of record NVRS01000007.1, read on the forward strand.
AATGGCAGGGATCATATTGGGAGCAATTGCTATATTTACCACGGCCAATACAAATAGTTTTGCCGCCGCTAGCCTTGCTCTTATGTGCGCGGGTGTCGCAGGAGGGTATGCAGCGAGCCTGATCGTCGCCGGTTTGCAACAACATGCACCAGATCATATTCGGGGTCGTGTCATGTCGGTTTATACCATTACCAGCCAGGTGATCCCGGCATTCTCCGGCCTCATGGCAGGCATATTATCCCAATATTTAGGCGCGATGCAGGCCATGCAAATCGGAGCGATTATTATCGTCATGCTCGGAATTTTTGCGATGTTCAAATTGAACGCCGTGCGTGCCTATAAAACAACTTAAGAAATATAGACCTATATGAAAGTGAGCATGAGATGCGAAATTTAAATTCAAAGACAGCGCTGGTTACGGGTGCAAGCGGCGGCTTGGGGCGTTCTCTATGTTTGCACCTAGCAGCGGCAGGTGTAAATATTATTGCATTTGATAAAGATGAAAAAGCACTTGAGAGGCTTGAGCGAGATTTACGCGCTACACCCATTTCATTTAAAACGGTTGTTGGTGATATAACCCTCGACGCAGGTATTGCGGCAGTAAAACAAGTTGTCGAGAGTGAATTTGGGCGGCTTGACATGCTCATACATAATGCCGGGGTCACGCATTTTAGCCAGTTCTCGGATAGCGGCGCATCTGTAACGCGACGTGTCATGGATATAAATTTTATGGGAGCGGTTGTGCTAACTGATGCCGTTTTACCACTAATCAGAAAATCTCATGGCTCAATTGTTGCTATGTCAAGTGTTGCAGGCTTTGCGCCTCTTTTTGCCCGCACCGGATACTCTGCCAGTAAACACGCTATGCACGGTTTCTTTGAAAGTTTACGCGGGGAATTATTGGATGATGATGTTCATGTCATGATGGTGTGTCCATCCTTCATCGACACTCAAGTCCGAATGAGCAAGGAGGAGGTATCCAAGGACCCGCACCTCTCCCGCCCCGGCTCTGCTACAGAAACGACAGGAACACCCATGACTTCCGATTTTGTTGCTGGGAAGATATTACAGGGAATAGTCAGGCGAAAACCTCAACTGGTTATTGGAAAAGTCGCCAAACTATCATGGATCATATCGCGTATTTCACCTAGGTTTTACGAAAAAAAAATGATCCAAAGCACCAAGCAAGAGGGGACTACGAACGGGGGCTTTGTGTAGTTTTAAAAACTACCGCGCCAGCTTGCCAAAGTCGCTGCCCGTTGGGTTTTGATAAATGCTCAACTCAAACTCTCTGGCGCTGGCGAAAATGTGGTCGAAAATATCGGCCATAATCGCCTCGTATTCCAGCCAGTCGGTCACATTGGTGAAGACATAAACTTCGATCGGCAGGCCGTGTTCTGTTGGCTGCAGTTGGCGGACTAATAGAGTTAGATCTTTGCTAATTTTGGGATGCGCCCGCAAATAAGCTTCCGTATAGGCACGAAATGTACCGACATTGGTCATACGGCGACCATTTACGAGGGTCGTTGCGTCTGCGCCGGCCTCCGTATTAAAAGCGGCAAGCTCCTTGTCTTTTTTTGCAATATAGTCTGCGATAAAGTGGATTTTTGAAAAACGCTCAAGCATGCTAGCATCGCAAAACTTTATCGAAGAAACATCGATAAACACAGACCGCTTGATCCTTCGACCGCCGGTCTCTTGCATACCGCGCCAATTTTTGAAACTATCATTGATCATTGATTGAGTGGGAATGGTTGTAATGGTTTTATCGAAGTTACGTATTTTGACAGTGGTCAGAGCAATTTCAATAACATCACCATCGACACCATATCTCGGCATTTCTATCCAATCGCCGACGGCGACCATCTTATTAGCCGAGAGTTGAATGCCTGCGATAAAACCAAGGATAGGGTCTTTGAAAACTAGCATCAACACGGCTGTGAGCGCCCCGAAACCGGCAAAGAACGTCAAGGGGGACTCGCCCATGATTAATGACAGGACGGCTACGAACCCAAGAAAATAGAGGGTCAGTTTAGCAACTTGCACAAAGCTTTTGATCGGGAACGTTCTGGAAATTTTGTATGTGCGGTAAATTTCTTCCCCGGCATTCATCAAGCCATCAATAAACAGCACACATATGACCGTAAGATAGATCAAGGAAAACGTTGTGACGCCGTTGGCAATCACGGGGATGTCGTCAAGGAAGTAGGGGCCAAGGGCATAGATAGCCAATGCCGGGGCGAGATGGGATAATCGGCTAAACACCTTACGCCGGGCAAGAATGTCATCGCGTGAGGATGAGGATTTGGCGATTATTTTGCGAATGGCGCTAACAATCATATATTTGGTGATGATGTTAGTGAGGACAGCGAAGACGGCTAGGCAGATGATTGCCAAGGCCAATGCGAGATAAGGCGCGGCGCTGTTCAGGAATGGGAATTTTTCAAAGAAGGTGGTGAAAGATGAGATCATGGGAGAAGTTTATATCCGAGATTACCCGTTTGAAGGGGAGCAGGTTAANNNGTGWWRMAATCCAGTGGGGCCGTTTACCGTCTGTATACTAAAAAAACAAGATACTAAAAAACAAGGCGCGCCACGGCATTGTCAGTGTAAAGATCACAAACCTTATAGCGATTATGGTGAACTTTTGTCTTCGTAAACAGATCTGCCTATTTTTGCGACAGGTCTGCGGCACCATGGCCTATTTACTTGCTGGATAAAAGGTTGTACCCGAAGTGATGGTTCAAGCTATGCGGAACATTTGGAATATAAAGTGGAACACACTGTTGAGTGTTCTGGTCGCGTTTGCGTTCATGCTTTCTGTGTCCTCGCTAGCGGGTGCAAACCCCCGTTCAGCKTCTATAAYGCCGCAGGTAGAAATGRGYGTTCATTCCAGTGTGCAAGCTGATGYTACTTCTAAACAAGATTTTGACCAAGTRGCTTTGCATAAAGACTGTTGTGAAGACGATGGTGACGTGCCTTGTTCCGACAGCAGTGGATGTAAAACCGTTTGCCCTGGCTTTAGTTTATCATCTGCCGTGCTTGGCTCTATTCACGATTTAAGGTGTTTCTCAAAGTCCTCTAATCTTGCGCACCGCCAACTTTCTTACGAAGAAACAAGCCTACAGTTAAACGCCCCGCCTCCGCGAGTCTAATTCATTACTCTGTGCCTCTGTGCCTCTGTGCCCCTGGGCGCAGACGCGAGCACATCTCGCAAGAAATGAATTTTATCTCCAATGAGGAAAACCCAATGTTTCGTATATTTCTGTCTTTGATGGCAGCGCTGTTTGCCACGACTGTCAACGCGCAAATCCCCCTGACATTACCGGAAACGGTCAACATAGCCTTGAACGCCAATGATCCAAGTGTCGCGATGTTAGAGCAACAAGCTCTGGCCTTTGATGACCGCGCTATTGCTGATAGTCAGCTTCCCGACCCAACAATAAGCGCCCAAATCGCTAACTTCCCACTCTCAAGCTTTGATTATAACCGCGAAGCTATGACCCAACTTAAATTCGGGATACGGCAAACATTGCCTAAGGGACAAACCTTATCGCTGACGCATGATAAGCGTAGCGCACAAGCACAAGGCTTGCGTGCTCAAAARATACTGAGGGAACGGCAAATTATATTAGAAGCACGCCAAACATGGTTTGAGCTATAYTATTGGCGTGAAGCTCGCCGCTTAACTCTAGAGAGCCAACAAAAAGTTGGAGAACTTGGCGGCGTTGCTGAAGCTGTTTATGCGAGCGGTAGATCGTCCCTACAAGATGTCCTTCGCGTGGAACTCGAGACATCGGCTTTGGGTACAAAGCTTATAGATATTGACCGCAATGAAGACATTGCAAGAGCAAACTTGGAGCGGCTACTTGGGCGGTTTAACGGCGCGAGAGAACTGACAACAAACTTCCCAATACTTCCAATGATTGCTAGCGAGGGAGAAATTAGGGATAGGATAGCAACCCACCCTTCCATGCTGGTGCTTGATGCGCGCATAAAGACGAAAAGTCGTGATGTAGACATAGCCAAAGAGCAATACAAACCCGGATTTAGTTTTGACGCGGGGTACGGACTTCGGGATTCCAGGTCAGATTTTGGCTCACTGGGTGTTTCGGTATCTCTGCCTTTGTTCTCCAAAAAGAATAAAGATTATGCCCTAAGCGCTGCGAAGCGAATGCGGGCTTCACAAAAATTGGAACGTGATGTTCAAGCCTTGGAGCTTGAGCGTTTATTGCGCCGCGAATGGGCACAGTACACACGGTTGGGCGAACGGGCACAGCTTTATGAAGCCAGTGTTCTTGTGCGCGCACATGAGACCAGCGAAGCCGCCATGATTGCTTACGGCAATAAACAGGCGGATTTTTCCGAACTGGTGCGCGCTGAACTAGCCGTGCTCGACATTGAACTTACCCTGATCCGCTTGCGTATTGACCGCGTAAAAGCTCAGGCCAATCTTTTATATTTAAGTGGAGAATAAAATGAACACTTCAAAATTTATACTACTCACAACGATTTTCGGTCTTGGTATTGGCACTGGTCTTGTCGCTAGTAAATATATGGGCAGCAACAATAAACCGGTGCAAACTGCGCAATCTGCGCCCGAAAACAACCCCCTATATTGGGTGGCCCCGATGGACGCAAATTTCCGCAGTGATGAACCAGGAAAATCTCCAATGGGTATGGACCTAATCCCTGTTTATGCAGATGAAGGCAGTGATGAGGATAACCGCAATCTAGTGCGTATCAATCCCATCGTTGAAAACAACATTGGTGTGCGCACCGCTTTCGTTACGACAGGTAGCACTGGGCAAACTATTGAAACCGTTGGTACGATACAGATCGATGATAACAACACATCCGTTGTTGATGTCCGCACCGAGGGCTGGATTGAAAATATGCCCGTCAAAGCAATTGGCGATAAAATTAAAAAAGGACAATTGCTGTTTCAAATATACTCCAGACCTCTCGTTAGTGCGCAAGACGAATATTTACAGGCGGTAAAAATGGGACGCCTGAATTTAATCACGGCCACCAGCTCGCGCTTGATTTCGCTAGGTATGAGCGAACGTTCGATTGAAAGACTTAAACAGCGCGGACAATCAACCCGCCTTATGAATATATATGCGCCCAGCAGCGGTATTGTCACCAATATGGGCGCGGGTGAAGGTGCGTTCGTCAAGCCAGGAATGAATATTCTCAGGATTGTTGACCTGCGTACGGTTTGGGCCATTGCCGATGTGTTTGAAGACCAAGTGCAGCGAGTGCGTCCGGATCAGGATGTGTTCATGCACATCAACGCAATGCCAGGGCAGGAATGGAAGGGCAAAGTTGAGTATGTCTACCCGACAGTAAATGCTAAAACACGTACGGTGCAAGTCCGTGTTAGCTTTGACAATAAAGACGGCCTGCTTAGACCAGACATGTTTGCAAGGCTTACGATTCTAACGGTCGTAGATATGCCCGGTATGGATATGCCGTCCACAGATGCACAAGCTATTGTGCTCATTCCTCGTGAAGCTCTCATTAGAACCGGGCACTCAGAACGGGTTATATTGGCTTTGGGTGATGGGCAATATCAACCCGCCAAGGTCGTCTCTGGGCAAGAAATTGGTGATAATATCGAAATCCTATCAGGTCTAAGCGTTGGTGAAAAAATTGTTGTCTCTTCGCAATTTCTCATCGATTCAGAAGCCAGTTTGCGTGGGACAATTCTAAGAATGACACCCGAAGAACCTCAGATGCAGACAATGGTTACGCCGACCCCAAATGAGGGAAAAACTATGGGCACAGTGGTTTCACTGATGCCTGAGCACGGCATGGTCACAGTTGACCACGGCCCTATTGCCTCAATTGACATGCCGGCCATGATTATGGGTTATATTACAAACCCTGAATTGCTTACGGAAATTAAAAAGGGAGATCATGTCAACATCACGGTTCTGGCCAAGCCGGACGAGGATGGAAACTTTGTCCTTTCCACTATCGAGAAAATGGACATGGCTCAAGAGGGCATGGCTCAAAAGGATATGGGCGTGGAGAATGAGCAATGATAGCGCGGCTCATAAAATGGTCAATTGGCAACCGTTTTCTGGTTATTCTTTTCGCAGTATTGCTTGCCGTTTGGGGTGGTTTTACGGTTAAAAACACACCGCTAGATGCCATCCCGGATTTGTCAGATGTGCAAGTCATCATCAAAACCACTTATCCGGGACAAGCGCCGCAGGTTGTCGAAGACCAAGTGACATATCCACTGACAACAGCCATGCTTGCCGTTCCGGGAGCCGTCACGGTGCGCGGTTATTCGTTTTTTAATGACAGCTTTGTCTATATTATTTTTGAAGACGGGACTGATCTATATTGGGCGCGCTCACGCGTGCTTGAGTATCTTTCACAAGTCGCTCCAACGCTTCCGCCCGCCGCTCGATCTGCGTTGGGCCCTGACGCGACAGGTGTTGGCTGGGTGTATCAATATGCCCTTATAGACAGAACAGGTGGCCATGATCTGTCACAACTTCGCTCTCTCCAAGATTGGTTCTTAAAATACGAATTGCAAACTATAGACGGTGTGTCGGAAGTCGCCACTATAGGCGGCATGGTCAAACAATATCAGGTCGTTGTTGATCCTGAGAAACTGCGGACTTATGATATTCCTCTGGAGAAAGTGCGGCTAGAAATCCAACGTGGCAACCAAGAAACCGGAGGCCGCGTACTGGAAATGGCCGAAGCCGAATATATGGTGCGGGCATCTGGTTATATTAAAGGCATTAAAGACCTTGAAGTTATTCCGCTGGCTGTCACCGATAAAGGTACGCCGATCCTTCTGAGAGATGTGGCACAAATTCGCCTTGGACCGGAGCTTCGGCGCGGCATTGGCGAGTTGAACGGTGAAGGCGAAGCCGTCGGTGGCGTTATCATTATGCGTTACGGCGAAAACGCTATGCGAACCATTGAACTGGTTAAAGAAAAGTTGGAAGAGTTGAAACACAGTCTTCCCGAAGGCGTTGAGATTATTACCACCTATGATCGCTCGTCTCTCATAGAGCGCGCCGTCGATACATTACGTGAAAAATTGCTTGAAGAATTTATTGTAGTTCTGGTTGTCTGTGCTCTATTTCTTTTTCATATTCGTAGTTCTTTGGTTATTCTTCTAAGCTTGCCGTTAGGTATTCTAGCTGCGTTTATCGTGATGAATGCGCAAGGGATTAATGCTAACATTATGTCATTGGGCGGGATCGCGATTGCAATTGGGGCGATGGTGGACGCCGCCATTGTCATGATTGAAAACATGCACAAGCATATCGAACGAACGCCACTGACCAACAAAAACCGCTGGGAAATTGTTACCAAAGCATCTGTCGAAGTTGGCCCCGCTTTGTTTTTCTCCCTACTCATTATCACCTTCAGTTTCCTGCCAATCTTTGCGCTCGAGGCACAAGAAGGCCGTTTGTTCCATCCGCTCGCCTATACTAAAACCTATGCCATGGCGGGCGCCGCATTTTTATCGGTGACGCTTGTTCCTGTGCTGATGGGCTATTTTATCCGGGGTAAAATAATTCCTGAACATAAAAACCCGATTAACCGGCTACTTATGGCCATATACAAACCATTCATCAATATGGTGCTGAAAGCACCTCTCGCAATGATTTTGGTTGCTTTTCTGGTGATGGCCAGCGCACTTATACCACTAAACCGTATGGGCGGTGAATTTATGCCGGATCTGGACGAAGGTGATTTACTCTATATGCCAAGCGCATTTCCTGCAGTATCGGCGGGGAAAATGTCGCAAATATTGCAACAAACCAATAAACTTATCATGACGGTTCCTGAAGTCGAAACCACCTATGCAAAGGCTGGCCGCGCTGAAACGGCAACCGATCCTGCACCTTTGACAATGGTAGAAACTACGATCCGCCTCAAGCCAAAATCAGAATGGCGCGAAGGCATGACGATGGAAAAATTGAAAAAAGAACTGGATGCCAAAGTACAGATCCCGAGCCTGACAAATGTTTGGATCATGCCAATTAAGAACCGCATAGATATGCTGGCGACCGGTATTAAAACACCGATAGGCATTAAAATCGCAGGACCTGACTTGAACGTCATTGGCGAGATTGGTCAGAAGATTGAAACCGTTATGAAAGACGTTCCCGGAACCGCATCGGTTTATGCTGAACGGGTAACTGGCGGGCGGTTTATAGATATTGACATCAAACGCGAAGAAGCGGCACGGTTTGGCCTCAATGTCGCAGACGTGCAAGCCTTTGTCCAAACAGCTATTGGCGGCATGACCGTGGCGCAAAGCGTCGAAGGCCTAGAGCGTTACCCGATTAATGTGCGCTATCCGCGTGAGTATAGAGACTCGCTTGAGCGTCTTCGTAATCTACCAGTTGTGACAAAAACAGGCGCACAAATTCCCTTGTCCCGTCTTGTCGATATTTCCATAGCGGGTGGCCCCGGTGTTATCCGTAGTGAAAATGCACGCCTCAATGGCTGGATATATGTTGACATTGCCGGCGTTGATATTGGCACTTATGTCAAAGACGCAAAGGCCGTTGTTGCACAGGTTGGCCTGCCCGCAGGATATTCTCTGTCGTGGTCTGGGCAATATGAATATATGGAACGCGCCAAACAAAGGTTGAGTGTTGTTGTGCCGCTTACACTGGTCATTATACTCTTACTGTTGTTCCTAAATTTTAGGCGCATTACGCCTGTCCTGATTATCATGGGTACACTGCCGCTCGCACTTGTTGGTGGTCTATGGTTCCTCGACATACTCGGTTATAATATGTCAGTTGCTGTCGGCGTTGGATTTATTGCGCTTGCGGGTGTATCTGTGGAAATCGGCGTCTTGATGATTGTTTATCTTGAACAGGCTCTGGACGAGCAAATAAAATTAGCCGAGCAAGAAAACCGAGTGCTGACGCGTACCGACCTACGCACATCAGTTATCAATGGTGCGCTCATGCGGGTGCGCCCGATTATGATGACAGTCGCTGTGGTGATTGCAGGCCTCCTTCCCATTATGTTGGGCTCAGGTACAGGGTCAGAGGTTATGCGCCGTATTGCCGCCCCTATGGTTGGCGGTATGACCAGCGCAACCATTCTTACGCTTCTCGTTATTCCTGCCGCTTTTTTAATATGGAAAACATTGGCCCTTAGATTGCCTAAGGAGGAAAAAGCCGCTTAAAAACAGAAAAAAGAGACGGTGTGTAGAGGCAAGCTTTGCGGCCAGCAGTGCCGTTTAAGTGCAACACGGGTATAAGCAAGCGCTCCGTCCACCATATTAAAAAGCACAATTGCCCAATACAAAACTAAGTTGTTTAGAGTGGATACAATATTAATACTTACATGACATATAGGATCATATAGCCAGCCATATAAAGTTGAATATTATGGGACATAAGCGTAACATTGGAATTGCCAAAAGGTTGAACCTTTTGAATGAATTTATTCACGCGATAAATAAACGTGAAACCCAACAAGAGGTTTACGAGTATTTAGCATCACAATTACCCAACCTTATTCCTGCAGATAATGTTAGCGTCTCGATTTTCGATGATTTTTATAATAAACTTGAAAGATACGACCTGTTTGGAAAAGAAGTTTTGCACGAAAAAACCTCTCGCACCGTTGGACAAACATTTCAAATCAATACAACTACCGCTAGCTTAGTGATGTTGAAGCAAGATACTTTCGTTACTGATTACCCTAGTTCAAATTGTTCAAAATGTACCGCCCATGCTGATTGTGCAGCCTCTGGAAAACTGGGTTATGTTGCGGGTATGACAACACTAATCTACATAAAAGGACATGCTATCGGCACAATCAATGTGGCAAGTTACACAAAAAATGTATACACACAAAAAGTTCAGAGGATTTTTGAAACAATTGCTTTACTTGTTTCAGCTTGCCTTGAAAAAATACATTTCATCAAATCAATTGGTAATTCGAAAAGCCGCATAAACATACATGCAAAAAGACTTAAGATGCTTACCAGCATTTCTATGAAATTTTCTCAGGCTACTGGTGAAAATGATATGCTGAAAATTATAGGCGAGCATTTCTTGCAGGTTATACCTAATGTGAGATTGAGTTTAGTCGTCGTTGATAAAGAGAGCCAAAAATTCATAATATCTCAAATCCATTCTGAAGATAAAATTAAGTCCGTAAAAATAGCGTTTCCCATGGGTGAGAACCTCTTAATAAGTGCCATGGAAACAGGGGAGCCACAATTTTATGGCAACATGGGCGATAAAAAAACGGCTGAAATGCAAAAACTGGGCATAGAATATGCATGGTCTATACCTATTTTCGAAAACAATGAGGTAACCAGGTTATTGAATATAGGCATGAAGGTGATGCCACAATATAAAGATGATTTAATCGRTATTTTTACTATTTTAAGCTCGRTTTTTAGTGCGGCACTCGAAAAYATTAAGGCCAATGAGRTAATTGCTTATAGAGCRCATTATGACCTTTTGACGGGCGCGCATAATCGTCATAGCTTCCAGGAGAAAATAACTCACCTAATCAATAAAAAGCCAGCAAAGCCATTTAGTTTCTTCATAGTTGATCTGGATAATTTCAAAGAATTAAATGATTTTCATGGACACATATTTGGCGACAAAATTTTAACTAAAGTAGTGGGACACTTTCAAACTGTTTTTGGCAAAGAAAGCTTTATCGCACGAATAGGGGGCGATGAATTTGCTATAATTGGAGATTTCACAACATATAAACCAAGCTTGCTGAACGGCATGAAATTAAATTCAATGAAGATTAAACATGATGAACGGCCTATTCAGATCGGCTTCAGTGTTGGCGTAGCTCATTTTCCCAAGCATGCGCAAAGCATGACAAAACTTATGCAATATGCAGATTTAGCGCTCTATGAAGCTAAGACATCCCCAAGTAAAATTAAGGTGTTTAATCGTACAATGGCAAAACAATTTAATCAAAAATTTAACATTTTAAATGACTTCAAGGAYGGRCTATTGGRGGAAGAGATARTCCCATTTTAYCAACCAATTATYGACCTTAAAACACAAAARCTACATGCGCTAGAAGSYCTAGCKCGTTGGRACCATAAAAAACGCGGCATATTATCCCCCGCTGATTTTAGCGTTGTATTTGAAGTTCCCGAACTCTGCGGAAAAATTGCKTATGCAATGCACCGCCGTATTTGCAAGGATATGGCTCAGTGGAAAAGAAGAGGTGTCGAGTTTCATCAAGTCGGGTTAAATGTTGAAACAGTTAATTTAATTGACCCAGCCTTCTCTCTTCAGCTGTTAAGTGAGCTCCATAAGAACGGTTTGAAGCCAAGTGAATACGCAATAGAAATCACTGAAAATTCAATTTTGCATTCTCAAAACAAGTTTATACTTGATAATTTACACAGCTTACGTCTAGCTGGTATGGCCATTCTTTTAGATGATTTTGGGACCGGTTTTTCTTCTATGGCTCACCTGAAAAACCTGCCCATAACAACAGTTAAGCTTGATAAGTCCTATGTGACCAACTCTTTGAATAATACGACAGATTATCACATTGTAAGTTCCATCATAAACTTAACGAAGAAGCTCAATATACACACTCTTGCAGAAGGTATTGAAACTAAAGAAACAAAAAGACTGTTTGTTGATTTGGGATGTGATTATGGACAAGGCTACTTATTTTCAAAGCCGCTTCCCGCAAAGGAAATTCCTGAATTTATTAATAAATTCAACAATAATAAAACGGCAATGATCGCGGCCTAATCAAGGAAGCCTGAACAGCCAATGTTGTTTAATACACCCATCTTCATATAGAGTGGGSTTTTTGAAGGATRAAACATTAACCAAACTTATAAACACCGTCTTAAGGTGTTTTTCTTAAGTTATATTAACAATGGTGCGCCTATATTTGGCGTCCCGACCCTTTATGAATGGATGGAATCACAGGGTTGAAAACGGCACTACCAAATCAAAACCATGAATGTTTAGGAATGGGGAAAACATGGCACTAAAAACAAAAACCTTTGGCCAGAAAGAGGCCCGTGAAGAACCAAAAAGGAGTACCCCTCCGCGTCAGCCAAAAAGTTATTTAGAGAACCGAAAATCATCACCACGATCACGTCAACTTAAAAATGTAAAAATTATTTTTAATAATGGGTTTTGTACACATGATGCTATTTTAAGGGATATGTCTGATGATGGTGTGCGAATAGAGACTAAGCATGTATTAGACATCCCTAATGATTTTACTATGAAATTCACTTATGATGACACGACCAAAAGATGCCGCATCGTTTGGCGCGGCAAAGAATTTATTGGAGCCAAATTCATCTCCCCCTAATCTGAGGTCATGTAGCCATAACTAAGCTGGACAGGGCGTGAGAGGAAAAGCCATGATTGTGGAATCGGTGAAAAACATCAACACTCCATGAGGCATCAACTCAAAGCTAATAAGCCGACCATACTGACGCCAAATGAATACTGCCGCTTAGATATTTGACGCCGGACATTGTTAATTCTGGTCGGACAACAACCCGCAGACCTGACAGACCATCATCTCTAAAATGCTGATATGATTGGCTCGGTCTGCATCCTTATGCATTTCTATAGACCGCATCTAGCCAACGAAGGATTTTTCAATCACGAAATCTGCGGGATTGGAGTTAGACCCTTCTTTAAAGCCGCGCGCCTCAGCGAGCATTTTCAAGTCTTTAGTCATAGCAATAGATCCGCAAATCATGATGCGGTCAGTGGCTGGATCAAATGAACCGCCTTCTATGTTGTCAAATAGCGCACCTGTTTCAATTAAGGTGGTGATACGGCCTTGCAACGCATATGCCTCTCTGGTTGCGCTCGAAATGTGCTGTAATTTCTCTAAGGCCAATTCGCCGACCAGCGGATCAGCTTTCGCTGCCGCCGCCAAATCAAACCCGTAAGTCAGTTCTGCAATATATCTGCAGGTATGAACAAGGATAATTTGTTCGAAATTTTCATAAACATCGGGGTCACGGATCAGGCTTGCAAAGGGCGCAATCCCCGTACCCGTAGCCAGCATAAATAGCCGTTTGCCAGGCAGTAAGGCATCCAGCACCAATGTACCTACCGGTTTTCGCCCAAGTAAAATCTCATCACCATTTTTAATATTTTGTAGGCGTGATGTTAAGGGGCCGTCTGGAACTTTGATGGAATAAAAATCCAGTTTTTCATCCCACGACGGGCTGGCGATGGAATAGGCGCGAAGGAGAGGTTTCTTTTCGCCTTGCAAACCAATCATAATAAATTCACCAGAGCGAAACCGAAAGCTGGGCGGGCGGGTAATGCTAAAAGCAAAGAGCTGATCTGTATAGTGATTGACCAATAAGACGGTTTCTGAAGTCGGTGCATTAGGATTAGAGTTGGGGCTAGGTGAGGACATAATGGGGCTTTGTATAATTGAGTGTAATATGGAGGCGTAAATAGATGCGCTGGTTTACGGCGCGGCATCAATATAAACTGATTTGCGCGCTACTTAGCTTTCTACGGCATGAGCCAATATGTTGACCATGGTGGCACGGGCAGTGCTGGTGCCTATATTGGTGATTTTATGTGGGCGGTCAGCACGGTAACGCAAAGTTTCACCGGCTTTACATCGCCAAACTTCATTCCCAATACTAATCTCGAGCTCGCCCTCAAGCACACTTAAGTTTTCGACGGACCCGTCTGGATGTGGTGAACTTTCCAATACTCCGCCAACCTCGGCAGTAAAATCATACCACTGGGTATATGCGACCGTCGCGATCCAGCCAATAATACGCAGCGTACATAACCCGTCTTCACTTTGGATCAGCGGAATATCTTGCCGCGCCGCTTTTTGTACCAAAGCCGAACTGTCCGGACTAAAGGACAATACATTTTCAACTGATATGCCCAGTGCCTGGCTTAGGCGGGTTATTGTTGCCAGTGTCGGATTGCTTTCGTTCTTTTCGATCTGGGAAATCATTGATTTTGCCACACCAGATTGCTCTGACAAATCACCAAGCGAAAGCTTCCCGGCTTTCCGCAAGCGCGTAATTGTCGTGCCTAACTGTGCGCTCATAGCATCGCAGCCAGCATCTTTTATACGTTTTCGTCGTGACATGGTCATCTGCATACGCGTTTCTCGTTCATTGATATAGTAAAATCCACAAAAACAGGACTGTAGATCATGGCGATGTTCTTTAATTACATTATTGTTCTATATATAGAACGAATTAGCTTGTAAATAGAAATATAATAAGATATGCGTACTTTTTAACAAACGAAATTTGATATGCGCTACTTACCAATTCACATAGATTTACAGCACACTGACATACTTATTGTGGGCGGGGGGGCTATGGCGGAAGCAAAACTGCGTACTTTGCTCACTACGCCTGCACGACTGTTTGTTATAGCGGACAGTATAAGCCAAAATATACAAGACTGGGCAAAGGCAGGAAAACTTTCCTGGGAGAGCCGTGCTTTCTCACCGGCTGATCTTGATGGCAAGCAGCTCGTTTATGCCGCTAGCGGTAATAGCGTACAGGACAAAGCGGTCGCCAAACTTGCGAAACGGCGCGGACTATTGGTCAATGCGGCAGACGACAAGGTGGGGTCTAATTTTTTCTCACCAGCCATTGTTGATCGCAGCCCTGTGAGTGTCTCTATTGGCACGGAAGGACAATCCCCGGGAATGGCGCGGCTGATCAAATCAGAAATCGAAGCGCTTTTACCTGCTAGTTTGGGTAAAACGACAGAGTATTTAGGCGCCGTTAGAAAGACGCTTCCCCAAAAGCGCCCACAATTTTCTAGCCGCCTCAGCTTTTGGAAGGCGATGTTTAAAGCGCAAAGCCTTGCGTCCTTATGTGCGCTTGACCAAGCCAGTATTGCGGACAAGGCAGAAGATCTTTTGAACAGTGATGAAACCATTTCGCCCCAGAGCCATAAGGGTCGAGTTACACTGGTCGGCGGCGGCCCCGGTAATCCCGATTTACTAACCCGGCAAGCCGTGCGCGCGCTGGAAGCGGCGGATGTCATTGTATATGACCGCCTTATCAGCAAAGCGGTGTTGGCCTTAGGTCGCCGTGAAGCCGAATATATTTATGTAGGCAAAGAACCAAATGGGCCTAGCGCGCCTCAAGAGAGCATCAATGCCGTCCTTATCAAATACGCGCAGGAAGGTCATCATGTTGTGCGCCTTAAAGGCGGCGACCCGCTAATCTTTGGGCGAGCAGACGAGGAATTGGCGGCACTGGACGCAGCAAATATCCCGTTTGATATATATCCGGGCATTACGGCAGCTTCGGCTTCGGCCGCCTCTATTGGTCGCTCATTGACCACGCGCGGCGTCAACACAGCATTGACTTTGCTGAGCGGCCATGACGCCAAAGGATATGTGGAGCATGATTGGGCGCAGCTCGCACTGCCTGCCGCCCGCGCCGTGATTTATATGGGCTTAGGGGCATCAAGCCGCATAAGAGCGCAGTTATTATCCCAYGGYGCRCGGCCMGACACGCCGGTGACCATCGTGGAAAATGCGTCCCTGCCCACACAAAAAATAGTCGGCTCATCACTGGAAATGCTCAGTAGCGATATAACCAGAGGCGACATAACGGGCCCCGCCATTCTTATGCTTGGCTACACACCCAGATTAGCAAAAAGGCCCTCAAAAGCACCCCAAACACAACTAGCAAACATACGAGAACAAGAACATGAGCAACAAAAAACACACGGGCACAAAAACACACACGGGCAACAAAAAACACAAAGGCACGGGCTTGCAAGCCGTAACGGCCAACGACCTGCGCAGCGGCAAAGTCGTGTATTTGAATCCGCAATTTCTTTGGACCAATCATCTTTCCAAGGCTTTGGTTAGCGATGACGCCAGCCTAATCGAGAAAATGAAGCAGGCGGCCTACCGCGACGACAAAAGCAATTTGGTTGTTGGTGTTTATATGATTGATGTGGATACGATCTCCAGATTGCCGGCGCGGTATCGTGAGAAATTTCGCATGCAGGGGCCAAGCTATGACCCCGGAAAACAGATAGAGCTTGGAGGATAATATGTACCGTTATGACGAATTTGATCATGAATTTGTACAGGCTAGAACCAAGCAATTTCGCACGCAAATAAAACGCCGGCTTGCGGGCTCTCTAAGCGAAGACCAGTTTAAACCCTTGCGCCTTATGAACGGGCTTTATCTTCAGCTGCATGCCTATATGCTCAGAGTTGCCGTGCCTTACGGTACATTTTCAGCACGGCAAATGTATAAGCTGGCCGATATTGCAGACAAATATGACCGTGGTTACGGACATTTCACCACACGGCAAAACATTCAATTTAATTGGCCCGCGTTAGAAGCTGTAGCAGATATTTTAGACGAGCTGGCAGAGGTTGAAATGCACGCCATTCAAACCTCTGGCAATTGTATTCGTAATACCACGTCCGACCCTTGGGCGGGCGCGTGCGATGATGAAATAGAAGACCCACGGCCAACCGCAGAATTGGTGCGTCAATGGTCCAGCCTACATCCGGAATTYACRTTCCTGCCGCGTAAGTTTAAAGTCGCAGTTATAGGCGCRCAAGAAGAYCGYGCCGCCATAAAAGTTCACGATATCGGATTGCAGATCGTYAAAAACSASGYTGRYGATATTGGCTATAAARTYTTTGTKGGCGGCGGCCTTGGCCGTACACCRATACTCGGCAAAGAGCTAYGKRCWTAYCTRCCRCGCGCTGAATTATTACCGTATCTGGAAGCCGTTATGCGTGTCTATAACCGCTATGGTCGCCGGGATAAYAAATACAAAGCCCGCATAAAAATATTGGTGCAAGAAACGGGTATYGATCATTTTAAATCTGAAGTGACCAAAGAATATGCCAATTTAACGCCAGCAGACATTGCCGTGCCCGTTGAAGAGCTTGCCCGTATTGATGATTATTTCGCCGCGCCAGATTTTGAAAACCTCGCAGACATTGATACGGGCTTTGAACAAGCACGAAGCAATGACAAAGGGTTCGCAGGTTGGGCAGATACCAATCTCGCTAATCACAAAGCCAAAGGGTATGCCATTGTCAATATCTCTCTCAAGCCAAAAGACGGCGCGCCCGGCGATATAACATCGGCGCAAATGCGCGCAGTGGCCGATCTTGCACAGACATATTCTTTCGGAGAAATTCGCGCGACCCATGAGCAAAACCTTGTCCTACCTCATGTTAAAAAGTCCAATCTACATGCCTTATATAATGCACTCAAAACGGTGAAATTAGCAGACGGGAATATCGGCCTCATTACGGACATTATCTGCTGTCCCGGTATGGATTATTGCGCGCTAGCGACCGCCCGTTCTATCCCCGTTTCACAAGCGATTTGGCAGCGTTTTGCCGATCCTGAAAAACAGCGGGTTATCGGCGAGATGAAAATAAAAATATCAGGATGCATCAATGCATGTGGTCATCATCATGTTGGTCATGTGGGTATATTGGGCTTGGAAAAAGCGGGCGTCGAGTTTTACCAAATTAAGCTTGGCGGCGATGCCAGCGAGACATCTAGCCTCGGCGACATTACAGGGCCAGGTTTTTCACATGATGAGCTGCTTGATGCTCTGGATAATATGGTGACGTTGTATTTGGAACGGCGAGAAAAGCACGAACGATTTGTGGACACCTACCGTAGAATTGGCATGGCCCCGTTTAAGGAGGTGCTGTATGACGCTCATTAGAAATGGCCGCGTCCATGATCAGGTAAAAACAGATCATCCGTTTTTAGAAACTTTTCTGGCGAGTAATGACGCCAGCTCAGTTCGCTTGTCGCCTGAAGTCGATTTAAACAAACTGGCACCTCACCTTGCCCGGCTGAATACAATCGAGATTGAATTTCCCGGGTTCGTCGACGGGCGCGGGTTTTCAATCGCGCGGCAATTGCGCCGTCAATTTCAATATAAAGGCGACCTCATCGCCTCCGGACCACTGATTCCCGACCAATATAGTTTTGCCCTGCAATGCGGTTTTGATGCGGTTAAAGTTGACCCCTTAACCTTTGAACAGCAATCGAAATCAGAATGGCGCGCGGCGCTTGATGATTTTCAGCTCAGTTACCAAAAAGGCTATGGGGCAGTGAACGGACCGGCTCAGAATATTTTTGCTGCACGCGCCGCAAAGCGCGCCCAGTCCCTGCCGCAAAAATATGTTGGTTTGTCAGCCGAAGCTGCGTTGGAGCGGGCCTTAAAAATTGATTTTCAAGGCGAGATCACTCTCGCCTCGTCCATGGGTATCGATAGCGCCGTGCTTTTGCATATGGTGTCAAAAATAGATAAGGACTTACCGGTGTTGTTTTTGGAAACAGGGAAGCATTTCGGAGAAACTTTGGCCTATCGGGATCTGCTGGTAAAAACCTTAGGACTAACAAACTTTCAAAATATCAGGCCTGACGCTGCGGAACTGGCCGATAAGGACCCGGACGGGCATTTGAACCAAACCGACAAAGATGCCTGTTGCGCTTTGCGAAAAGTTAGGCCGCTCGACATCCATGTTCGTAAATTCAAGGCACGGATCACGGGTCGAAAGCGGTATCAAACCCCGGACCGTGCTCATATTGAAATATTGGAAACTGGAGGCGGCCAGATAAAACTTAACCCGCTTGCTCATTGGAGCACGAAAGATATTACAGGCTATATGCACAAACACGGCCTGCCGCCGCATCCTTTGCTAACATTTGGTTTCAAATCTGTTGGTTGCGCGCCGTGTACAACGAAAGTCGCGGACGGTGAGGACCCAAGAGCTGGCCGTTGGCGTAGCACGGGTAAAACCGAATGCGGCATACACTTTATTGACGGAAAATGGGTGCGCACGAACCAGCCACCAACAACTTTTGGTGATTATATATAAGTGCTGATGATGGGATTTGGGCTCTGATCAGAGCCTTGGTACTAACCGTGCGCTAACTGTGTGATTTTCATTAGGCGGTATAAAAATGAGCTATAAATGCTTAAATTTATCCGCCTTGGTTTGTATGTAAACATGATTATAAGCATTATGACCTACCTTGATCGGGATGCGTTTTTTTATCTCTATACCTGCGGTTTTTATGGCTGAAATTTTTTCAGGATTGTTGGTCAGTAGATCTATCTGTGTCACGCCAAAATAGGCGAATACACCTTTTAGCATATCATAATGACGGTTATCCGCAGGGTGCCCAAGTTTGAGATTAGCGGTGACCGTGTCCTCGCCCCCATCTTGTAATGCATAGGCTTTTATTTTTTCTACAAGGCCAATGCCGCGGCCTTCTTGGCGTAGATAAATCAGCAGGCCCGATTTGCGGGTGCGCATCATATCCATAGCAAAGGCGAGCTGTGGCCCGCAATCGCACCGCAGGCTAAACAGGCTATCGCCGGTTAGGCACTCTGAATGCACGCGGGTAAGAACGGTATTATTTGCACCGATTTCACCAAGAACAAGCGCAAGGTGCTCTTGGCCTTTATGAATAAAAACATGGGCCTTAAAACTACCGTAACGGGTGGGAAGATCGGTGCAGGCCTTAAACACCACATTGGTTTGAACACTGCTCATGATGTAAGCCCTCGCAACATTTTTTCCACATATCTAGCAATTGTATCAATTTCAAAATTCACCACGTCGCCCAATGCCAATAGACCAAGATTTGTCATTGCCAAGGTATGGGGGATAATATTCACATATAATACGCAATTCTCAATCTCGTTCACCGTCAAACTGACGCCGTTAATGGCGACAGACCCTTTCTTGACGATAAATTTGTCAAAGCTAGGCGGGATTTGAAAGCCGTATATAATTGACGTTCCGCTTGGCTCAATTTTCACACATTTTGCTAGGCTGTCCACATGACCGGACACCATATGCCCGCCGAGCTTATCTTTGAGGGCAAGGGATTTTTCTAGATTTAAAACCGTGCCAATAGTCCATGACTTTGCGTCCGTAAGGTTGATAGTCTCGCGCGATACATCAACACTAACCACATCGCCTTGAATGCCCGTTACGGTTAAGCAAATGCCGTTCATAGTGATGCTGTCGCCAAGAGCAACATCGCTCATATCTGTAAATTTTGACGCGACCGTAAAGGTGTAATTATTGTCCTTAACATGGCGGGTCAGAACTTCGCCTTTGCTTTGAATTAATCCTGTAAACATAAATTTATAAACTGGCGATGATCCGCCAGTCCCTTCCGAGGTGTTTCAGCTTCATTTTTTTAAGGTGAAGTCGCTCTTTCATTGTGTCTATTTTGATGTCAATGAGCGGGCGAGCAGAGCCGCCCATTAGTATGGGTGCCGTGTAGATAATAAGTTCGTCTGCAAGCTTGTTAATGATAAATTGTCCTGCGAGAACCGCGCCCGCCTCTACCAATACTTCATTGACTTTCTCGCGGCCTAGCCATGTAAGCACTGCTTTAAGATCAAGTTTCCCGATCCCGTTCTCGGCTTTGGCCAAAGGCATGTTGATGATTTCGGCACCTTGTTTTTGCAGGGCCGTAATTTTGGTGCTGTCCTTTGTGTTGGTCATCACCACGCAGCGCCCGCTGGTTTGTAATATTTTAGCGCTTGGCGGAATACGCAGATGGGTATCCAGAACAACGCGCATTGGTTGGTAGGTGTCAAATCTGTGGGGGAGGTTTTTGTGTTTTTTAGGCAGTTCATCCGCGCGCACGCTCATGCGGCAATCGTCTTGAAGTACCGTGCCAATACCTGTGATAATGGCATGGCTCCGCGCCCGCCAGTATTGCACATCGCGGCGCGCCTTCTTGCCAGTTATCCAATAACTTTCCCCGCTCGCCATGGCCGTACGCCCGTCCAAAGATTGGGCGAGCTTAACGCGGACAAAAGGCAAACCCGTTTGCATACGGGCGAAAAAACCTGGGTTGAGTTTACGGCCCTCTTTAGCCAAAAGACCATGGGTAACTGTGATACCAGCAGCCCGCAATGTCTGAATACCGCCTGTCGCAATTAACGGATTGGGATCCGTATTGCAGATGATCACAGCGCTGACCTTAGCCTTAATCAGGTTATCCGTGCAGGGCGGTGTTAAGCCTTGATGACAACAAGGCTCCAAACTCACATACACATTTGCACCTTCTGTAGAGCCTTGCACGGACGCCAACGCATTGACCTCCCCATGGGGCCCCCCCGTTGTTTCGTGAAAGCCTTCGCCGATAATGACGCCATTTTTCACAATGACGCAGCCGACACGGGGATTTACCCCCGTCGTAAACAGGCCGTTACCAGCAAGCCGCAAGGCTTGTTTCATATATGTTAGATGATCCACCAAACTTACGCTTAAAACGTTACGCTACGTTTGCAACGGCTTGGCGGGCGGTAAGCATTTCCAAACACGCGTGGGCAGCCTCTTCGCCTTTGCGCTGGAAGTGGTCATAAAAGAATTTATTATGCACTTCTGTTTCTTGGTAATGATGCGGCGTTAACACGGCCGAGAATACAGGCACGCCCGTATCAAGCCCAACCCTCATCATTGCATCCAAAACTGTCGTTGCTACAAAATCATGTCGATAAATACCACCGTCAACGATGAATCCCGATGCGATAATTGCATCATATTTTCCCGTTCTAGCAATATCTTGCGCTAGCAAAGGAATTTCAAGCGCGCCCGGCACGTCATAAACATCAAGCGARCAYTTGTTRTTTGTTTCGGATTTCAATGTTTGCTTACAAAACACATAGCATTGATCGACAATTGTGCCGTGCCATTTTGCTTTRATAAATGCGATTCTATAGGATTGTGTATTACTTGAATTTTGACCCATGATGTACTCCTTTTACAAAATTGATCAAGGCGTACAAAACACAGCATAGCCGCCAAAGCGGAAATTCTTGCGCTTTATTCTCTACCATCCGGACTATGACCGTCGGCTCTGGAATCGCACCAGATCTGCTGACCCTTTCACCCGTCTAAAGACAAATGGTGAAAGGCGCTCGCGGGCTTATGACATAACCAGTTAAGGAATATCCACTTACCGCCGGTGGGGAATTACGCCCCGCCCTGAGAATATCCCCACAACACATGAGGACAAATATAGCATAACCATATGCTTATCGTAGAGTCTACAATTTAAATGGCCTCGACGGCTTAATCGAAGAAATAAAATAATATTATGGCTAAATTCCACCCTGTTTGATAGGTTGTTAGGATGTTAAACCGTAGGGACATGGGCGTATTATCAGCATCTGGATTAGCGTGCGCTTTTTTGGGGCTGAACGGTTGCGATACTGCGCAGCCTCATGTTTGGCAGGGCGAAGCTTTGGGTGCGCCGAGTTCCGTAAAGTTGCACGGAGTACCGCTTGCAAATGCGAAGAAACTGTTTTTGGCGAGCGAAACAGAAATAACAAGATTGAAAAATATTTTCTCATTGAGCGATACCGCCTCCGAAATCTCAGGTCTAAACCAGCACGGTGTGCTCGAACACGCATCACCAGAAATGATAGAGGTTTTGCAAGCGGCGGCTCATATTTCAAAACTCACCCACGGCGCTTTTGATATAACCGTTCAGTCCCTTTGGAACACGGCAAAGCATTTAACTCGCGCGAAAATATCTCAAGAGGGTATAAAACAATTATGGGCCAAGGCTTATGACCTTGTCGATTACACATATGTCAAAATTAACGGCMGTCATGTTTCCTTTRCCGAGCCAGGCGTCACYATTACRTTGAACGGGCTTGCTCAAGGTTATATCACCGATAAAATCACCCAGCTYYTGTTRCGCGGCGGCGCCCGTTCTGGYCTYGTCAAYATTGGCGAGTTTCGTGCTTTTGGCGCAAAAACATGGAAGCTTGGCGTGCAGGACCCGCGCAATATTATGGACGTGATAGACATTATTTCGCTCAAAAATGCAGGCCTTGCTACATCGTCCGCAACGGGCGGGTATTTAAGCGCAGAAATGTCGCATATTTTTGAACCGAGAACAGGGCATAACAAGCCGCAATTCATCAGTGCCAGCGTTGTGCACAAATCAGCCATAATGGCAGATGGCCTCGCGACAGCATTTACGCTCTTGGATGAAGACCGTATTCGGAATATTGCAAAAAAAGCGAATGTACACGCCGCCTTGCTTATGCGCGAGGACGGCGAAATTATACGGATTTAAGGTTTCTTTCGCTTGCGTAAACCCGTCCACATAATGACACCGCTAATGGACAAAATAATTAAAAATACACTTGCCAGCCCCATGATCCAAGGGCCTAATTTTCCAAAAAAGCGGCCCGTATGGATATCAAGAATAACGCGCGAAGCAGGCACGCCCTGTCCTCTATAGCGTGTTAACACTGCCTGTTTTACCGTATTTGGTAGAACCATAGGGGCTTGTACAGGCAATGTACGTCCTGCCATACGTTCAACCCCAGCCATACGTTCAACCAATGTGCCGTCGCGCAGCGTGATTATGCTTTCCTCATGATTGGAAAAAATAATGAGATTGTCATCTTGCACGGCGGCGTTCACGAGGGGCGGTGATAGAGGAATAGGATCTGCCGAACCGACATATACAAGGCCGTCCACCATGACCACCCATTGCTGGTTTTCTAGTTTAAAACCCACCTTAAAACCTATGGGGTCACTTTGTGGGATTCTATGATATATTTTCGAAATTAAAGCATTTTCAAACTTCACTTGGCTGAGCTTCAGTGGCTCCGAGAGCAGCAAAAAAAGCCCGGTGACAGCCAATACAAACACAAAAAGGGAAGACGTAATGCCGATGCGCCTATGCCATCTAATCAATACACGTTTCATGGATTTTGCACCTGTTCATCGAAATACAAGCTCAGGCGTGCGAGTTTTTTTAAAGCGCGCACGGATAGAGTTGCCCCAGAAATACCGTCAATATTTTCAGCCAGTTTGTTTTTTTTGCTTAAATGCGCGCCAATGAATTGTTTGGTGAAAAAATCATGTTTCACTTCCCAGCCACGACTTTCGCGGTAGGTCAGCACGGAGAGTTTTTCGATCTTACCTTCGTTTACAACGAGCCCTACCGTAATGGGTTTGTACTTACCGACTTCATTAAGCACCCAAACGGTCTTGCCTCCTTCTTGCCAATACCGAACACGCAGCGCATTGTACGCGTGACCAAGGATCTTTTTGGCCGATTTTTTTTGGTGTTTGTCAAGCCAGAGCGTTTTAGTGGCAGGTATATCGTTAGCAAAAGCCGTCTCAATAAACGCGTCTTGTTTGGAAACACCCTCTTGTTTGGAAATACCCTCTTGGGCATAGCCCTTAGAAGGTATGAATAAACACGTTAAGGCGCACAGAAAAACTGCGCGCCTCAATCCGTATTTTATACTCTTAAAAATCATAAAGCCTCATGACCTGACTAGAATTGATAACCAATACCCAAATTCATGGATTTAGTATTTGTGCTGCTATTTTCTTTGTCCTCAATGATGTAATCCATTTTCAGAACCACATCATCAATCGGCCAATAATTTATGCCAAATACATTGCGCTGTGTACCTGTGTTATTATCAAGTCCGTTGTTATTATCCCAATCGGAATACCGATAAAATACGCCGAATTTTGCATCTTCCAATGAACCCATAGAAACGCCGAATGTGTAGGACGGTTCAATATAGAACCCATTTTGCTTATCACGACCAGTGGCATCCACATCGTTGCCGTCGAGTGACCATGCTGCGTATAATGCATTTAAGCCAAAACCATTATATTTTGCTTGCAAATTCGAAGTCCACAGCAAAGCACTTACATCGTC
Source organism: Robiginitomaculum sp. (assembly GCA_002732685.1). Next base: position 32,468 of record NVRS01000007.1, read on the forward strand.
CCCTGTGATACTATCACCGGCTTTTTGTGTGACGTCAGGTTGGTAATATAATGACGAAGCAAGGGTAACACCAGGAAGGCCGGTGTATTGCATGCGGCCAGTATAAGCTTGCGATTTGAACTTTGCTTTGCCGACTTTCTGGCGCCCGGAACGGATTTTATAACCATTACCTGCGTTTAAATCCAGACCAGACGAGATCATAGCGTCATAGGAAAAACCGCTGCTCCCAACATTGCCGTGGACACCAATACCACCTTCCCACCATGTGGCAGGGATGATGTTCTTCTCGACAGCATTTCGCTCAACGCCAAAGAATGTTGGGGGCTCATGAGTTTCGTTTATAATGCCGACAGGAACAAGGCGTACACCGCCGTATATTTGTGTGCTTTCACCTAAATCCATTTCGACAAAAGCTTGCTCAAGTTCRACTGCGCCAACCWTRCCGTCRCCTGAAATGGMATGTTCGACTTCAAGCTCCGARAAGAAGCGAATGTTATCAGTGAAATCRTGACCGAAAAACAAAACAAAACGGTGAAAATCAATCTGGTCTTTTGCGCCGCCYTCATAGTGCAATTCGCCGTAACCGCCTATTTGTGTGTCGCTGCCCAGAAAACTTCCGCCCGCSCCCCCTTCAACGGCGTCCGCTACRCTCTCTACGCTTTTCTTGACCTCGATAGTTTCAACCTGCGCTTCTGCCAACTCGGTTTCGAGATTATCAATTTTTGCTTGTTGCGCTTGTAGCATTTGCCACATTTCCTGCATGCTCGGCGTTGTTTGCGCCAATGCGGGCATGGCAATTGCTATGATCGTGCTGCTCACGGCGGTGCCTAAAAGGGTATTTCTTAATATAGTCACATTCATATCTTTCGTTTGTAAAATCCGACATTTCGTAATGAGAATCGTTCTCAACTGGTCTATAGAGTAAAATTACATGTTTGCAACTGATAATTATTCTTAATTGCAAGTACGAGACAATTGGTCACATGCGCATCTTCCGCAATATTTGATAGGTGAAAATCCGCGCAATGCGGTGTTGTATACAGAMYGGCTGTGGAGTAAGAAATTTGCCCAATAGAACCTAAAGTGTGTTAGGAAATTACTATTGGRATAAAATGAAKATTAATGATGGCAAGAAATAATATGTCTCGGAAYAAYACCTCAAAACACAGTTCTTTTTACTGTATCGGMYTAAACTATAAAAAGGCRAATGCTGATATTMGGGGAAAGTTTTTTCTMAGYGAGGAGGCRCATAARCGTGTTCTTGAGCARGCATYAAGTGAGGGYAYSACKAGTGTTYTGGCRGTTTCCACTTGTAACCGAACTGAAATTTACGGGTTTGCAARACATCCGTTTCAGTTGATTARGCTCCTKTGCGACAATACATTTGGTTCKCTKGATGAGTTTCAAAAWGATGGCCAAGTCTACAAAAACCAAGATGCAATTACGCATCTCTTCCGTGTTGGGACGGGATTGGACAGTCAAATTTTAGGGGATTTTGAAATCATTGGGCAGCTCAAACAAAGCTTTTCTGTGTCTAAACAATACGGACTTGTAGATGCTTTTTCGGAGAGATTGATCAATTCGGTTATTCAAGCCAGTAAGCGCGTTAAAACAGAGACGAGTATTTCGACAGGTGCGACGTCGGTTGCTTTTGCTGCCGTAAAATATATTCAGCAGCACTTTGACAGTCTGGAAGATAAAAACATCCTATTATACGGGATCGGTATGATCGGTAGAAACACTTGTGATAATTTGGTCAAGCACACTGAAAATAAAAACATCGTCCTGATTAACCGAACGAAAAACAGTGCTGAAAAAATCGCTGGAAAGTTTGATTTACAAGTTAAGGACTTTGACCAATTGCAGACCGAAATTACCAAGGCCGATATACTCATTGTGGCAACAGGTGCGCCGCATCCTACAATTACTGAAAACATGATTTCGGGGGAACGCAAACTACTTGTTCTGGATTTATCTGTACCGACGAACGTAGCAAGAGAAGTCGCGCTGCTTCAAAATACGCGTGTTGTCCCCCTTGATGAGCTTTCGCAGATCACCGATAAAACCATTGCCAAAAGGACGGCGCAGATACCGCAAGCCGAGGTAATTATCGGTGAAGTAAAAAAAGAATTTAACGCATGGCAAGAAACACGAAAYTATGCTTCTACAATGAAGGCGCTCAAAGCGAGGCTCAAAGACATTCATAAAAAAGAAATTCAAGATAACCGTAAAAAAATACCGGATTTCAACAATCAACAGGCCGATATTCTTTCAGATAAAATCATTCAAAAAACTATCAATCATTTTGGTGCCCAYTTAAAGGARAACCCCTCATCGCAATCAGAAACGATTGCTTTGATTTCTGAAATTTTTAATCTTCAGATAAAAACCAATGACTGATCCTATTCGAATTGGTACGCGCAAAAGYGAATTAGCCCTATGGCAAGCCCATAACGTKCACGGCTTACTCAGTGGKTTGGGCYGCAAAGCCGTSATTAAGCCAACCGYATCTACGGGTGACCTCGTCCTTGAYAAACCCCTTTATGCACTCGGAATTACAGGTGTTTTCACCCGTACATTAGACACCGCTTTGYTGGCTGGCRAAATCGATATTGCKGTGCATTCCTTAAAAGATGTRCCWACRCTATTGCCCAAAGGCTTGGTTGAGGCGGCCGTTTTRAAACGCGCAAATGCGCGCGATATATTGGTACATAAAARCGRCCAAGRTWTTTTATCANAAAGCKRNGGCCGTGATTGCTACGGGYAGCTTGCGCCGCCGCGCCGCTTGGCTGCATAAATATCCACACCAYAAACTGGTTGGCCTGCGCGGCAATGTGAATTCACGGCTAGAAAAGCTAAAGGATAATAACTGGAACGGCGCTATTTTTGCCGCTGCAGGGCTAGAGCGTATTGGGATACTGCCTGACAATCATAGTGTTCTAAATTGGATGGTGCCAGCGCCGGCGCAAGGCGCCATACTGATTATGTGCCGCGAAGATGATCTGAAGGTTTTGGAAATTTGTCGACAATTAAATGATGAACACACAAGTCTTTGTACAAAAATAGAACGTGAATTTTTAAATAAATTAGAAGGTGGTTGTACCGCACCAATTGGTGCTTATGCATATATTAAAGACGGTAATGTGCACTTTGAAGGCGTGCTCTATAGCCGGGACGGCAGAACAAAAATTGATGTAACACGTGTGACATCTCTTAAAGATAGCCAGAATATTGCTGATGACTGTATCCAAGAAATTTTCGCTAAAGGTGGCCGAGAGGTTATGAACGAAAATGCGCTGCGCGCGGAGCAAGACGCAGATGCGGGCATTCAAGCCAAACAAGTGGGGCAAGCCAAGCAAGTGGAGCAAGCCAAGAAAATTCATGTGTTTTCAACGAAAATTTTATCTGCTGAACAGACACAAAATTTAAGTCGAAAGTTTATCTATAAAGAAGCTAATTTCATTGAGGTGGAATTTTGCCAGCTTTCGTCTGAGCAAGCCAATGCAAAAAATGTCATCTTTACGAGCCAGAACGGCGTAAATGCCGTTCACAAAAATTTGGCGCAAAACGAAATGCCATTTGAAAGAATATTTTGTGTGGGCGATAGAACCAAAGCTTTAGCGGAGAAATTATTTGCCCCACAATTATTGGGTACCGCTGTACATGTAGAGAACTCCTCCCTAGCGCTCGCAAAGCACATCGTTGCCAATCACAGGGGCCTAGATTTTACATTCTTTTGCGGCGATAGGCGCCTGGATGATCTACCGGACTATTTGCGGGAAAATCAGGTGAGGCGTAAGGAAGTGATAGTCTATAAAACACATTATAAAAGCGAGGCTGTTACAGACAAAATAGATTGTGTGTTGTTTTTTAGCCCTTCGGCTGTCAAAAGCTATTTGAAAGAAAACAAGCCAGATCCGGTTGYTTTTTGTATTGGACAAACAACGGCAATGGAAGCAAATAAACATTTCAAACGGGTGRAGACAGCCCCCAAYCCAAGCGTCCGAAATGTTRTCGAGCKAGTGAATAAATATTATGAATAGAACCCGTAGACTTCGTAAAACGGCCAATATGCGTAGATTGGTGCGCGAGACAAAATTGTCCGTAGATGATTTTATCTATCCTTTGTTTATCGAAGAAGGCAAAAATATTGAAACCGAAATTAGCTCTATGCCGGGCATTAAACGGTTTTCACTTGATAAGCTCTCGCCCGAACTTGACGAAGTGACGACGCTAGGCATTCCTGCCGTTTTACTGTTCGGCATCCCAAAAAGCAAAGACAGTAAGGGGCAAGAGACATGGGATGGTGAGGGTATTATCCAGAAGACCATTCGGTTTATCAAAAAGAATTATCCAGACCTTATGGTGATTTCGGATGTTTGTTTTTGCGAATACACGGACCATGGCCACTGTGGCATAATTGAAGGGGGCGGCATAATATCAGGGGAAGACGTCGATAATGACAAGACCCTGAACAACATTAACAAACAAGTTGTATCCCATGCGCGTGCAGGTGTCGACATGGTTGCCCCGTCCGGCATGATGGACGGCACAATTGCCAGTGTTCGCGCGGCGCTTGACGGCGAAGGGTTTTCTGACCTGCCGGTAATGGCGTATAGCGTGAAATATGCGTCAGCATTTTACGGCCCGTTTCGAGATGCGGCTGACAGTGCGCCTAGTTTTGGCGATCGTAACACATACCAAATGGATCCAGCTAATCGCCGGGAAGGCATGCGCAAAGCCAAGTTCGATAGCGATGAAGGCGCGGACATTCTCATGGTCAAGCCGGCTCTGTCCTATCTTGATATCATTAGCGATTTAAAGGCAGAGTTTGATCAACCGATTGCGTGTTACAATGTCAGCGGTGAATATGCGATGATCAAAGCCGCCGAAAAACAAGGCTGGATAGACGGGCCGCGCGTGATGATGGAAAGCCTGCTCTCTATGAAGCGTGCCGGCGCAGACATTATCATCACATATTTTGCAAAAGATGCCGCACGCATTTTGCACAATAAAACTTCACAATAAAGGTCATCGCCATGAGTTACAAAAAATCAGARAAGCTGTTTAAAAAAGGCTCAAAGCATTTGGTTGGCGCCGTTAATTCGCCTGTGCGTGCTTTTGCGTCCGTTGGTGGCAGTCCGCTGTTTATCAAGAAAGCAAAGGGCAGCAAAATCACCGATGTTGACGATAATACCTATATAGATTTTGTATTGTCATACGGCCCAATGATTTTGGGGCACCGTCATAAAAAAGTCGAGAAAGCGATCCGTAAGGCATTGAAAAACGGGTATTCATTCGGGGCATCTACAAAAGCAGAAATCACCCTYGCRAAAATMGTCTGTGATGCCTTTCCCGGCATGGATAAAGTCAGGTTTGTTAATTCTGGCACAGAGGCTGTRTTTAGCGCASTTCGTCTTGCGCGCGCATTTACAGGGCGCGATAAAATCATCAAATTTTCTGGTTGTTATCATGGCCATGCTGACGCTTTGCTCGTTGCGGCAGGGTCAGGGCTTGCTACTCTAAGCCTACCAGGCAGTAAAGGCGTGCCCGACGCMGCAGTAAAAAATACGCTGATCTCTAACTATAATGATTTGGACAGCGTTGCCGCTCATTTTGAAAAGCATAACGATATTGCAGCTGTGATTATTGAACCTGTCGCTGGGAATATGGGCGTTGTATTACCAGAGAACGATTTTCTTAAAAAGCTTAAAAAACTACTGGAATCCAAAGGAGCGCTGTTGATCGTAGACGAAGTTATGACAGGGTTTCGCTCAAAATTTGGCGGTGCGCAAGAATTGCTAGGCGTTGAGGCTGATATTACTTGTCTTGGGAAAGTGATTGGCGGCGGCTTTCCTGTTGGCGCTTACGGTGCGCGAGAAGAAATAATGCAAATGGTGTCACCCCTCGGCGAAATGTACCAAGCGGGCACATTGTCAGGCAATCCAATCGCTATGGCCGCAGGCATTTCGACGCTGACAGAGCTAAACAAGCAAAACCCATATAAGAAATTTGACACTGACGCCCAGCGTATTGAAGAAGCGCTCTTAAGCAGCGCAAAAAAATATAATGTAGAGGTAACTGTCAACCGTTTCGGCGCTATGATCAATCCGTTTTTTACAGACACAAAGGTGTCGAATTTTGCCGAGGCACAAACATCCGATACCGCGAAGTTTGCCAAATTTTTCTGGGAAATGATGAGGCAGGGTGTGTTTTTACCGCCGTCTCAGTTCGAAGCTTGGTTCTTGTCATCCGCTTTGAGCGMAGAAGACATAGATGCYACCATCGCCGCTATTGATAAAGCTATGCAGGTSGTTGCAGGYTAATTTTTRTTTCTGTGCTTTTTATAAAGTTTTACGGCGACCATGAGTACAACAGACAGTCCAAGCAGTCCTAATGTGCCGTATATCCAACTCACGGAGYTTCTCARGACCACTAAAAAYACGATGGCAAAGAGCAAGAGCGTTGTAACCTCGTTCCAAAGCCGCATTTTGTGCGCGCTCATTGTTGGCATGTCGTTCTGCAGTCGCTTGAAAATGCGGTGACATATAAAATGATACAGATACAGCAAARCGACAAAACCTAGCTTTAACTGCATCCAAGCTTCAGACAAATACGCGGGCCGGTTTATGAGTAAGAATATTGCTGATACCCCGACGATTACGGCGGACGGCCATGTGATGATATACCAAAGGCGCTTACTCATAATTTTATATTGGGATTGMAGTATAGAGCGCGTCTTCTCCGCTTGGTCATTGGCTTCGATATGATAAATAAACAAACGGACAATATAGAAAAGCCCGGAAAACCAAGTGACCACAAAAATTATGTGAATAGATTTTATGTATAATATATTGATCAAGTTTGGTCTCGCTCTATGTCAAAATGTCTTCTAATGAATTTACATAAGCATTGGAAGTTATTTCATTTGTACGTTATGGAACAYCAAAATAAACATCGTTTAYAAATACGATAAACTAGAAAGCAGTTATAATGAAAAACGACCTGTTTTTAAGAGCCCTTAAGGGAGAAACTGTTTCCCGCCCKCCTGTATGGATGATGCGTCAAGCAGGRCGTTTTTTGCCAGAGTTCATGGAACTTCGTGAGAAATACGATTTCTTCACGCGCTGTCAGACACCTGAACTGGCCAGTGAAATCACGGTGCAACCCGTTCGTAGRTTTGGCATGGACGCMGCTATTCTRTTTTCTGATATTTTGGTCATTCCRCAAGCGATGAACATCGAAGTGCAAATGAAACCGAACTTTGGCCCATACCTGCCAACCCCAATACGCGATCAAGCGGGGGTTGATCGTGTGGTTATGCCTGATGTTGATGATGCGCTCAGCTATGTCATGGAAGCCATCAAATTGACTAAGGAAAAGCTTGAAGACGAAATACCTTTGATCGGTTTTGCGGGGTCCCCGTGGACGCTTCTTTGTTATATTGTGCAAGGGCAAGGCAGTAAAACATTTGATAAAGCCCGAGAGTTTTGCTTCACCCAACCCGGGGCCGCGCATCAACTTTTACAAAAAATTACAGACACGACGATTGCTTATTTAAAGGCAAAGGTGGCTGCTGGTGTTGACGCCGTTCAAATATTCGATTCGTGGGGCGGYATGTTGGGCCCTGATGATTACCAAGAGTTCTCGTGGCAATATAACAACCAAATCATTGAAGCTTTAAGCGCACACGCTCCGGTGATTATCTTCGGTAAAGGCTGTTGGTTCGCATTGCCGGAAATGGCAAAAAGCAAGGCTTCCGCTATTGGTGTTGACTGGACATGTAGACCGCAAACGGCGCGAAAACTAACGGGCGGCARCATAACCCTACAAGGTAACCTTGATCCAACACGGCTTTATTCATCGCCCGCAAAGATTAAAAAACTAGTCCGAGAAATGATAGACGCCTTTGGAAAGGACAAATATATTGTCAATCTGGGGCACGGTATTCTGCCCGATATTCCTTTGGATAATGCCAAAGCATTTTTTGACGCCGTGAAGGAATACGGGTCCTAAGGTGCGGGAACAATTTCAAAAATATATAGCCGGCTTGCAAGACACTATTTGCGGCGCTTTGGAAGCGGTTGACGGCGGTACTACGTTCAAACAAGATATTTGGGAGCGCCCTGGCGGCGGAGGCGGACAAACACGGGTTATTGAAGACGGCCATGTTTTTGAAAAGGGCGGGGTGAATATATCCACCGTGCATGGTCAATTGCCGCCGCTCATGCAAAAGCACTTTGGGGTAGAGCAGGCTGAATTTTTTGCTTGCGGATTAAGCTTGGTCATTCACCCTAAAAGCCCGATGGTGCCGACGGTACATGCGAATTGGCGGTATTTCGAACTATATGACCCGGACGGCAATGTTGCTACGGCCTGGTTCGGCGGCGGGCAAGATTTAACCCCGTATTATTTGTACGRCGAGGATGCCGTCCACTTTCATACCGTSTGCAAAACTGCTTGCGACCAACATGATTTGTCCTTTTACCCAAAATACAAAAAGCGCTGTGATGAATATTTTTATAACGCCCACAGGGAAGAAGGACGCGGGATTGGCGGTTTGTTTTTTGATTATTTAAAAGCAGATGAAAACATGTCTATGGATGATTGGTATGCATTTGTAACAAGTGTTGGCAACAGTTTTACCGAAGCCTATGTTCCCATTGTCAAAAAGCGCAAAACGCTTTCCTATACGGACGCACAAAAAACATGGCAAGAGATTAGGCGTGGCCGTTATGTGGAGTTTAACCTCATACACGATAAAGGCACACTCTTTGGTCTTAAAACCAATGGACGCGTTGAAAGTATCTTGATGAGCCTACCCAAACATGTGCAATGGCATTATAATCACACCCCCGAAGCAGGAAGTGCAGAAGCAGAACTGGTGAAAGTTTTAGCCTCTCCCAAAGACTGGGTGTAACCAAGCAGGGGGCTTTGTCACGTTAACGCACCGTTTCACGTTTATGATATTAAAAGTACGTCATTGCTTAAGGGCTGTAGCGCGCCGATGCGTACTAATGTTATGCAAACAATGGTAGTTTGTGCATTTAGGACCATGATGGTAGCCGCAAGTATAACGGGTGCATTATCGAATGTCGCAGTAGCACAGGAAAATGGGGAACCTGCTGCAAAAGAAACACAGGAACATAAAATGGATAAAAGATCCCGAGCAAAGAAAAGCACTTATTTCGTTTCTAGCGTCATTTAATGCTGATGGCACCCGCGTTGAACACAACTAAAATATGGAGTATTAAATATGATGTTCCAAAGATTTATTGCGGCGGTTTAGGGTTAGGCGTATCGTGATAGGTTTGCCGAGAACTATTTAAATCCCGTATAGCATTTAAGGCTAATGACTATGTTTTTTGATAAAATCGAAAGTAATAATAAGCGCAAAAAATTGCATACAGAAACCTATGGAAACGGCGATGACCCAATTGTGTTTTTGGCCGGCCTTGGGGGAACAACGCGGTATTGGTTGCCCGGCATTAAATCTCTGGGGAAAAATCATTCGGTAACATTAATAGACTTGTTAGGGTTTGGTGAATCCCCCAAACCATGGGTGCGCTACAATGTAGAACGTCACGTTTCAGCGTTAAACGATGTACTGCCTAAAACTGGACCGATCACGCTGGTGGGGCATTCCTTAGGTGCCCTGCTGGCTGTTGCTTATGCGGCTAGATACCCATCTCAAATAAAGAAATTAATCCTTATCAGCCTTCCGTATTTTGGGTCGAAAGACAAAGCAGTTGAATATTTTAAAGAAAGAAATGTAAGGGGAGGTTTCTTGTACACAAACGCCATTCTAACTATAGCGACTTGTATTTTGACGCGCCGTGTGTTTGGAAAAATTTTACCTTTTATTATTCGTGACTTGCCGCGCGATATTGTCAAAGACCTCGTCAAGCATACCTGGTGTTCGTCGACATCATCACTATGGGAAGTTGTCTATCGACATGATGCATCGGTCGACTTTCGATCATTACCCAAACAATTAGAAGTGCTCTTCATACATGGTGAAGATGACCTCAGCGCGCCAATTTCTGCGGTCCGGTCGATTGCAGCAAGTCGGCCAAACTGGAATTTATTTTCTTTAGATGGCGTAGATCATCATCCATTTATTCGTGAAACCGAAAAATGCCTAGCCTTGATAGACGCAAGTCAATCCAATTCTCTCGCTTAGCCCAGACCTAAATCTGTCTCATAAGCGCTGACGTCAGACAGACGGCTACATGCTATACAGCTTGTGAATAACGATGCGGTGAATTTTGCAAATAAGTATCAAAAATAGAAGCAACCAGTCTTAATTTATTTTGGGAATGGGGGTTAACTTTTATAACACCATCTGAGAAACAAACATCTCCAGAATCAATATATGGTWGTAGCTCTTYTAATTCAGGAGCATATAAATCAGCCTTAATTTTTACCTGAAAATTACACATTAGCGACATAATAATATCTCTACGCTGTTCATCTTCCGTGGAGAGTTCCACACCACGGGCTATAGGCAATTTCTTATTTTTAATGTCAGCTGCATAGTCAACATTCCTAGCCGTATTCTGCAAATACCCTTGGGGTAATGAAGATATAGAAGACACACCAAAGCCTATTAATGCATCCGCATTATCAGTTGTGTAGCCTTGGAAGTTACGTTGCAATTTGTTGCTCGATGCGGCGGTGGATAGTTCATCATCAGCTTTTGCAAAATGGTCTATTCCGATTGCCGTATATCCAGCTTCTAATATCAGTTTCCTAGCAAGTTCTGAAAGTATTACCCGCTCTTCTTTTGTTGGCAATGCATCTTCAGGCACCAGTTTCTGGTGCTGTTTCATCCAAGGAACGTGAGCATACCCGAATAARGATATACGGTCTGGATCTAGTGACAGGCTGCRCTCTATAGTGGAGATGGTTGTTTTTGTCGTCTGATATGGAAGACCGTATATTAAGTCAATATTGAGAGCGTTAATATTAGACGACCGTAAATTATTAACAACTTTTTCTACCAATTCATAATCTTGAACACGGTTTATTGCTTCTTGCACTTTTGGGTCAAAATCTTGAACACCAAGACTGGCTCTTGTCACTCCAGCCTCTGCGTAGCTAATAATTTTATCCATATCCACTGTACGGGGGTCCATTTCCACAGCAATTTCAGCACTATCTGTAAGCCTAAACTGCTCAGATATTAGCGCCATAAATTCGGAAAAATCTGTTGGGGATAATATTGTTGGGGAACCCCCGCCAAAATGTATATGCTTAACAGGTAAATGCCTAATGAGAGGAGCAATCATAAGAACTTCTTGTTTTAAAAGTTCAATATACTTGCTTACAGAGCTGTACCCATTAACGATTTTTGTATGACACCCGCAAAACCAGCACAACTGTTTACAATAGGGGATATGAAAATATAGCGAAAGGCTCGTGTCTTCATCCAACTCTTTTAACCACTTAATATATTTTTGTGCCCTAATACCATCGTGAAAGTGAGGGGCTGTTGGATAGCTTGTATATCTTGGTACGCCCTTCATTATTATTTCTCCAAATAGTCCGTTCCAATATTATGTAACATGTATTTGTTTCTGTTTCTTGACTTGTATCAAGCTTGTTGTCTTGGGGCATTGTACAAAAGGCAGGCTGCGCACTCAGAGGAAAATCACTTAGTTTTTAGACGTTGTTACCTCCTTATCTGCGTGCGTTTTCCTATGTAACAATCATGTTCCATGACCGCCCTCTTTTATTTGTCTGTGTAAAAAAAATCTCTCACCAATAAAAATGGATGCCACACCAATTACAGCCGCATAGATCACCATAATGTCAGTTTGTGCTTTGACCACAAGGAATGCACCGAGCACCACGACATCAAAAATAATGGCTGAAATAAGAATGAGGCCATTGGCATTGATCTCTTTACGCAGATAGCGAAACACACCCCAATGTACGGTAATATCCATGATGATATAGAAAATAGCCCCGAGCGAGGCGATACGGCTCAAGTCAAAAAATATTGTTAGGAACATGGCTATCACAACGGTATATACCAGTGTATGTTTTTGGATGCTCCTGAATTAGAAGAGCTATAACCATATATTGATTCTGGAGATGTTTGTTTCTCAGATGGTGTTATAAAAGTTATGCCCCATTCCCAAAATAAATTAAGACTGGTTGCTTCTATTTTTGATACTTATTTGCAAAATTCACCGCATCGTTATTCACAAGCTGTATAGCATGTAGCCATCTGCCTGACGTCAGCGCTTATGGCACAGGTATAAGTCTGTGTTAAGCGAGGGTTTTATTATGCAAACAAATCTACAGCAGGTCTCATATCCCGCTTGGTCTCGGAAATTACGGCGCTAATTGTGGGGAGTGTGCATCTCCAAAAACTTTAAAATTGAGTGGTGGTGGTGTGCGCAGTCTCAACCGAAACCGTATCTGCCCATTTTCCCTGTTAAACAGGGAATTTACAGGGAAAATATCTATTTTTAGCACCGAAACCAAGTTTGCCCGGCCGCAACCCCATGAAAGTACTACGTTTTATACGAAATTCCCTAAAAAATTAACAGGGAAAATTATTTCAAGAACAGGGAATTGCTTTGGAAGAGCAGGGAAAATATCACCCAATCTTATTCTTACTGACCATCCTCAGGCAATGCCCTCTTATGCTTATGCTGCTTATTGGCGTAAATGACTAATGAGAATTCGAGAGCTTAAGCGTTAATGCTGCATGTCCGTCTTCATATAAAATGGGACAGATTTAAGCCTGAGCTAAGCGAGAGTTTGCTCACCTCTATTGGTTTATATTAAGCGACGGCTTTGCGGTATTGCAAGCGTCGATGTTCGATAGTTTTTTGTTTTATCCTTTCTCTGTTGTTTAAAATTGATTGTGCTCGTCCGAAGTAAGCGTCAGCAGGTGTGACGTTTTTCAAGCTTTCGTGGTAACGTTCATGGTTATAGTGCTCCACGAAGTTCTCGATTTGCCGCTCCAGGTCGCTAGGCAAGAAGTAGTGCTCCAGCAATATTCTGTTTTTAAGTGTCTGATGCCAGCGTTCGATCTTACCCTGCGTTTGTGGATGATAGGGCGCTCCGCGTACATGGCTCATCCCCTGGTCTTTGATGTAATCCGCTAGTTCACCAGAGATGTAACTAGCGCCGTTGTCCGATAGCAGTCGCGGTTTGTGAACCACATTGACTTGATCACAGCCCGAAGCTTCAAGCGCCATATTCAGAGTATCCGTCACATCCGAAGTCTTCATGGTGGAGCACAGCTTCCAACTGATAATGTAGCGTGAGTAGTCATCAAGTATGGTCGACAGAGCGCGAAGCCTGCCCTTGGGGTATACATCCAACCCCAGCCTATAATTTTGAAGTAGGTGAAGTCAGTTGCGCCCTGAGTGTAGCGAGGAAGTGCTCTTGGGGCGCCACATCTGGTTTATGGCCGTTGTTTTGTCCTTAAACTCACTGGCCGCTTTGACGCGCAGCTAATCCTTTAGGGCATGACAATGAAGGCCGGGCTGGAGATCAGGTCGTGGGCCTTTAACAATCGATATACGGAGCTTTCAGACACAAAATAGCCTTTGGTATCCGTAAATTGCACAGCGAGCTCACGCGGGCTTAGCTCTGTTTGATCAAGAGCCATATCCAGAAGTTCACAGCGTATCTTGTCAGGAATACGGTTCCACACCAGACGCGGCAGCGGTGCACGATCCACAAGCCCATCTTCCCCATGCTCCAAGTATCGATCATACCAACGGTAGAATGTTGGTCTTGGCACGCCCAGCATATCCAAGGTTTGCTTAGCGGGGAGGTGTGAACGTTCCACGAGGTTTATGATCTCTAGCTTCTCTGATGCAGGATATCTCATACGTCTTCGCCCCCATCCCCGATCATGCTTTTTTTAAGGAGCCGAAGTTCCAGTGTCTGTTCGGATAACTTCCTTCATATTACGAGCTTCTGAACGCAGGCCCTTGACTTCAGAGATATTGGCTTGGCGAACGATGTCGCCAGCCAGCCGCTTCTTGCCCGCCTCCATAAAGTCCTTCGACCATTTATACCCCAAGGGCAGGCTGCGCGCTAATACAGGCCCTGCGCGATGCCCTCAATCCGGCACAGCTCTGCAATACTCTCTTCGCCGCGAAGGCCATCCAGCACAATGCGGATCTTCTCCTCCGCCGAATACTGCTTGCGGGTTTTACGTTTGATGTCTTTTACAATCCGCTCACCGGCTGATTGCTTACTCGTTCTTGTATGTYTCATCTGTCTCTCCGTGAGATACAAGATGAAGAGCGAAGCCTGCCTCTTGTRCAAAAACTCTCGCTTAGCCCAGACTTAAATCTGTCTCATAAGCGCTGACGTCAGACACACTATGGGGTTAGAAACGATCGATTTATTCAAAGGCCTTATTCCTCTTTCCATGAACAATGGTGGTGATGCACCAGGGTGGCTTTCCAATGACAATTTACGTGTGATAGCTTGGGCTGTAAGCTCTTCCGTAGCAGGATTATTAGTTGGAGTGTGGGCTTATAGGTCGCACATTAGGCCGGGACGACTAGCGAAGCAGGAAGCGGAAATGCAGGACTATTATGGGGTGCCTGCAGTAGCTGAGGTGCCAGAAGTATTAGAGTTGTCTGAGGCAATAGAAGTTTCAGAGGTAGAGGTATCAGAGGCGCCATCTGGGGAAAAAGTTTCAGAGCCGTTTGCGCCAGCTGAGGAACCAGAAGCGCCAGTGACGCCAGAGGAAAACCATTAAAACCTAAATGTATATAGCGTTATCAGCTTTAAACTAGTTCATATCTGTTAGCATAGCCCATTACCATCACCCCGTTGTCATGCCTAAACATATTTTTAAGTACGGGCGTTTTATTAGTAATGAATTTTAACCAAGTAATGTTCAATCTGCCCTGTGGGCTAGTAATGGCTTGCACTCTTTGAGGGTGGGCAATATACGAATGTTGTAATCCTTGACTCCATACGCTTTAAAACGGCAAGTTCTGCGCATACAACAACGGGGGAAATATGTCTCATTCGCAGCGCGATATTTTGACGACGGTATATTTGGAACAAAGACCTGCATTGCTCCGGTTTTTGTGTGCACGAATGCGCAACCCAGAGCGTGCAGAAGATGTGCTACAAGATGTGTATTTAAAGCTAACGAGATCGAATTTACCCAAGGTTATTGACAATCCGTCGGGGTTTTTATTTCGCATGGCTTCAAATTTGGCACTTGATCATATTCGCAAAAGCAAACGGGCGCGGCTTCGCGACCAAGCCTGGAGTGATTTGAATAGCGAGAAAGTTGGGAGTGAGTTTCAATCGGATGCACCTCATGCTGACGATGCACTTATTGCTAAAGAAAGGCTTACAACGCTGAAGGTCAGGTTGCAAACTCTATCACCTAAGGCGAGGGAAGCGTTTGAGCGACATAAATTTGAAGGCCAATCCTACAAACAAGTCGCAGACCAAATGGGCATTTCCACCGGTACGGTTGGGAAACATTTGAGTAAGGCTATCAAACATATTATGGAATCTGGTATTGGGGGTGGAAAAAATGAATAAATTCATGCAAAATGATGATAGTTTTTGTGGGTGCACTACCTGCGTGGCGCCGTCAATAGAAATGAATAGAATCATATTTATTACATTTAGCCCGTGTAAAAGGCAGGTAACATGACCGAAAACATCGCCATATCAGAACAAATTATTGAGCAGGCGCGCTCATGGTATGTTCGTTTGGGCTCAGAACAGGCAAATGCTGATGATTGGATATCCTTTACAGAGTGGCTAGAGGAGCACCCGTTGCATGTAGATGCCTATGACCTAGTGGAGTTGGCGTTACCAGACACCAAAACACCCTTTATGCCAAGTGATGATGTTGATAATGTCGTACCATTTATAGCCAAGCTCAAAAGTAGTATAACCGCCCCGAAGAATACAACGTTTGTATGGGGACGCTTCGCGGGTATTGCGGCGCTTTTCATTGCCGCTCTCACAGTGTATTATACAAACAACACACTCCAGGCCGCTTCTGTGCAGATCTATGCGACCAGAATTGGAGGTCATAAAGAAATCGTGCTTGCGGACGGCACACGTATTAACTTGAATACGAACACGCAAATTAGCATTGCCCTGAACAAAAAAACAAGAACCGTTACCTTAAAGAACGGAGAGGCATTTTTTGATATAGCGTCGGATAAGAACAGGCCATTTATTGTCAATGCGATGGATACAATAATAACTGATGTTGGCACTTCATTTTCGGTTTATGCATCAAATGAGGCTCTTACAGTTTCTGTTGCCGACGGCATTGTGGATGTGCAAAGTGCCGCTCAAACAACTCGCCTCACAAAAGGGCAATTGGCAATTCAAAAACGCGGGGACAACAAATTTGTCGTTAACGCTATAGATATTGAAAGTATATCGACATGGAGAGACGATATACTCGTTTTTGAAGATTCTGAACTCTCGATAATAATACCAGAACTTAACCGTTATTTTGAAACGCCGATTTTAATTTTGGATCAAAAGGTTGCGGATTTAAAGTTCTCTGGCGTTCTCAATATTAGTGACCAGAACATAATGCTCGAGTCTATGGTCTCGCTCATGCCAATAAAATCTAAGCTTGATAACGGAAAGTTTATTCTTACCAGTCAAAACTAAACCCAATGCCAGAGTTTACCTTAACATTTCAAAATCAGGGGCGCCGCATAGTTACGGCGTTCGTTTTAATGAGCGTGATAGTATATGGGAAAACTTCTGCTAATGCTTTGGACGCGGTCCCAATAAACCTACCGGCTCAGTCGCTTGATAAAGACATTCGCGACTTAGCCCGGCAAACAGGGATTACGATTAGTTTCTCTCGCCGCGCCTTTAAAAAACATGAAAGAGATGCATTTGAAGGTAATTTTACGCCCGCTGCAAGCTTGGAAGTATTATTGAAGGGTACGGGCTACACATATCAATTTGTCAATGAAAATACTGTGCGAATTTTCAAAATAAAACCCAAAAAGAGCGTCCAAAAAACAAAGCCAAACAAAACTAAAATGCAAGATCCTGTGCGAAGAAGAGGTGTAACTCCTACTCCACGAATTGGTAATGACGAAATTATTGTCACCGCAAATAAGCGCACTCATTTTGAGGTTCTACAATCAGCACCCTATAGTGCCAGTGTGATTTCAGGCAATATGCTTAAGACATTAGGCGTTATAGATAGCCAGTCTTTATCCTTACATATAGCCGGTGTCGAAATGACGAATTTGGGATCAAGTCGTAACAAACTCTCTGTTCGCGGCATTTCAGACGGCGCTTTTAACGGCCGAGTGCAAGCAACTGTCGGCGTATATTTTAACAACACGCCAATTAATTTTAATGCACCTTACCCGGAAATTCCCCTGATTGATATTGAGAGTGTGGAGGTCCTACGAGGCCCGCAAGGCTCGCTCTATGGCGCTGGCTCCATTGGCGGCATTTATCATATTTCAACGAAATCCCCGGACCTGAGAAGTAAATCTGCCTGGATAGAAACAGACGTGTCGACGACTCGCACAGGTGGCATAAATACAGGGTTTATGGGTATGGCCAACCTTCCGCTTGTGGAGGACAAAGTTGGTGTGCGCGCAGTTGCGTATGTGATAGATAATAGCGGCTATATTGATGATATTAAACTTGGGATTAAAGACGTTAATAGTACAACAATTAGAGGCGGACGCATTAGCGGGTTATGGCAAATATCTCCTGATTGGAGCCTTAATCTTGGGGCCGCTTATCACGATGTGAACACTAACGACACACAATATGCACTTGGGTCCTTACCCCGACTGCAAAGAGCAAACTATCTTCGGGAACCCCATCATGACGATTTGTTACATCTCCATTTTTATATTGAAGGTGACATGCAGTGGGGAAATATTAAATCAACAACTTCATGGATCAACCGTTCTATAACGGACCAATTTGATGCGTCATTGTCTTTACCTGCCAATTTCAGCCGAGCGGTGGAACCAACACAGTATTCAGAAGAGCGAGACATTAATTTTTTCTCACATGAAACAATATTTAATGTAGATATTAATGATAATTTGGATGTGTTACTTGGTGGGTTTATAAAACATGCCAATATTGATTATCAATCTGATTATAGCATATTGGGCATTACGGCGACAGATCTTGAAAATTTATACAATGAAAGTAGAAACGATACGTCTACCCATTACGGTGTATTTGGCGAAGTAGATTTAGTGTTGACTGACAAGCTTGAAATGAGCGTTGGGGTGCGTTGGTTTGATGAACACTTAAACACAGATACATTGATTAATGATTTTGAGCAGCCCAAATTTTCAATCGCCGGCGAAAAAAAAGACAATGATATATTACCACGCTTCAACATTGGGTATCAATTTACTAAAGATGCCTATTTATATGGACTTGCGACTGTCGGCTACCGAGTTGGAGGCCTGAATACTGGGAATTCTGTTAATTCTTTGGCATCACCAAGCTTTGAGGCAAAGCTAAGTGAAGAAGATGATGATGAAAATTTATCAATTTTCGAATCTGACGTTATCACAATGTTCGAGCTTGGCGGAAAAACGCGTTGGTTAAATGACGCGTTAATCGTTAATGCCAGTATTTTTTATGTGAATTGGAAAAATATTCAAACAGAACATATTCTTGCTGATGGTTTTTCCAACGTTTTAAATGCAGGCGATGCGACCAATTTAGGGTATGATTTTGAAGTGTTATATCATCCGACATTAAGCATAGACATCCAAGCAAACTTAACGGTCAATGATCCAGATTTCGTCAATATCAACCCTGCGCTCGGAGCAAATATAGATGGGAAGCATTTACCGCGCATTCCCAATTTTTCCGGTGGTGTCATCATGACTTTCCGTAAACCTATAACAACGACATGGAATTCGTCCTGGAGCATAGATTATGCTTATACAGGAGCATCACAGCTTAGCTTTGCGCCTAGTGATGATTTATCTATGGGCAATAATCATTATTTAAATGCGCGCGCTAGTTTTGCCAATGATTCTTGGCAAGTCGAAGGTTTCGTAACCAACCTTCTCGATGACAAATCCAACACATTTGCCTTTGGGAACCCCTTTACATTCCGACTGCAAAAACACATTACTCCCCAGCGCCCTCGTACAATTGGCGTACGGATTAGGCGCCAATTTTAAGGCGCCGTTAGATCGATATAATCTAACCACAAAAAGTGGATTTTATTAATCTCAAAAATATTGAAAACATTATGGTAGTCTCCAGCGCTTGGCAGCGTCTCTACATTAACGGACAAATTTGCCGTTAATAATATATAGAATTTGGGAGAAAATAATGACACATCGAGTAAAAATGGTGGCGGCGCTTATGACTTTAACGGCCGGGTTGTGCTTGGCACCACTCGCAAGCGCACAAGAGGCGTACCGCAATAATTTTAGCAGTAACAATAACAATGTTAGCACGACGGCAGGCATGCATTTGACTATTCCTTTTGGCGGAAAGAATTCTGAACGCGTGGTTGATAGAGCGCGGGTTGGCCTCATGCTCAATATGACGCGCGAATATAATGATCGTAATTTTTATACGCCGCAACGTGTAAATACGAGCTTGTTAGATTTTGGCATGCAGTTTGATGGACGTCCAACTATGCTAATGGGTGGAGAAGATATCTATACGCCATTGTTTACTCCGCTCAATGCGAATGAAATTGGTGTTGCTGGTACGGGAGTGTCCAAAAACACAATACTCGTTCTCGCTGGTGGTGCTTTAGCTATTGGTGCAGCAGTCGCCCTGTCAAGTGGTGGTGACAATGACAACGATGGATCAGATAATGACCGTGACGGTGATGATGATTAGGTAATCCAATCAAACTAACTAACTATTCTTAAGCCGGATGTTTACTTTAAACTTCCGGTTTTTTTGTGGCAATGGTAAGGAAACCTTACCATTGGTTATTAAAATCTACCGGGCTAAAATGATTGGTTGTAGGGAACAATTCATCTGGAACTGCCATCTTATCTCATAGATGCGATTTATTTTTTTAAGGTTGTTCGAGTTTATGCTTATGCTTTATAGGAGAGAACTCAGCGAATACACCAAGCCTTAATTTTCTCAGAAGTTAAAAAACCTTCTGCCTCAACCCCCTGAAGCATTGCTAGCGTTGATAAGATTCCAGCTTCCATACAAGTAGGCGCAGATACAGTGACAGAGCGCGGTGGGTTTTCTACAGGCCAACCCGTTAGCGGATCTAATATGTGGCTATATCGTTTACCGTCTTTAAGCAAAAACCTCTGCGCGTCCCCGCTCGTCGCCAGTGCTCCATCTGTAAGCGCAAGTACGCCTTCTTTATTGCCCTGAACATCTACTGATTGTAAGGTTATTTGCCACGGGGTATTGTCTTGAAGCGGTCCGCTGACACGCAAATCTCCGCCAAAGTTAACCAAAATTGGTAGATCAGTTACTGCTTTAACGGCGAGTAAGGCGCGATCAACCGCATATTCTTTACCAATGCCGCCGAAATCAATTTCCATACCAGGTTTTAAAGTTAAATATGGATTTTCCCAAACAACGCCCCCCCAACCGATTAATGGCAGGAGCTTGTCTATATCATGCTGCGTTGGAATATTATCCGAGCCATCATACTTCCATGCGTGCCGCAATATGCCAGACGTTATATCAAATTGCCGATTACTAAGTTCAAAGCAGCGCTGGGCGTAATCAAGGAGTTGAGCTGTTTCACTATCCACATGAACTGCTTTACCGTTTGCCGTGTTAATTTGGTTTATTATAGTGTCGTTTTGATAACGGCTATATTTAGCTTCAATACGCTGTGCTTCTGTTTGAACAATATCGCCAAGACGCTGCAGTAAATCAGGGTTACCGAACTCAACACGCAACTCACACGGCGATGCCATCGCGCGGAAAGAATAGGTGTTTATATTGGGTCTAATCATTTTCCAACATCTCAAAGCCCAAGGCACCTGAAGGGGGTATGCCTTGGGCTTGAGATCTATACTTTATTTAAAAGCATAGGTATAGCCAATGATCATGCTTGTTGATGCTGTGCCGCTAAATAAATCACGGCCAGACAAATAGCCTGGTGCATTTGATGTGTTGGTTTTAGATGACGGCTCATACCGGCTAACGCGCGCATATATTTCGCCTGTCTTGCTTGTTTTATAACCAACCATGAGACTGCCTGTTAACGCACTAAATTTATCTAGCCTCGCATCGGGGCTGGCATACTTGTGCAGCGCCTGCCCATCGACAAGATAATAATTAAAGAAGTCGGCAGATGATTGCGAATAATAACGAATGCCCGGCTTTAGGTAAAACCGATTGGTTACCGGAGTACGCACCGCAAGATTAAGTGTTAGCGAGTTTATCCCCCAGTCATCATGATACAGTCTTACCGACGCATCAGTCACAGTAGAGCCAAGGGCAACTTTATTGCCAAAATATATACTTTGTCGCAGTCTAGACTCTGGTCTGGCTTCATTGAGATATCGTACTGGATCACCTGTTACGGAGTCGACAACTGATATTACTCTGTAAGGATCTGTCTGATATCCTGAGCTGGTGCTAATGTTATAATTAAGCTGCGCTAGCCATCGTCGGTTCATGACTTGGCTAACGCCGATTAAGCCGCCTATTACTGTTTTTTTGTCATTTTCAAGGCTGAATCTACCGCCCGCAACAGTCAAAGGTCTAGGGTGTCCGCCAGGCGGCGAAGATACATTATATTCCATATTTGCAGATGCGGACAATGTTGTGTTTTTCTGGTTAAGCTCGCGCGAAAGCCCAACGCCGCCATAAAATGATTTGTAATCTGTTTCCTTTGATACGCCTGCACTTATACTCACAGTATTGCCTTCACCCCATGGGGTGACATAACTCGCATCCACTGCGTATCGTTGATCGTTAAAGCCTGTTGCAATGGGAAGCACTTCAGCAGGCACATCCGTAGTGGATATGGTGCCCGCACTGCCTGAGGCACCTGTACTGGGCGGGTTAACCAGGGTTTGCACGCCTTGCGCAAGGGTTGCCCCATAGGGCGAAGCACCCGTTAATATATCCGCCGTAAATTTAAGCGATAAAGAGCTTTGATCTTCAAAATTATAGGTAACGCCGAGCACAGGTTCAATGGCCCGCACTCGTCCGCCGTCCTCTTGGTAAACCAGCACCGCCGCATCAATCCTGATCAGGCCCTCGTCCGTATAAGTATTATCATCAAAATCTGTACCCGTCTGTATGGGCTGAGTGGCCTGCATTGATCCTTTTTTAATCGGTTCGCCACTGACCTGAGCGTTAGCACCAGCTGTGGCCAATAAACTGGCTGTAAGAATGCCAAGAGTACTAGCAATCCGGTTGCTTTTTTTAGGCTCTAATTGCATCCACAACCTCCACCGTTCGCGCTTTTTCCGCCTGTTGATGCTTCTTTGCTAAAATAAATATGATCATCAACACCAGCGACCAAAGGATGGGTAACTGGCTGCATTTCCCGCTTCGCCATAAGATCACGCTCCCATGCCTGTACGCCAACGCTCGCGCATCCTGACATAATAATTGAGCTAACAAAAATTAGAGAAACAAGAACAATAGCGCGTAACACCGGTGTTGTTGATCTAGGGTAATTTGTTTCATTTTTCATTCATTAGCTCCTCAATGTGTGACGTATATTCGTCAATTTTTTCGTGATGAAAACCTTTGTGGATATTGCGAACTTTGCCGCTACGATCGATAAGGATAGACGTAGGCATATCCGATACTTTGTATTGGCGCGCAATCACGCCCTTCGGGTCATAGATGGACGGAACTGGCTCTTTGACGCGCCTTAAGAACCGTTCTGCTTTGGCTTTGTTTTGATCCACATTGACCAAAATAATTTGGAAGTCACTTTCGGGGTACTGAGCCTTTAATTCATTCATATAAGAAAAAGACGCTTGGCACGGCGCGCACCAAGACGCCCAAAAATCTATATAAACTACTTTTCCCTTCGCTTGCGCTAAATCCAAAGCGGGCGCTTGCGGTGTTGCGAATGCAAAGCTTGAAAACAATATAGCAAGAGGCAAGAAGAGCATCTTCAGCTTGCGTAAATATGCAGAAGTACTGTGGAAGAATTTATTGCTATATGTCATATAAAGCCTCGTAGTGTCCTAATGTTACAAACACCAACCAGGCCAAAAGCACCAAGTAAGTATCCATTCAATTAGTACGACGCCGCAAATACTCTCCCGCCCCCATATATTTTCTTAAATTTTTGAGTATTCCTAAAAGTTATTTTTGACCCCGAGGTAATCTAAAAGTCTCTTGCACTATATTTGACGTCCAAGACATTATGTCCTCCAGCATGATGCTGCAAACAGCCTTTTTGGAAGTGCTGTTTATTCTCACCGCTTAACCAGCTCTTATCTTATCTTATCTTATCTTATCTTATCTTATCTTATCTTATCTTATCTTATCTTATCTTATCTTATCTTATCTTATCTTATCTCGTGTTTTTGCACGGAAATGTTGACTGCTGGACGCTCTTTACATACGCTTTTTTATTGAAATTTTCTGTGAATGAATGCCCTGCCCCGGGAACGAGTTTTAGTTTTATGAGAGAGACATCCTTGCTACCAATAGAAAGGTTTTCAATAGAATTTACCCAGTTTTGGCTCCTCTCCAATCTATTTCTCCCTTGATGTTTATCAATACTAGGTGTCCGGTTTAGTGTTTTATCTCGGCGCGTATCAAGCTCCCCCACAATAATATCAATTGGGAACGACAGAAGCCCTTTGGGAAACAGTTGCAAATTTGAAAATTCCTTGCTCTTGCCGATGCCTTCTGGAAAAGCCAAGCCCTCATTAGGAAATGTATACCATCCCGGCGCCATCAAAACGAGCTTCTTAATTTTATCAGGATAGAGCATAGCATATCTGTGTGCAAATTGCCCGCCGCCAGAATAGCCGCTTAACGTGAATTGCTTTGTATATACACCCAGCCGAGTTGCGACGTCATTTAAAATAGCATCTAGAGCATCGCTCGGTCTATTCCCTTTGTCATTTGTCCTTAAAATTTGATAGTGTTTGAACGCCTCTTTTGAGAAAAGAGGAGCAATAATAACAGTGTTGTCAAGATCAAAATTTTGGGCATAACGCAGACAATGCTCTGCCGCATTGCGTGTTATTCCGTGAATAGTTACGAAAATTTCTGGGGATTTTGAGATGGTTTCAGGAATGAAGATATAATATGGATAAGAAAACTCATCCTCGGTTTTTAGGGCAATAACTTTTTGTCGCTTTAAAATAGGCATCATTTTTATATCCTAGTTGATCTCTTTGGAGTGAAGGCGGTGAATTGATGGCTCAGAGCCAGATGTGTCAGAGACCGAAATACGTCCCCGTTCCAATTTCCAGACCTTAGTACATAAAGTCATAAATTCTGGGTCGTGGGTTGCGGCAATCACAGTGCCTTCAAACCCGCTTAGTACTTTGAAAAATGCCGTTTTCATGGCCTTGTCCAAATGAACATCAACTTCATCGAGTAATAAAATTTTTGGTTTTATCAACAATGCTCGGGCAATAACAATTGCAGATATTTCACCTTTGGATAGATTGGTTCCCCCTTCCTTTACAGGGCGGTCTTTCCAAAAAGCAGACTTTGGGTCATCAATATCCATGCCGAGCGCGTTTAATAATGGTTTAGCTTGGCTCAAGTCCGACACCGCTCCAGGGTAGCACAAATTTTTGCTAACATTACCTTTGAAAAGCGGGTCATCAGAACTCGCTAATGTGATAGTCCGCCGCAAGCTACCAATACCAAATTTTTTAATTGATGTTCCGCCCAAAAGAATGTGTCCAGAACTTACCTCATCCAGTCGCATAATCAAATGTAATAAGGTAGATTTTCCTGCACCATTTGACCCAAATAACGCTATCTTTTCGCCGTGCTTAGCAATCACATCTATATTATGTAATGCAGGCAAAAACTTTACGGCTTTGAACCGAATGTCTAGCCCTGATATACGCGATCGTTTTCCTTTTATAGGCGGTAAAATTATTGGCTCAAGCCTTAACAAACTATCAATTTTTTCACGAGCGATCTGCGCACCATGCCAATACTCATAAACCCGCCCTAGATCATAAAGCGCCGGCGTTATAAAGCTAATCAGCGCCAGAGCAGCAAACAACTCACCGAGTGTAAGAACTCCGCTCTGCAAGTTGGTAGCACCGATCAAAGCTGTCAATACTAATGCTAAACTACCAACCAAACGCGTCAAGCCGCGTAAAAGACCAATAGTATTTGCCCGTGCGCCCATAGCGGCTTTAAGGCGCTTTGATTTTCTTAGAAAATCTCGCCGCTCCACTTGACGGCGCGCGAGTATCTGAATACTGGGCATGGTCATTATTTTTTCCGTTATCCCAGAGGCTAAAATAGAACGCCGTTTACGGGCATCCCTAACAGAAGCATTCACAAATCTACCGAGTAAGAAGGCGCAAAGAGCACCAGATAAGAACAAACCAGTGATCCAAATCGCAATATGTCGATTGATGAAGAATAAGGCGGAAAGCCCACTAACAAACACTATGGATGACACTAAAAGCCGTGATAATCCAATGCTGACCCATTGCCTCAGGGCCGTTAAGTCATTCATAAATCGTAATAGTAAAGGCCCTTTACGCTTACGCGCAAATGTACGAAATGATAAACGGCTAAGATGGTCAAACAAAGACTGCCTAATAGTGTGCACATAGTTTTGCCCAACATGTTCAGCTTCAACACGCTCATACCATTTTAATCCTCCGATGGCCACCGCAATGAAAAACGGGATTAATATTTTAATATCAAAGCCATTTGTGAAAATGTGCTGGCTGCTTAGAATAAGTTTAATTTGCAACGCAAGCCCTATTGCCAAGGCGGCTTGTAAAGCGCCGATAAAAGCAAGTTTTTTTAAAGACTTAAGCAGGGCCCAAGAAAACAAGTTCGTCTGTGAATACATTAACAACCCTTAGCTTTCATACATCTATTATGGGGCATGCAACAAATCATGCGCGAGTTTGGCAGTGTTTGCATAGGAATTTGCGTCCAATATCGGGATTTGTGTCGCCAGCGCGGCCTCTCGCGCACAAAGTGGTGATGATGTTAACATCCCGCTAATCGCAATGAGTGGCAAATTTTGTGCCTGCAATAAGTCAACACCAGCACTAGCTGACAGACCATCCCTCGTTGCATAAACAAGGCTGTCAATTTGTGCTTTGAACCAGTCCGAGCCAATAATATAGCGGGTTTCTTCTTGCAATAAACCGTCTGCAACTTCTACAACGATGACATCTGGGCTTTTTGCTAGTGTTGCATTTACCAAAGTCGTCATAATTGCTCTGAGTTCGTTATGAGGCGTTTTAAAAGTAGATGGGTATCCCGCGTCAGTGAAATCATAGGCCACTACAGCACCCGCATCTTGGTACTGCCACATATCACCGCCAGCACCTGTACCCGTAATTTTCAGAGCTGCTACGCGCAAGTTTTCTTTACTTAAGTTATGAATAATGCTTGCGGCGACTGTTGTTTTCCCCGCGTTCATACCAGAGCCAACAACAGCAATTATGTGAGGATTACAAGAGGTTTTTTGTGTTTTTACCTGCGGTAGGGCACCTTGCTTAATATTGATAACTTCACGGTTTTTATCACATAAAATTCCGATTGGTTTAATCTTGGTAGGATTTTTAACGCGCACATTTTTTGACGTATGAGTAGCAGCAATGCCTCCCGCTGCCACCATAAAGCATTCGCTTAGGTCTTCAGGTACATACCCTTCAAATTGATCCGCTGCATAGCGTGCGCCATAGCTAAGGATAATTTCATCACCGACGTGGAGAAATGCGCGGCGTCCATCAACCTGTTCAATACGTTTATGTTGTCCGAGAGACATAATTTTGGCAAGTACAAGGTCACCTGCTTTAGGGGCGACAGTCCCCCGCTGTAAGTATTTTGCAGTATTTAAATTCATATTACGCGTAACATAAGCGCGTTTTGCCCCTTTTACGCGGGACATTTTCAAAGCAGAAAATTTAGTTTTCATTTGCTTAGAACCTGCGAAATTGGCCAAGCTCTCGTTAGAGTTTTGTGCTGAAATCGAATAATTTTTACCCATGTCTATATGAGTTTGTGCATTAAATACGTTTTCTGCGCCCGCGGAATCAATCTCAGGCAATTCTCTTGTCAGTAAGCTGATCATTACATTTATCCTTTTAAAACCCGAATGCTACAATGATGACGTTTCAACACTTGCTTTTATTCCCAAAAAATTAAATTAATTAAAAATTAAAAATAAGGGAATAAAAACAAGCTTGGTAACGTCTATTATATTAATAGAATTAAATAAAACCAAATTTTCTTGGTTACTAAAGGACATCACAATGAAAAGCTTTCTTCTAAAATTTTGCTGTAGGGCTGCTGTTTCAGTAATTCTATCCAGCACATATGCTCAAATAGCTATGGCGCAAAACAATCCAACACTGATACCGCAAGGCCGCATTCAACTGGATTATACCAATGCAAATGGAAGCAATTCTAATGCAGATTTCAATGGTTTAGAACTGCGCAGGGCGTATATAGGTGCACACGGAAAAATCATGCGTAATGTTAGTTATAATATTGATGTGGGCGTGGATGAAAATGGAAAAGTCACACCTATTGTTGCCTTTGTAGATTGGAAGCCATTCAAACCCAACTTCCGTATTCGTGCTGGACAGTTCAAATCACCAATGTCACTCGACGAGAGCACATCATCTCGGTTCACGTCTACCATTGAACGCGCTGCCTTTACAGACAGTTTTAACATTCAAAGACGTGTTGGCGTTGGGTTTGTTGAACGTGGAGAAAAACACACACTTTCCGCCGGGTTTTTTGGCGGGGCAATTGATCATCAACCCTTTGCCAGTGGCCGCGTAATTGCTGCGCGCGCTACCTTTACTCCTTTTTTGCAGAAGAAAAAAGTAGTCCACCTTGGCGCGTCTTATCGTCATAGAACCGATAATAAGGATAAAGGACCAAACCGCTACACCCAGAGGCCGTATTCCCATAATACAAATCCTATTCTAAGCACGGGAAGAATAGCGGAATCAGATACAACAATTATTGGGGAAGCTGCATGGGTCAATGATAAGGTTTGGGTTGCAGGTGAATACGCTGTTAATTCTGCTAAATGTGCAACTTGCATATCCGATCCTAGTTTTAATGGCTATTATGCAGAGGTTGGGATGTTTTTTAGGGGCCGAAAAGTTTATAAGAATGGAAAATTTAACCGCCCAAAAGTATACGACCCTGTCACTGAAGGGGGGCGCGGTGCGTTTTCTGTAGTCGCACGTTATGACGGTCTTGACCTTAAAGACAGTGCTATTGATGGCGGGGATTTAAAAACTTGGATTTTAGGTGCTGATTGGTATCCAACGAAAAACATACGCTTTGGTGTAAATTATTTTAATTCTGATGCCGACTTGGGAACAAGTTCATCACGTCTTGCACCCGAATTTATCGCCTTACAAGTTGCGAATATAAGAAAAGAGAAAGTCAAAGGGTTTTTGATCCGCGCGCAATATGATTTCTAATATGTTCTGCACCAAGTCTTAAGCAACACTCATTTGCGAAAGGCTAGTTGGGGTACACTAAAGCTACAATGTTTTATCTAGAAGACTGTTTAAGCTTTCCTGAGTTTGTGATGAATTAAGAATGAAGTATTTTCTCTCCTTATTTATTTGGTCGTGTATAGTGACGCTCACATCGTGCGCTTCGCTGCCCAGTCTGCCATCAAGCATCAATTCACAAATTAAGCCACAATACGCTCTTGTTATACACGGCGGCGCTGGCACCATCCGCAAAAAAAACATTGCCCCGGAAAAAGAGGCTGCTTATAAAGCAAAATTAACCCAAGCATTAAAGGCTGGACAATCTATACTTGAGCAAGGTGGTTCCGCGCTAGACGCAGTTGAAGCTAGCATAACTATTATGGAAGATTCCCCCTTATTCAATGCGGGCAAAGGGGCCGTCTTTACTCATGAATACACAATTGAAATGGATGCCGCTATCATGGACGGCCGCACTTTAAATGCAGGTGCAGTTGCGGGCATTACTCATATTAAAAACCCAATTAGCCTTGCTCGGGAAGTTATGGACAATTCAGAATATGTCTTGCTTGCAGGTACAGGCGCCGAAGAGTTTGCAAAAATGCGCAGCATTTCTTTAATTGATAGTGCTTACTTTAAAACCGATAGGCGATTAAAACAGCTAGAGCGTGCTATTGAACGCAATGGCGGCGTAATTTTAGACCACGATGGCGACAATAAAGAATATTCAGGTGAACCTATTGACCCGGACTACAAATTTGGAACTGTCGGCGCAGTTGCTATGGACCAATATGGAAACATTGCAGCAGGTACTTCAACAGGTGGTTTAACAAATAAACGTTGGAACCGTATTGGTGATAGCCCTATTATTGGGGCAGGCACCTATGCTGACAACAAAAGTTGCGGTGTATCCGCCACAGGGCATGGTGAATACTTTATTCGAGCAACTGTTGCTCGCAGTATTTGTGCAATGGTTGAGTATAAAGGGATTAGCCTTAAAGAGGCAGCCCATGAGATTATCAATAAAAAGCTTGGAAAAATGGGCGGCAGGGGCGGCATTGTTGCCATAGATAAAAATGGCAATATCTCTATGACTTTCAATACACAGGGCATGTATAGAGGCTATGTTAAAGGGAAAAATGAACCAACTGTATTTATATATAAATAATGTCTGGACAGACATRACGATGCTATGGGTAACCCTATACCAAGCACCACAATGATCATTTTCATGGCCCGCTCTACAGACCCCAGGTCGATTGACGGCACATAGGGGAGGATATTACAAAATCAATCCCACAACTCTAATACTTCTGGCACCTCAGCTACTGCAGGCACCCCATAATAGTCCTGCATTTCCGCTTCCTGCTTCGCTAGTCGTCCCGGCCTAATGTGCGACCTATAAGCCCACACTCCAACTAATAATCCTGCTACGGAAGAGCTTACAGCCCAAGCTATCACACGTAAATTGTCATTGGAAAGCCACCCTGGTGCATCACCACCATTGTTCATGGAAAGAGGAATAAGGCCTTTGAATAAATCGATCGTTTCTAACCCCATAGTGTGTCTGACGTCAGCGCTTATGAGACAGATTTAAGTCTGGGCTAAGCGAGAGTTTTTGCACAAGAGGCAGGCTTCGCTCTTCATCTTGTATCTCACGGAGAGACAGATGAAACATACAAGAACGAGTAAGCAATCAGCCGGTGAGCGGATTGTAAAAGACATCAAACGTAAAACCCGCAAGCAGTATTCGGCGGAGGAGAAGATCCGCATTGTGCTGGATGGCCTTCGCGGCGAAGAGAGTATTGCAGAGCTGTGCCGGATTGAGGGCATCGCGCAGGGCCTGTATTAGCGCGCAGCCTGCCCTTGGGGTATAAATGGTCGAAGGACTTTATGGAGGCGGGCAAGAAGCGGCTGGCTGGCGACATCGTTCGCCAAGCCAATATCTCTGAAGTCAAGGGCCTGCGTTCAGAAGCTCGTAATATGAAGGAAGTTATCCGAACAGACACTGGAACTTCGGCTCCTTAAAAAAAGCATGATCGGGGATGGGGGCGAAGACGTATGAGATATCCTGCATCAGAGAAGCTAGAGATCATAAACCTCGTGGAACGTTCACACCTCCCCGCTAAGCAAACCTTGGATATGCTGGGCGTGCCAAGACCAACATTCTACCGTTGGTATGATCGATACTTGGAGCATGGGGAAGATGGGCTTGTGGATCGTGCACCGCTGCCGCGTCTGGTGTGGAACCGTATTCCTGACAAGATACGCTGTGAACTTCTGGATATGGCTCTTGATCAAACAGAGCTAAGCCCGCGTGAGCTCGCTGTGCAATTTACGGATACCAAAGGCTATTTTGTGTCTGAAAGCTCCGTATATCGATTGTTAAAGGCCCACGACCTGATCTCCAGCCCGGCCTTCATTGTCATGCCCTAAAGGATTAGCTGCGCGTCAAAGCGGCCAGTGAGTTTAAGGACAAAACAACGGCCATAAACCAGATGTGGCGCCCCAAGAGCACTTCCTCGCTACACTCAGGGCGCAACTGACTTCACCTACTTCAAAATTATAGGCTGGGGTTGGATGTATACCCCAAGGGCAGGCTTCGCGCTCTGTCGACCATACTTGATGACTACTCACGCTACATTATCAGTTGGAAGCTGTGCTCCACCATGAAGACTTCGGATGTGACGGATACTCTGAATATGGCGCTTGAAGCTTCGGGCTGTGATCAAGTCAATGTGGTTCACAAACCGCGACTGCTATCGGACAACGGCGCTAGTTACATCTCTGGTGAACTAGCGGATTACATCAAAGACCAGGGGATGAGCCATGTACGCGGAGCGCCCTATCATCCACAAACGCAGGGTAAGATCGAACGCTGGCATCAGACACTTAAAAACAGAATATTGCTGGAGCACTACTTCTTGCCTAGCGACCTGGAGCGGCAAATCGAGAACTTYGTGGAGCAYTATAACCAYGARCGTTACCACGAAAGCTTGAAAAACGTCACACCTGCTGACGCTTACTTCGGACGAGCACAATCAATTTTAAACAACAGAGAAAGGATAAAACAAAAAACTATCGAACATMGACGCTTGCAATACCGCAAAGCCGTCGCTTAATATAAACCAATAGAGGTGAGCAAACTCTCGCTTAGCTCAGGCTTAAATCTGTCCCATTTTATATGAAGACGGACACCCGACACTGTTGCACGAGCCAGTAAATTGTCGACGCCGTCCCCATSGTCATCAACACCATACTCGACTACGCCAACCATTGAATTTGTAAAGTCATTAAAGGGACCACCTAAATGCATGTACGAATAACTCTGTCCTTCAGCATATCTATCTTCATTGTTCCTATTGACAGCAATAGATGCTGAAAGTGCCATATTATCAGCAGCCATTTGTGCAATTTGTTTTGCTTTGCTGACTTGACTAACATCATAAGCAGCACCAACAGTCATTACCACACCAAGACCTGTAACAGCCCATACCATGATGTGCCCCTAGAAATGTAGACACCTTGTTTGTTATAATTGGAAGCAAGGAGATATGAAGATGGGTAAGGGAATACAGTATACGGACGAGTTCAAACGGGACGCTGTGGCGCAGGTTAAAGAGCGGGGCTATTCGGTCAAAGATGTGTCGGAACGATTGGGGATTTGCACCAAGTCGATGTATGATTGGATCAAAAAATTTCATGAGCCAGAAGCGCCGACCGCAGATATAAGCAATCAAGCACAAGAGAACCTTCGCCTTAAAGCAGGGCTTAGACGCGTTACTGAGGAGCGCGACATCTTAAAAAAGGCTACGGTGTACTTCGCGCCCTGAGCCCAGCGAGGAAGTCCTCTTGGGGGGCAAGAGAAGCCAAGTGAAGTACGCCTTTATCAAGGCACACCGTGTGGAGTTTTCTGTGCGTGCTATGTGCCACGTTTTGCGGGTGCATCCGAGCGGGTTTTATGCGTGGCTCAAGTCTGGCCTGAGTATAATGGCGAAGCGGCAACGCCGTCTCACTGGGCTTATCAAACAATCATGGCTAGAGAGCGGCTGCGTTTATGGCTACCGTAAAGTTCATCACGACCTGCTTGATATGGGCGAGGCTTGCGCGCCTAATACAGTCGCTAAGCTTATGCAAAAGTGCGGCCTTCGGGCACAAGTTGGCTATAAACGCCGCCCTGGCAAGTATGGTACCAAGCCGTCGATTGTGGTTGCCAATCAGTTGAAGCAGAACTTTGATATAGCGCATCCTAATATGGTTTGGGTGACAGATATTACTTACATTAAAACTCATGAGGGATGGTTGTTTTTATCCGTCGTTATTGACCTGTACTCCCGCCGTGTTGTTGGTTGGTCGATGAACGGGAGAATGCAAACGAGTCTGGCTTTAAATGCTTTATTGATGGCCGTTTGGCGGCGCAAACCAAAGGCCAAAGTGATAGTCCATTCCGACCAAGGAAGCCAGTTTACAAGTGCGGAGTGGCAATCGTTCCTAGCTGCGCACAATCTGGAAGCTAGCATGAGCCGACGTGGAAACTGCTATGCTAATGCGGTCGCTGAAAGCTTCTTCCACTTGCTCAAAACCGAACGGATTAGGCGCAAGACCTACAAAACACGGCAACCCGCACGCCAAGACGTGTTTGATTATATCAAAATGTTTTACAATTCTAAGCGAAAGCATGGTAAGTGCGGGATGTTGTCACCCGCTCAGTTCGAGATGGCAACAAAATGAAGGTACAAGGTGTCTACAAATTTAGGGGCATTACCTCAGCGACCTCGCACAATTGGGATGCGTATTAGACATCAATTTTAGGAATTAAGCTGGCCTAGTTCTATCCGTCATAAATAGGCATTATTTTACAATTAGCATTCTTATTTAATAATTCATGGCAGTCTCTCTTGCTTGGCAGCGTCTCTATATTAACATGGGAGACAACATAATGACAAACCGAATAAGAATCACGGAGGCGCAGATGACATTAACGGCTGGATTATGCTTGGTGCCACTCTCCAATACACACGAGGCACATCTTAGTAATTTCAGAGATAGCCAGAATGTGAGCATCAATTTACTTGATTTTGGAATACAATTTAATGGTCGTCCGACAATGTTGATGGGCGGCGAAGATATGTACATGCCTTTGTTTGAACCAGAAGAGTATGAACAGGCAAATTTGGGTGGTGTAAAGGCTTCCAAAAATACAGTTCTAATCATAGCCGGCGGCGGCAAAAATGAAGCCAACGAAGGATCTGATGGCAACAACGGTGATTAGGCCTTTAGCAATTCATCAAACATCACCATATTTGTTACAAATAATGTGTGATGCGTTCTCATTGGGAAATTAACCTAAGTGATATTTATGAGACTTTTCATTAGTATATTTTCTCTGATTGTGGCTTGCTTCATAAGTCCAACTGGGTTCGCGGCTGAAAGTAAACCTGATAATTCAGGCAGAGCAGTTGCGCAATTAGTCACTTCACATAATGTTGTAGAACCTGGTCAAAATTTACATGTTGCGCTGCTGTTAAAACTTGAGCCGAATTGGCATACATATTGGCGCAACCCCGGCGGCCCAGGGGAACCTGCAACGCTGGAATGGAGTACACGAGACGACGTAAAAATTGGCGAAATAATCTGGCCGCTACCAAAAATAATAACTACGGGCCCTATTGTTAATTACGGTTTTGAAGACCAAGTGCTCTTACCCATGAACTTGCAAATCCCTGTGACTGCTATGCAAGGAGAGATATACAAAATTAGCGCACAAGCCTCTTATTTGGTGTGTTATGATGTCTGTCTACCAGAAAACGCGCAGCTAGAACTGTCACTTGAAATAGGCACACCGTCAAAAGATGAGCGCTGGTTTTTTGACATCCAAAACACTGTTTCCAGCACCCCAATACCCGAAGATGTTTCTGGGAGTGTAAAACTTTATGACGGAAAACTCCTGATTGAAATTGCCAACAGTTCAGTTGATTTTGGGGAAATTAGCGACCCTTATTTTTTCCCTTATGAACAAGACGTAATTGAAGCAAGTTCACCGCAAAACGTTTCGCGTAATGATACAAGTATAGTTTTTGCTTTAACGCCGGGCTACCTATTTGAAGACGGAATACGCGATGTTCCAGGTGTGCTGTCCTATACGCACGCTACCGAGGCTGGCTTGATACGACGCGGCATTGTTGTAACAGCCCAAGCTAGCCAGCGCGCAGCAAGCAAGGATGAGACACTTGCAGCAACTAGCGGTACACTCGGCATAATAGGCGCAATTTTTGGTGCGTTCTTAGGCGGATTGATATTGAATTTAATGCCGTGCGTATTCCCAGTACTGTCGTTAAAAGCACTTGGTTTTGCTCGGGCTGCACACGGAGACGCCCGCAAAATTACGGCGCAAGGTTGGCTATATACCTTAGGTGTAATGGCCTCGTTTTTAGTGATGGCTATTTTACTGTTATTTCTCAAAGCAGGTGGATCTATTATTGCTTGGGGGTTTCAGTTGCAAAACCCAATTTTTGTTGGCGGGTTATCCTTGTTGTTTTTCGCGATAGCACTGAATTTACTAGGTGTGTACGAAATTGGCGGTCGCGTTCAAAATATGGGCTCTAACTTAACCAAGCAAGACAGTGGAAAAGGTTCATTCTTCACTGGAGTTCTAGCCGTTGTAGTAGCGACGCCGTGCACAGCTCCGTTCATGGCTGGAGCAATGGGGTTTGCATTTACCCAATCTGCATCGCATACACTTTTAATATTTACATCTCTGGGCGTTGGTTTTGCGCTCCCATTTTTGGCGCTATCATATTCACCATGGATGTTAAAACACTTGCCTCAACCCGGACTATGGATGGACACATTCAAACAGTTTTTGGCATTCCCCATGTTTGCCACCGCAGCTTGGTTGATTTGGATATTGAGTATTCAAGCAGGACCAGATGGCGTATTACGTATATTAAGCGCTATGTTATTAACCGGCCTCAGTTTTTGGTTGTGGAAACGTCAAGGGTGGGTTTCAAGAACAACAATTATGGTGTGTTTGTTAATTGGTGTGTGGACGGTTTATGGCCTCGACAGCATTGAACGATCTCAAAAATTTGCCATTAGCGAGCGTACATTGTCTTGGTCTCCAAATGCTGTCAAAACCTTGCGCGCGCAGGGACATCCTGTGTTTGTCGATTTCACGGCTGCTTGGTGTGTCACTTGTAAAGTCAATGAACGAACAGTATTACACACCGATAAAACCAAATCTCTTTTTGAAAGAACAAACACCAAAGTTCTCGTCGCTGATTGGACAAGTCATGATGACACAATCACCGAAGAATTAGCGCGTCACGGACGGGCGGGCGTTCCGCTCTATCTTCTTTATCCAGCAGGGTCTACAGAAGTAGAGCCAATAATATTGCCGCAAATTTTAAGTTTTAATGCGGTAGAGACCGCTCTTGAAGTTGATTGAATTGACTAAATGATCGAAGCGAAATTTTATATGAAGACGGACACTCATTTTGAAAAACTTCCCATAAACCACTGGACTTCTTGTGAAAAGGAAGCGGTAGTGTGTTGCGGCTCGGATACATGGGCCTTGTCTCGGTAGGCGCGATCACATTGTGTGGTCGCCAAATACGGAGACTAAAATGGAAACTCTAACAACGGATATAATTCCGCCCCGCAAAGGCACCAAGCAAGAGAAGCTTGTAGTTCTACTTTGCCGTAAAACGGGTGCCACACTTGAGCAGATAAGCGAACGTTTGGGATGGCAACGCCATACATCTAGTGCGGCAATGACTGGCCTGAAAAAACGCGGCTATAAGATAGAACGTGTTAGTGAGGGGGGTAAAACAAGCCGCTATATAATCCGCGCACCAGTAACAACGTAATGACAAAAGTTCCCTATAATATCGAGGCGGGAATCCACCGCCTCGATAAACTGGACCGCCCTGACTTATTAGCGGAGTGGATTGAAGTTTTTGACCATCTACCACTAAAAGGCGCTCGAAACATCACTTTACGGCGAGGGCTATCTTATCGCATCCAAGAACAAAAGTTGGGCAAGTTAAAGCATCCGATAATTAAAAAACTACACAGAATAGTAAAAAGTAAAGACGAAGAGGTAGGTATGATAACACCAAAAATTAAGCCACAAATAGGCAACCAGATCATCCGAGAATGGAATGGTAAAACCCACACGGTAATGGTTGTCGAAAGCGGGTTTGAATGGAGCGGCGAACAGTACACTTCATTGTCTGCTGTGGCTCATGCCATCACAGGGGCGCGGTGGTCGGGTCCACGGTTCTTTGGTTTGAATGGCAAACCCACGCCATGAATACTCAGAAAACTTTCCGGTGTGCCATCTATACCCGGAAGTCTCATGAGGAAGGGCTTGATCAAGAATTTAATTCTCTTGATGCTCAACGGGAAGCATGCGGTGCCTATATAGCGTCCCAGATAGGCTTGGGCTGGAAGTTAAATCCAAGCCATTATGATGATGGCGGGATATCAGGCGGTCATATGGAGAGACCRGCCTTGCAACAGCTTATTGCTGACATCAAGAAAGGGCTTGTCGATGTGATTGTTGTTTACAAGGTAGATAGACTAACCCGTTCCCTCACAGACTTCGCCAAATTGGTCGATGTATTCGACAAATATGATGTTAGCTTCGTATCGGTAACACAAGCATTTAACACAACAAGCTCAATGGGGCGGCTAACACTAAATGTACTTCTGTCATTCGCGCAGTTCGAGCGGGAGGTTACGGCAGAGCGGATTCGAGACAAAATAGCAGCTTCAAAGAAAAAGGGTATGTGGATGGGCGGTCTGCCGCCACTTGGGTATACCAATATTGATAAAAAGCTGGTTGTTGTAGAGGATGAAGCAAGCAGTGTTCGCAGGATATATGCTTTCTATCTAGAACATAAGAATGTGCGATTAGTACAGGCGGAGCTTAATGGGCTGGACATCAAAACCAAAGCCAGAATTGATAAGCACGGGAATAAAACGGGCAACAAACCCTTCACGCGCGGACATCTCTATTCACTACTCAAGAACCAAGTCTACACGGGAAAGCTGGTTCACAAAGAGCAGATATATGAGGGTAAGCATGATGCTATTGTTAATTTTGATATATGGGAGAGCGTTCAAAGTTTACTTAAAACAAATGCAGTCACTAGAAAAACCCAAAAGAACGCAAAATCACTCAGCCCTTTATTAGGATTGATACGAACGGCAGATGGAAACGCACTGACAACATCACACGCTTGCAAGTCCGGAAAACGGTATCGATATTATGTTTCTAGAGATTTAAAGCAGGGTGACAGTGACACTGGGTGGCGCATTCCAGCAAAAATGATAGAAAACATCGTCAAAACATCTTTGGTCCAAAAATTTCAAAATCAGGAAGTGGTGTTGAGTTGGCTTGATACAGGTTCAATCAGTGCAGAAATGCTGCCTAGTCTATTTAGCAGAGCCAATAAGCTTGCTGATACAGTCAATAATAAACAGCCACATGAGCTGGGAGATTTATACCGCCTATTAATACGAGCAGTCATTGTTTCAAAAGATGATGTGAATGTGGAATGCAACACCGCCTATCTCGAAGAAATACTTGAAGCTCCAATTAAGCTTGCACCAACTATCAATATACCCATACAGATTAAACGCCGCGGTCATGAAATGAAGATGGTAATTGGAGGTGCAAATCTCCAAACTAAAATTGACAACAAACTCGTTAAGCTTGTGGCTCAAGCCCACGCCCTACGCGCAGGGTTAGTGGATGGCAGTATTGGATCCATCATTGAGTTTGCAGATCAAATGAACATACATCATGCAGACGCAAAGCGACTTATACCTCTCGGATATTTAGCACCCAGCATTATTGAAGATATACTGGATGGGCAACAACCTGCTGACCTAACGGTATCAAGACTGCGGCGAGTGAATGATTTACCGCTGTTATGGTCTGAACAACGGACGTTTCTCGGATATTCCCACACATAACTTTCCAACCAAGCGGATACGCTATTGGGCAGAAGAGACGATTGCCTAAATAGGGTCTATTCTTGCACTACTGCATGTCTCTTGACCGCTTGGATAGGCATTGATACCCGCTAACCCACGGAAACTACGGCATTAATTATGATAAGTGTAAGTCACCCATATATCCGAAGACTGGGTGGTGGAGCCTAGGGGAGTCGAACCCCTGACCTCTTCGCTGCCAGCGAAGCGCTCTACCAGCTGAGCTAAGGCCCCATTAAGCCCTCTACAAAGAGAACTGGGTAGATGTACGGTTTGGTATTATTAAAACCAAACCATAATCCTGGTAAAAATTATTACTTTATTCGTCTTCTTCTTCGTCGTCGCCGCTGTCATCATTGCCTGTTGGCGGTAATATATCTTGCTCATCGTCATCATCGTTAGACACACCGTCTTCATCGTCATCATCTGTGGTAGAGAATCCGTCCATGTCTGGCGTATCATTGCCGGGATCGTCATCGCCGTCTTCACCGCCAGAACCGCCAAAGCTAGCATCTCCGTCGAGCTCAAGCTCTTTGGCTGTAACCTCGTCTTGGTCAATATCTTCTTCGTCTACTTCTTCTGTTTCGACGTCTTCGGTGCCTGTGTCCGCATTGCCTTGTTTGGGACTTGCTTTGGCAGGTTTTGGTGCTGCTGCTACAACGGCAATTTCTGCCGGATCAAAGCTGGTCGCACAATAAGGGCAAACGGCTGGGCGTTTGGCCAGGTCATAAAATTTCTTTTCACACTCGGGGCATAATTGTTTTTCGCCCAAATCCGGTTTAGCCACGTTTAATTCCTGTATTGCTATCTTTCAAGTTTTGTAATCAGCCCTTGAACTATTGCCTCTCGGCTGTACATAGTTCCCTTCGCCGTACAATCGCCTGATTAGCGTTTGTATTTTGCAAGTCAACAGGTATTGCCCAAAATAGTATGAAAACAAACACATGATTTCATCTGCAAAATCCCAAAAAATAGAAACCGGCCTCAGCGGACGGGTGCGTGCACCTGGTGATAAATCCGTATCCCACCGCTCTTTGATACTGGGCGCGCTGGCCGAAGGCACTACGGAAATCACCGGACTTTTGGAAGGCGATGATATAATGCATACGGCAGAAGCTGTGCGGGCTTTTGGCGCAAAAGTTAAACGGCTTGGTGATGGGCACTGGCAGGTCACAGGACGCGGAGAACGTGGTTGGCGTACGCCAAAAGCCCCCATAAACTTTGGGAATGCCGGTACGGGCGCACGGCTCGTTATGGGCGCCGCTGCGGGTTATAATATAAAAGCATCCTATGTAGGGGATGCCAGCTTATCTTCACGTCCCATGGAGCGCGTGCTTACCCCGCTTCGAGAAATGGGTGCCGAGTTTGAGACCAAAAACGACCAACTTCCTCTGAAGCAAACCAAAGGCGGTAAGCTTAAATCTGCCAGTTACACGCCACCTCATGCCTCCGCTCAGGTAAAGTCCGCCGTGTTACTAGCCGGATTAAATACGGATGGTGTTACAGAGCTGTACGAACGAAGCTTGACGAGGGATCACACGGAAAACATGTTGGCCGCTTTTGGTGCCGATATCATCCGCAGGCCCAAAGACAGAGGTCAAATTGTTACTATAAACGGCCCAGTCCACTTAAAGGCCACCCAAGTTAAAGTGCCCGGCGATCCGTCCTCAGCCGCTTTTTTAATAGCAGCAGGTTTAATGGTTCCAGGATCAGACATTGTTGTTGAAAACGTAATGATGAATGATGCGCGCTCCGGCCTGTTTGAAGTGTTAAACGAAATGGGCGCTTTCCTGCGGGCAGATAATTTTCGTCGTTCAGGCGGTGAAACGATAGCAGATTTACATGTGAAGCATTCTAGATTGAACGCTATTACCGTTATGCCGGAACGTGT
The DNA here is from genome assembly GCA_002732685.1 of Robiginitomaculum sp. The sequence goes on from NVRS01000007.1 coordinate 72,962, forward strand.
GCCGTCCATGGTAGATGAATATCCTATTTTAGCCGTTATAGCTGCGACCGCACGCGGTACGACGGTCATGCGAGGATTGGCTGAACTTCGGGTCAAAGAAAGCGACCGTCTTGCCGGTACGCTAAAATTTTTGAGCGCCAATGGCGTAGAAGCCAGTATCGAGGGAGATACGCTTTCAGTTACCGGCGGAACAATCATTGGTGGCGCAAAGGTCAAGACCCACCATGATCACCGTATGGCTATGAGTGCACTGATTTTGGGACTGGCCAGTGAAAAACCCATTGTCATTGATGATGTTTCCATGATTGCCACCAGCTTCCCTGATTTTTTTAGCTCAATGGCTGCGATAGGCGCTCCCATTGAAGTGTCATGACAAAAATAATTGCCATTGATGGCACCTTTGCTTCRGGCAAGGGTACGCTCGCAAAAAAACTTGCCGCGCATTTTGGTTATGCATATTTAGACACTGGCAAGCTATACCGCGCCGTAGGCTTGCGGGCTTTGGACGTTAAAACGGATTTAAGCGACGGCAAGGCCTTGGCTGCACTTGCAGAAAAAATAAAACCCGAAGAGCTGAACAACCCACTGCTAAAAAGCGGCATCGTTGGTGCCGCAGCTTCCAAGGTCGCTGTACACAAAGAAGTACGCGCCGCATTGTATGATTTTCAGCGGGGATTTGCCGCAAGTCCCGGCGCAAAATATAAAGGTGCCGTGTTGGATGGCCGCGATATTGGCACTGTGATTTGTCCGGATGCAGATGTGAAGCTGTATATAGACGCCAAGTCAGTAGTTCGCGCCGAACGACGCCATAAAGAGCTTTTATCCTACGGTGAGGACATTAGCTTGGAAAAAGTCACTGCTGATTTAACGGAACGCGACCGCCGCGACCAAAACCGTACCGAAGCACCCCTAAAGCCAGCTGCAAATGCGCACTTGCTTGATACGACAAACTTGTCTATAGACGCCGCGTTCATGCAAGCGAAGGCATTGATAGAGATCATTTTGCCGTAAACATAAGTTTTTTGGACATTTTACGCCCGGATTGGCCGGGCTAGACCGTTGGCCAGACCGTTAACACGGAAGAGTTCTGACCGATTGGCACTATACTATAAGAGACTATGTCATGAGCACAGCTCAAGAATCCCTAAATCCAACAACAGACGATTTCGCAACCATGCTGGAGGCCTCGCTTGAGACCAACAACATGAAAGAAGGCGGCGTTGTAACCGGCACAGTGACCGGCATTGAAAAAGACATTGTTATTGTCGACATTGGCCTAAAAACAGAAGGCCGCATCCCTCTACGTGAATTCTACGAACCCGGAAATGATGATGTTGTCAAAGTTGGCGACAAAGTTGAAATCTTCCTAGAGCGCATCGAAAACGCGCTCGGCGATGCCGTTTTGTCACGCGACAAAGCCCGCCGCGAAGAAAGCTGGCTCAAGCTGGTTAAAGAATGCGAAGCTAAAAAGCCTGTTAAAGGCGCAATTGTTGGCCGTGTTAAAGGTGGTTTCACCGTTGACCTTGGCGGCGTTAATGCTTTCTTGCCGGGATCACAGGTTGATATCCGCCCTGTGCGCGACATCACACCTTTGATGAACGAAGTACAACCTTTCATGATCCTGAAAATGGATCGTCCGCGCAACAACATCGTTGTATCGCGCCGTGCTATCCTTGAAGAGAGCCGTGCAGAGCAGCGTGCTGAACTTATTGAGAACCTCAAAGAGGGCGAAGAGCGCGAAGGTATTGTTAAAAACATCACCGATTATGGCGCATTCGTTGATCTTGGCGGCATTGACGGTCTGTTGCATGTCACGGACATGTCATGGAGCCGTATCAGCCACCCAAGCCAAGTACTAACTGTTGGCGATACAATCAAAGTCAAATTGATCCGCATCAACCAAGAAACTCAGCGTATTAGTCTTGGCATCAAACAGCTTAGTGAAGATCCATGGATGTCTGCCGTTTCTCGTTACCCAGAAGGCACCAAGCTGACGGGCACTATTTCCAACATTGCCGATTACGGTGCATTTGTTGAGTTGGAAGACGGCGTCGAAGGTCTTGTCCACGTCTCTGAAATGAGCTGGACCAAGAAAAATATTCACCCTGGTAAAATCGTCTCTACGTCTCAACAAGTTGAAGTCGTTGTCTTGGAAGTTGACCAAGAAAAACGTCGCATCTCACTTGGTATGAAACAATTGCTTGGCAATCCTTGGGATAGCTTTGCAGAGCGTTTCCCTGTTGGCACAGTTATTAACGGCGAAGTACGTTCAATCACTGAGTTCGGCCTGTTTATCGGCCTGGACGGTGAAATTGACGGCATGGCGCATTTGTCAGATCTATCTTGGGATAAATCCGGCGAAGAAGCTTTGGCCACTTACACCAAAGGTGACATGGTCGAAGCCAAAATCCTTGAAGTTGATATCGACAAAGAGCGTATCAGCCTTGGTGTCAAACAGTTGACCAAAGACACAGGCGCTGGCCCTGGCGGCAAGACTTCTGCACCTAAAGGTAAAACTGTTACCTGTAAGGTTATCGAAGTTAACCGCGGCGGTATCGAAGTTCTCTTCGGTGAAGAAGGTAGCGAGACCAAAGCCTTTATTCGCAAAAACGATTTGTCCCGCGAGCACTCCGAACAACGTCCGGAACGCTTCGCAGTTGGCGACAAAATCGATGCTCGGATTATCAGAACTGATAAGAGAACGGGTCAAGTTACCTTGTCGATTAAAGCTTTGGAAATTGCAGACGAGAAAGAAGCCGTGGCACAATACGGTTCTTCCGACTCCGGTGCGTCTCTTGGCGACATTCTTGGTGCAGCCATGAAAGACCCGGAAGACTAAACCTTTTGTAAGCCTTCTTTGGCAAACATTATGAATACGAAACCCGCGTCTGTTTTTCAGGCGCGGGTTTTTCATATACACATTGGTTTATTTTGTGGATTTATCCGGCAGACTAAATTAAAACACAATTTCGTTATAAACTAACAGGGTTGATATGGTAAAATTTGGATATGACATTCCGTTTTTTTGGATTCTGTGCGTCACCGGCTTGCTTGCAATTGCCTTTGCTTTACGCATGTTGTTTTTGTCCAAAAACCTTGAACAAGAAGCGCGAGGCGACTGGGCCTATCAAGTGTCTGAAAACATGCAAGACTTGCGCCTAAGCGAAGATGCATTTGTACGTGCTTACAAGAAAATCAATGCACCAAGAGGTTGGAAATTTCTATCTATGGCCTTTGCCACTGTGACGGTTATCTCCGTACCGGCTTTTGCACTTATCCAGCTTCTTTTGTATAAAATTTGGCGGGATAATTTAAACGAAGTTTCTAAAATGCCTCAGTTTCGTGGCCGTATGGGCGTGTTGTCAGACCCGGTTTTAGTGTGGCAGTTTAGTATATTTCTTGCGGTCATTGTATTTTTGGTTTTCGTCGTCGCTTTGTTCGTTCGCCAATATTATAAAGGCTCTCCGGGTTTAATGCGCGATGAACTTATATTTGAACGCGCTGGATTTATACCAAAATCGAAATTAACGATCGGGCCCAACCCTGCGCATTTAGATGCAAAAGGAGATGGATACAGCCGCAAAATATACAAAGAAATTTTTGAARCTRCSATGGGCCTTACRCGGCGCATTGAAAAAAACTGGCAAGGCAGTGGTCATATTTGCGATATTTATTCYGACGGATCGGACATGCAGATCTGCGTTCATACGCAAACTGGAAAAGACGGGTATAGCACGACTACACACCCATTTTTCTTCGCTGGAGARTTTGCACGGCAYGATGATAAGCCYGCTTTATTTACCATTATTGYCTTGGTGCCGRACGCCTATAATGCGTTTGAAAAAATACAGGCTACAGGTATTTCCATGGCTGATATTTCAGGCTCAAAAACCAGCAGGAAATGCAGTTTCACCAGCGGKAGTATGGATATGTTTATTTATGAYGAGCGGGGCTAGTCCGCAGGTTTTGTTTTGTCTTTAAACTTACAAATATCCGAAACCACACAGTTATTGCACATGGGCTTGCGGGCTTTGCAAGTATAGCGCCCGTGCAAGATAAGCCAATGATGRGCGTGGACGGCRTATTCAGACGGGATAACTTTCAAAAGATTAAGYTCRACCTCAAGCGGRTTTTTGCCCGGYGCCATGCCCGTGCGATTACCCACCCTGAAAATATGRGTRTCYACCGCCATGGTTGGTTGGCCAAAGGCAACATTGAGAACTACATTTGCCGTCTTGCGACCAACGCCCGGCAAGCTTTCTAAATCCGTGCGGTTATCTGGCACTACGCTACCAAATACATCAACCAGTCTTCGCGAAAGCCCAATAACGTTTTTGGCCTTGGTTTTATAAAGCCCTATGGTTTTAATATAATCGCGCAACCGCTCTTCACCGATAGCCAACATTTTCTCCGGTGTGTCTGCTGCGGCAAACAAGGTTTTGGTCGCCTTGTTGACCCCAACATCTGTGGCTTGTGCTGACAAAGCTACGGCGACAACTAATGTATAGGYGTTGTGGTAATTCAGTTCGGTTTTAGGCTCTGGGTCCATTTTTTGCCAAAGCGCAAACATCTCCGCGATTTTAGCACGGGCTAATTTCGGCCTCGGCAGGCTCTTTTTGGATAACTTTCGTGTTATTGGTTTGGCCATTAACCTGTTTCCGAATAATCTTTAGGGCCTGGAACCACGACACGCTCATGTATATCAAGGTCGCGTTGATACACAGGTTTCCACATACGAATAGTAATGGGCACAGCCAGGTTGAGCCAAAATGCCGTGATCATCAAGGTATAAAAAGCTTCTATAGATAGGATGTGGTTTTGTGTGTAGGCAATATCCATTACCACAAAAGCCAGCTCTGCCCGTCCCAACATACCAAAGCCAATCATTACGGCACCGGGCCAACGCATGCCGCCTGTATAGCGGGCCGCGATTGATGCAGATGCGATTTGTGCCGCCGCCAAGACCAACGTCATGACGATCACATGAGGAATTATTGCCATCAAAACATCCGGTTTGAAAATAATTTGCGCACCTAAATGCACAAAAAATACGGGGCCAAGCCAACTGAAGGCGACATTGTCTATGATCTGTGAGGTCTGTTTGTGGGATTTGGTGTTATTGCTAAAATGGAAATATTCCTGCTTCAAGATAAGTCCGGCCATAAAGGCGCCGACGGCTGGATGAAACCCAAACTCATGGGCTAAGAGCCCAATCAATACCGCCATAAGTAGCACTGTCAAAGTCGCGTGTTCGCCTTTGCCAAACTTCAAAACACTGGCGATACCGACGCGCCCAAGGAAAGGCACTTTGCGGAACCAGCCTTTTGGTTTGTGCGGGAAAATCCATGCGCCCAGCAAGGACATGATTAAAAAGAACGCAATACTTTTACCCATAATCAAGGCAATTCCTACGGGCGTAACCGCCGCACTTCCGGATGCAATCGGCACCAGAACAGCCAATAATGCTAATGAAGCGATATCATCGAGCAGCGCCGAAGTCATAATGCGCGAAGCCACTTTTGATTGTCCAAGGCCTTCAGAATGTAAGGATACCATGGTCAAAGACACGGCCGTTGCCGTCATTGTCAGGCCGCACATCAGGGATATGTTGACATCATGCCAGAAATAATCCGCAACGAAATATGCGGCGGTGAACGGTGCTACCCCACCAAAAAATGCAATACCCCAGCTTTTTTTGATGCTGTCTATGAATTCGGATGTGTCCTCTTCAAAGCCAATGGCAAACATAATGACAATAATACCAAGTTCTGCGAAGCCCGCAATAAATGGGTCAGCGTGTTCTGGCAGCAGCCCCGTATTGACCATGATCGCACCGAAGAACAGGAACCACAGGACGGGGGTTAAACGCGACCAACGCGCTGCAATGGTCGCCAAAAATACAGCTGCCCAGATCAGCGCCAGTGATGTCATTGCGTCCATAGGTTTGTCCCCAATATTATTTTAGTGTATTATTTTTTGTTCTCTATAGCTGATAACATTTGTTCCGCCAATTTTTCTGCCCGTGACAAAGTACCCGCGCTGGCTAAATGCCCGCCCTCATTAAAGGCTGCCCCGTACAGACCTACGCCCAACTGTGTTGGWACAACGTGCGCCCCTAACCKCGTYAAAACAAAATGCAATTGCCGCAATGCCATTATCCCAGACAACGGCCCGGGTGTTGCAGATCCGATCCCGTAAACGGGTCCTGAAAATTGAGAAAGCTCCACCCGCGTTGTCCAGTCGATAGAATTTTTAAGCAAAGCCGGCATGCAACCATTATATTCAGGTGTTGAAATAAACACACCGTCGCAAGCGCTAAGATCGGCAATCAACCGCTTGGCGGCTTCTGGTACCCCGTTCGCTTCCTCGTAATCTCCATTATAAAGAGGCATATCGTAGTCGCCCAGATTAATAATGTGCGTCTGTGCCTTAGCATTTTCGAAAACATGCGCCATAGCCGAGACCAGTTTGCGGTTCATGGATGCAGCGCGCGTGCTTCCTGATAAAATGCCGATGATTGGCTTGGACATAGTGTCTCCATTCAAATGTCTATAATTTAATTTTACTTTCTGGTCTTAACATAAGTGCGAAACGAGGTTAGAGCCAAATAATAATTGATAGAAAGGGGAAATAAGATGGATTTTCTGCACACAATGGTGCGCATCAGCAATGTTGATGACGCCTTGCGCTTTTACTGCGAGGGTCTGGGGCTGAAAGAACTGCGCCGGATAGATAATGAAAGCGGGCGCTTCACCTTGATTTTTCTGGCTACAAAAGATGACATTAAGCGTGCCAATCTTACAGGCGAAGAAAGCGGCTTTATAGCTGGCTTGCCTATGCTCGAGCTGACTTATAATTGGCCGCCAGAAACCACTGAACCCGGTGCAAAATTGTATGAGGGTGGACGCAATTTCGGGCATTTAGCTTATCAAACCAATGACATCTACAAGAAGTGCCAACGTCTTATGGATATGGGCTATATCATAAACCGCCCACCTCATGATGGCCGCATGGCTTTTGTCCGCTCCCCAGACGGTATATCTGTGGAGCTGTTACAAAGAGGTACGCTTCTGCCTGCGCAAGCTCCGTGGAAGGATATGAAAAACACTGGTGAGTGGTAGTTACAGGTCTAGCTTCATATACAAACTAAAGGCCCCGTCTTCATAGTCAGCAAACGGGCCGCATTCTTCGAAACCAAATTTAGCGTATAAGCCGCGTGCGGGTGCGTAAGGTTCATTGGAGCCTGTTTCCAGGCTCAACCGTACAAACTCTCGTGCCTTTGCTTGCTCAATAATGTGTAAGACCATCATGCTGCCGACGCCGCGTTTTAGGGCTGCCTCAGTCGTGCGCATAGATTTAATTTCGCCGTGGGTAGCATCAAGCTCTTTCAGTGCGCCGCACCCCAACAACACATTGTCTTCCCAGACACTCCAAAAATCGATGTCGGGTTTTCGCAGTTCCGATAAATCCAAAGCGTAGACGCTATCCGGCGGCGAGTTCTTGTAAGCATCATCCAAATGATCTTGCAGCAAAGCCTGAATTTCAGRGCCAGATAAGTCGTCTTTACGGATTAACATATGCGGCAATCATACACCGAGCACATCGCGCATATTGTAGAGCCCAGTGTCTTGTCCAACCGCCCAAAGTGCGGCGGTAAGTGCACCTTTAGCGAACACGGCACGGTCTATGGCCGCATGGGTCAGGGTGATGGTTTCCATATCTGAGCCGAAAAACACAGAGTGCTCGCCGATAACGCCGCCGTGGCGTAAGGATGTAAATTCGGACGGGTCTATGTGTTGTCCGCCAGCTTCTAAAGCACGGCCGAGCATAAGCGCCGTACCAGACGGCGCATCTTTTTTCTGGTTATGGTGGATGTCAAGTATATCCGTGTCCCAGTCTTTGGGTAGGGTTGCGGCCGCTTTGGTGACCAAGCTTTCCAGTATACATATCCCGATAGAAAAATTACCGGATTTGACCAAGGTAATGGCGCTAGCGGCTTGCTCCAATGCTTTTTCTTCCGTAGCAGAATATCCCGTCGTGCCAGTGACCAATGTACGGCACGGCGTCCCAAACATCATCAAAGCCGCATCAATGGCCGCTTTGGGGTGGGAAAAGTCTATCACTACATCGCAGATGTCTAGTGCTGCGCGCACATCTGATGTAAATTTTACACCGCCCGCATCAGCACCCAAGACGTCTGCATTTGGTGCGACTAAAGCCGCAACCAACTTTGCTTTACTGTGCTTGGATATTTCTGAGCGCAGGGCATAGCCCATGCGACCCGCAGCGCCCAAAACACCGATTTTTATGGGCGCCACCAAATCGTCCTGCTAGTTAAATGTGACGCTACCACCAGTTTCCTGGGCGCGGCGCATCATTTCATCGCGGAACATGGACGCAAAGTCCGGCGGTTCCAACAAGATTGGCGGGTAGCCGCCGTTCTGGGTCAGCTCAGCCATAATCTGTCGAGCGAACGGGAATAAGAGACGCGGACATTCGATCAAAATCATAGGCTGGATATGATCTTCGGCGATATTGCCAAATGCAAATAGGCCAGCATATTCAAGTTCGCACAAGAACACAGGTTTGCCGTCGCGTTCAGCTTTCGCGCCAAGCATCAACACTACTTCTACGGTGTTGTCGTCGACCATTTGGCGGCCAATTTCAATATTGATGCTGATTGCGGGCGCCGTTTGATCCTGACGTAGACTGTCGGGTGCGTTGGGATTTTCAAAGCTGGCGTCTTTTATGTATTGCGCCAAAATCCGCAGCATAGGTTGTGCCGCTTCTGCGCCGTTGCTTTGTTGCTCAGGCTGAGGTGTTTGAGGCGTTTCTACAGGCGCGGCTTTTGCTGTCGGTTTTTTTGCTGCTTTTGGTGCGGCTTTTTTAGCCGGTTTCTTGGCCGCTTTAACTGCTGGCTTTTTCACAGGCTTTTTAGCCGGTTTTTTCTTCGGCGTTTCTGTTTTCTTCGTGGCCATGTTTGTCCTTTAAAGCTAATGGTATAAAATAAGTGTAAGATTGATTTGAAAAATTGTCTGTTGTCGTTAACATGGACTTTTACATTGGCTAATTCAAGCCCACACAAAATAAATTCATAAGAATAAAACCATCAGGAATACAGCCAACATGCAAGACATTATTTTATATGCAATTTTGACCATTATCGTCGGGGGTTTATTGTATTCCGTGTTGGGTAAAGATATTGGCCAAGACCCCAACAAAAAACCGGACCGCGATCCAAAAAAAGGTAAGGATGCCAATGATATTTTGGAAAGCCTATTGGGTAATCCTAACGATGAAAAAAAACAGGGTATTCGCAAACCCGAACAACTCGTCTTTACTGGGCCGGCGGCAGCAGGCCTTGAGAAAATTTCAGCCGCAGACCCTATGTTTAATTTGGCGCAATTCCTCGATGGTGCCAAAGGGGCTTACGGTATGATATTGGAAGCTTTCGCTGCGAGCGACAAAGATACATTGGCGGCTTTGCTTACGGATGAGGTAAAGGACAGTTATTTTKCTGCCATAGACGATTTGGAGGCTAAGGATCTCACTCAAACTACAGACTTGGCAAGACTTATAGACGCGGAAGTGGTCAGCGCCGAAAAATCGGGTAAGACAGGCATTATTCGCGTGGCCTATTTTGCTGAATTGGCAACGGCACTGACGGACAAAAACGGCAAGGTTGTTGAAGGTGACATGGATGTGCTGTCACAAGTACGGGAAATCTGGAGCTATGAACGGGTATTGAAAGATAAAAACCCGAACTGGCGATTGTCTGGCGTTGAACCACATACATCCAACAACCCAGATATGGGTGGGCCAGATCATTCGCCTGATACTTAAAAGGTATTTGTGGCTTGTGGGCGCGCTGTGCATAAGCGCTTGCGCCACCACACACACACCTGCTCCTGATTCTGGTCGAAATTTTGGATCCGATGCTTTGTCGACTGCGGTGCCTCGGGAAATCTCTGAAGCGCCGACCGCGAAGCCGGAGCCTGCTGAACCGCCAACCATACTTAAAGAAGTAACATTGCCTTCTGAGGCCGCATCTGTACCCGAAGTGGATACCGAAGCTGATACTGAAGTGAACCCTATAGTCCCTCAAGAGCCCGAACCCGTTCCTGCTTCTATTTCTGCGCCCGTTCCGGCTCCCAGTGGTTCATTTTCAAACCTTAACTTATGGGCGACCGCAGACCCTACCCCTGCCTTGAAAGCCTTTCAGAAAACCTGCAAAGTTTGGAAGCGAAGACCCGACGAGAAATGGCTCAATTCGAAACTGCCGACATTTGGCCGCTACACCGATTGGCGCGCGCCTTGCCAGGCAGCCCAAGGTATAGAAGCAAGTCGCAGCAATGCCGTTCGATTTTTCCAAAGCCATTTTGAGCCGGTCAATGTTGGTGAAGACACTGGGCTTCTTACCGCATATTATGCGCCGGAAATCCCTGTGCGCCGTATTGCCAGCCTTGAGTTTTCTGAACCCGTATTGGCGCGGCCTAAAGATAGAAAAACACAAATTTTACCACGCAAAGACTTGTCGATCACATCTTCAACAGTGCTCGCTTACGGCAAGCCGATTGATGTATTTTTCTTGCAAATCCAAGGCTCGGGGCAAATTCGCTTTCCTGACGGAAAGGTTTACCGCGCCGCTTTTGATGGGCACAATGGTCACCCTTATTCGTCTATTGGTCGGGCGTTAATTGCGCGCGGAGATATGACCAAGGATGAAGCTTCCAAGCAGTCCATAGAGGCATGGATGGAAAAGGAGGGGTATGCGGCAGCCAAAGACCTGATGGCACAAAATGCTCGCTATGTATTTTTTAAGACGGAACACCTTAACCAAAGTGATGGCCCAAAGGGGGCTATGGGCATTCCTTTAACGCCGATGGGCTCTGTAGCCATAGACCCTAAACACTATCCTTACGGTATGGTTGTTTGGGTTGAAGGAAAGTTTCCAAAAGAGGGCGGAGATTATACCGGCGCAGACGAGGGGCATTTACTTGTCGCCCARGACACAGGCGGCGCGATTAAGGGTAGTAAGCGCGGTGATGTGTTTTTTGGGAGCGGGGCTGCGGCAGGTGAAAAAGCAGGGGTTATGAAGCATCAGGCCATGTGGACGTTGTTTTTGCCTGTAGCTTTGGCATTGAAATTTGCCCCTATATCATGACATACTCATCATGACAGGCGCATCATGAAGGGTGGGCGCAAACTAACGAAAGCTGACCGGACAATCTGGCAGAGGGTGTCGCGCACAATATTGCCGCTATCAGCACCAAAGCCCAGTGTAAAATCCGAAACTCACATCCACCTGCCCACAGCGCCAGCACCCGTTTTGCATCATAGCCGCGAAGACATACAAASCCGCGCAGATAAAAAGGTCCGTAGAGGGCAGGTTAAAATAGACCGCACCATTGATTTGCACGACATGACCCGTGACGCTGCGTTTGCAAGCCTTAAGCGCCGGCTTGTGTTGGCTCATGAATGCGGACATCGCACGGTGTTAATAGTTACGGGCAAGGGCCCGAACCTACAGGGTGTTTTACGTCAAAGCCTACACGGCTGGCTCAACGATCCGTCTGTGCGTCACATAATATCAAGCATCGCCCCGTCCCATATAAGACACGGCGGCACGGGCGCGTTCTATGTGTTTTTGAAACGCCGGWRAWAMAMKMMKRTWMWSRKTKATTCKYATGTSSGYACSTTWAAGWWRAGTADHHCTGTAAGGTGGGGGATTGTATGAGCCAGAATGTTTACAAAAAAGTTGATTACACTTTACAGGGATTAATTGAAAATATCAAAATGGGGGAAATAGCTCTTCCTGATTTGCAAAGACCATTTGTTTGGAAAAATGTTGCGGTCAGGGATTTGTTTGACTCGTTGTATCGAGGTTACCCCGTAGGTTTCTTTTTGTTTTGGGAAACTGACGGCATTGCCTCGGCAAAATCTATTGGCACAGCAAGCAAACAAAAACCGCCAAAGCTATTAGTTGTTGATGGTCAGCAAAGGTTGACCTCTCTATATGCTGTCGTGGAAGGCGTTGAAGTTATCAGGGATAACTTTAAGAAAGAAATTATAGAAATTGCCTTTGACCCTACAGTTGAGAAATTTGATGTGGTCAGCGTAACTACAAAAAGAAATAAAAATTTCATTCCTAACATCTCTGTATTGTGGGCCGCTGGTGCAGATGTTTTTGATATAGCAGAAGATTATGTAAAAAGCCTTAGAGAAAATCGAGAAGTCAGCGATGATGAGGCACGGCTCATTCGCCAACGGTTGCAGAGCGTGAAAAACCTAATCAACACACCATTTATCGCTTTGGAACTTTCTTCAAAAATAGATGTTGAAGGTGTCGCAGATGTATTCGTACGCATCAATTCCAAAGGCAAAACTTTGCAACAGGCCGACTTCATCCTTACGCTAATGTCGGTGTTTTGGGAGGAAGGTCGTCGGGATTTGGAAGAGTTTAGCAATCAAACGCGCTTGCCCTCAACGGGTGCACCTTCTGCATTCAACTACTTCATTACACCAGACCCTGATATGTTATTACGCGCTGGGATTGGACTTGGTTTTAGGCGTGCACGCTTGCAATATGTATATGCTCTTTTAACGGGTCGCGATTTAGAAAAGGATAAAAAAAATAAAGAGAGTGGTGATGCCCAATTTGAAACTTTAAGCAAAGAAGACCGTCGTGATGCCCAATTTGAAACTTTGCGCAAAGCGCAATCTCAAGCCCTCAATTTACAGAACTGGCACAATTACCTAAAGTGTATTAATGACGCAGGTTATCGCAGCAATAAAATGCTTAGCAGTAAACTCAATATAATTTATTGTTACATCATTTACCTGATTGGTCGCGTACAGTTTAACATTAAAGAGCAAGATTTGGCGCGCGGAATAAGCCAATGGTTTTTTATGGCAGCTTTGACGGGACGCTATTCAAGCTCACCAGAATCAAAAATGGAAAGTGACCTTGCCAGATTTAGGGATATGGAAACCGGATCTGAATTTTTATCTGAATTATCGGGAATTTGTACAGAGCAATTAACTGATGATTTTTGGGCTATTAACTTACCATCTAATCTAGCAAATTCATCCGCGAGCAACACATCTATGATGTCGTATTATGCAGCACTAAATCTTCTGGGGGCCAAGGTATTATACTCAGACCGGTCTGTTTCCGATTTGCTTGACCCTAGCATTCACTCGAAACGCTCGGCAATTGAAAGGCACCATTTGTTTCCGCGTGCTTTTTTACAAAAGAAAGGCGTAGATCAAACTCTGCGCAATCAAACGGCCAATTACGCAATCATAGAATATACTACAAACGCGGAAATTAGTGACCAAAACCCCACCGTATACGCACCTGTATTTGAAGAAAGATTTTCCAACCCTGATCTAATCAAAATGTATCATTGGCATGCTCTGCCAGATGATTGGCAGAATATAGAGTATGAAGATTTTTTGCAAAAACGCAGAGAGCTTATGGCAGGTATTATCAAAGAGGGATATGAAACGCTTTCATACTCAGGCGGAGGGTTTGAGACTCCATCCGTAAGTGAGGTTTTTGATAGTGTAAAAAATGGCGAAGATGATCACCAAGAGTTCAAATCGACACTGCGCAAAAACCTGCACACAGGGCAGAATGATCCAAAAATGGAAATGGCGGTTTTAAAAACTATATCCGGTTTCTTAAATGCGGGCGGCGGAACACTTTATGTAGGTATCGCTGATGATGGCACTGCTGTTGGTCTCGAAGAAGACGGCTTTCCAAACGAAGACAAATTCCTTTTGCATCTTACAAATTTAATCAATGCGCGAATTGGGCAATCACACAATCTGTATATCAATTTTAATATTGAAGACTACTTGGATAAGCGCGCACTTGTAGTTAAATGTTCACCATCTAAATCCGCAGTTTGGACCAAGGATGGAAATGACCAAAAACTGTTTGTCAGAACTGGCCCGTCAACTAGCGAACTAAAGGGCGCGGAGGCGCAGGCTTATATTGAAAAACGGTTCTAAATAGTTTTAATGGATAATTACGGCCCAAACAACATACCCTCTAACTGATCAATGACAGCATCGAAATGAGCAGGCTCTCCCGTAGATTTCTTTATGAGCATAGCGCCTTGGAGGGCTGAGGCGTACAGCTTTGCAAAGCTCGTTGCTGAGCCTGAAAAATGAAACACGCCTCTGTCCCGGCCACCTTTAAATACTTTGGCCAACCAGACCTCTTGTTCGACAAAAAAGTCCGCAAGAATGACCTGAATGTTTGTACACAATGTTTTTTGGGTAGCGCTAAGTACGCCGAATAAGCAAGACACACCATCCATATCGCGGACGGAGCGTATAGGCGCCATAAAACTTTCATAGGCGCGGGCATAACTTTCAGGGTCGTTCGCATCTATGTCTTTCCAAGCAATTTTGATATTATCACGGTAGCGGGTTAAGACCGTTGCGCCAAGTTCAGCCTTGGTCGGGAAATGATAATGGATAGACGCTGTGCGAATGCCGAGTTCTTTGGCAATGTCCCCGTAGGACACAGCGTTAAAACCGCGCTGCATGACCATGCTTTGGAACGTCTCGGCAATTTTGCGCGCAGTATCACTCAGTGGACAACAGACGGATTTGTCACTTTGTGTGACGATATCTTGTTCTAATGTATGGCTGCTCGCCATTAAACTCTCCTGATTACTTGTACCTTAAAGCGGCGCGGCCAAGAGCGCCACTAAAATTATTGCACAAAAACCTGTTGACTACCTACTAATAGGTAGATAGACAACTTTATGAATTATTACAAGAGGAGAATGCAGGCGAGTTGGTTTCAAATACTGATTTATAATTACGCATTGAACTAGAGAAGGTTATGGGCATTCCGTTCCTGCTGCCAAACTGGTTTATTATTGATGCTACAATACAAGCCATCATCGCCGTCAATATTTTACAACATTCTAACCATACCCTCACACGCCACCTCCCCTTGAGAAAGCGTGTACCCGTCCGCCGCACCCATGCTGCTCGTGTCCGTAAAGCGTGATGTGCGGCGGATTTTTTAAACTGGAGTATTATGATGAAAACATCATTACGTACATTGCCAATAAGCTCGCAAGAAAAATGCCGCGAGCAAACTTATACTAATCTCAACACGGATTTACGTCTGCCAGCATCAGCCGTCGCTGACGAATTGTGCTGGTTGCTTTCCCCAGAGCCAGGTGTAACCCGCAAGCTATTAGAGCGGGTTGGCGGGGAATATGCCAAGCGCGCTACAACTATTGTGCGGTATGCTGCGGGGTCAAAATTTGCTGAGCATACCCACGACGACGGCGAAGAATTTCTGGTGCTTGACGGTACGTTTTCAGATGAAAGTGGTGACTACTCAAAAGGCTGGTATATCCGCAATCCTCCTGGTTCGTCCCATGCACCCTATTCTGAAAACGGGTGTAAGATTTTTGTCAAATTAGGTCAGATGCATATATTTGACCGAAAATCCGTACGTATAGACACAAGCTGTGCCAACGCTGACTGGCAGGCCGCAGAGTACGGCGCGCAAACCCTAAAGCTGTTTGACAGTGCACATGAACATGTGGCGTTGGTTAAGTGGCCTGCTGGATTGAAGCTGGACACAATGCGTTTTCCGGGAGGATTGGAGATATTTGTATTAAAGGGCCGCTTTGTCGATGAGTACGGCGACCACCGTCCCGGTACTTGGCTCCGCGTTCCTGCTGGTCATGACCATCAACCGCGCGCCATAGAAGACAGTCTACTGTATGTTAAAACCAGACATTTGCAGACATAAAATTATACGCTGCCTTCTATGCCCCACCTTGGGACAACCACCACAATAAGAGACCACCCAGTGCCAAACGGTATAGCATGAACGGTAGAAAACTTATGCGTTCTATGAGTTTCATAAAAATGGTAATAGCGAAGTAGGCGGCAACAAAAGATAGTCCCGCCACAATAAGACCATCAACAAGATTAGCGGCACCCGTGCCGCTATTGCCGTTTTTGATCAACCGCAGAAATGCGTAAACACCACCTGCCAAGATGATAGGCATGGCCATCAGCATGGAAAACCGGGCTGATTCTGAGCGTGTAAATCCAAGGCCGCGTGCGGCGGTCATGGTAATGCCGGAGCGCGAAGTGCCGGGAATAAACGCCAGTACCTGAGCAAAGCCAATCAACATGGCCGCCTTCCAATTCATAGTTTCGATAGTCTTGATCTGCTTGCCCCAAACATCCGCCAACCACAATATAATGCCAAACCCGATCATAGCCCACGCGATGATGAGCGGTGAGCGTACAGCTTCGGCCCAACCAACCATGCTCATAGCAAAACCGACGATGAGCGCAGGCGGTGTTGCGACTAAAATAAATAAAGCAAGTTGCGCCCGCTTTCGACATTGGCGTTCTGGTTTAAAGCTTAATAGATCAAAACCACCAGCAACCATACGTCTTACATCTTTTCTGTAGTATAATATTACAGCGCCAAGTGAACCCAAATGCGCCATCAAGTCTATCAGCGGTCCCTGATCAGGCCACCCAAAGACCTTAGCCGGCAATATTAAATGTGCCGAACTGGAAATAGGCAAAAACTCAGTAATCCCCTGAATAATTGCAAGTAAAAGATAATGTATCCAAGTCATAGCATATCTATAGAGCGCAAGATGTTGATTGCAAGTGACGGCATTGGCAACTTCAACATAAAGTTATTAGGACCGCTAAATTACATTCCTGACGAAATGAATTTGTATTGAGCTGGTTTCACTGCTAAAAACTTAGGAATTGCCCCTGAAAAATATGTGGGTGAACCCTGAATTCAAAAAAGTAGTGAAAATATAAAATGACCACACCTTATCCAAGCCTAAGATTTAACATTGGCGAAACCGCCGAAATGACCCGTGATGCCGTTTATGGTTTTTCGCAGGCAACCATCGCACC
Organism: Robiginitomaculum sp.; assembly: GCA_002732685.1. The sequence continues at coordinate 89,900 of NVRS01000007.1, forward strand.
CATCGCAGCCGACATTGACCGCGATAATAATTTCCCCCGTTCCTTGTGGAATAAAATGGGTGATCAGGGTTTGCTCGGCATCACAGTRGAAGAAGAATACGGCGGYGCGGGTCTTGGSTATCTKGARCAYKCMATYGCCATGGAAGAAATAAGCCGGGCCTCCGCCTCTGTTGGGCTTTCCTACGGCGCCCATTCCAATTTATGTGTCAACCAAATGCGCCGCTGGTGTACCGAGGAACAAAAACGCCGTTATTTACCCAAACTTATTTCTGGCGAACATGTTGGCGCGCTGGCCATGTCAGAAACGGGCGCAGGCTCGGACGTTGTATCCATGAAATTAAAGGCCGAGAAAAAGGGTGATATATATATTTTAAACGGTAATAAAATGTGGATCACCAACGGCCCTATTGCCGATACTTTGGTTGTCTACGCCAAGACCGATCCGGGTGCTGGTTCCAAGGGCATATCTGCATTTATTATTGAAAAAGGTTTCAAGGGCTTTTCGACGGCACAGAAACTCGACAAGTTGGGGATGCGCGGATCGGATACCTGTGAGCTGGTATTTGAAGACTGCGAAGTACCGGAAGAAAACCTTATGGGGCCACTCGGAAAAGGTGTTGGCATTTTGATGTCCGGCCTTGATTATGAGCGCACCGTATTATCCGCCGGATCAATTGGCATTATGCAAGCTTGTCTTGATGTGGTGCTGCCGTACATACACGAACGCAAGCAGTTCGGTAAATCCATTGGCGAGTTTCAACTCGTCCAAGGTAAACTCGCTGACATGTATGTAACCACAAGCACTGCCCGCGCTTATACCTACGCCGTGGCTCAAGCTTGCGACCGAGGAGAAACTGCTCGTAAAGATGCCGCTGGTGCCATTCTTTATGCAGCTGAAAAAGCCACACTCGTCGCCCTCGATGCCATTCAATTGCTGGGCGGTAATGGTTATATTAATGATTACCCAACGGGTCGTTTATTGCGTGATGCTAAACTTTATGAAATCGGTGCGGGTACAAGCGAAATCCGGCGTTGGTTGATAGGCAGAGAATTGTTCAGCGAGACGGGATAAGCAGTATTAAACGTATGGAATTAAAAAGAGGCCCCTCTTTTGAAGGAGCCTCTTTTCAGCTGTTAAGCAGCAAGCGTTGCCCCACAAGGACTCGCGCTATAAATCAGTGAACCCTGCCGCTACACGGGGCGCGTGGTAAAAGCAGGGTTCGTGATTAAAGGCGATCGCCATTAATCGAGCCGAGCCTTACGGCGGCCAAGATGAACCTAACCTAAACGAAATGACCATAATGYCTCCAGAACCCYTTTTGTATATATGGGTTCRRGTTTGCTAACAATTTTCCCAATATTGCGTCAGGTTTGGCACATTTGGACGGAGACGTTCTGTGGGATTTTCAGTGGCGGTGCCTATATAAACAAACCCGGCCATGCGTTCGGCTTCTTCGAGCCGTAAAACACTGTTGATTCGTTTGTCAAATGCATACCATTCGCTGAGCCATTGTGCCGCAAAGCCTGCGGCACGTGCCGCAAGCAACATATTCATGCACACGGCACCTGCGGAAAGTTCCTGYTCCCATTTTGGTGTACCGCGCGGACAGTCTTTGGGACTGGAGACTACGCCAACCACAAGCGGTGCACGCATGAACCTTGAACGTTCGTGTTTTACCCGGTCTTTGGGCATGTTTGGGCAATCTTCTTTGAAATATGTTGCCAAATGTTCGCCAAACTCTGCCCGTGCTTTGCCCTCGAATATTATAAACCGCCACGGAAATAAYTTGCGGTGATCTGGCGTGCGGGCTGCAATACGCAAGATCAGYTCCAGYTGTTTYGCATCAGGACCCGGTTCCGACATGGABCGTACCAAGGCAGARCGTCTTTGCGATAARAATTTGAGGACAGACGGGTTGGCGTCTGCCGCCTKGAGTATGYCGCATTTATCTGGGGCGGGAAAATTTCCCAAATCTTCTTTGTTCTCAGAATTTTCAGTATTTCCCGAATTTTCATTACTCATTGTATCGTCCTCTGCCTTGGCTTATCATCCAGCATTACAATGCAGGTAAGACAATTCAAGGAAACAATGATGAACGCAGTTGAAAAACGTCTACAAGACCTCGGGCTAATTTTGCCAGAGCCCGTAGCCCCCGTAGCCAATTATGTGCCTTATGTGATCAGTGGCAGTCAGGTCTTTATATCGGGGCAAGTTTCCGTCACGGCGGAGGGCAAACTGATAACGGGCCGGCTCGGCGCAGATCTAACCGTAGAGCGCGGCCAAGATGCAGCAAGGGCATGTGCGCTTAATTTAATCGCGCAAATGAAAGCGGCTTGCGCAGGCGATCTATCCAAGGTCAAGCGCGTGGTTAAGCTCGGCGGTTTTGTCTGTAGCAATTTTGAAGGCACTGCGCTTGATATTCCTAAAATTATAAATGGCTGTTCGGACATGATGGTCGATGTGTTCGGGGAAGCCGGTAAGCATGCACGGTTCGCAGTGGGTGCCCCAGCTTTGCCGTTGGACGTAGCCGTTGAAATCGATTGCGTCATCGAGATCGAAAATTAACATCAGGATACTCAACGAGATTGCCGAGGTCTCGCGGGCTGATTGGAATGCCCTTTTGCCGCAACGCGGTTCGCAAAACTATCATCCGTTCACAGATTGGGATTTTCTCAATGCACTGGAAGTTAGYGGCTGTGTYGGTGAGCRYACTGGCTGGCAGGCTRCWCATTTATGGCTGGAGGACAAATCRGCCAACATACARGGSTGTGCACCGCTKTATGTAAAATCTCATTCTATGGGYGAGTATGTGTTTGACCAAGGTTGGGCCGATGCAGCGCAGCGGTCGGGTATGGACTATTATCCTAAACTGCAATGCGCYGTGCCGTTCACGCCAGTAACGGGGYCGAGATTRATTGCGAAAACCCCTGAAGCTGAAACCATATTGATAGACACGCTAAAAGAYATTTGCATGCAAAATAABATGTCCGGCGYGCATCTGACCTTCGGCGATAAAGACTTGGTGRRYMGRCTAGCAGAGCAAGGYTTTCTCACCCGAACCGAYAGRCAATTTCATTTCGTTAATCGGRAYTATGGTGATTTTGATGRTTTTTTGRCGACCCTGACTTCCCGCAAACGCAAAAAGATAAAAGCCGAACGACGCAAAGCACAAGAGCAAGTACAGATAAAGCGCTTGCGCGGGGATGAGATTAAACCTGAACACTGGGATGCTTTTTACAAGTTTTATCTGGACACTAGTGAGCGCAAATGGGGCAGGCCGTATCTGACCCGTGCATTTTTCACTGCCATTCAAGACACTATGTGTGAACARGTTTTGYTGATACTGGCCTATCAGGACGATATCCCCATAGCTGGAGCGCTTAATTTTATTGGYGGTGATGCGCTTTACGGCMGGCATTGGGGTGCAGCGCTCGACGTGCCGTTCTTGCATTTTGAACTGTGTTATTATCAGGCAATAGAGGYGGCCATAGAYATGGGTTTAGCCCGCGTMGAAGCCGGAGCCCAAGGGGACCATAAATTGGCCCGAGGYTAYGARCCCGTCACCACCTACTCAGCCCACTACCTAACCCATCCCGGCTTAAAAGATGCCGTTGCTGATTTTTTAAGACACGAGCGCCGCGCTGTCGCACAMCATATAGATGTGCTAGAAACATACACGCCGTTTAAAAARGGGGAGTGATGTGGGATTGGTGATTTTCAAGAGATACAATAATATTGGCGAAGCATTGGTCGCATTTTCAGCATTGGAATCTGCCGAGTTTCACCCCAGTTGGCATAATTATAACCACGCCCATATTGCCTATATGCAAATGTTGGCATTTGGTGGGTTGATTATTCTTGTACCGTCCTCAGAACTGGTTGATGCAAAATTGTGGATCAGACAGTTACAACAAAACCCGAAGCAGGACGGTGATAATTTACCCACCAGAAAATATGGTRTGTGGAGACACAATTTTTCTATAATCGGATTTAATAGTCCTGCCATTATTTTTGTACCTGCCTTATGGGTGCGGCCGTGGATTTACTTATTRGTTTTATTCACGATAGTCGCCGTATCGGCATTATTGTTTGGCATTAACAGCCTTTGGCTTGCCGTTCTTCTGTTGATCATTGCGGCCGCTGTGGTGTATGTGCTGGGTGTTTTGGCCTGCTTTCTGCCACCTCTTATATTGTTGGCACTCTGGCTTGTATGTTTAAACGTACAAATATTTACTGGTGGTGTAACAGAGCAAGTATTTGCTAATGCTATGTTACTTTTTCCTATCGGCATTTTACTTCATGCTAAGTATATTGCCGTGCCACAGTTAGAAAAAAGGAAATCAAATGAGCATTGAAGGTGTCTRCGATCCTGAAAAYATTTTYGCYAARATTSTACGYGGGGACATGCCGTGTGTGAAAGTTTTTGAGGATGAAAACACATTGGCTTTTATGGATGTATTTCCCCAATCACGYGGGCATATGTTGGTTRTTCACAAACATGAGCAAGCKCGYAAYYTGTTGGAYGTCAGCAARGAYGGTCTTGCGCAAATAATGGCAAGCGTACAAAAATTGACMCGTGCCATTRACGAGRCCTTATCACCCGACGGCATTATCATTACCCAGTTCAACGGTGCCCCCGCCGGACAAACCGTCTATCATCTCCATGTTCAYATTATCCCGAAATAYGAAGGCGRTYTAAAACCCCACGCRAGCGGCGGMAYGGCGGACATGGACGMGTTAAATGYTCTTGCCGCGCAGATWAAAGCCGCACTTTAAAAYGGGTTAAGCGTGTAGCCTTTTTGTTGTAACAGAGCATGAGCAGTCATGGCGGAGAGAGCCATTTTTACGTCCGGTAATAAATCTGTATTATCAATATCGTAAAAGGCGGCAGATTGGCCACAAACATAAACCTCGACACCRTGRTCGATYARRGTTTTGATGAGYGCGGCATTGGCATTGGYTTTTTTATCATCCCCGTCTTGAGAGGCGCTATAATAAGCTTYKTTGGTYACRTCCTTAGWRGCWCCGCCGTGTAYRACGAYGGCTAATTTGATGTTTTTYTCTTTRACGCCTGCAGCCGTGTGCATATTGATGAAACGYGCYRCGCTGACCAAATTRCGRTTAAGTTCRCCTGCGTCCGCTTGTTTGCTAACATCAAATGCGACTTTGAATTTATGGTGACGGTAGACGGGTTGGTCAACTTTTACCTCGGCAATTTTACCAAATTCCGGGATGGATTGACCTGATGTAAAAGCCTCTGGCTCTGCCAAGGCGGGTACGGAAGACATTATGCACGCGGCGGCAATAAGGAAAAGAGTTTTGGTTTTCATGATGTTCTCCAATAGGGTTTAATACACCCTAGCCTGAAAACACCTGCAACAATATGAATAATTGGCCATTGACGATTTATTCTCGGGGACGATTTATTCTCAGGCACGCAATCCGGCTTGACCCTCTCCTCTGACAAGCGTATCTCCCGCCTTTATAATAAAATTACGGAAACCAAAATGACTTTCTCCCACGACATCATGCAACAAACAAAAGCTTGGCCGTTTGAACAGGCGCGCGCACTTGTCAAACGTTTGATGATCAAGGAAAAGCGCGGCACGGCGCACACCGGCCCCGTGATATTTCAAACGGGCTATGGCCCGTCCGGTCTGCCGCACATTGGCACATTCGGCGAGGTGGCGCGCACATCTATGGTGCGTCAGGCTTTTGTTGCGCTCACCGAGGGTAAATACGAAACGCAATTGATTGCTTATTCCGACGACCTCGACGGTATGCGCAAAGTTCCCACAAATTTACCCAACCAAGACATGCTCGCCAAATATATGGGCAAGCCTTTATCAGATGTACCGGATCCTTTTGGCACACATGAAAGCTTTGCTGCCCATAATAATGCTCGGCTCCGTTCATTCTTGGATAGCTTTGGTTTTGAATATACCTTCCTGTCATCAGCCGAGCAATACCGCTCGGGTCGGTTTGATGATACGCTTCTCATCATGTTGGAGCGCATGGATAAAGTTTTGGACATCATGCTGCCAACTTTGGGCGAAGAACGCCGGGCGACCTATTCGCCGTTCTTACCGATTTCACCAACGACAGGCAGAGTTTTGCAAGTCCCAACGCTAGAACGTAATGTAAGCAAGGGCACTATTGTCTTCGAAGACGAAGACGGCAAAAAACACGAGACTTTAGTCACGGGCGGTAATGTCAAAATCCAGTGGAAGCCGGATTGGGCTTTGCGCTGGACGGCGCTTGGTGTTGATTACGAAATGGCAGGGAAGGATTTAATCGAGAGCACCAAAGTGTCTTCTAAAATCTGCCGTGTGCTCGGCGGCACACCGCCGGACGGGTTTAACTACGAAATGTTCAACGATGAAAATGGCCAGAAAATATCCAAGACTAAAGGTAATGGCATTGCGGTTGAGGACTGGCTTAAATACGGCACGCCCGAAAGTCTGTATCTCTATATGTACCAAAAGCCCAAGACCGCCAAGCGCCTGTATTTTGATGTCATACCAAGGGCGGTTGACGAATATTTCCAGCATCTTGCTGCTTACCCGGAGCAGGAAGACAAAACAAAAATCAGCAATCCGGTCTGGTATATCCACGACGGTAATCCGCCGCAAGATGTGCCGCCCATTAGCTATGCCATGCTCTTAAATTTGGTCAGTGCTGCCAATGCATCAGACAAAGATATCCTTTGGGGTTTCATTAAACGCGAGGTCAAAGACGCGACACCTGAAACCTATCCGGTGCTGGATAAACTGTGCGAATATGCGGTGCGCTACTATGAGGACTTCGTCAAACCCAATAAATCCTACCGCGCCCCGAACGATAAAGAGCGGGCAGCGCTGGAGGATTTACAAAACAATCTAAGCCAGCCAGAAGCAAAATCCATGCGCGCCAGTGAACTGCAAAGCCTGATTTTTAGCATTGGCAAAGAACACGAATTTGAAAACCTGCGCGACTGGTTCAAAACCCTGTACGAAGTCCTGTTAGGCCAATCCCAAGGTCCACGTTTTGGCTCTTTCGTAGCCATTTACGGTGTGGAAGAAACTTGTGCTTTGATTAAAGATGCGCTTGGCGGAAAATTAATGTAATTATTTTCCGGTGCGCCCTAAAACATGTTAACAGGCCTGTATGAAAATGTTTTCCACAATAATTGTGAGKTGCGTTTTGTGGGCCTTTGCGGGTAGCACCGCCTTTGCTGACACATTACAAAACGCACGAATTTCTTTGGATGCGGGGCGATATGATTTGGCTGTGGCGCAAGGCACTATGCTCGGATCGGCGGACGGGCTGGTGCTGGCGACCGAGGCGCTGAATGCGCAATTGTTTCTTGGGCTGGCAGAACGCAAAACCAAAACCGCAAAACGGGCCATGAAACTGGCCGAGGCCGCTTTGGCGCTTGACCCGGACACCWAAGACGCGCAGCTACAATACGCTATTGCTTACGGGTTTTATGGTCGCCATGTYTCCAGYTTTAMGGCSTGGCGYAAAAAYTTGCCSAMAAARATMCGCACGGCMATTGACRMRKCSGCARTKGCKGCKCCKGACGATYAYCGCRYTCACGCCTTRAASGGYGCKTGGCATTTAAAYYTGYTSTATAGGGCAGGCRNATTTKRWSKTGRAAAMNCGTTATGGTGCCAATCCAATTGAAGGCATTACACACTTTGAAACCGCGCTTGCCAACAACCCGGATGACATTATCATTGGTTCGACTTATATCATGCTCACCTATGTGTTGGAACCTCAAGCCAGGGCGGCGCAAACTRAAAAATGGTTAAAAACCAAGGTTTTACCTGCCAGTCCAAAAAACGCCACTGAACAGCAAGTTCAAGCGCAAATGCGGCAGGTTTATGAGGGTTTTGCGACGAACGAAGCTTTGGAGCGGGCCGAAGCGTTCGTAAATCAATAGAGCCGTTGCGCATTTTTGCTACTGACTAACCCATACGATTCGCGCCATCCATTGAATGTCTTTCAGCGCTACACTCCGGCCCGGATATTGTGGGTTGAGTGTTTGCAATTTGACCTTGGAAGCGCTCATGCTATTAAATATCTTTGCCACGACCTCACCGGAACGCAACTTGACCACAACACGGTCACCAGGCTTTATGCCCGTCGCAGGCGAGACAACAACCGTGTCCCCGCCGCGCAGTGCCGGCGCCAAAGCATCATCTGAGACTTGCAAAGCAAAAACATGGTCATCCCGCAGGCCAGGCATACGTATCTCGTCCCAATGCTCCCCGACCGGGTTACCCACTTCGTCAAAATATCCATCTTGCCCAGCTTGGTTCATGCCGATAAGGGGTATATTAGCCCCCATATCCATGCCAAAACGCCCGGCTCTACTCTTGGCCGTTTGGGCGGCAAAATCCTCAAAACTAACGCCAAGTGCTCCCAAAACCTTTGATAGGCTTTCCGTCGATGGCCACCGGGCTTTTCCGTCTGCTCCATTGCGTTTGGATTTATTAAATGTTGTCGGATCAAGACCGGCGGCCCGCGCCATTGCTGACGGGCTCATAGCAAATTTTTGCGCCAAAGCATCCAAAGCCGCCCAAATGTCTTGATGTGTCAACATAGGTATATTTTCCTGCCTAT
>NVRS01000008.1 GCA_002732685.1 Robiginitomaculum sp.
ATTGAGATAAGTGTTGAGCTTACGCGTCGGGGTTTCTAATGCCCCCGTTTCGAAAATACCCTGTCCGATAACCAGCAAAGCCATGACCGTAATTAAAGCCGGGTCAGAAAACCCGGATAGTAAGGTGCGTGCATCGACCTGCATTGAACTTTCGGGCATAAATACTTGAAAAAACAAGAGTAATGCAGATATTATACCGATGGAAATTAGCTCAATAGAGTATTTTTCAAACGCATAGAGCACGACTGCAATGATAACAATCCCGAAGGTGGCCCACATTTGCCAACTGGTTTCTAGTGCTTGCACGTCCATTCCCATTGTGTAACAGGTAAATTTACCCTTGGCGAGACCGTTTACTTGTCACTACAAGGAAAAACAGGGAGACATTATGGCTGATTTAGCATTTTTAGGGCTCGGTGTTATGGGATATCCTATGGCAGGTCATTTGGTGGCGGCAGGACACACAGTTACCGTCTGGAACCGCAGTGCGGATAAGGCACAAAAATGGGCAAAGGAATACGCTGGCACCACCGGTGCGGACATTGAAACTGCCGTAGCGGGTGCAGATATTGTCATGATGTGTGTCGGGAATGATGATGATGTTTATGCTGTGGCCAAGCCTGCGCTCGGCGCAATGAAATCCGGCAGTATTTTAGTTGACCACACGACAGCATCTGCCAAATGTGCGCGGGCTTGCTACGCTATAGCCAATGCAACAGGTATCGGGGCAACAGGTATCGGGGCAGCTAATATCGGGTTTGTAGATGCACCCATATCTGGCGGTGAAGCCGGAGCAGTCAATGGTGCGCTGACGATTATGTGCGGTGGGGACGCAGATGTTTACGGGCGTTGCGAACCTATTATGCAGGCCTACGCCAAAGCCGTAAAACATATGGGCCCGTCGGGTGCTGGACAGTTGACAAAAATGGTCAACCAAATTTGTATAGCCGGTACGCTGCAAGGTTTATCTGAGGCCGTCCATTTTGCCAAGCGTGCCGGATTGGATGTCGACGCAGTGGTCGAAGCCATCGGGCAGGGCGCCGCACAAAGCTGGCAAATGGACAATAGGGCCTCAACAATGGGGCGCGGAGAGTTTGAGTTTGGTTTTGCCGTAGACTGGATGCGCAAAGATTTGAAAATAGCCCTAGAGGCCGCAGACGAAAACGGTGCAAACCTAACCATGACTAAAATGGTCGATGAATATTATGAAGATGTGCAAAATATGGGCGGCAATAGATGGGACACGTCTAGCYTARTCAAGAGATTGGAAAAYTGATGTTKAAAATATTAAAAGTTATCGGGCTTGGYGTTGTTAGTCTGTTCATTGTTTTTGCAGCCGTACTCGGTACGAACTATTTCAACACAAGCCTAAAAATTCAAAAGCACGTGATCCAGAACACACGAACCGTTGGCCCAGTCATCACAGTGATGGACTGGAATATCGGCTATGCTGGCTTGGGTAAAGATTCTGATTTTGTCATGGACGGCGGTGAGAACCTGTTGCCGCCAAGCCGAGAAATCGTTGAAGTTAACCTGAACGGTATAGCGGACATTATGAAAGCCAATCCAGCAGACTTCTATATTATTCAAGAAGTATCAAAACCGGACATGCTCAATATGGGCGTTGATGTTCTGGATGGTGTCCGTGCGGCTTTGCCGGATCATTCATCGTGGTTCACACACGATTTTAGTACGCGCCTCATTCCTACTAAATGGGCACTTAAACATGGGTTAAGTAGTTTTACTCCCTTTGCTCCAGATAATATTTCCGTTCGGCGTTTGCCCAATGAACCAGAGAAGCTTGGCGGTATCATCGAGCGCCAATACCATGTTCAGATTACGGAGTTTAAAGAAAATGATCGAGATTGGGCATTGCTCAACATTCATCTGTCGGCTTTCGATGAGGGCGGGAATATCCGTGTGCAGCAGCTCGAAAAACTTCTTGAAATTGCCGCAGAATATTATGCAGACGGCAAGCATGTCGTTATCGGCGGCGATTGGAATATGCAGCTTACACCTACGGATTTCCCAAATAATACWGACATGAAGCAATTGTTTTGGCTGAAAGTTCTTCCAAAAGAAAAAATACCATCTGAATGGCAATGGGCATTTGATRCACGGGTCGCCACTGTCCGTACGAATTACCAACCTTATATTAAGGGTGAAAATTATACCACTATCATCGACGGATTTCTGGTTTCACCRAATGTGGAAGTGGTGAGCGTCGAGGGTATTGATACTAATTTCGAATTTACGGATCACCAACCTGTGCTGGCACAGTTTAGATCCCGGCCATAACCGGRACACCAATCGTCAGCTCATGCAGGTGTTTCACAAACAGATAATACACAGCCGTACCAACAATCACCGCATATAAATCRGCAATAATGGTGATTTTTTTGACCGGAAAGACACGSCCGTTGACGGCAAAACGGTCTATGATGGCATAAACCAGAAAACTGCCAAACAGTATTACCGAGTTCARCTCGCCGTTCGCCAAAAGATGCCCCACGCTCCAAAACATGATGGACARTAGCATYGGATGTTTGACCATCTGCTTGATATACCCGCGCGGGCCATATGCAGCCAATAGTAATATCAGTGCAGGTAACATAAAGGCCATGTTTACATGCACACCCCAATCAGGCGGTGTGTACACGCTTGCAGACGGTCGTGCGAGGCCGTAACCCCACAATATCAACACAAAACCAGCCCCAGAGAATATAGAGTACAAACCCATATATTTCATCATGCCCAAACGCACCTTTATATCACGCCCGGGAGCACGGCTACGGAAACTGGAATATAAATGGGTGGCGAAAAATACAATGACGCCGATAATAAGAAAATACATTTTGCGCTCCTTGGGTTATGTAAAGCAACCTGCGCTCTTATGACACTTGTGCTCCATGTGGATTAGTCTATACAACCGCTCGCGTAACAACAAGTGCCTGCTTTAAATACTGACACGACAATATTATTTGGAATTTGACCATGAATGCTGACATTATTCTGTCCCGTAGCTTCACCTTTGAGGCTGCACACTCCATTGATTTACCGGACGGGACAAACCCGGGTTATAAAAACCTGCATGGTCATTCTTTTAGTGCAAGCCTCTCTGTTAAGGGTCGTCAGGCAGACATYGATAAATGGCTTTTAGATTTTGGTTCTTTRGATCCAGTGATAGAAAAAATTCGGGCTAAGCTGGACCATGCTTATTTGAACGACATTGAAGGCTTGAAATACTCGACACTGGAAAACCTATGCGCTTATATATTTAAGCTCGCCAAACCAATGGTCCCCGGCCTTCACGGCGTTGAAATATCAAGGCACACCTGCGGTCAAACCTGTAAACTTGTTGTTGATGACTAATCCCGTATAGATATGTTCACGCTTTATGTGTGTTATCCTTGAAGGTTTTATATAATAATTCAATTTTCAAAATACACTTCAACCAGCAAGCTTAACTCATTATTTTCCATGCTGCCACACGGACAGTTTATAATTGTAATGGTATAAGTACTCAATGGGCGCGATGGACTTGGAATAAAAAATGAAAATCAAACATAGATTTTCGAAACTCTCCATCAGGTTTATATTAGGTTTGAAGGTTTCTCCACCGAGCGTTTTAAAAAAGCGGCGTTTGGTGGAGCATATTACTAATATTAGATAGTTTTAAGAGAAGAGCATATATGCTCACAGGAGGTTTGATGTTTGGATTTAAAAGCAGGGCGTGCGAACGTGAACTTGAACGTAAAGAAGCCCTAGAACACATCACACACGCAGTGCATGTTCAACTTTGTGAAGAATTGCAAGACATTGCTACGCTGGCATTAAACGAAATTAATGAGCATACTGACAGAGAACATTTATTCTTAAACGCAGTGGCCATACGGCGCGGTATTGATGCCGTGTTAGCTAAAGGAGGCGATGCTTTTGGAGCAGATATGAATATGGAAGATCAAGCTACACGGAGCGGGGCTATTCTTGCTCAGGCAGCTCGTAATATGGCTATCCTTTCAGGCTCGCTTAAGAACTCCAACACAAGGGGCGACATATCGTTAGGCCTTGGCTTTGAAAGAGAAGCGTTTGGCTGAACCATATCTAAACAAATGGGCAACTGATTAGAAAATAAAGGCAATTGCAGCTAATACCCAGTACGTGAAATCGAACTGTAAATTGATTAAATAAGATAAGGACACATTAAAAATGCGTTTAGTAATAATTTTATAGTCATTTTATTGAGTATTCTAAATTCAATTAACACTGTGGCTAGGGAATCCAAACTTATTCCATTGCAGGAATAAATTCTTAGTAATGTCTGACGTCAACGCTTATGGCATATATTTAGGGGTACATCAGTCATGGATCCAAAACTATTAATGGTAAATAAACCAAAGAATATGAACCAAAATCGAACCAAAGAAAATACCTACAAAACCACATATTGCCATAAACTTATATTCCAACCCTGAAAAAAACTTCAGATACATAACTGCGAAAATTGAAAAAGATAAAGTAAACGTAAGTGAATTAATAACATTTAAAAAATTCGTAAATAGAAGAAGCACTGGAACAAATAACAAGGCAAAATATATAGCAAGAGGTATAATAGAAGCTTTCATACTTCTAAACAAGCGCGTGTTGTTGGTCATTTTTTAACTCCATATTTTAGTAACCCAAATAACTCGCCGCACCCATAAATGTAGGCGCAGCGACTCTCATACTAATTATTAATACACATTATTACAAGCAACTCCGGCGGATACGAGAAACAATCCCGTCATGTTGCCCCCCAACCCCTCACGAAACACAACTAAGCGCTCTACTCTGGTAATTCCAGTGAAGGGCAAAACCACACGCCCTGAGCGTAGCGAGGAAGTACTCTTGGGGTGCGCCCTGAGCGCAGCGAGGAAGTAGTCTTGGGCTACGGACGTCCTATTTTTGAGGGCATGACTGGAACTAGAAAGCAAACCGCCAATCCGAAAGGGTGTGATGCAGTTTACGTTGTGTGCACGACTATTGTCTGATTTACAAATTGCGATATATATAATGAATAAAAGGGGAAATGAATGACAAGATGGATTTTAATATTTTTCACTATCGTTGCAAGTTCTCTTGCTTCTATATCTGTGAACGCGCAGGTTTCAGATGAAGAGCTTTTTCAATCTACACTTCAAAAAGCCAAAGCCGGTGATGCAGATGCCCAATATACTCTTGGGTACAAATATACCCACGACAGGTGGGATGAGACCGAAGCCGTGAAATGGTATCGACTTGCGGCAGAACAAGGGCATGCTCCAGCCCAACATAAGCTTGGAGTCAAGTATTGGTACGGTGATGGTGTGCCAGAAGATATTGTTAAAGCATATTCTTGGGTTTCCTTATCTGCAGAACAAGGTAGTCGATTAGCAATAGCTAAAAAACTAAGCTTGGCTAAATGGATGACAAAAGAACAAATCGCCAAAGCCCAAGAGCTCGCTACTTCTTGCTTTGCCAATAATTATAAAAATTGCGATTGATATAAGGGAAAGAAAGAATGGCGGAGGGGGAGGGATTCGAACCCCCGGTACACTTCCGTGCACGCCGGTTTTCAAGACCGGTGCATTCAACCACTCTGCCACCCCTCCGCAGGAGTATGTGTGTGATTGCGCTAGGCGAATTAGCAAGGCTTGTGGTCATACGCAAGTGTCTTGATACAGTTTTATCAAACTATTTTCAGGCGCAACGAATAGTCAGGGCAGGGTGTATGCGAAAACGTTAACCCTTGGGTAACCTACTTTGCAAACTCGCGGTTAAGCTAGAAAATCAAACAAATTTTAAGCGTGTCTCATAACKCGRATTTAAAGTTACTRAATTATGTTYAGCACAATCGAGAAAGCGTGCNSTCAGCTCGCAAWCAACAMTTTGGACTAAGATAAATATATCAGCCCATATATATGAGTAGGTTTAGAATGGTGAATTTTGGATTTAACGGGGYGGCAAAATTRAGTGCTATGGYAATYATKGGGGCKRCAGCTCTTACTTTGGGAGCATGCGGCACAACATCCGGTACGATGATGGCAAAAGGYGCGCCGATTACYTATAAAATGGCTCAAGGTAATCATCAGCAMTCTGCTGAARTRGTGCCRTAYACGAATAAATTRTCKACAYTATCTGGRCCTTCGGGYMAGTCSYTCGCTGGTCGTTCCAAGCTCAACAAGAGAAACGTTGATAYRMGTTTGCATGCCCACCAAAARGTTGGCAAGACTTATAMAATATTTGGCAAACRCTATACACCMAARCACSAACCGCGYTATGACAAGGTCGGAACCGCATCTTGGTACGGCTCAAAGTTTCACGGTAGGCCAACGGCAACCGGTGAAATATACAATATGAACGACATCACTGCAGCCCATAAAACACTGCCGCTWAACTCTATGGTTATGGTCACCAATGTGGAAACCGGTAAATCATTGAAAGTGCGTGTMAATGACCGGGGGCCATTTGTCGGTGATCGRATTATTGATCTGAGCCGCACGGCGGCCAACATGCTYGGTTTGTTCGAAKCAGGACTAGGTGAAGTCCGCGTTCAATATGCTGGCCCKGCGGATCCAATGGCACCAAAAATGGCTGCGAATAGRTTTAAGCGAAAAKCMTTTCCRCAAAAAGCGCAACCAAAGCGGTGGAAAAAACCTGCACCGGTACCAAAATATGTTGCGCAAWTACCAAATTATCGCCAGCTACTTGATTTAGGTAAGAAACTATCAGCRCCACTSTTGCAAGCTGCACCAAAATTAMAAGCACTMAAACCTRTTCAGCAAAGCGCAAAATTACCGGATATGCCRAGCGGAGATCTAAAAGATGGCCCGATAACSCTTACAATCAAAGGCCCTATACATATGGCGTCGGATAAAAATGATGGCACATAYGCCAAGGCTAAATTTATTCCAGCGGTCAATTATAGAAAAATTCCTGCGGAGCAATAAAACCGCGTTCAAGACTTTACGAATCTATCTGACTATGTGAGTTAAGGTGTACTTTGGTACGCCTTTTCTTTTGGGGTACACCTTTTCTTTTTGGGGTACGCCTTTTCTTTTTGCACAAAAACGGTTATGGATAGAGAATGATGAAATATATTTTTGGCATGGTGTTTATTGTGTTGCAATTCGTTGTAACACCGCTCGTCTTTGGCCAAGAAGCCGCTAATCAGACGGCTAATGAATTCCAAACGCCCGCCTCTCATTTGATCATTATGGATCATGAGAGCGGCGAAATTTTGTTTGAAAAAAACGCCCGCGAGCCGATGTTTCCTGCGTCTATGACCAAAATCATGACGGCTTCAATTGTCTTTGACCAGATAAAGTCGGGTGCATTATCACTGGACGAAGAGCTCAAGGTGAGCGTCGATGCATGGCGGCGCGGCGGGGCGGCTTCTGGGTCCTCAACTATGTATTTAGACCCCAATTCAAACGTTAAAGTTCGTGACCTTATTCGCGGTGTCATTGTCCAATCCGGGAATGATGCATGCATCGTACTGGCGCAAGGCATTGCAGGTAGCGAAGAAGCCTTTGCTGAATTAATGAATGCTAAAGCGAAAGAATTGGGATTAAGTACAGCCCATTTCGTAAATGCTACAGGCTGGCCACATCCCGACCATAAAATCAGTGCCTATGATTTGGCTCGACTTGCACGGCATAGCATCGAATCCTATCCAGAAATGTATAAAATCTACGGGGAAAAAGATTTTAAATGGAACAATATAAACCAGCCCAATCGCAACCCATTATTTGGCTCTGGTATTGACGGCGTAGATGGTTTGAAAACAGGACACACCCAAGCGTCTAAATACGGATTTGTAGGTTCCGGGTTTCAAGACGGTAAGCGCATAATATTTGTGGTCAACGGATTGGAAACCAATTCTATCCGCCGTTCAGAATCCCGCCGTATAATGCGGAGCGCCTTTAGCGAATTTAAGGTCTATTCAATTCTAAAAGAAAACCAAAATGTTGGTACGGTAGATGTATTTATGGGCAAGAATAAAACGGTACCACTTGTTGTAAGTGAAGATATTTTGGTTGGCTTACACAAGCCGGCACGGGCAAAAATGAATGTCCAAATTATATATAAAAACCCTATCCCCGCACCAATCAGCAAAGGTGATTATATTGCAAATATGTTGATTACAGCACCAGGGCGGGCAGACGAAATTGTCCCATTGTTGGCAGGAGAAGATGTGGCTAGGAAATCCGTATTTGGACGCATGACGGCCTCACTGGTCCGAAAAATACGCGGGGAATAGCAATGGAAACCGGAAAGTTTATCACCCTAGAAGGCGGCGAAGGTGCAGGGAAAACCACGCAGGCGACACGTATTAAATCGGTTCTTGAAGAAGCCGGTATTGAAGTCGTTATTACCCGCGAACCCGGGGGCACATTCGGCGCAGAAGCCATTCGCGATCTAGTCCTTGGCGGTTCCCATGAACGCTGGTCAGGTTTGACGGAATTATTGTTGATGTATGCCGCTCGTCTCGACCATGTGGAGAAGTTGATAAAGCCAGCTTTGGCACGGGGTGTTTGGGTGTTGTGCGATAGATTTAGCGACTCGTCCATGGCCTATCAAGGCTATGCACGCGGGCTTGGCCCAGAACAGGTGGCGGCAATTGATGATGTGGTCATGCAGGGTTTCAAGCCTGATTTAACAATATTATTTGATATAGATCCTATTCTAGCCCAGCGCCGTGTCAAAACGCGCGGCGAAGATTTATCGCGTTTTGACACCGAAGATTTGGAGTTTCACAAAGTTCTGCAGGCGGCATTTTTGGACATTGCCGAACACAATCCTGAGCGCTTTAGAATTGTTGATGCTACCTTGTCTCGAGATGCCATAGAAACACAAATCAAACATATCCTGATGAAGCATTTTTCGGGGCTGCGTCTTGGCTAAGGCCGCCGCAGACTTTGTGCCGGAAGCCGATCAGGCCGATGGTTGTCCTCGCCCAAGAGATGTGTATTCACTAGTAGGCCATGCTCACGAGGAAGCAAAGTTCGCATCCATGTTCAACAATAACACTTTGCACCATGCTTGGCTTCTCAACGGGCCAACCGGGATTGGCAAAGCTACTTTGGCTTACCGCATGATCCGCCGTGTGCTGGGCGGTGTGCCGCAAACGGAAGGTGCTTTGGATATACCGCAATCCGACCCTGTAGCACAACGAATACAATCACTGGGTCACGGTGATTTTCTATTGGTCCGGCGACCTTACGACCAGAAAACCAAAAAACTCAGAGCGGAAATTCCAATCACCGAAGCGCGTAAAATAAGCAATTTTTTCTCGCGCAAAGCATCTGAAGGTGGCTGGCGCGTCTGTTTAATCGACAGTATTGACGAGATGAACCGCAATGCTACCAATGCGGTGTTAAAGACTTTGGAGGAACCACCTGAAAAAGCTTTGCTGATATTATTATCAAATGCGCCTGGTCGCTTATTACCAACCATTCGCTCGCGCTGTCTCAGCCTACCGCTACGGCCAGTGGATGATATAGAACTGCGTACATGGTTGGCTGCGCGCACAAATGCTGACAAGCAGGATGTTGAGGCCGCAGTATATTTAGCCAATGGTGCGCCCGGCAAAGCCTTCGCCTATGTGCAAAATGCTGAGAGTGTTTTGCGGCCACTCGGGCGGTTTTTTCGCGGATTTCCACGGCAAAACCCACAGCTCTTACACTCCATATCGGACACATTGGCTTTGGTTAAAAACAAGGTCAGCCATGATTTATTTTGGGACGGTCTGCATTCTACATTGCATGCACAAGCCGTTTACGCCGCAACAGGAGAGTGGAGCGGGGCATTTGAACCGATTGCATTACAGCGCACACCAGATACTTGGGTCAAGATCCGCAACGAACTGGACCAAATGCGTTTGGCCGGAGCAGGGCTTAATATGAATAAGAAGAATGTGCTGCTACAAGGTTTGATACAAATCGGAGCGGCGATATAATGTTAGTAGCCAAATGTAGTCGCCAAATGTTAGTCGCCAAATGTTAGTAGATAGCCACGTAAATCTGCACGGTGAACAATTCACTGACGATATAGATGATGTTGTWGCGCGSGCYCRCGCTGCAAATGTCAGCACCATGTTGAATATTTGCTGTAATATTGCAGATTTTCCGGCCGTTTTAGCTGTGGCTGAGCGTTATGATAATATGTACGCATCCGTAGGCACGCATCCCCACGAAGCTAAAGAAAACCCCGACATAAAACCGAGTGATATCATAGCCTTAAGCCTGCACGATAAAGTTATCGGCATCGGTGAAACCGGGCTTGATTTTCATTGCAACTATTCAGACGCTGACGTTCAATACGCTAACTTTAAGGCCCATATAGAAGCATCACGGACAACGGGTCTGCCGCTTATCATTCATAGCCGTAATGCTGATGAGCAAATGGCGGATTTRCTGGAAGCAGAAATGAAAAAAGGTGAATTTCCGGCGCTTCTGCATTGCTATACGGGCGGCGCAAAACTGGCCGCACGGGCTGCTGATTTGGGGCTATATTTCTCTATGTCCGGCATATTGACCTTTAAAAATGCCCATGAGTTGAGAGAAATCGCCAAAACACTACCAGAAGATCGTTTGCTCATTGAAACCGATTGCCCGTATTTAGCGCCAATGCCGCACCGGGGGCGCCGTAATGAACCGGCATGGGTTGTTAGGGTTGCTGAGGATTTGGCTCTGCTTAAAAATTGGAGTTTTGAAGAAACTGCTGAACGTACTACAAATGCGTTTTTCAACCTGTTTAGCAAGGCAAAAAGGCCGTAACATGAATGATGAAACCGTAAAACATAATTTGCAAATCACTATACTTGGCTGCGGTTCTAGCGGCGGCGTRCCTCGTGTTGGTGGTGATTGGGGCGCTTGTGACCCGTCAGAGCCCARAAATATRCGTTTGCGGAGCTCGATYTTGGTTGAATATTGGCAAGGTGAGGGGGATGATATCCCTTCCGAAGACAAGCGTACCGTTGTGCTTATTGAYACGTCTCCTGATCTTCGCACCCAATTATTAGCCGCAAACACCCAGCATGTTGATGCGGTGGTTTACACCCATGACCACGGCGACCAAACCCACGGAATAGACGATTTACGGGCAATAGCGTATCGTCAGGGCGCCCGTATCAAGACCTATATGGGTTCCCCAGACCAAAACGATATCTCAATTCGCTTCAAATACTGTTTCGTAAAGCCGGAAGGTCGCATGCATCCACCTATTCTTGATTTGCAAGATTATATCAACGGCGGCGATACTATAAGTATTTCTGGCCCCGGTGGTGAGCTTCCGGTGACCGTCTTCGAAGTTGGCCACGGCAATGTAAATGCTTTTGGATTTATCTTTTGCGGGAAAATCGCTTACACGCCTGATGTGCATACAATCAGTGATAATGTCCTAGAGCAGCTTACGGGCATTGATACATGGATCTTAGACGCACTGCGTTACCACAAACATCCTACACACGCTCATATGGACCGAAGCCTACACTGGGGCGCGCAAACTAGAACGCGTAAAATGATATTCACCAATCTCCATATTGATATGGACTACCAAACGCTTAGGTCCGAACTCACAGGCAAACATGAACCAGCATATGACGGCATGGTAATTGCATTATAGTGGTTAAAAACAGTGGTATACGCAAGATAATGTATGAGAATAGTTCTCATAATATAAATTATGCGCCTTATTGTTTAATGTTATTAAGGCGTGCAAGAGTGTATCTAAACACCTTTGTTATGTCCCCTTTCAAAAAGTTTGGGGTGTTTAAATGTACGGTATTCAATTTATAACCTTGATTGCATCCAATTGGCACGAATTTACAAAATACAGGTGCAAAGACGGCGGCGCGTATCAATCGAAAACAACAAAACAACGGCCTTAATTATGCATTCCAAGGGCAAAAAAGCGGTTGTTATAGCCCGTGCAATAGGTCTATCCCCTGCCCGTGTTTCGCAAATAATCAGCAAGCATAAAAAACGGCCGTGTAATCGGCCGTTAATTCATTCAGATAATTATTTATAGAATAGATATGTTTTGATTGTTTTTTAATCCGAGCGTACATGCGAAAATCGTTCTACTAGACTCTTCTAAGAAATTGAACTATCACAAGGCGCAACTTTACATTTTCGCATAAAGGACGGTTCAATGGGTTTGCCAAATAGTTATACAATGAAAAACGGCGCTATTGCCTCTTATTTTGACGCAATTTTGAATGCTTCAGCGCCGACTAGATTTTCCTATAAGTTTATAGAAGGCTTAGGATTTAAAAGTACAAATGATCGTCTTTTAATAAGTATTCTAAAGGACTTGGGTTTTTTGAATTCGGATGGTGCTCCTGAGGATAGGTATTTTAAATTTTTAGATAAAAGCAAATCTGCTCAAGTATTGGCAGAAGGAATAACAGAAGCTTATTCTGATCTATTTGCCGTGAACCTTCAGGCACATACTTTAACATCTGATGAGGCCTACAATAAGCTTAGAACATTGTACAGAGGTGCAAAAAAAGATTCTGTAATAAAAATGGTTGCAAGAACATTTGTTGCACTATGTGAATATGCAGATTTCGAACATGGTAATGAGATTAAAGAAAACCCTCCCATTGTTGAAGTAGATAACGAGGTTCCAAATGGTGAGGAGCAAGTCAAAATTAAAGATAATATAGATCAAAAGCCTAATACTGGAAATCATTTAAACATGAATGCACTACAATATCACATCAACATTGTTTTACCTGACACAAGAGACCAAGCAGTATATGACGCGATTTTTAAAAGTCTGAGAGACCATCTTGGGTAATAAATTAAATGAGTTATATCCATTCGTTTATAGAGGGCTTTTAACAGAGGAAAGTTTGGACAAGGCTGGCCGCTTGACACAAAACAGCTTAGATAATGAAGAGGTAGCATTGATTTTGGAGAAACTTTCCTTCGAAATGTTAGATAATGATTCTCTTGTAGCTGCGAAACGTATGGCTCTAGTTTATACTGCTATTCACGCTTTTGAAAACATGGTTCGTGACTTTGTTAAAGGAGTAATGCTTGAGAATCACAAAGAAGATTGGTGGGAAAAAGTACCACCAAAAATCAATAAGAAGGTCATAACCCGAATAGATGAAGATGCTAAATTTAAGTGGCACGGGAGCAGAGGCGGTGCTGAAATTGAATACTGCGACTTTGGAGATCTATCATCTATTATAATAGTAAATTGGGATATTTTTGAAATCGTTTTAGCGGATAGAGAATGGTTAAAGTCACTGTTGGGGATATTGGAAAGATCGAGAAATATAGTGATGCACGGAGGTGTGCTAGCCATTCAAGATATAGAAAGAATTGGTGGAAATATCCGTGATTGGGTAAGGCAGGTTGGGTAGTCAATTTATTTTTGCAGTAAAAAAATTGTAGTTTTCATGATTTATGTTCCTTGTTCATTTCTAGCATGATCTCAATTTTGGTTATGGCTTTGTTGATGGGCTTTAGTTGCTCGTGGAGTGTTATGGACAATTAAACACCCCTATTTGGCAATGATTACTTTATTTGGATTGTCAAAGCTGCGCACAGATATTAGATCAAACCTATGAAATACCATTCTTTGGAAAATCCTGACCTACAGGCTGATTTTAGTCAGGCTTTGTTGTCTAGCCTTGCGCCGGACGGTGGGCTTTATATGCCGGATAGCTTGCCCCGTTTTGGCCCGAACGAATTGGCGCGGCTTGGCGCTTTACCGTTTCACGCCTGTGCGGCGCATTTATCTCGTTTCTTTGTTGATGATCAGTTTACCGATGAAGACTTGCGGGCATTGTGCGCAGATGCTTATGATTTTCCCATGCCTTTGACCACACTGGATGGTGATATACTGGATGCGGCCACCCCTGAACCCGGCGATGCGTATATTTTAGAACTATTTCACGGCCCTACCCTCGCTTTCAAGGACTTCGCGGCACGGTTTATGGGGCGCACAGTGTCCCATTTGTTGAGCCGCTCTGGTGAGAGCCGCACGATCTTGGTGGCTACGTCCGGTGATACGGGCGGCGCAATTGGGCATGCATTCTTGAATTTACCGGGTGTGCGGGTGTTCATATTATTCCCCAAAGGCGGTGTGAGCTCGGTGCAGGAGCATCAGCTTACCTCTATGGGTAAAAACTCTAACGTTAAAGCGATTGCCATTGACGGCACGTTTGACGATTGCCAAGAACTCGTCAAAAAAGCCTTTGCTGACAAGGGTATGAGCACCGAACATAATTTAATGTCAGCCAATTCAATAAATGTTGGCCGCGTTATTCCGCAAAGTTTTTATTATTTTTGGACTAGCATTCAAGCCAAGGCCGCCTTCCCGCAAAGACCGATTGTCTATAGTATTCCGTCCGGGAACCTTGGTAATCTGACGGGTGGTTTAATTGCCCGTAAAATGGGTGCGCCCATTCATAAATTTGTGGTTGGCAATAACGCTAATGATCCATTTGTCGATTATTTATACATGGGCGAATATACACCGAGGCCGTCAGTGCCGACGCTGTCTAATGCCATGGATATAGGCAGGCCTAATAATTTCCCGCGTATTCTAAGCCTATTTGACGGCGATTATGACAGCATTGCGGAGGCCTGCAGCGGCTATTCTTACACCGATGAACAAACAGAGCGGCATGTGCGCAAAACCTATGTCCACAGCGGGTATTTGATGTGCCCTCATACTGCGGTTGGCCATATGGCTATGCAGGACTTTGTCGCCGACACCGACAAAGATTATACGAAAATTACCGTTTCAACTGCGCACCCTGCCAAATTCAAAGATGAGGTAGAGCAGATCATTCGCGAAACTGTGCCCCTGCCCGCTTCACTACAAGCTTGCATTGATGCTCCGTCCCATAAACATGTCATGGCACCGGCGTTATCTGCGCTTGATGAATATCTAAAGGCTAATGGCTAATGTTGCTCACTGCTGCCGAGTTTGACCAAAAAATTGCGCAAAGCCAATTGCGTATCGCCCTCATCGGCATGTCAAACATAGGCAAAAGCTATACGGCACAGAGAATAGCCAAGACGGGTGGTTTTAAGTGCTATGATGTAGATGCCCAAATTCAAGCTAAACTGGGCAAAAGCACTATGAGCGCTATGGCGGAATGGATGGGACAGCCGTATTCGGACGGATATGCCGAGAAATCAGCAGAATATCTGCGCCTAGAAGCGGATTTATCTTTGGCGGCTAATCAGGGTAAGGGTAATTTGGTTCTGGATACATCCGGCAGCGTTGTTCATATTCCGCAAAAAAATAAAACATCCTTAAATAACAGCTATTTAATCGTCTATATTGAAGCAAACGACGCTGATATAGATACATTAATAGACCGGTATTTTAAGTATCCGAAACCGACCATATGGGGCGATAGCTACCATGTTATCGCCGGAAAATCCGCCCAAGATTCTTTAGTGTCCTGTTATCCGGATTTGCTTGCACACCGAGCAAAATTATATGCGGAGCTGAGCAATATTACTATTAAGGCGGCGGATTTCTCGGACCCGAATATGTCAAGCGAAGACATACTTCTCCTTATTCGCAGTCATTTGCCTTAAAACATGCCAGGTTACACGCATCAATAGCTTGAACCGTCCGCTGGTTCAGCGTATGTAGCTTTTCATAAATCAGGAGAATTTTATGCCAGGTCCTATGGAACTTGTACTTATTGCGATTGTGTTTCTTGTGCTGTTTGGCGGGCGCGGAAAAATATCCTCTATTATGGGTGATGTCGCTAAAGGTATTACCAGCTTTAAAAAGGGGCTGAAAGAAGACCCTGACGGCGACGAGAAAGCAAAAGCCGATGATGCTATTGATGTAACGCCCCCTAAAAAGAAGAAAAAGTAGGCATAATTMRTAAGAGCCCTACCCCGCTTACAGGTAACGCACCATGATCCCGCAACTTGGTTTCGCAGAAATGCTGATAATCGCCGTATTGGCTTTGGTTGTCGTTGGCCCTAAAGACCTGCCTAAAATGATGCGAACGGCCGGGCGTTTCATGGCAAAAATAAAAATGATGGGYCAAGAGTTCAAAGACGCTTTCAACCAAATTGGTGAAGACGAAGAACTGGCCAGTTTACGCGAGGAAATAGACGAGCTTAAATCCATGGGGCAAATGTCTAATCTATCCGACGAAGCCTTTGAAGAAGATATGCGAGCGTTAGACGACGATCTGCGCGATGTTACAAAGGCTGGTGATGATACAAAGGCTGATGTTACAAAGGCTGATGTTACAAAGGCTGGTGATGACGACTAAGCCCAAAATCGAAACTGACACTTCAACAGAAAATGAAAACATAGAGGATAGCCGCGCCCCCCTACTGGATCATTTATTTGAGCTTCGTCGACGGTTGATATATTCCATCCTCGCGGTAATCGTCGGCTTTGCTATATGTCTGTTTTTTGTTCGTCCGATATTTGATTTACTGGTTCTGCCGTTTGAGAGCGCAATAGCCAATGTTAGCGCCGACCTCATTAAAGAAGGTCAGCCCGGACTTGAGGGCGACCTCATCTATACGCAAGTACTGGAATTCTTTTTCGTAAAACTGAAACTGGCCTTGTTTGGCGGCCTTATATTGGCATTTCCGRTCATAGCYTACCAAGTTTACCGGTTYGTCGCACCKGGACTATATAAAAACGAGCGCGGCGCATTTTTGCCTTATCTCATTCTATCACCGCTYTTGTTCATTGCGGGBGCATCTATGGTGTTCTTTTACATTTTCCCGTTTGTTCTGGAATTTGGTCTGCGCCAGCAACAAGCATTTGCCAATGGCGCGACCGTGTCCTTACTACCCAAAGTCAGTGAGTATCTTGGTCTCGCAACGACGATGTTCTTGGCATTTGGTATGTCTTTTCAGCTACCCATCATCCTGAGTTTATTGGGGCGCGCGGGCATTGTCAGCTCGTCCGCGCTTAGAAAAGGCCGTAGATACGCGGTTGTTGGTATCGCAGCTTTCGCTGCMTTCGTAACGCCCCCYGACCCGATCACGCAAATAACGCTTGGCGGCGCGATATATCTACTTTACGAAATATCTATTATCAGTGTTAGACTAATCGAAAAGAAACGCAAAGCGGCTGATTGATTGCCGCAAAATTCTAAGTATATTACGGGGTAAACTTATGACGAAATTTACAGCAAATAAAATAACACGCACTTTATGCATTGGTGTATTTTCAATGCTGCTTTTTTCTGGATATGCATTGGCTTCTGATCAGTGTCTGATTGCAGAAGAGCATGCTGAAAATGGGCAAAACGCTTATGGGTATATTTTTGATACAGCCGAAGATTTTTTACGGGACAATAAAATAGAGTACGAACTTTATGGGCGAAAACAATTTTACAACGAGAATACTGGCTATRGGGTGCRATATAAGGAAAAATACTGCTCGAATGTTTACGGCGGGTGCGGAGCAGATAAATTTGAAATTGATGTTTCGCTTAATCAATTCAAAAAAGATTATCCGGTTGTTTTAATTTCGCCGCAATCTGGTGCAAAAAACACTGAATTTGGTTATGTTATCATTGGGAAATTAAGCGGTGTTATAGACCTAAAAAACTGTGGAAAAAGAGAATTCATTGATGGCCACATATGGAAAGCAAATGTCTCAAAGGGAGAGATTTTTGGCAATATTAATGGTAAGGGTTATGTCAAAACATCCTTGTCTCAAGTGGGGGCGATGATCCACAAAAAGTATTCCGGTGTCTTGCCGTCTTATGAAAGCAAAACCCTTGTGATCAGGATTGATGATTTTGGAAATGGTCCGTACTTTGACCGATTTAATGCGATCATTAATGACATGCCTGGTTCGGGRGTTGTAAAGAAATATAACTAGTCCCGATCAGCAAGAGCGGGCATAAAYRCGTATAGTCTAGGAGAATARAATGAAATTAAGAAGAATTGGGCAAGCARYAGTTTTWTTKGGCGGYATRATTWCGATAWTYAGCKCAACTGCTAATGCAGATACTTTGTACCTTATCTATAAARGYAAYGAYGGAGGYGGTAGGCTTTCTCTTGTCTATGAGAGCGTACAWGAATGTGAAMYCGCAACRAATAGACCCTGCGTACTGTCYGAGGTTGTTTGCGGTGGCTATAAATTTGCTACAGTGAAAACCAGTTATCTGACTATAAAGGATGTAGCAAAATCATGGAATGGTGATTGGCGAATATCTGTTGGAAAARATGTCGAGGATGCTCAAACRAAATATGATGCAGCCGAAAAAAGTAATTTTGAGATAAAACTATGTGAACGAAAAYTACAGGCTGAATAGCAAAAATATATGTGGGAACACTGAAGGATTTAGTTAGGGAAACAGATGACTAAGCATGTGCCAGATCTAACGACACGAAATTGCCGTAAATGCGGGTACTCCCAGATGGTATCTCTAACGCGGCAGCGCGATTTCTTAAGTGTTAAGAGCGTTTTTCAATGCCCAAAATGTGCWCACSAAGTAGTCCTCGCATCCAAAATAACTGGCCGGCAAGGTGGTGGAGCTTTGGGCGTGTCTTTGGCAGTKGGCGGATTGGCTACTGCGATKYTATCTTACATATTATGGGGCTATCAAARCGGGTATAGTGCTATTGAAGCCGTTAAAACCTTGTTTTTGTTCGTATTTTTTACGTCGCCAATATGGTGGGATCTATTCCAAATACAACGATATCCAGTKACGGGCAAGCGRGAGAARGTCTCGACAGAYCKACACAATGAGGSAGAMCCTCAACTTCAAGATCCTTTGCAAAAAGGGATTTCTGTTCTGGACGGTATAAACGCTTCAAAAGGRTTTTTCGGKMTATTGMTTGCCGTYWCATTGTTTYTAGGYATTGCTGCTCTYATMGGCTGGATTAATTTTACCTATTTTGATGATAATCTATTTGGTTGACCCGAGTTGAATTCAYCGTGTTGTACATATGTACAAAAACGCGCYGATACATTGAACACAATATAAAATGACAAAAACGGTACCGCCTCTCAGGTTTGAACTGAGGACCTCTGGYTCCACAAACCGGCACTCTAACCAACTGAGCTATGGTATGTGTAGAAACTCAAAACTCATCTATTATTGAGGTTGGTTTAGCACATTCGTAACATTTTCACCGCCAATATTGTTTCGAATTATTTCTACAATCTGGGTAAATACCTTTATCTCTAGTATCAAATTATGCGGGTTTTGCCCCCCATCCAAAATCACATAACGATTGATGCTAATTTGATTGGGTTTACTTTGAAAACGCATGATGGATGCCACTGAATATTTTACGTCCTGTGTATTGATTTCAGAATAATCTATCGGTGTTGAACGTTTAATTACAGCCGTGAGCTGTATTGCATTGCAGGTTTGATTACAGATGGCGCCCCCAATAACATATGTATTATCATCCGCATCAGTAAAGTACACTAGAGGCGAGCCACTACTATAAGTACTCGCCTTTTGGAACTTCATGCCGGAATCCTCTAAAAGTTGTTTTAATAACTTCAAATCAATGCCCTTAATCAAATGTCCTGGATATTGAGCACTCACAAGATCCGCTTCTCCGGCTTTTTTTTGCGCTACTTGGGAACCGTGGTAAAGGGGTGTCGATAGCACGCGTTTACCATCACTATATTTTCGGTAGGTGCTTTGACCGGATGAGGAATAATACTGACCATGTCCCTGATGCTTTCCGCCCTTGAGTGTCACTTCCGAAACGGAAATAACCGCTTTGCCATTTCTAACATTACCGTAGGCGATGATCCCCTTACCAACCCCTTTGCCGTTTACACATTTTCCGGTCCAAACTACGGTTTCATTTAGAACAGGCCTAGGGTTCCATATTTGGCAATCACGATTTTGTACCGAATGAAAACGTGCCGTCGATTGCGCTTGTGCGGTTGATACGCCGAGCACAAGAGTAAGTACTAAAACCATAAATTTAATAAACATATCGATCTCCCTCTATGCTAGATCTATATGATTGCGACACTTTCGTCCAGTATCTTACTATTGAGTGCAGGCTATGCGGGCAATGGTTACATCGGCTCTGACGTTAGACAAATAATCTTATAAAGTGTTAGCCAATTGGCCAAAGTCTATTCACGTTTTCCGCCAGTGTTTTTGATCTAGCTATTATCATCTCCTCATCCCAAACGGTCTTATTAGAAGTTATGCCCACATAGTATTCGTTCCATAAATTCACTCGAACTATTTGCTTGTTAATTTCGAGAAGCGATTCACCAATACCTTTATCACTAGACTTAACATCCCAGCCTTTATTGCCAATCGATGGGTTTAGTGCTGCTGTGAGAACGGTCAGGTTACCTAATGTATTTTTGAGAACTTCTCGATGTTCCATTTCTTCAATAATCTTTTGCGGAAGCTTATCTCCCCCATCTTCTAAATGCTGTATTGAGGTTACCCCAAGCACTTCATGCCCACTTTGTAACGGCCAATGCTCAAACCAAGATTGAGGCAAAATATGTTCTACATGCAGACCTTCTGTTGTAATAGTGAGTTGTTCTTGTCTATCGGTTCTCATAGCTAATTCTAGATGCTTGAAGAGATACCTTAATTTTGGTTTAGGAAGTTTATAGTGAGTTAACGTTTCAATGCCTTTGGCAACGTCGACATCATTTGGCATTCTTGAACCGTCGCCGGTAAGTCCTTCAAACCAAGATAAAAGAGTTTGGTTTGAAATTGTATTCTCTTTAAATGCTTTGAGAATTGCCGTCGCATTCTTATTATAATTTTTGCGCGTCAACCCTGCAAGTTCACGTCGCATAACGTAAGCAACTAGAGTTTTATATATCAACTGTTTTTCGGTAGCGGATATAGTAGCGCGCCCCACCTTAAGAACTACAGGATGAAAAACACTCATATCCCAAGCTTCTAGAAAATGAGAAATACATTCTTCATTGCTATCTTGAGTTTTTAATTCAAGATTTTTATAAACTTCTGCATAAGCAACAAGTTCTTTAATTTCATCTTCAATATTTTCAAAATTCATTGCCTTTGAGTATCGTGCATACTCGTAAGCTTCATCGCGGACAGAAACTTCTTCTGCAAAATAAGCCACTAATACATGATTGATAAAATAGCTTGAACGTGGTTCTTTTGCCCGGCCTTGTTTAATTCTTTCATCCCAGAAGTCACCTTCTAGGTGGGTCCAAATAGTTTTATATAGAGCTTCTTCATCCTCTTTTTGCACTAGTGCTCGCTGAAATACATCATTCCGTATTAGATCAAACGAAGTAAGTGGTTCTCCAAATCCGTTTAATGATTTAAATATTCCGTGCGCATCATCTGTCTTTTCCAGTGTAATAACTACAATAGCAAAAGCATCTAATATACTCTTGATGAGAGCATCAATAACTTGGATTGAAGACTTTTGAGGCCAATCAACTTCATCTGAAGGAATTTCGTAATGTTCAGCGAATTCATTGGGATTTTCATAAGCCCATATATAGTCTTTTATCTCCGCGAGAAACTTGAAATAAGCTTGAAGCATTATCGGAGTGTTGGATACTCTAAGCGTGCCATGCTTAGTAAAATGTTGTGGGTATTCTACTCTGACCGCTTCACTCCCATCTTCAACAAGTACAAGATAGTAGTCGCGGTCCCGGAAACCTGGCCACAATCTATGACGATCCCGTTCAGGGTTTGACATAGCTTTGCTTTCAGTGTTGAAGAGATATTCTTCCAATGCTGATATTGCCTTTTCATTTTCCTGAAGACGAGCAATTTCTCTCAGCGCGGCAAGAAAAAGATGGAATGTAGTAAGACGTTGTTGCCCATCAACAACATAGTGTATTGGGACTTCGCCGTGCATTTGATCTCTCTGCGGTTCATAGATCATCGCACCTACAAAGTGAGGTCGAGCTTCTTCACCGGATAAAATTCGATCCGCTCCTGCCTCAATGTCAGACCACATTTGCTCAATTTGGCCGCCCTCATCTGAGCGCCAACGATAATGACGTTGATATACAGGTACAACCCACTGCTGCCGAATTTTCAAAACATCAGTTACGAACTTATCTTGAGCTTTCATATTGTTTTCCTAAGAAGTGGCAAAATTTATATTTTTAAATTAGAATCTGTTCCAGCTAACTTAGACGTATACGGCTTCATTATAAAATGCAACTTTCAAGAAGTGATATTACTGAGCACACTCTAACATCAAACCGTTATGGCGCAGATTTAACTACCATCCACCCCTTTGAAATAGTCCCGCCCAACAAAATTTATATCGCACCCCTGTAACCGAGGTAAGGCGGCCCAAACTAGCTTTCGCCATAAAAGGGTATGCCCCTTCCAGTGAGGGGATAGGATCTGGACTGAGGATTTAGAACCAATATCCAGTGGAAAATCAATTAAAATACTAGAGTTTTGCACTTACAGCGCACTTACATGCAAATTCACATTCATTCTACATTGACGTTCCAGCTTGTAAAATATCATAAATTCAGCTGTCTTGTTGATACAATCAACAGATATAAGTGAGATAATGGTACCGCCTCTCAGGTTTGAACTGAGGACCTCTGGTTCCACAAACCAGCGCTCTAACCAACTGAGCTAAGGCGGCATTTCGGGTGGAGCGGATGCTTTAGACCAGTCGGTACGGCGCATCAAGCCAAGAATGTGCTTTAAAAGCAAATTTATGCGCCCCGTTTATGCCTCGCAAGCTTTTAAAGCAGCTTTCAAAGTATTGTCGCCCCAACCTTGTGAACCCATGCGTTCCTGACACTTGATATAATTGTGTAAATCACGGGCGCGGCGACTCGGATCCGGATGGGTAGAGAGGATTTCCGGCTGTCTACTCGGGCTAGCCTCCGCCATTTTTTCCCATAATTTCACGGCTTCGTGCGGATTATATCCAGAGCGTTGCATATACCGCGCACCGAGCAAATCTGACTGGCTTTCGTGTTTGCGAGAGAACGGCAATACGACACCGAGTGTAAAGCCCATACCCATGGCAGCATTTAGCAATTGCGAGTTCCTATTTGCCTTTTGGTAACATTGATTGCGCTCGGTACCGGCCATTGTTTTACAGTTTTTACCAAGCTGTGTTGCCCCGACAACACCGCCAACAGCTAGGCCCAACTGGCCTGCCATTTGTGTGTTCACCCGTTCACGGGCATGTTGCCCCGCAACGTGCCCCACCTCATGCCCCATAACTGCGGCTATTTGATCATCATTATCTGCAAAATCCATCATGCCTTTGTAAAAGCCCACGCGGTTGCCGGGTAGTACAAAGGCATTTTTGACATCCGAATCAAACACAGCATAATCCCACGGTTGATGATCACGCCTTGCGCCCTTGGATATTCTACCGCCAATATTTTGTAGGCGCCCCAGATAGCGAGGGTCGGTTGAGAGTTTTTCTTTTGATTTGGTTTGCGCCCAACTTTGCGCGGCCATTTTATTGAGCGCACCTTCGCTGACTAACCCAAGAAACTGGCTAGCGCCGGTTTCAGCATTTGTAGCACAACCGGCAAGCCCGCCAGTAATAGCGATAGTCCCACCAGCCGCCAAAGCTTGGATCATTTTTCGCCTGTTGAGTATCTCGCGGGTTTCGTCATCAACATTTAGTTGTTCGTGATGGTCATGGTTACACATAATAAATCCTCGCCGTTAATTTATACTCTTAAACTTGAGCGCCCTACCCGTGGACTATATTTATTTTTTAAGAAAAATACAGGATAAAAAACATAGAGGTTGTAATCTACCCTTCAGGAACCGTTCATGGACAAATTGTCAAATTGAAACCTTGATTGGTTGTGCTATGATGCTGCCCAAAGAAGAAGATGGAGAAAATTATGCGTAAACTGTTTATTGGCCTTGTCGTTATAGTTGTGTTGTTAGTCGTAGCTGCACTCATTTTACCCAGCCTTATTCCAGCATCTGTTTATAAAGATAAGATAACGGACCAAGTCAGTTCCACTCTGGGGCGGGATGTACAAATAGCTGGTGGTGTTAAACTCTCCGTATTCCCGACTTTGGTGGTCAAAGCAGATCTCGTAACAATCGGAAATGCCGAAGGTTTTAGCAATCAAGCATTTGCGACCATGGAGAGCTTGGAAGCAAAGGTGAAATTAATGCCTTTGTTTAAGAAGCAAGTGGAAATCAGCGCATTCACGCTGGTAAATCCAGAAATATTTTTAGAGAAAACCAAGGACGGTCAGATAAATTGGACCTTTGGCAATGAAACTTCCAAACCCACTCAACAAGTAGAGGGTGCGTTCGCTCGTGATGGCCGCTATACAGATTTGCAAATAACACTCGGCAAATTTTCACTGGAAAACGGCAGCATCAATTATAGTGATGCCCAGACGGGTGCAAATTATGATGTGAAAGCTGTCAATATGAAGCTCTCTATGCCCGGGCTTGATAAGCCCGTTAGAGCCAAGGGCGATATGATCGTCAATGATATGCCCATAGATATTGAGATAAAACTTGATACACCAAAAGCATTTTTAAGCGGTGACAGGGCCCCCCTAATTCTTAAGTTTAAATCGGAGCTTATTAATCTATCCGCAAATGGCCGCTTCACCCCCTCTGCAAAAATTACATTCGATGTGGATTTTGACGCCGACATTCCGTCAACCGCAAAGTTGGATGCTTTTTTGAAGCTAGATAATCCCTATGTGGCTCTTACTGAAACGGCTAACATCAAAGGCAATCTTACTTTTGACGGCGTAAACATGGTGGGTAAAGGCACACAGGTTTCCTTGAAAAGTGACATTCTGACAACTGATTTTTCTGGTAATTTTTCTGGTGATCTTTCAGCAGGCGGCATCCCGTCTGCATCCGGAGATTTGAAAATCAATGTCGTTGACATCAAAAAACTCCAAGACGCACTTGGCATGGCTATCCCCCAACTAGCAGCATTTACCACGGTTGATATATTCACAAACCTAGATACAGACGGCAAAGTAACCACTGCGAAAAATGTCTCTATTAACATTAAAGGTGCCGCTATTACTGCAAATTATTTTGGTGCGGCAAAGTTCGGTAATGCTCTTAGCTTAGCTGGTAACTTTAATGCAAATAGCCCGTCTATCTCCGCCCTACTCCCCAAGCTCGGGGTTAATGACCTAGCTGCGGCTAACGTTCTCGGTGATTTATCAGTATCGGGTAACGTCAACGGCATGGTTGATGCGCTTACCCTCGATGATCTCGATTTCAAAACCAAAGGCGGCGACTTGGTGGCTAGTTATGCTGGCCAAGTTAAGTTGGGCAAGGATATGTCCTTTAATGGTCGTTTTGATGCCGCCTCACTGTCCGTTAAACGGCTTGCGACAACGGGTGAAATTGCTCTGCCCTACGCTGACGCACTCGGTGCATTACAAGCTAGCGGAGATATAAACGGTTCGGCTAGTTCCTTAACGATGTCCAATGTCAAAGCGGCTTTAACGGGCGGCATGCTTAATCTGAATTTCGAAGGAGATGTCACAACAGGCAAAGCACTGAGCTATGACGGTTTGGTCAAGCTTGATATTCCGTCCTTACGCCAATTGGCAGCAATTGGTGGCACCACATTGGCGGCCGATACCAAAGCAGGACAAGTTTATGGGCCTGTCTCAGTTTCTGGACAAGCCAAAGGTAATATGAACAAAGCCAGCTTTAACGGGGCCAGTATCCAGTTTGATGATTTGGTCGGGAATGGCGATTTTAGTGCTAACCTAACGAACAAGCCGTATATCACGGGCAAACTGGATATGCAGGGCTTAGACATCCGCCCATATCAGGCTGCAATGTATGCTAACCGCCCCGAAGGCGTACAGCCGTGGAGCGAAGAGCCTCTCAATATGTCCTTCCTCAATTTATTTGATGGTAGTTTTACAATAAACACACCCAATGTCGTTCTGAGCAGTATGGAGCTTGGGCAAAGCACCATTAAAACTACGGTKAAGAATGGTGTTCTTAAAACCAATATTCCCAATGTTAGCCTGTACGGCGGTAAAGGCACACTGGATATGGAGCTTAATGCGTCGGGGGCTGTTCCGAAAGTTGCTTTAGACTTTGCTCTCAATGATGTTGACGGCCAAGGATTGCTTGGTGCTGTCGCCAATTTCACCAAACTTAGTGGTAACACTGGCACAACCATGAGCATTAGAGGTGCGGGCAAATCACAAGCAGAAATCATGCGTTCACTGTCTGGAAAAGGTGATTTTGAATTGGCTAAAGGCATCGTTACTGGCGTAGACATTGAGCAATTCACGAGTAATTTCAGTAGTATAGATGCGATACTTAAAACACGTGCGCTTCCGGCCGGCATAGGCTCATCATACAATACGCCTTTTAATAAAATAGCAGGCTTGTTCACTATCAAAAACGGGGTCGTCACCATTGGAGATTTTGCTCTTACTGCAAATACCGTATTGGCCGAAGGCGCAGGTAAGCTTGATCTCGGTAGGCAAACGGTTGATTTCAGCCTACGGCCACGYCTGAAAGACGGTAAAGGCCTAGCTGGATTTGGCATACCTATTAAATTTAGCGGTGATTTCGGCGGCATCAAAGCGGGTCTGGATTCAGATCTGATGACAAAAATTGTGGCCGCCCGTGCTAAAGCAGAGCTACAAAACCAGCTTACAAATCAGGTGGGCGGTAATCTTGGCGACATTATTGGTGGTTTGCTCGGCACGCCGCAACAACCACAAGATCAAGCACCACAACCTAAACAACAGACAAAGGATCCTTTGGCTGGTTTATTAGGTGACCTTTTTGGTGACAAAAAAGCAGACACAGAACCAAAGCCAGAAGACCCCGAAAAAGAAGAAGAGAAAAAAGAGGAAGACCCACTGGAAAAAGCATTGAAAAACTTATTTGGTGGCGATTAATTTTTAAAAGTTGGGGAATGGCTTGCCGAGCCGAAGCTTTAGTGAAGGCTGGTACGGGCGGCCGGACTTGAACCGGCACTCCTTTACAGGAACAAGATTTTAAGTCTTGCGTGTCTACCGATTCCACCACGCCCGCATGTGCATTGATGTATTCGCTCGGCCTTTATAATTTGTAGGGCAATATGGCTATAAATTTATTGATTGCCAGAGAAAAATTTTAAAATGATGTAAAAAATTGCGTTCCGGCGTAATTATCAGCATACAGCCCTATGAAATTTGCATCTCCCCTCATCGAAGGCCGCTTGATAAGCCGTTATAAACGGTTTTTTGCTGATATAGAACTGGCCGACGGCAGTGTAGTAACCGCACACTGTGCCAACACCGGATCAATGGCTGGCCTGAAGGAAACGGGTAGCCGGGTTTGGATATCACGAGCCGATAATCCTAAACGAAAATTGAGGTATGATTGGCGGATTATAGAGGTCGGTGAAGCATTGGTCGGTGTCCATACGGCTTGGCCTAATAAAATAGTTGAAGAAGCTTTAAACGATCAGAACATTCCAGAACTGGCAGGCTATGATAGTTTGCGGCGCGAGGTTAAATACGGGAAAAACTCGCGGATAGATTTTCTGTTAGAAAGCAAAGACAGACGACCTTGTTATGTAGAAGTTAAAAGCATTACGTTTTCACGCCAGAAAAACCTCGCAGAATTTCCTGACAGCCCAAGCATACGTGCTGCTAAGCATGTCACTGAACTAACCAATATGGTCAAAGATGGTGCGCGCGCCGTAATGCTGTATGTTGTGCAACGCAATGATTGTGACCGCTTTTGTATTGCCGCTGATGTCGACCCTAAATATCAAGAAGTGCTGGGCATAGCCCAAAAAGCTGGTGTGGAGAACATATGTTATGCATGTACTTTGTCACCGCAGGAAATAACGATTTCGCATTCTATCAAGGTTTTAGACCATTAAGGTCTTGGAATAATCCAAACTCTCCTGTTATAGAGCGAATATGATGAATTATGTACAGGCCGAAATAGCCGACGAAGCCCGAGACGGCTCTATTAAACTGCACGGCCCAGAAGCCTTTGCCGGTATGCGCAAAGCTGGGCAAGTCGCCGCAGCATGTCTTGATATGTTGGTACCTATGGTCAAACCGGGGGTCACAACCGAAGCCATAGATAATGCGGCACGAGAATTTGTTCTCGATAACGGCGCAGTGCCTGCCTGTCTTGGTTATCGGGGATATCAGCACACGGTTTGCACTTCGGTCAATCATGTGGTTTGCCACGGCATCCCTGCCCCAAAACCGCTCAAGAACGGTGATATTGTCAATATTGATGTGACGGTTATCGTCGACGGCTGGCACGGAGATACATCGCGTATGTATCCTGTTGGCAATATTAACCGCAAAGCCGAGCGGCTTATCAATATTACTTATGACGCGTTGATGCTCGGCATATCTCAAGTCAAACCCGGCAATACTGTTGGTGATATTGGTGCCGTTATCCAAAAATTTGCAGAAGGCGAGCGCTGCTCTGTTGTTGATGATTTTTGTGGTCACGGGTTGGGACGACTATTCCATGATGCGCCCAATATTTTGCATGTGGGCAATCACGGTGAAGGTGAAGAATTGCGCGAAGGCATGTTCTTCACTATCGAACCTATGATCAACCTTGGCCGCTCCGACACCAAAATTCTTTCGGACGGTTGGACGGCCGTGACACGCGATAAAAAACTGACCGCACAGTTTGAGCATTCCATGGGCGTGACCGCTAATGGTGTTGAAGTATTTACCAAATCACCGGCAGGGTTTGACCGCCCACCCTATGTCTAATTTGTCCTCCCCACCAAAACCACATTACCACGGTCACCGCGACCGATTACGCACACGCTTCATGGAAGGTGGCTCGTCGGCTCTAGCCGATTATGAATTGCTTGAGTTGTACCTGTTTCGCTCCATATTGCGCCGCGATGTCAAACCGATTGCCAAAGAATTGATTGCAAAATTCGGTAGTTTTGCCGAGGTTGTCTCTGCCCCTATCAACCGCTTGACGGAAGTCAAAGGCATAAGCGAAAAAATCGCACTCGATTTAAAAATCTTGCAAGCTGGAGCACTTAAGATCGGACAGGAAAGTATATTGGGACGCCCCGTCTTATCATCGTGGTCCGCACTACTGGATTACTGTCGTTCCGCTATGCAGTTCGAAGCTAAAGAACAATTCCGGGTTTTATTCCTAGACAAAAAAAACTGTCTCATCGCTGATGAAGTTTTAGGTCACGGTACGGTCGACCGTGCTCCAGTTTACCCGCGTGAAGTGATCAAGCGAGCATTAGAGTTGTCATCTACAGCTATTATACTGGCACACAATCATCCATCAGGCGATCCAACACCAAGCCATAGCGATATAGAAATGACCAACAATATCATCGCCGCTGCCAAACCACTTGGTGTCGCCGTTCACGATCATCTCATCATAGGCCGCGACAGCACGGTCAGCTTTAAAACTTTGGGACTGATGTAAGGGGTAGAATTATCACCGTTTAGTCTTCTCACCCTTCCTATAAAACACACAGAATCTGATTGCAACGTCTCCTCTCCTATAGGGAGAGGAACAAGGTGAAGGGGTAAGATGTCAATAGAAAAATCAAAGCTCACGGTTATTGGCTAATTCCAACGTAAACATCCAAGCCCCTCACCCGGGCTTTGCCCGACCTCTCCCCATTATTGTTTTGGGGGAAGAGGTAAGAAAACTGCGTTTTCTTTGACAAGGATCATTGAGGCATCGTCTCCTCTCCCATGGGGAGAGGAACAAGGTGAGGGGCTTGGATGTTGCTGTTAATTTCTCAAATAACAGAAAACTTATCCACGGTTCTACGGCCTATGTTATAGTGGTGATGTTCTCTTCTTTGGGACAGGCAAACGATCGTTGGYTRGCTGGAGAAGAGACGGTGTCTGTCGGTGTAGATACTTTGGTAACACAGAGTGGTCGGCCGGCTCCGGGCGAGGTCCTTGGTTCTCGACTAACCTACGGGCCCCCTATGTGAAAAGACGCTGCCGTGTGGCCTCTTATGAGGTTTATCTGGCCCATCACGAAACACAACTAAGCGCTCTAATCTGGTAACTCCAGTGTTGGGCAAGACCACACGGACGTCCCATTTCTTGAGGACATAACCGAAACAAAAGACAAACAGTCAATCCGAAAGGATATGACAAATTTCGTGCTGGGTATGGCGCCAGCAATATGTCGCATTTAAAATGGTTGAACATGTGCGTGTGGACTGTCTATGAGGGGGTAATAATATTTGAGGAAACAAACATGACAAAAGACTATAAAGGCCTGACACGTGATGTATCAAAATACACACGCGAGCTCAGTAAACTAACCCCGGATGCAATGGAGGCGTTTTCGTCTTTGGCGCAAAATGCRACCAAACCCGGTGTGTTGGAYGCCAAGACCAAAGAGCTCACGGCTCTGGCTATTTCTGT
The DNA here is from genome assembly GCA_002732685.1 of Robiginitomaculum sp. The sequence continues at coordinate 30,343 of NVRS01000008.1, forward strand.
GGCTATTCGTTGTGATGCATGCATTGGTTTTCATGTAAAAGCTTTGCACGGGTTGGGTGCGAGCCGCGAAGAAGTTGCTGAAATATTGATGATGAATGTTTATCTCGGTGGTGGCCCGTCATTAATGTACGCCGCAGATGCGCTGCGTGCCTTTGACCAATTCGCAGAATAGTTTGGGACCAATTCGCAGAATAGTTTGGGACCAATTTGCAGAATAGCTAGAGACCAATTTGAGGAATAAGTCAGTAAAAGCTCGCCTATAACGTGCTTGACCTTTAACATTTGCTCGGTATTGTGCGGCCAAATTTAACCACTAGGCTTGTGACCCGATATCTGGGCACATTGCCATATAGGCTCTCCGTGTGGAAATAGGAGCCGGAATGCAATACACTGACTAAACAAGATGAAAAGGGCGCGAAAAAGCCCAAAGACGAAGCGAAACAAGACGACACACCAAAGGTAACGTTCAAAGATCTGGGTTTGATGCCCGAAATTTTGAAAGCCTTAGACGATGTTGGCTATACGCACCCAACCCCTATTCAAGCTGGAACAATCGAAGCTGCTTTGCAGCGCAAAGACGTTTTGGGTATCGCGCAGACGGGCACAGGTAAAACCGGTGCCTTTACCTTGCCAATTATCCAAAGCCTGGCCAAAGGCCGTGCACGTGCACGGATGCCGCGCTGTCTCATTGTCTGCCCGACCCGTGAACTGGCGGCGCAAGTGGCGGAAAACGTCGAACTTTATAGTAAATACCTAAAAATAAGCATGGCGCTTTTGATAGGCGGGGTTTCCTTTGCCAAACAAGAAGCTTTACTCAACCGTGGTGTTGATGTGTTGATCGCGACACCGGGACGTTTGCTTGACCATTTTGGTCGCGGCAAAGTCATGCTGGGCGGTGTTCAGGCTCTAGTGGTCGACGAAGCAGACCGTATGCTCGATATGGGTTTCATTCCTGATATCGAAGAGATATTCAAAAAGACACCGTTTACGCGGCAAGTCCTATTTTTCTCTGCGACTATGGCTCCTGAAATCCAGAGCCTTGTCGATCAATTTTTGCACCAGCCACATATTGTCAAAATCGCTCGCAAAAACATTACGGCTAAAACGGTCAAACAAATGATTGTCCGCATGCCGGGTAATGACAGCAAGCAAAAACGCACTGCTCTGCGTCATGTGATTGATAATGAAGATGTGAAAAGCGGTATCGTGTTTTGTAACCGCAAACGCGATGTAGATATTGTTGCGAAATCCCTGACGGTTCATGGTCACAATGCTGCGCCAATTCACGGCGATCTACGCCAGAGCCAGCGTATGGAAACTCTTGCTAAATTTAAAGCCGGCGAGATCGAGTTTTTGGTTGCGTCCGATGTGGCGGCGCGTGGTTTGGATATACCGGACGTATCCCATGTGTTTAATTTCGACGTGCCGAGCCACAGCGAAGACTATGTGCACAGGATTGGCCGTACGGGTCGGGCAGGGAAAAAGGGCGAAGCCATTATGTTCGTCACCCCAAGCGACCGTGGCTATTATCAGGATATATTGAACCTGATTAACTTCAAAGAGATTGAGGAATACGAAATTCCGGGTATCGAAAATTTCGCTACGGCATCACGTAGCTACGGCAAATCTGGCGGTAAAAACAAGCGCGGAAAATCCGGTAATCGTTCGGGTGGTCGTAACAGTAACCGCCATAGCGGTCGTTCAAAAGGACATAGTGATAACCGCTCAGCTAGTAATGCTGAGAACAAAAACGTTGAAAACCAGCCTACGGCCAAAGCATCTGAAAAGCCAAGGTCAGACAAGCAAAACGTTCAGAAAAAATCCACTAAGCCAGAAAACAAATCAGAGCAAAAAACACAGAAATCACAAAAACCTGCACAAAAACAGGCATCACAGAATAACAAACCGCATCAAAACCGCGGCAGAAAAGGTGGTTTACCTGAGAATAAGAAAAGTGGTTTTGGCGATAGCATGCCCGCATTTTTCGGCGGTGATGACTAGAGTAAAAAGGCGATGACTAGAGCAAAAAAGAGCCTTTGCGCCTAACCTTGTCGGCGTGATAAAAACGCCAAACGTTCAAATAAATGTACGTCCTGCTCGTTTTTAAGCAAGGCGCCGTGCAAGGGTGGTATTAGCTTTCTACCGTCAGTTTCGCGCAAGGTTTCCGGGTCAATATCTTCGACCATCAATAGTTTGAGCCAATCCAAAAGTTCAGAAGTGGACGGTTTTTTCTTGAGGCCCGGTACTTCGCGGACTGCGTAAAAACGTTTTAGGGCCGCAGCAACCAAACGGGATTTAATATCCGGGAAATGCACATCAATAATTTTCTGCATGGTCTCTTGATCCGGGAATTGGATGTAATGGAAAAAACAGCGGCGCAAGAAGGCGTCCGGCAAATCTTTCTCATTGTTTGATGTGATCAAAATGATTGGACGTTTCTCGGCCTTGATCGTTTCGCCTGTCTCATAGACATGGAATTGCATTTGGTCGAGTTCGTGCAAAAGATCATTGGGGAATTCGATATCGGCTTTATCAATTTCGTCGATAAGAAGCACGGGGCGTTCCTCACTCGTAAAGGCTTCCCATAATTTACCCTTTTTGATGTAGTTGGAAATATCGTGTACTTTCTCGTCCCCGAGTTGACTGTCGCGTAAGCGGGCAACCGCATCATATTCATAAAGACCTTGTTGGGCTTTGGTTGTCGATTTGATATTCCACTGTAAAAGTGGCGCACCAATGGAATTCGCTATTTCTTCTGCCAATACGGTTTTACCGGTTCCGGGTTCACCTTTAATAAGCAAAGGGCGCTCCAAAGCTATTGAGGCGTTGACGGCCATACGCAGGTCATGGGTGGCAACATATTTGTCAGTACTGGAAAATTTCATTGGATGATTCTCTTATTTTGGCCTCAAAATTGCAGGGCATTTGCATGTATTATGTGCGCAATTGTGATTAAAATTCAAGCGCTTATCAACATGATGCAAAATTTAGTTGTCGTGCGCAGGCCTCTCGTCTATAGGCGCGTCATAAAAGTCCAGTTTTAAGCCGGATAATAAAGGATGTGTACATGACGACTGCAACAAAGAAACGTGCTAAACTTCCCAAAAACTATTTACCTAAAGAGGATGAAAAGTTCATGGGAGTGCGTCAGCAAGAGTATTTCAGGCAGAAACTAGAAGCTTGGAAGCAAGATATTCACGACCAAACCAAAAATACTATCGAATTTTTGCAAGGCGAAAATGTCTCCCATCCAGATGCTGTAGATACTGCTGCAGCGAATGCCGACAGGCAGCTCGAACTTCGTGCCCGTGATCGACAACGCAAGTTAATTGCTAAAATCGACAAAGCTATGTTGCGGATCGAAGCTGGAACTTACGGATATTGTGAAGAAACTGGAGATCCTATCCGCCTTGGTCGGCTTGAAGCTCGCCCGATTGCGACCCTGAGTTTGGAAGCGCAAGAAATGCACGAGAACAACGAACGGGCGCGTCGATAAACCGCATTATCTAACGGTATGGTAACTTGCCTGAAATACTTGCCTGAAGTACTTGATTGGCTAACGTGTTTGTGATGTGATATTCTTTGGTATAATGGACAATGTCGTGTATATTATTGGCATTGTTTGGCAATTAGAAAGTTATTGTGACAGGTTTAAAATCTATTTTGATTAAAATCATGGCCGTTTTACTCGTCGGTCTGTTGTCTGTGCCCGCGTCAGCGCAATCCCTTATCCGCGATACTGAAATTGAAGAAACTCTGCGTAAATTCACCGACCCGATACTGCGCGCTGCTAATTTGCAAACTTCCAGCGTAGATTTGTATTTGGTCAATGACCCGTCTCTAAATGCATTCGTGACACGCGGGCAGAATATATTTGTGCATACAGGGCTCATTCTGGAAGCGAAAACGCCCAACCAGCTAAAAGGTGTGCTAGCGCACGAAACAGGCCATATTGCAGCGGGGCATATTGTCCGTCGCGGTCAAAATAATAAAAGTGCTTACGGTAAAATGCTTATTGCTGCAGGGCTTGGTATCGCAGCCATTTTGGCCGGCGAAGGGGGTGCGGGGGCCGCTATTCTTGCTGGGTCACAGCAATTTGCCGTCATTGATGTGTTGGCCCATTCACGTATTGATGAAGCATCTGCCGATCAGGCTGCGGCAAAATATCTTGAAATTACAGGCCAATCTCCCAAAGGTTTGGTGGATTTCTTTGAGAAATTTCGCTATCAGGAATTACTTTCTAATGGTCGCCGCTATCCGTATTTTCGCGGCCATCCTCTTTCCAGTGACAGAATTGATAAACTGCGCGAAGTCATTGAAGAGAGCCCCTACAGAGATGTCAAAGATACAGACGAAGAGATACAAGCTCTTATTATGGCACATGCCAAGCTGATCGGTTTTATCGATGCGCCGCAAACGGTTTTTTCGAAATACCCTGAAACCGATACCAGTAAACCTGGCAGATATGCGAGAGCTGTGGCCCATTACCGGGCAGCAGATTTGAACAGTGCGCTTAAAGAAATCAATATATTGATAGAGCAAGAACCGGAAAACCCATATTTTTTCGAGCTAAAAGGCCAAATGCTCTATGAAAGCGGTAAAGGAGCGCGGGCAATCGCTCCGTTTCGTGAAGCGGTAAGGCTAAAACCTTCCGCACCTTTGCTGGAAATTGCTTTGGGGCAGGTTTTGATTGAAAAAGACACGCCGGAAAGTGTGGATGAAGCTATTAAAATATTAAAATCTGCTTTGCAAAAAGAAAACACGAATGGTTTTGCCTGGTATCAATTATCCCAAGGTTATGATCGTAAAAACGAGCCTGCTCTCGCGCGTTATGCCATTGCCGAGCAAGCCTTTGCCACGGGCGATTTACAAAGGGCTCGATCTTTTGCTTTACGTTCCCAAGACGGTTTGGCACCATATAGGGCGCAGTGGCGCCGTGCCAGCGATATTATTGTCATTGCCGACACGCAATTGGCTATGCGTAAAAACCGCCGCTGATCAATTTGATATTGCTAATCATTCCTTTAAACTTGAAGCATATGAAGAATAAATTTTTTTGGAGCATCCATGTTCAATAAACTTAAAACGACAACTATTCTGACAACCGCACTGTTGTTTTCCTCGATGGCAGGCTGTGCGGAGGCTGGACAAAAAATCGAACCCAATAGTAAGGCCGAAATAGAGCAAATTATATGGGCATATTTGCTGAAAAATCCTGAAATCATCGAAGAAGCCTTGATGATTTTGGATGAAAGACGTGATCGCGATTCAATTGTTGCCGTGGCTAATGAACTGCGCAAAGACAAGCGCGATTTTTCCATTGGGCCGAAAAATGCCAAGGTAACTGTAGTGGAGTTTTTCGATTATAATTGTACTTTTTGCAAGCAATCTACCTCTTGGGTCCAGAACGTAATGTCACAATACCCAGACGATGTCCGCATCGTGTTTAAAGAACTTCCTATATTGGAACGTCGCACCAAAACTTCCCGCAACGCAGCCAAAGCTGCATTGGCAGCAAAAAATCAAGGCAAATACATGGAAATGCATTTGGCACTTATGGATGGTACGGCACTAAACAGTAAATTTATCAAATCGGCAGCGGTAAAAATCGGTTTAAATTTGAAAAAATTTGAAGCCGATATGACCGACCCTGGTTTAGACGAACAATTGGAAGATGCCATGTATCTGGCGTCGATCATACCAGGCCTAACGGGCACACCGTTCTTCGTCATCAATGATAAGTTTTTGGCGAGCGGCAATACAGAAGCCTTGCAATCCATGTTGGATGAGGCTTTGTCGCAATAGAGTTTAAAGGGTGAGGGCACTTCTTTCCTCACCGTTCACTATTCTTTGTTGTTTTACCTAAATCAACCCYGCYAWYRKMKWASKYSRMYSAGSGKMKWWCTTGSRKSRSMKACGGCCTGCGAGATAAGCTTGGCGACCGGCTTTGACAGCGTGTTTCATAGCTTTGGCCATCAGGATAGGGTCTTTGGCTTCGGCTATGGCTGTGTTCATCAACACGCCGTCGCAACCCAGTTCCATAGCGATAGCCGCGTCTGATGCGGTACCGACGCCTGCGTCTACGATGACGGGGACACTGGTTTGCTCGACGATCAGGCGGATATTAACCTGGTTTTGAATGCCGAGACCGGAACCAATAGGCGCCCCGAGCGGCATAATAGCCGCACAGCCCAAATCTTCGAGTTTACGGGCAAATACCGGGTCGTCTGAACAATAGACCATGACTTCAAACCCGTCCGCGATCAGCAGCTTGGCAGCCCGCATGGTCTCTTCCATATCGGGGTAAAGATGTTTGGGGTCAGACAGAACTTCCAGTTTGACCAAATCCCACCCACCAGCTTCGCGGGCTAAGCGTAGAGTACGAACTGCATCTTCACCCGTAAAGCAGCCTGCAGTATTGGGGAGGTAAACCGTCTTTTTGGGATCAATAAAATCAACCAATAACGGTTCGTCTGGATTGGTCAAATTAACCCGCCTTACGGCGACGGTGACGATTTCTGCACCTGATGCAGCAAGTGCATCCGCATTTTGCTGATAGGTTTTATATTTGCCCGTACCAATGATGAGCCGCGAAGAAAACTCACGCCCGGCTATGATCAGTTTGTCTGTGTCTTGGCTCACTATCCGCCTCCAATAAATGTAATAATTTCCAGCACATCACCACCTTGCAAGATCACGGTTGCATATCCGGATTTTGGTACGATTTCTCGGTTTAGCTCAACAGCAATTTTGGCCTTTGGCAAGTTCAACTGAGCCAACAGCTCGAGCACATTCATATCCACCTTCAGATCAGCATATGTTTCGCCGTTAATAATAAGCTGCATGGTAATCTCAAAAAGGGGTTGTCTCAAATAAAGGTTTGCCAATGGTGTTAGCCTTGCTATTAAGCGGGGCTTGAAAGGGATACAATGATTAAAACCATATATATTCTCAATGGCCCGAATCTCAACCTCTTGGGAACGCGGGAACCTGAAATTTACGGCGCAGCGACACTGGGCGATATTGAACGCGCCTGCGTGCAGAGATGCAAGGCGGCGGGATATGGCATTTCTTTCCACCAAAGTAACATCGAAGGCGAGATCGTTGACCAAATTCAAGAGGCTGGYCGCAAGGGTGCAGCRGTTCTTATCAACGCCGCCGCTTACACGCACACGTCTGTTGCAATATACGATGCGCTTAAAACTTTGAGYATTCCGGTCATAGAGGTKCATATTTCTCAACCAGCGGCGCGGGAATCGTTTAGAGAAAAATCGTACGTGGCCCCTGTCGCTATGGGTAGCATTAGCGGATTTGGTACGAATAGCTATTTACTGGCAATTGATGCTGCGATAGATAGCCTCAAATAATCACAAACACCTAGAATCAAATAGGATAATCACATGGCAAATAAACCCAGAACCAGTCAAACAAGGGCAAAAAAACCGACAACAAGTCGCTCTCCTGAAACCAAGTTGATCAAGGAGCTCGCCAAAATTCTCGATACTGAAAACCTCAGCGAAATCGAATTGGAAAAAGGCGATTTACGCCTGCGTGTGACCCGCCAGTTAACGGGCGGTGTTCCTATGGTCGCCGCTCCCGTAGCAGCACCAATAGCCGCTGCGCCAACGGCTGAAGCGGCACCAGATGCTAACCCTGCTGACGAAGCTGGTGCAGTGACATCGCCAATGGTCGGTACGGTTTATTTGCGCTCAAAYCCAGATWCTGATCCATTTTTCAAAGTGGGAGATAGCGTYAAAGAGGGCGATACGGTATTGTTAATCGAGGCCATGAAAACTTTCAACCCGATCAAAGCACCAAGCTCGGGCACGGTCACTAAAATTTTGGTCGAAGACGGCCAGCCGGTTGAATTCGGCGAAGCCTTGCTTGTTATCTCATGATTACAAAAGTTCTTATTGCYAATAGGGGCGAGATTGCTCTGCGCATTCACCGTGCCTGTAAGGAAATGGGTATTGCGACGGTTGCCGTTCACTCCGAAGCCGACCGTGATGCTATGCATGTACGTCTAGCGGACGAAAGCGTTTGTATTGGGCCAAATGCATCTGCGGAAAGTTATTTGAATATTCCGGCAATTATCGCTGCTTGCGAAATCACAGGTGCAGACGCCGTACATCCGGGCTACGGATTTCTATCAGAAAACGCTCGCTTTGCCGATATTGTCGAAGCCCATGACATGGTATTTATTGGGCCAAGTGCGGCGCATATCAAACTTATGGGCGATAAAATCGCCGCTAAAGCTGCGGTTTCCGAGGCGGGTATTCCGGTGGTTCCGGGCTCCAAGGGCGAGGTTGTGACCTTAGAGGATGCGGTTAAATCATCCAAAGATGTTGGTTTTCCTTTGCTGGTAAAAGCAGCGGCAGGCGGTGGTGGACGTGGTATGCGGCTCGCACCGACGGCTGATGATCTCGCCGAAAGTTTCAATGCTGCCAAGCAAGAAGCATTGGCCGCATTTGGTGATGGTTCCGTATATCTGGAGCGCTATCTCGGCAAGCCGCGCCATATTGAAGTGCAGGTTTTGGCCGATACTCACGGTAATGTCGTGCATTTGGGTGAGCGAGATTGTTCACTGCAACGCCGTAATCAAAAGATATTGGAAGAAGCGCCGTCTCCGGCACTAAACCCGGAACAACGTGCAGAAATTGGTGAGGTTGTTCGTGCGGCCATTACTAAAATTGGTTACCGCGGTGTTGGTACGATTGAGTTTCTTTATGAAAACGGTGAGTTTTTCTTCATCGAAATGAACACGCGTTTACAGGTCGAACATCCAGTCACAGAAATGATCACCGATATCGACTTGGTGCGTGAACAAATCCGAGTCGCGGCAGGCGAAGAGCTTGGCTATACCCAAGAAGACATCACATTTTCCGGCCATTCGATTGAATGCCGAATCAACGCGGAACACGCGCGCACTTTCGCGCCGTCGCCGGGTAAGGTGCAAGAGTTCCATGCGCCGGGCGGACTAAATGTTCGCCTCGATAGCGCGCTTTATGCCGGCTATTCCATTCCGCCTTATTACGACAGCCTAATCGGCAAGCTCATCGTCCACGGTAAAACCCGTGAAGGGGCGTTGATGCGTTTGAGGCGAGCTCTCGGCGAAATCGTTATTACTGGCATCGAGACGACCATTCCGCTGTTTGCAGACCTGATCGACGACCCAGAATTCCAAAAGGGTGATTACGATATTCACTGGCTAGAGCGCTGGTTGGAAGAACACCCTGAAACCGAATAAGTAATGAGTGGTTTTGGCCCGCTTGACCTTCTAAATCTCTACGCAAATGGCGTGTTTCCTATGGCCGAAGCGCGCGATAGTGATGATGTGTTTATCGTCAACCCCGAAGAGCGCGGCATTATCCCTCTGGACGGCTTGAAAGTCAGTAAATCATTGGCGAAGGTGGTGCGGGCAGGGGTGTTTGATGTGCGTGTTAACACTGCATTTTCAGATGTTGTATCAGCTTGTGCCGCATCTACGCCGGGGCGGGAGGATACATGGATAAACCCTGGTATTGAGTATCTTTATGCAGAGCTACACAAAATGGGCCGCGCGCACAGTGTGGAATGCTGGCAGAATAATGAATTGGTCGGTGGATTATACGGCGTGCACTTGGGCGGAGCGTTTTTCGGCGAAAGTATGTTCTCGCAGTGTACAGACGCCAGCAAAGTAGCACTCGTGCATTTGGTTGGGCGTTTGAATGCTGGTGGGTTTAAACTGCTCGATACCCAGTTTATTACGCCGCATTTACTGACTTTAGGCGCAGTAGAGATCAGCCGTGATGAATATCAGGTACGACTGAAAAAAGCTCTTGAGTTAGGTGGAGAATTTGAACCTTACGGGTTTTCAGATGTAGAGTTTTTGAAATTAGTAAGGTTGTCCAAAGCGGGTGTCAAACAGTCGAGTACCCAGATATCATAAACAGGATGGTCAAGTGCGGACAGGGCCGGGCTCGAGGCAAACATCCAACCGGAAAATAATTTAGCTGCTTCGCTTTCTCCGCCCTTGCCGTCCATTCTGGCATCCAAAATTTGCAAGAACGCGAATGTTTCAGGTGTTTCTTCGGGAGGGCGTTTTTCGCAGTGATGTACTTTGATCTCCAAAGAGCCATATAGTAAACTCTCACCGACTAGGACCGTGTAATCTTCAGTGGTTGCGGTAACTTTATCAAGTGCGCGTAAGACAACTTTATCGCCGACAAGGTTGGCGGCATATACAGGTATAGCCATGGATACGGCTAAAAAAACAATAGAAAGTTTTCTAAGCATCCATCTAAGCATCAGGTGACCAAGCTTCGTAATCGCTCGCTACCTCATCGCGTTTACCGCCGTTCCATAAGCTGCCCTTAGGTCGCCATGCATGCACGGTTCCGGTCATATTCGGACGGTGCTCTTTCTCAAAAGCTTGCTGGTGTAGAGGCTCTTCATTCGGGCGTTGGTCATGCAGATGATGCAACCAACCATGCCATTCCGGCGGCACTTTAGAAGCATCCGCATAGCCTTTATAGGTCACCCAGCGGCGCTTGCGACCATCATAGGTCTCTTTTTTCTCTTCGTAATATTTATTGCCAAAATCGTCTTCGAACACAAACTTCGCCCGCCGCTTTAGGGTCAGTAAAGTTCCCAAAGTCGCGCCGTCCCACCAGGCCACAAGACGTTTGATAAATTTAAACATATTTTGTCCATCACTTTAATTTACTATTATTTTGGGCGCAATATGACTGCAAAGACAGGATTCGTCCAGTATAATTACTGTGGAATATCGTCTTATAATGGCGGCATTATGGCGCACATTCATTTTATTTCCACGCAAGTCTTGCCCCTCACAAATCAGAGGCCTAAGTTGCTAGGCCGACTCACCTGCATATAGAGGGCCAAACATGCTAATCGACCGCCATTATACCGTTAAAAACACTACTCATTCTGGGGATCCTTATGCAAATATGGAGTTTAAAACTGTATCGAGCGAGATACGAGACCCTGATGGTGCTTTGGTTTCGGGTACGGGTAAATTTACTGCGCCTACGGCTTGGTCGCAAATGGCCTGTGATATTCTGGCCCAGAAATATTTCCGTAAAGCAGGAATACCAGCCTGTTTAAAACCAGTAAAAGAGGATGATGTTCCCGAATGGTTATGGCGCAAAGAGACGGATACTAAGGCCCTAAATAAGTTGGATAAAGCCGACAGAGATGTGGGCGAAAAAGATGTCCGCGCCGTATTTGACCGCATGGCAGGATGCTGGACGTATTGGGGCTGGAAAGGCGGCTATTTCGACGGCGAAGAAGACGCTCGCGCCTATTTTGACGAAATGCGCTATATGTTGGTGACACAAATTGCTGCCCCCAACTCACCGCAGTGGTTTAACACTGGTTTGCATTGGGCTTATGGTCTGACGGGCAAGAGCCAAGGGCATCATTATGTAGATTTTAAGACGGGTAAGTTGAAAAAATCGACCAATGCTTATGAGCATCCGCAACCGCATGCCTGTTTTATTCAATCCGTTGGTGATGAATTGGTGGCCGAAGGCGGGATTATGGATCTTTGGTCGCGTGAAGCGCGCCTGTTTAAATATGGTTCCGGCACTGGGTCGAACTTCTCGTCTATCAGAGGTGGCGGCGAAGGTTTGTCAGGCGGTGGTTCGTCTTCCGGTTTGCTCAGTTTCCTCAAAGTTGGTGATACGTCTGCTGGTGCAATCAAATCCGGCGGGACAACACGCCGTGCCGCCAAAATGGTGATTGTTGATATTGACCATCCTGATATTGAAGAATTTATTGGGTGGAAAACGCGCGAAGAAATGAAAGTTGCAGCATTGGTTGCTGGCTCAAAAGCACTTGAAAAACATCTGAACGCCATTCTCAATGCCTGTACCAATTGCTCAGGGTCTGATGAAGATTGCTTCAGCCCTAAAGAAAACATGGCGCTGAAACGTGAAATACGCGCGGCTAAGCGTGCAGGGGTGCCAGACGGTGCTATAGAGCGTGTTTTGAACTTAGCCCGCCAAGGTGTCGACACCATAGAAGTACCTGTACTGGACGCTGATTGGGACTCTGAGGCTTACCGTACGGTCGCTGGGCAAAATGCTAATAACTCTGTACGGGTCAGTGATGACTTTTTGCGTGCGGTTAAAGAGGACGAAACATGGGATCTCATACGCCGTACTGATGGCGCTGTAGCCAAATCCGTACGGGCGCGTGATCTTTGGCACCAAATAGGACTGGCCAGTTGGTCAAGYGCTGATCCGGGTATCCAATATCACGACACCATCAATGAYTGGCATACTTGCCCAGAATCTGGGGAAATTCGCGGATCAAATCCCTGTTCAGAATATATGTTCTTGGATGATACTGCCTGTAATTTGGCTTCGATTAATTTGATTAAATTCAAGGGTAAAGGCGTGACRTTTGATGTGCCCGCCTTTGAACATGCTTGTCATCTCTGGACKATTACGTTGGAAATWTCCGTRYTGATGGCRCARTTCCCGTCCAAGGAAATCGCCMGAAAATCCTACATGTACCGCACGCTTGGGCTTGGYTACGCCAATATTGGTGGGCTTCTTATGGCTAGTGGHATCGCATATGACAGTGAAGAAGGCCGGGCGACGGCCGGTGCAGTGGCGGCTTTACTCAGTGCAGTCGCATACGGCACATCAGCGAAAATGGCCAAAAATTTGGGTGCGTTTTCCGAGTACGATAAAAACAAAAAACCCATGTTGCGTGTCATTAAAAATCACCGCAGGGCTTCCGAAGGCCGGACAGACTTTGACGGATTACGTGTTGCGCCGCCAGCACTGAATGTTGACGCTTGCCCCTACGGTGGATTGACGCAAGCCGCAGTGAAGAGGTGGAAACGCACCGAAGCTGACGGCAAGAAACATGGCTACCGTAATGCACAGGTGTCTGTGATTGCCCCGACAGGTACGATCGGCCTGATTATGGATTGCGATACAACTGGTATCGAACCGGACTTTGCGCTGGTTAAATTCAAAAAACTAGCGGGCGGTGGGCATTTCAAAATTATCAACCGTTCTGTACCGCGTGCTTTAGTAGCCCTCGGCTACTCCAAACGCCAAGTCGCTGATATTGAAAACTATGCCTTAGGCTCTGGTTCGTTATCAGGCTCCACTGCTATTTCGCTAGAGGATTTGAAATCGCGCGGATTTGACGACGAACGCCTTGCTATAGTTGAAGGTGCGGTAAAAGATGCCTTTGATATTCGTTTTGTCTTTAACCGTTGGACCTTGGGTGAGGARTTCTGCAAAGATGYGCTTGGATTGACAACAGAACAAYTAGAAGCWTCCGGYAATGATTTGTTACCTGTACTCGGCTTCTCACAGGACGATATCGAAGCAGCYAATGTATTTTGCTCTGGTGCAATGACCCTTGAAGGCGCACCGCATTTGAAAGCCGCAGAYTTACCCGTATTTGATTGCGCTATGCCGTGCGGCCGTATTGGYACACGTAGCTTAAGCGTTGATGCGCACATACTGATGATGGCTGCAGCACAGCCATTTATCTCGGGTGCGATTTCCAAAACCGTCAATATGCCAAGTACGGCAACCATAGATGAATGTACTGAAGTTTATAACTCAGCATGGAATTTAGGGTTAAAAGCCATTGCCCTTTACCGTGATGGATCAAAATTATCACARCCKTTGAACTCCACTCTATTCGACGAAGCRGCTATGGATGCGTTGGACGAAACCAAAGAGCAATCTGCAGCGGCGCAGGCCAGTGTAGGCGCAGAAAAAATCGTCGAGAAGATTGTTGAACGCATCATAGAAAAACCTGCGGAACGCCACAGATTGCCGGACAGACGTACTGGCTATATCCAAAAAGCTTCGGTTGGCGGACACAAAGTTTATCTGCATACGGGTGAGTTTGAAGATGGATCTTTGGGCGAAATATTTATCGACATGCACAAAGAGGGCGCAGCGTTTCGCTCTGTRATGAACAATTTTGCCATCGCCATATCTATTGGCCTACAATACGGCGTACCACTTGAAGAATTTGTTGATGCCTTTATCTTTACACGCTTTGAGCCTTCCGGGCCGGTCAAAGGTAATGACACGATTAAATTTGCAAACTCCATCCTCGATTATATTTTCCGTGAGCTCGGGATCTCGTATCTTGGTTGGGATGATCTTGCTCATGTAGATCCAAATTCCATTACGCCTGATGCTCTGGGAAGCGGTGATAATGAGCGCGGGATGACTAATCTCGAAGAAGCCCCAGTGGYGACTTACTCCAAAGGCTTCTTACGCGGCGGCGATGCTGATAATATCGTGCATTTTCACCGCTCGTCCGAAACCGAAACTGAGGAAGTAGCCGTAGATAAGCAAGAAAATGAGGCTGAAATGCTAGACCGCACGGAAATCTCCAGTGCAGCTTCGTCAACCTCAAGCCCTGCAAATACGATTTCGGAGAGTAGTGTAACGGTGCAAGARGCACGATTTAAGGGTTATACGGGCGATGCTTGTCCTACTTGTGCACATTTCACACTGGTTCGCAACGGGACTTGCCTTAAATGTGAGACTTGTGGTTCGACGACCGGTTGCTCCTAAAACCAATCTGAAGTCAAAGGTGACTGTATTTTAATGCAAAACCGCTCGCAAAATTTACTATTTTGCGCTATAAAGCGGCTATGAAAATACAAATTATGGTTAAGCAAGCGTCTATCGGACTCGTTGCAACTGGGTTTTTGTGGGCTAACGCTGCGTTAGCGCAGACACCGGTGAGTACGAGTGTGCACCTTTCTGGGTCATGCGCTAATTGCGATTTATCACGGCGGGTTATGCCTGGAATGTCTTTGCAAGGTGCGAATTTTACGGGCAGTGATTTTTCCCACTCTAATCTTGCTGGTGCAAACTTAAGCCAAGCCAACCTTAATGACACTTCGTTTTATAAAGCTCATTTGATGCGTGTTAAAGGTGTGCGCGTGAACCTCAATAAATCGATTTTGCGAGGCACTACATTGTCAGATGTTAGTTTGGTGTCCTCCAACTTCACTGCTGCTGATTTGCATAAAGCAGATCTGACTGGTGGCGATTTTACAGGCAGTAATTTTTCCAAAGCTCGTTTAAAAAGCACAGACGCTATGGGTGCAATTTTTGTGCGGGCTAACTTTACCAAAGCAAAATTAGATCACGGCGATTTCACCGGTTCCGACTTTTCAGATGCGACGTTCATCTTTACCAAATTCGGAGACGCCATAGTTGAAGGTGCTAATTTTACCGGGGCTGACTTTAGCGGCGCTGAAATGTATGATGTTACTGGTTTGACGCAAAGTCAATTGGACGTGGCTTGTGGTTCCCAAGAAACGCAGTTGCCAGAAGGTCTTAGCATGCGTGTTTGCCCGCCAAAAGTTGCTATGCAGGCAAATGCTGCCGTGGCTACGCCCATTCCATCCCCACCCGTTGTTGGCATCGTRTTAACACYAAAACCGCCGCGCCAGATGATGACTACACGTCTGCCAAGACGCAGCCAAATGCTTTCTATTCGCTCAACAGAACTTGACGATATTATGCGTGATATTGACGCTGCTCTTGGCGATTTGCCAATGAACAGCCCAACGCGCGTAAAATTGGAGAAAACGCGMAGGAGGCTGGAAGTGGTTCAAGCACAGGTAGGGGATCACCGAAAATAAACAGAGTTGGTGGATTAAGCCTTTAGTGCACAATCCACCTTAAATTATTTATTTTTCTTTCGGTAAATCCAGACGTAGATGCAATTCTCGCAGGGCTTTTGAAGGCACTTCTGCTGGTGCATTCATCATGAGATCCTGAGCACTACCATTCATTGGGAAGACAATAACTTCRCGGATGTTTTCTGCACCAGCGAGTAGCATGACAATACGGTCAATACCTGGTGCAATACCGCCGTGCGGAGGTGCGCCGTATTTGAACGCCGTGATCATCCCAGCAAATTCTGTGTCTACAGCGGCTTGATCATAGCCAGCCATTTCAAAGGCTTTGTACATTATATCGGGGCGGTGATTACGTACAGCGCCTGAGGAGAGCTCGATACCGTTGCAGACAATATCATATTGATAGGCCAGAATATCGAGAATCTTTTCGTTTGTGTCAGCTGCTTGTAGCACCTCCATACCACCCATTCCTGTCGGGCTCTGGGGCATAGAGAACGGGTTGTGAGAAAAATCGATTTTCTTGTTGTCTTCGTCCCACTCAAACATCGGGAAATCGACAATCCAACAGAATTTAAACACGTTGTCATCGATCATATCAAGCTGACGACCAACTTCGGCACGGGCAGCCCCGGTCAACTTTACGGCATCAGTTTCTTTGCCAGCAGCAAAGAATAGCGCATCGCCGTTGCCAACGCCGGCGTGGGCCGCCATGCGCACCAACACATCAGCAGGGAAGAATTTAGCAATTGGCCCCTTACCGACCAGACCATCGTCGCCGTCCTCAAAACGAATATAACCAAGACCTGGGGCTTGCATTTCGCGCTGGGCCCAACCGTTCATTTTATCAAAGAATGAACGCGGTTTGTCTTTGGTATTTGGGGCAGGGATGGCACGAACTGTACCGCCGCCGTTGACGATGCCTTGGAAAGCTTTGAACTCAACACCGTCTTCAATGAAAAACTTTGATACATCTGAACAGATAATATCAATTCGCAAGTCCGGCTTATCATTACCGTATTTCAGCATACTTTCCTTATAAGGGATACGTGGGAACGGAGCAGGGGTAACCGCGCGGCCATCTGCGAATTCCTCAAATACTCCAGCCATGACAGGCTCAATGACTGCAAAAATGTCTTCTTGGGTCGCGAAACTCATTTCCATATCGAGTTGATAAAATTCGCCCGGCGAGCGATCAGCACGAGCGTCCTCATCGCGGAAACAGGGTGCGATTTGAAAATATTTATCAAAGCCGGACACCATCAACAGTTGTTTGAACTGTTGCGGGGCTTGCGGTAGTGCGTAGAAYTTGCCCGGACTTAAACGCGAAGGCACGAGGAAGTCCCGTGCACCTTCRGGTGAGGAGGCTGTCARAATTGGTGTTTGAAATTCATTGAAGCCCTGAGCGATCATCCGTGTACGGATTGAATTGATCACTTGCCCACGCAAAATAATATTGTCGTGTAAYTTTTTGCGGCGCAAATCYAGATAACGGTATTTCAGGCGGATATCYTCAGGRTAATCTGGCTCACCAAATACGGGYAGAGGYAGCTCTTCGGCKCGGGATTGGATATCYARATCTTCGACAACGAGTTCAATRTCGCCSGTTGGYARRTTTTTRTTTTTTGCATCAGCCAGACGGTCAACGACTTTACCTGTCACGGTAATAACACTCTCGACACGCAARCGTTCTAGAACTGCAAAATGTTGATTTTCAGGYTCGATAACACATTGGGTCAAACCAAAATGGTCRCGCAAATCRATAAACATTARCCCGCCGTGGTCACGTTTACGGTGAACCCASCCKGACAAGCGGACAGTTTCGCCGACTTGGTCGGCGCGAAGTTCATTACAGTTGTGGGAGCGAAAAGCGTGCATAATATTCTCTTATAAATTCTTGTATTTAGTCTCTGGTAAAATTCCAGCCCCGCATTGGTACGCGAGGCAGGAAATGTCAAGGGCTTAGGGCTGTTTGGGCTTTGACTGTTGTGTGATTATTCCGGTGAAAAATCACCCAATGTGAGTAGTGAAATACGTATGCCAAAACCATTGGATTTTTTGACCAACCCAAGGTCATTGTCYTCTTTGGTGTAGATAAGCTCAATCCGCGTACAATCATCATTGTAGACCAAAGACAGGTTTTGTCGTGTTGTGACTTGCTTATCAAGATCACGGAACAGGGAATATTTAGTACTCCAATTATCTATTAATTTGACGGTAACGGACCCGGAAACTTCTTCAGATGGTATGTCCGTGGGTAGCGATAAGGCGGTTTGGCTATCCAGTCTATAATAACGAGCATTGGTACTGATACGCGTGCCACGGTAACTGAAACTGGTATCTAGGCGGCGAAATGCAGCATTGTCTGGATTGTAGCGAACGCGAGTTGAGGTGCTGAACTTTTTACCCAAATTAACTTCAAGCTGTCCGACCACGTCCGAATCGTTTCCGCCCAGACCTGATGTCGTACCAAATACATCAAGGTCTTCATCGCCGTGAAAGCTTTGACCGATAAAAAGGTTGGCGCGGCTGTAATCACCCCAATCGGCTGTAATTGAAGCACCTATATCGGCCCTAAAACCTTTTTGCCACAGATCGAAGCCCGTGGTTTTATTGGGATTCCATATCAAGGCTTGGTCAAGATCAATGTCTAGACTATCTTGAAACAGTTCAACGGCACGACCTCTTGTGTCGGTCATTAAGAAATTATCGCGTTTGCCATCACCAAAATTCTGTGTGACTTGAACACGTGGTTCGATAATCCAATTGACTTTCTTTCCGGCTTTCAGGAATGGCCAGCGGATATCAACGCCGACCTGCCCAAGAGAACGAGTGAAGTCAAAAGCCTCTTGTTGGGCGGCTGTTAAGTTTATGTTTTCAGCTTCCAGTTCGAAATAATCAAACCGTCCCATGGCAAATGGTTTGACTTCGATCCCAGCAGGCGCGACCCATGTTTTTTTCCAGTCAAGACTGGCCGTCGCGCGAGTATAGTCCGTACCAATTTCCCGGGTGAGCATGGTTGCATCACCAGAAAATTTTAAGCGGCCACCGAGGAGAGGGTCTTTGAAATATTTAGTCAGTTCAATCTTGGGGGCAATGACAGGGAGAATACTGTCATTTTCACGGGTGACCAGTAATTCGTTGTAATTATTAAGTAACGGGTCGGTATTATCAATGTTTCTGTTTACCCGTGTGCGTAGGCTAACGGAACCAAAGGTGCTGGTAGAAAAGCGAAATGTATCATTTTGTCCAGTAACAAATAATTGCTGCATCAAACGGCGGCTATCTGCTCGGTACAATCCGAAATCGGGCCGTTTCTCTTCAAAATCGTATCGATTGAGGTAGTTGTCATCTGTGGCGTAACCAGCTTGAAAACCCCATTTCCACTGTTCATTGATATCGAACAAACCATTGGTGAAGAAATGTGAGCGCCACTTATTGCCTTCTAAGCTTTCGGTCGGGTCTCTGAAGAAATCTAGGTCGGAAAGCGTGTTGCCTTTATTGTCAAAGAACGACGCATGGGTGAAGCTGCCTTCGAAATTAAATTCTCCGGAGAAAAACTTGCGGCGGTACTGGGCACCCAACACCGGATTGACATTTTGGAAAATGCGCGGCGTTACCGTGAGTTCAGAATAATCAGACAGCGCAATATAATATGGGGTTCTAAAGTTAAAACCTTTACTGCCAGATACACCGACAAAGGGGATCAAAAAACCACTAGCACGACCAACACTCGGGTCGGGATGTGCCAGATAGGGCGTATAGAAAAAGGGAATGCCTTTAAACTCGAACACAGCATCGCGGTAACGGATAGACTTGCTATCCTTGTCTTGTATAACTTTACGGGCTTTAAGGCGCCAAGTTGGTTTTCTGGTTTTGCCGTCGATCTTGCAAGCTTCGCAAGCTGTGTAATAAGCGTTATAAAGCTCAACGCCAGAATCGGTTTTACGAGCGGCAAACGCAGCGGCCATTTGTCCGCCAGTCGGGAAACGCGCCAGAAAATTAGTAGCTGTACCAGCTTCCAGCTCATCTGACAGCTCCAATTTGTCTGCATATTGGGAAGAACCGTCTGCGTTAACCAAGACAACATTACCAATAGCAAAGACTTCGCCGGTATTGACAAAATACCGAACCTCGTCGGCCATAATGGTTTTGTCTTGATAACGGCCATCCACCGAACCACGCGCAATGATGATATTATTAATCTCGTCGTTTTCTAATTCATCCGCTTCGAGGTAGATGACGTCTGGATCGCGAAATGGGCTGTCTTCCGCTAATTTCAAGTCCTCTTGTGCCGTAGTTATGGAAATGTCTTGTGCATCCGCAAAGTTAGCGAGGCTAGCTCCAGACAAAACGAGTAGGCTGGCAAAGAAATACGAATATAAGTTTGACTTGAAAAACGACATGCTTACCTAATTTATTTTTAGTCTGCATAGCGCGGCATTTGAGTCGCGTCTATGGTAATTCACTGAAATCACATAGGTATTTTATGAATTTTTAGAGAGTTTTATTGCGCACAAGGTCTATATATAGCAAATAATTTCAGCTATGATATACTAAGGTAATGCGGAATAATAACGAGAGGTTTCCATGAAACAAATAGGTCATTTTATCGAAGGCGTAAAAGTCGTTGGTACATCCGGTCGCAGTGCCGATATTTATAACCCAAATACGGGTGCAGTGCAGGCACAAGTCAGTCTAGCGACTGCGGCCGAGATGGATGTAGCGGTTGCTTCTGCAGTAAAAGCCCAAGCCGAATGGGCAAGGGTCAACCCCCAACGCCGTTCACGGGTCTTGTTTGCATTTAAGGAACTGGTCGAAGCCCATATGGACGAGTTGGCCGAATTATTATCCGCTGAGCACGGGAAAATTTTGGCTGATAGTCGCGGCGATGTCATTCGCGGTGTTGACGTGATTGAATTTGCTTGCGGTGTACCGCAAAACCAAAAGGGCGACTACACAATGGGCGCGGGGCCGGGGATTGATGTGTATTCAATCCGTAAACCCTTAGGCGTAGTGGCGGCTATTACCCCGTTTAACTTCCCAGCTATGATCCCTATGTGGATGTTCGGCATGGCCATATCTACGGGTAATGCAGTCATCCTGAAGCCGTCTGAAAAAGACCCGAGCGTGCCCATGCGGCTTGCAGAATTATTTGTCGAATCGGGTGGGCCGGTTGGTCTGCTTAACGTGGTCAACGGCGACAAAGAGGCGGTCGATGCAATTTTGCAACATCCAGACATTAAAGCGGTCAGCTTTGTTGGTTCCTCTGATATTGCCCATTATGTCTACCATGAGGCTACGAAAAACGGCAAACGGGCGCAGTGTATGGGCGGCGCGAAAAACCACGGTATTATCCTGCCAGACGCCAATATGGACCAAGCCGTCAAAGATATTCTCGGCGCGGCCTTTGGTTCAGCAGGCGAACGCTGTATGGCGCTTCCTGTCGTCGTGCCTGTGGGCGAGGGGACTGCGGAAAAGTTCCTAGAGAAAATGTTGCCTGCTATTGAAACTCTGAGAATTGGCACGTCCAACGAYCCGGACGCAGATTACGGCCCKGTAGTGACAGCCGTTCACAAAGCCAAAGTMACSRGCATGATTGATCTGGCYATAGAAGAAGGTGCAGAGATGTTGGTRGAYGGSCGCGRGTTYGAAYTGCAAGGCTATGAGGACGGATACTTCTTAGGGCCTACACTCCTGGACAATGTCACCACTGATATGACGACTTAYAAAGAAGAAATCTTTGGCCCGGTATTRCAGATCGTYCGCGCYGATACATTTGAAGAAKCTCTGGCACTGCCGAGCGAGCACCAATATGGTAACGGTGTTGCGATCTATACGGCTAATGGCCGYGCTGCCCGCGAATTYGCAGACCGYGTAGAGGTYGGYATGGTCGGTATTAACGTGCCGATCCCTGTCCCTGTGGCCTATCACAGYTTTGGCGGCTGGAAACGCTCGGCCTTTGGCGAYATMAAYCAATACGGCATGGAAGGSYTGCGGTTTTACACAAAAACCAAAACYGTCACCCAAAGATGGYTGGAAAGCGACGAACTGTCCGAAGACAGCGCGTTCGTAATCCCTACTTTTTAGGCGGTTGGGCTAATGGATTTTACACTCACAGAAGAACAGGTCATGATACGCGATATGGCGCGGCAGTTTAGTGATGCCGAGCTGGCACCCTATGCGGCGCAGTGGGACGAAGAGAAATCTATGTCCCGAGATGTACTGACCAAAGCGGCAGAGCTGGGGTTTGCGTCCATATACACAAGTGCTGAACACGGTGGCAGCGAGATGGGGCGGCTGGATGCTGCTTTGATTTTTGAGCAACTTTCGCGCGGCTGCGTGTCTACGGCGGCATTTTTGTCCATACACAATATGGTCACATGGATGGTCGACACATTCGGGGACGATGAACTGCGGGCGCGGTTTGTACCCAAACTCGCGACCATGGAAGCAATCGGCTCCTATTGTTTGACCGAGCCGGGCAGTGGTTCCGACGCTGCGGCCATGAAAACCAAAGCGGTTAGGGACGGCGATAGCTATGTTCTGAACGGCACTAAGGCGTTCATTTCTGGTGCTGGTTTTTCTGATGTATATCTCATCATGGCGAAAACCGGCGAGAARTCTATCAGCGCGTTTTTGGTGGAAAACGGCACAGACGGGTTAAGCTTTGGGGCACAAGAAAAGAAAATGGGCTGGAACGCCCAACCGACGGCGCAAGTCATATTAGAGGATTGCCGTATTCCGGCNAGCAAMCGCATCGGKGAAGAAGGTGCAGGTTTTAAATTCGCTATGGCTGGWCTKGACGGTGGGCGKGTYAATATCGGTGCTTGTTCSCTCGGCGGGGCAGGRGCGGCRYTGGATGCTGCCATTCAGTACACGGGCGAGCGCCACCAATTCGGAAAACCCATATCCGCGTTCCAAAACACCCAGTTTAAACTGGCYGATATGGCAACAGAATTGGAYGCATCGCGCCTGATGATYTACCGCGCTGGKGACATGATCGACAAAAACGATCCKAATAAATCAAGTGCCTGCGCTATGGCCAAACGCTTCGCCACAGATATGGGCAGCAAAATTGCCAACGACGCYCTGCAACTGCACGGCGGCTACGGCTATCTGGCCGATTACGGCATAGAACGCATCGTGCGTGATTTACGTGTCCACCAGATACTGGAAGGCACCAATGAAATCATGCGCGTGATTATCTCTAGGAGTTTGTTGCGGTGATTAAAAGTTTACCCTTATATACCCGCTCATTCCCACGAAAGTGGGAATCCAGTTCAAATAATTATGTGCGAGCGTTGCTCGCTCTTTATTCGCTGGATACCCAGTCGTGGCTGGGTATGAGCGGAAAATTAGGATAAATACATGACAGACCAAGTCCAATTTGAAGTTTTCGGTAATCTCGGAAAGATTACCCTGAACCGTCCAAAAGCCTTAAACGCTCTGACCACAGAAATGTGCAAAGCGATGATTAAGGCTATGCAGGCTTGGGAGAATGACGACCGTATTGGCGCGGTGCTGGTTGAGGGTGCCGGAGACCGCGCGTTTTGTGCGGGCGGCGATATCGTTATGCTGCAGGAGAGCGCCAAAAATGGAGATGGTCGCGCCGAAGAGTTTTGGCGCACTGAATATGCCTTAAACGAACTGATCCACCGTTACAAGAAACCCTATATCGCTATGATTGACGGTATCGTCATGGGCGGCGGGGTCGGCCTGTCTGTACATGGACGTTTGTGTGTGGCGGGGGACAACACATTATTCGCTATGCCGGAAACAGGTATCGGGTATTTTCCGGATGTTGGCGGCACATATTTTCTACCGCGTTTGGGTCGTGATATTGGCAACTGGCTCGGCCTGACGGGTGCGCGCCTGAAAACCGAGCAGGCTTGTGCTCTCGGTATTGCCAATGTTTATATCCCGAGCGATCAGCACGAAGCTTTTATTACTGCGCTTGGGAAAGCTGATTTGGACGGGCTCGACGGGTCTGTCATGGACGTGATTAAACACTATGTAAAACAGCCTGACATGCCGGATAATTTACCAGCGGCAATCTCGGCATTTGATAAGCATACATTACCGGAAATCTATACGGCGCTACGTGCCTACGGAAATATGAAAGTCAACAAAAACAATGAGGCGAATATTAATTGGGCCGCAAAACAGCTGGCATTCCTAGAGAGTAAATCACCGCTGGCCGTTTATATCACATACGAAGCCTTGCGCCGTGGTGGTGGTTTTGATTTTCGCGAAGCTATGCGCCAAGAATTGGATTTATCCTTAAATTTCCTACACATACCAGATTTTATTGAAGGTGTTCGTGCTGCGGTTATCGACAAAGACAGAAACCCAAAATGGGCTGCAGCCAGTATAGAAGACGTAGATTTCGACGATATTCGCGCCGCATTTTCGCAAACGTCAAAAGAGCTAGAGTTTTTAGATTAGGAGCCCATCATGAGTACAATCGCATTTATAGGACTTGGTAATATGGGCGGCGGTATGGCTGCTAATCTGGCAAAAGCCGGACACAAAGTACGGGCATTTGATTTGTCTGACGATGCCATAAAACGTGCTGTTGGAGCAGGGTGTATAGCCGCGAAATCTACTTTGGACGCACTAGACGGCGCCGAAGTTGTCATCACTATGCTGCCTGCTGGTCAGCATGTGCGCAGCATTTATCTTGGCGACGATGGTATCATTGCCAATGCTACTGACGGAACTTTGCTAATTGATAGCTCCACCATCGACATAGACAGCGCCCGCGTTGTTATCGAAGCTGCGCAGGCCAAAGGGCTTGCTATGGTTGATGCTCCTGTATCGGGCGGCGTAGCGGCAGCAGCAGCGGGAACATTGACTTTCATGGTTGGCGGTACGAAATCCGCTTTCGCCAAAGCTCAGGATTATCTCGAGCAAATGGGCAAGAATATTTTTCATGCGGGGGCGGCCGGTAATGGTCAAGCGGCTAAAGTTTGTAATAATATGCTGCTCGGGATTACTATGATCGGGACGTGCGAAGCGTTTGCGTTGGCGGAGAAACTTGGTCTCGATGCACAGACTTTTTACGATATTTCTTCGACTGCCTCTGGCCAAAGCTGGTCTATGACAACCTATTGCCCCGCGCCAGGGCCGGTACCTTCTGCACCGTCTAACCGTGATTACGCAGCGGGTTTTACCGCGGCAATGATGCTAAAAGACATGCGCTTGGCTCAACAGGCTGCGGCTGCGGCAAAAGCTGCTACGCCGTTAGGCGCACAAGCTGAAGCGCTCTACGCACTGATGGAAAGCGCAGGCAAAGACGATTTAGATTTCTCAGGGATCATGAAATTGATTAATGGGTCTCTTTAGGGTTTCGAAAATAACCCTTAAGGCTCGCAATTTCGGTAAAATGCATTATATTTATGAAAACAAAGGGAGCAGCATATGCAAAAGCTAGATAGAATATATATTGACGGAAACTGGACTTCACCGAGTGGAGATCAGGTAATCGACGTTGTTAATCCTGCAACCGAAGAAACTTGCGCACGATTGTCGCTCGGTTCATCCGCCGATGTAGATTTGGCCGTCGCGGCGGCGCGTAAAGCTTTTGTATTGTTCTCGCAAACAAGCCGCGCCGAGCGGTTAGAACTGCTGGGCAAAGTGATTGCTGGATACCAAGCCCGTATGGGAGAATTGGCTGCAGCAATGACTACGGAAATGGGCGCACCGAAATGGTTGGCCGCTAGTGGTCATGCTGGCTCAGGTCTTGGGCATCTGATGACGGCGGCCAAGACGCTTGAAACATATGAATTTGAGGAACAGCGCGGCGGGACACATATCCAAAAAGAACCGATCGGGGTTTGCGGCTTCATTACACCGTGGAACTGGCCCATGAACCAAATCGGTTGTAAACTGGCACCCGCACTGGCCACTGGCTGTACTGTGGTTTGGAAACCGAGTGAGATTTCTCCTCTTAGTGCTGATATTCTTATGGAAATTCTGCATGACGCTGGCGTTCCGGCGGGTGTTGTTAACATGGTTCACGGCGACGGCCCTAATGTTGGTGCAGCTATTTCTGCTCACGCAGGCATTGATATGGTGTCGTTCACAGGATCAACCCGTGCAGGTGTGATGGTGGCGCAGGCGGCTGCGCCGACTGTGAAGCGGGTAACGCAGGAACTCGGCGGAAAATCAGCCAATATCATCATGGATGATCTGGACGACGAAGGTTTTGCCAAAGCTGTGGCAGGCGGTATGCAGTCCATGACTATGAATTCTGGGCAAAATTGTAACGCGCCTTCACGTATGTTGGTACCTGCTCACCGTATGGACGCTGCTATCAAAGCGGCAGCGGGTGCAGCGAACGCCGTACAAGTTGCTGACCCTACATCGGACGGCATGGCAATGGGGACAGTAGTTTCTGAAGTGCAGTATAACCGCATCCAAAGCCTGATTGAAAAAGGCATAGACGAGGGCGCAACTTTGGCCGCAGGTGGGCTAGGGCGTCCCGAGAATTTGAACCGTGGTTATTATGTCCGTCCGACTGTGTTCGGTAATGTAAATAACAATATGACCATAGCCCGCGAAGAAATATTTGGCCCTGTATTGTGTATCTTACCATATGAAAACGAAGATGACGCAGTTTCTATTGCTAATGATACGGTTTACGGCCTGTCCGGCTATATTTCGGGCAGCAATCCCGAGAGCGTCAAACGTGTTGCGGGACAAATCCGCAGCGGCATGATCCATGTCAACGGGGCACCGACAGACATCAATGCGCCGTTCGGCGGCTATAAACGCTCTGGAAATGGCCGTGAATGGTCAGCGGAAGGCTTTGAGGACTATTTGGAAACCAAGGCAGTCATGGGTGTAGATTGGTCGTAGTTACCTATTGTAGGTTTAGGATAAACACTAGATCCAAGCATTGTTTCGTGCCAGAATTTTGTTATTGATTATTTAATGGGGCACATTATGGCAAAAGCATCAGATTTATTTATCGAAGCACTGGAAGCAGAGGGGGTCGAATATATTTTTGGTATCCCCGGCGAGGAAAACCTCGACATGCTGGACAGTCTGTCCCGATCCAAATCTATTAGACTTATCCTGACTAGGCACGAACAGGCCGCAGGCTTTATGGCGGCGACTTATGGCCGGTTTACGGGTAAGGCGGGCGTCTGTATGGCAACGCTGGGACCAGGGGCTACAAATTTAGTTACGGCTGCAGCCTATGCGCAGTTGGGCGGTATGCCAATGCTGATGGTGACTGGGCAAAAACCAGTCAAAAAATCTAAACAGGGTCGCTTCCAAATTCTCGACGTTGTCGATATGATGGGACCGATTACCAAATACACCCACCAAATCGTGGCCAGTGCCAATATCCCTTCGCGGATACGCGAAGCCTTTCGCATTGCCGAAGAAGAAAAACCGGGTGCCGTACATTTGGAATTCCCTGAAGACATCGCCGACGAGCAAACTGATGAGCGACCCATTCCGGCTTCCGCGCATCGTCGCCCCGTCCCCGAAGATAAATCCATCCACGCAGCTGTCGGTAAAATAGAAAAAGCCAAATCGCCAATCCTTGTTATTGGGGCCGGGGCTAACCGTAAATTAACCGGCAAAATGTTGACCCGCCTGATCGACAAAACCGGTATTCCTTTTGTTACCACTCAACTCGGCAAGGGTGTAGTCGATGAACGTCATCCTTTGTTTATGGGTTGCGCCGCTCTCAGCGCCGGGGATTTTGTTCACCGTGCTATTGAAGTCGCAGATCTTATCTTGAATGTTGGCCATGATGTCATTGAAAAACCACCATTTTTTATGAATGTAGACGGAGCAGAAGTTATTCATATGTCTTTCAATACGGCCGAAGTTGATCCTGTTTATTTTCCGCAAGTCGAAGTTATTGGTGATATTGCCAATGCTATCTGGCGCATCCGTGAAGACGTTGCCGTGCAGCCCCATTGGGATTTCTCGCGCATGCTAGACGTGCGTGCCCACGGTGCCGCTCACGAATCTGAGGGCATTGATGATGCCAGATTTCCTGTTTACCCCCAGCGCTTGGTCGCCGAAGTGCGCAAAGCCATGCCGGACGACGGGATTATCTGTCTGGATAATGGTGTTTATAAAATTTGGTTTGCCCGTAATTACAAAGCGCACCAGTCCAATACCGTCTTACTTGATAATGCGTTGGCCACTATGGGGGCAGGCTTGCCATCTGCCATGGCGGCGCATCTGGTGCATCCCAAACGCAAAGTCATGGCCATTTGCGGCGACGGTGGATTTATGATGAACTCCCAAGAAATGGAAACCGCGGTGCGGCTAAAAATGAATATCGTCGTGCTGATCCTCAACGATAATTCCTTTGGGATGATCCGTTGGAAACAGGCCAATATGGGCTTTGAAGATTGGGGGTTGGAATACAACAATCCTGATTTCGTCAAATACGCAGAAAGTTATGGTGCCAATGGTTACCGGGTGGAATCGTCCGCAGGACTAGCGCCGTTGCTCGAAAAATGTTTAAATTCAAAAGGTGTTCACCTGATCGAATGTCCGGTGGATTATTCTGAAAACGACGAAATCCTCAACACTGAAATCCAAAAACTAAGCGCCGCGCTTTGATAGGAGACACAGTTATGCGCTTACAAAACACTTATCCATATTACCTAGCGAACGAAGCCGTCTACGCTAATGAAGATTTGTCTGTCACGGATAAATATACTGGCGAGATAGTGACCCGTGTAGCTTTGGCAAGTCCAGATGTAATTGACGCAGGGATTGCGGCGGCTGTAACGGCTACACTACCTATGGCCAAAATGCCGGCTTATAAGCGCAAAGAGGTTTTACTGCACTGTGTAGCGCGGTTCAAAGAACGGTATGATGAGCTGGCTTATGCTTTGTGTATAGAGGCTGGCAAACCTATACGGGATGCGCGCGGGGAAACTGACCGCCTAATCGATACATTTCAAATCGCTGCCGAAGAATCTGTGCGGATGAAAGGCGAGTTGCAAACTCTGGATATTTCCGCGCGCGCACATGGGTATCGGGGCATGTGGAAGCGTGTGCCTATTGGRCCGTGCTCTTTTATTTCGCCGTTTAATTTTCCGCTAAATCTGGCCGCTCACAAAATTGCGCCTGCTCTTGCTGTTGGCTGTCCGTTCGTRATGAAACCAGCGAGTAAGACGCCTCTGGGTGCTATTATTATAGGTGAAATTTTAGCCGAAACTGAYYTSCCTAAAGGTGCTTTTTCGATCCTACCATGTTCCCGGGACGGYGCGGGMTTGTTCACCGAAGATGACCGCTTGAAACTGCTGAGCTTTACGGGTTCGCCGGACGTAGGCTGGGCTCTCAAAGCTAAATCCGGTAAGAAGAAAGTGGTTTTGGAACTGGGCGGTAATGCCGCCGTTGTTGTTGATAAAGATACCAATCTTGAAGATGCGGCTGCGCGTATCATTGTCGGTGCTTTTTATCAAAGCGGCCAAAGTTGTATTGGGGTTCAACGGATTTTCTTACATGCGGATATCTATGATGAAATACGGGGCATGTTGGTGACCCGTACCAAGGAACTGATTTCTGGCGATCCTAAAGAGGAGGCCACATTCATCGGTCCGATGATTTCGGACAAAGAATCTACGCGTTTACATGAATGGATATTGGCAGCTGAAAAATCAGGCGGTAGAATTCTATGCGGCGGTAAGCGGGTCGGAGCCATGCTTGAGGCTACATTAATGGAAAATGTACCAACGGATGCAACAATCTGTGTTGAGGAAGCCTTTGGCCCTGTTGCGGTCCTGTCAAAATTTCGTACATGGGACGAAGCTCTGCACATGGTCAATGATAGTAAATTTGGCCTGCAAGCCGGTATATTCACCCGTGATTTTTATAAAATTCAACAAGCCTGGGACGAGTTAGAGGTTGGTGGTGTCGTCGTCGGCGATGTGCCGAGCTACCGTGTTGACAACATGCCCTACGGCGGCGTCAAAGATTCCGGCCTAGGCCGAGAGGGTATTATCTTTGCCATGGAAGATATGACCGAGATAAGAAACCTGATAATCCGAACACCGCCGCTAAAAAAGTAAGAAGAAAGGGCAGCAAAACTTATTTCTCCCAATAATAAGGGGCAAGCTTGCTATTCCCGCTCAAGACTTCTTCCATAGTGTCCGCCTTGTATAAGCGTCCACCAAGCATGACGTGCTCAATATGGTCAGAGTTGCGAATGTCGTCCAAAGGATTGCCGTCAATGATAATCAAATCCGCTAATTTTCCGACCTTCAAAGACCCTATGTCTTTAGAATAACCAAGATGTTTAGCAGGCGTAATCGTCGCAGCTTGCAATGCTTGTAAAGGGCTCATGCCGCCCCGTACAAAGCTCCACATCTCCCAATGGGAGCCAAGGCCTTCACGTTGACCGTGAGCACCGATGCTTACAGGTACACCTGCTTCGGATAGTTTTTTAGCTGTAGCAGCGCTCGTCGCGTCAACATAATCCGTATCAGGGGCTTTTTGGCGGCGTACCGAAGCGGGTTGTAAAACATGAGGCGGAACATGTTTGGATAGAAGTGGATGCTTCCAGACATCGTCTTTTTGGTAGTAATAATCTTCACCGCTAATGCCGCCGTAACTTACGATTAATGTTGGCGTGTAGCCTACGCCCGTCTGACTGTAAAATTGGATGACGTCATCATAAAGCTCTGATTGCGGTAGATTATGTTCAATACCGGTATTGCCGTCTGCGACCATGGATAAATCCATATGAAACAAAGAACCACCTTCGGCGACCACGGCCAGATTGGCTTCTCGGGCTGCCGTTACCACTTGTTGGCGCTGTTCGCGGCGCGGTTGGTTGTAATTTTTGACGCTATACGCACCTTGGGCTTTTAGGCGCGAAATATGTTCTTTAGCATCATCTTCGCTGTCGATACTGGCAAAGAAGCCTGGAGCTTTGGCCCCGTAAATAATTTCACCAGTAGAGAAAGTACGCGGGGCTAATATCATGCCTGCACGCTGCATTTCCGAGGCTGCGAAGATATGGTCAGCCTGTGAAGATGGGTCGTGTACCGTAGTGACGCCGAATGCCAAATGCGCAATCGCTGACCAGTTCTGGTTAGGGATGAGGCCGCCTGTACCTTGGGCGCCGTGTGCATGGGCATCGATAAGGCCCGGAATGATGGTTTTACCGCTCGCGTCTAATGTCTGAGCTGCTGCAGGAATAGGTATATCCGCGGCCGCACCAATAGCTTTGATACGGTTATCCTTTATCACGATAACGCCGTCCTCAATAACACCGCCGCCCTCACCTTCCATGGTAACGATGCGCGCACCTGTAATGACTATTACACCATCGGGTCTGTCAGCTTTACGGCTGACTTTTAGTTTTGTGCCTTTGGTTGGTGGCTCATAGTCTTCATTGGCTACGGCATCGTTCATATCTGCAGAATACAGAATCGGTCCAAGGCTCCAGTTAAGTGTATCGCCATTATTTGACCAACTGGGATATTGTGAACCATTTTTGCTGACTTTGGTAACAGGTAGGGCAGAGGCCTTTGGTCCTGTACCAATGTTTTGCGGACCGCTAAGTGCTGGCATAACGAACAGATTATAGTTCTGTCTAAAAGCAATGTTTTCACCGCTTGGTGATATTATAAACATCTGCGCAAGTTTGGAGGATGTGTGTATGCGCTGCGCTTCACCGTTTCTGTCAGTACTCACCAAAGAACGAGTGCTATCTTGACCTTTGGTGAAGTAAATACGGTCATCCGTCTGCCCAAAATGTGGATTGGAACCAGATTTGCTGAAACGGACCATGTCGCCTCCGTTTGATGGCATACGGTAAAGACCCTGTGCACCGGACCATTGTCCTGATGTTAGATATCCTCCGCCGTTTTTCTCAAATACGACTGTGTCGCCGCTTGGGGAAAATACAGGATGTCTGTAATGACCCGGGGCGTTCGTAATTTTGTTGGTGTCACCGGTTTTGAYATTACGCGAATGCAAGCTGCCTAGCTCATCATCATTCCACGCGGCAAATGCCAAGGTTTTGCTGTCGCGTGACCAACTTGGGTGCAACTCGCGGGTGTCTTCATCCCAGTCTGTAAGGCGGCTTGGTTTGCCACTGGGCAAGGATTTTAAATATAATTTCCCAAAGGCTTCAAAGACTACGTGCTTACCGTCCGGTGAGACTTGGGTGAATTTGACCATTTTAGCAACGACCTTATCGGGCGATACTTCCACCTGAGGGCGTGGTGGTTTAACAACGGAGCGTGTATCTTTGACATGGAACGGGATAGGGTCAACGCTACCGTCTTCGGTATTATAACGGTGGATGCCGCCGCCAGCCCAAAATACCAGTCCCGCCCCGTCAGGTGTCCAATCCATATTGGGGTAAACCCCGTGCACAGCCCATGTCTCTTGCATGTCCTGATCAAGATTGTCATAAATTTTCCATTCTTTGCCGGATTCTATGTCTTTCAAATATAGTTTGCTTTGTGCCCGTTCACGGCGAACAAATGCGATTGTTTTGCCGTCCGGTGATGGCGTAGGTCGAACAGAACCACCATAACCGCTAACAGCGGTGCTGGTTTCTCCTGTTTCCATGTCGTATTCGAGGATTTCAAATAGAGTTGAGTTGGAATCTTGAGCATAAATAAAACGGTTACCCGATGTTGTATTYTTGGAGAAATAAATAGATTTTCCGTCCGGTGCGAACATTGGCTCGCCTAGTTCTTTTTGGAAGTTTTCGTTGGGTCGTTTGACCAGTTTTACTCCGTCTCCGCCGCTAGTGTGGTAAAGCCAGATTTCGCCCGTACCCAATGAACGGCTCGTTGTAAAATGCTTGCGGGCAGCTATGAAACGGCCGTCCGGTGACCATGTCGGGTTGTTGAGTAGACGGAACTTTTCTTTGGTGACTTGTTCAGCATCTGTGCCGTCCGCGTCCATAGTCCAAATATTGTCTGCCCCGCCGCGGTCTGAAGTGAAGGCTATGCGTGTACCGTCCGGTGAAAATCTAGGCTGAATTTCCCAAGCCATTCCAGAAGCAATTGCGGTGGCTTTACCACCTTCTATGGGCATTGTGTAAATGTCACCGAGCAGGTCAAAAGCAATTGTTTTACCGTCAGGACTGACGTCCAAACTCATCCATGTGCCYGTCTTAGTGTCTATATTAACATCGTGTTTTTCCCCGGGCGGGTTAGAGACATCCCACTTCGCTTCATCTTTTTTTGCGGTTTCTTTGGCGTATACAGGTGATGTAGCCATAAATATGGCGGTAAGACTTACGCCCAGAGCGATTTTGAGGGATTTAGACATGTTTTTCCTTTTTTTGTTGTTAGGTATAAATAGTCATTAGAAACGTCCRGCSGAACTTTAAAAYCKGCCTGCGGCGCCGGGGAAAACTACCGGGGTTTCACTGCCGTTTTTGGCAACGGCGGAAACGCCGAAATAGTAATTGTCGACCACCATGTTGGTGAAAGTGTATTCGCTAACTTTGCCGACAAAACGTGAATGTGTCCATTCCGGTTCTGTGGTGCGGCGCCAATGGACGCGGTACCCCATGAGGTTATTAGCGGCTTTACCGCTCGTACTTGTCCATTTCAAAGTCGCGGAAGCTTGGACAGCACCGCCAGCCTCGACTTCGGTCGGGAAGGGCGGAGCACCCGCCATGCCGGCCATAGTTAGTGCATTTAGAGCCGTCAATTTTGCAGCATAGGCGGCGTTAACCCCGTCCATTGTGTCGCCGTATGTGATACCGTTTTCAGTGCGCAAATCCTGGTGTTGGCGGTCGTAATGTTCGTGGACTTCCATAATGCGGACGCCTGGGATTCCAACGGCATTGAACGGGCGGTGATGACCCCCTCGTGCGAAACGGTCGAGACGATAAACCATCATAACGTCTAAATTGGTCATATATTGGTCGGCCATAGTTTTGACATAGCGTGCCAGATTTCGCGATGGGCTATCAACCTCACCGCCTCTGAACCGACGTTCTCTTGCTTCCGCCTTGGTTTCGTTATCGCGCGTACCCTCGGAGAAAACCCGAACTGTGGAGTTGTCGGTCACTCCGTCAATGCCTGTGATGTTGGAGATCATATCATTGTTAAGAACCCCCTTGATTTGCCAACCTTGCTTGAGTGCATGGGCAGCAACAATCTCGCCGCCGAACAACCCCTGTTCCTCGCCGGATAGACCCGCATATATAATCGAACCTGCATATTTTTGCTTGGACAATACCCGTGCGGCTTCAAGGACTCCGGCCATGCCCGATGCATTGTCATTTGCGCCCGGACTATCAGAAGTCCCGTCCAGCGGGTTGGTGACGCGGCTGTCGATGTCGCCGCTCATCATTACATAACGGTTCGGATCKAGGGTGCCGCGCTGTATAGCTAGGACGCTGACCACTTCGACTGGCTCCGGGATACGGCGTTTACCTTCTATGGTTTCAGACACATAGATAACCTCAAGACAGCCACCGCAGTCTTCGGATATTTTCTCAAACTCGGCAAATATCCAGCGCCTTGCTGCACCAATGCCGCGCGTATCGGATTTGGTTTCAGACAAGGTATGACGGGTGCCAAAATCCACCAAAGTCTGGATGTCATTTTGAATGCGTATCGCGGACGGTGCTGTGGCGATGTCGTACAACGCCATGACCTCGGAGGGCGGTGCAGAAATAGCAGTTTCTTGTGCGGCACATCCAACAGAGATTATATTTAGTGTGCATATGAGAGAGAGTGTTGGCAAGAGTTTCATTTTTATTTCCCCGCTTCCCGTTTTTTATATAGGATTGTTTATATATTAGGACACTATAGACTTGGGATGTAGTGTCAAATCACAAGCAATTGCTGGAGGCATAAATGCGGAACTTGAAAAGGCCCCAAATGAAAATGCCTAAGTGGAAGCAGAACCTGATAACTGGTTATCAGAATTTTCGAACCAAGCCATATAAACGACATAAAGATTTATATGAAGAGCTTGGTAAGTACGGGCAAAAACCAGATGTTATGGTCATTGCCTGTTCAGATAGCCGCGTAAATCCATCCGCGATTTTTAATGCACATCCGGGCGAGATATTTGTCTTGCGTAACGTTGCGAACATTGTGCCACCTTATGATCTCAGTGCCGGATTTCACGGCACTAGCGCGGCCATAGAATTTGCTGTGAAAACATTAAATGTGGATGCCATTGTGGTTATGGGGCATGAAAGTTGCGGCGGAGTAACGGCGTATCTTACGGGTGTTGGTGCTGAAGACAAAAACCAAAACTGCGAACACTCATTTCTGGATGACTGGATCCAAATCCTAGATGTGGCTCATACGCGGTTAATGGAAACAGATGCTGATAATGCCGATAGCCAGAGACAAATGGAATATGCGGGCGTGCGCCAATCGTTAGTGAATTTGATGGGTTTCCC
The DNA here is from genome assembly GCA_002732685.1 of Robiginitomaculum sp. Next base: position 65,370 of record NVRS01000008.1, read on the forward strand.
ATTTGTTCAAAAAGCCGTATCCGCAGGTGATTTGTCTCTGCTAGGCGCTTATTTCAGCATTATCGAAGGCAGACTACTATTTGCCGACAAGGATGGTGTTTTTGAAGAAGTGCCGACCCAGATGAATAAAKCCTAAGCAGCCAAGATAGGCGCAGATGCTTTGACATCCTCGGTTACGTGCTCTTCAAATTTAGTAAAGTTTTTGATGAACATGCCAACGAGTTTTTGCGCTTGGGCGTCATAGGCAGTTCCGTCCGACCATGTTGAGCGTGGTTGGAATAAAGCATCGTCAATTCCAGCTACGGATACAGGAACTTCGAAGCCGAAATTTTCGTCCATGCGGAATTCACCCTTGTTCAAGCTACCGTTAAGGGCAGCATTGAGCATAGCACGGGTAGCTTTGATCGGCATGCGATATCCAGTGCCGTACGGKCCTGCGGTCCARCCAGTGTTAACAAGCCAGCAACCGACCTTGTGCTCAGCGATCAAGTCGCGAAGTAATTCACCGTAAACAGCAGGATGGCGCGGCATAAATGGTGCGCCAAAGCAAGCAGAGAAAGTTGCGGTTGGTTCGGTAATRCCTTTCTCTGTACCGGCTACTTTTGCAGTATAGCCAGACAAGAAATGATACATAGCCTGAGCCGGGGTCAAGCGAGCAATAGGCGGTAAAACGCCAAATGCATCGGCGGTCAGCATAATGATATTATTAGGTTGCCCACAACGGGAATCCAGACGTGCATTCGGGATAGCGCTGAGCGGGTATGCGCCGCGTGAATTTTCAGCCAGTGTGCCATCGTCGAGATCAAGCTCTCGCGTGGTTTCGTCCATAACGACATTTTCAAGCACTGTGCCCCACATTTTCGTCGTGGCAAAAATTTCAGGCTCGGCCTCTTGGGACAATTTTATCATCTTGGCGTAACAGCCGCCTTCGAAATTAAATAGGCCGTTTTCAGACCAACCATGCTCATCATCACCAATTAAAGTACGTTCTGGATTGGCGGACAGTGTAGTTTTACCTGTGCCAGACAGGCCAAAAAATATGGCTGCATTGTCATTGTCGTCTACATTGACCGAACAATGCATCGGCATCACCCGTTTGGCGGGCAGTAAATAGTTCAAAATGCTGAACACAGACTTTTTGGTTTCACCAGCATAAGAAGTTCCGCCAATAAGTATTAGTCGCTCGCTCATATTTACGGCGATAACGGTCTCGGAATTGGTGCCGTGGCGGGTAGGGTCGGCATTGAAGCTCGGTAGGTTGATGATGGTAAATTCTGCTGCATAATTCGCCAAATCATCAGCCGTAGGCATGCGCAGTAAGTGCCGCACGAACAAAGAATGCCAGGCAAATTCGGTAATGATTTGCACAGGCAGGCGGTGATCCAAATCAGCGCCGCCAAAGGTTTCTTGTGCGAACAGTTTTTTGCCTGCCATATGTGCGGCAAAATCATCGCGCAAAACGGTGAACTGCTCCGGTGTCATGGAAGCATTACCTTCCCACCATACGGTATTTTCGGTTTCAGCGTCGCGTACCACGAACTTGTCATTGGCAGAGCGGCCGGTATGTTTCCCGGTCTTAACGACCAATGGGCCACCTTTGGCAATTTTACCTTCACCGCTTGAGACAGCGGCCTCATATAACCGTGCAGGCCCTAAATTCCAGTGGAAGTTATCAATATCTTCAAAGCCGGGAATACCTAAACTTTTTGTAGTTTCTACAGTGCTCATGAGATTGCCCATTCATTACCATATATACCGAAAGGAGGATTCGGTGAACTGCGGGCTTATTAGCAAATTAAATCTAAAAAGAAACGTTTAATTGTATTCAGTTGGAATAATTTATTCGTAATTAGGCTTGAAAAACTTGTGATGGGTCTTTGAAGGATTTGAACTCCAGGGCATTACCGCTTGGGTCGAGGAAAAACATTGTTGCTTGCTCACCAGTTTTACCTGCAAAACGAATATAAGGTTCGATGATAAAGTCTATATTATGGGCTTTCAACTTGTCCGATAGTACATGCCATTCATCCCACTTTAAAATTATACCAAAATGGGAAACCGGTACATTCTTGCCGTCTACGACATTCGTAGCTTGGGCGGTCAATGCTTCAGGTTTGAGGTGGAAGGAGACTTGGTGCCCGAAAAAATTTAAATCTATCCATTTTTTGTCTTCACGACCAACACTACAGCCAAGAATTAGTGTGTAAAACACTCGTGTTTCTTCCAAATCCCGAATGGGCATTGCTAGGTGAAATGGCTGGACTTGAGGCATAATAGCCTTCTTTGTTATTAAGATGATTGGTCAGCTAAATTTTCGGGCCGTAATCGTAATGCCCACCTTTTTTCAAGGCGCGCAAATAGGCGGGGCGGGCTTGCATTTTATCAACGAATTCAATGCAGGCCGTATAACCGAGCAATCGTCCGTGAGTTTTTGCAGTTTCCAGTGGAAAAATCATTTGAAAATCGGCTCCAGTCAATTCATCGCCCGCGAAATATTCATGCCCAGTAAGATGGTATTCAATATAGTCAAAATGGGTCTTCATTTCATTGCTGATAACTGGCGCAAGGGGTGCTGCCGCCTCGCCCAAATAGGATGTGTACATGGACAACAGCAGTGGAAACATGGCTGAGCCTTCGCCGTAGTGCAGAAAATGTATGTAATTGTAATATTCCGGTGTCCCGGTCTTGGGCATTAGCCGACCATTACCGTGCGCCTCAATGATATATTCAATGATGGCACCAGTTTCGGCGACAATGTTMTCGCCGTGCTCAATRACWGGAGAACGACCCAAGGGGTGCACTGCTTTTAGCGAGGTTGGGGCACGTCCAGTTTTCGGGTCGCGTTTRTAGTGCTTGATYTTGTATTCAAGCTCAAGTTCTTCCATTAACCACAGCACACGCTGGGAGCGGGAATTGTTCAAATGATGCAAAGTAATCATGGGTTAAATATCGACGTGTTTGACGACTTAGGCAAGTATTTTCTTTTGCCCATCTCCTGCGACAAATACGACTGARCGCAATGTGTTAGAGAGAGARAYATTCACCTGATTAACCTGRTCAACAAACACATCTTGTAACAAAGTGTCAGTGATGAGTAGTCCGGATGGAGGTTCTGTCAGTTCGGCTTCCATATAGACATGAGTATAGGTTGAGCCCGTTTCTGCGCCTATAATAGTTAAATCTATTGCCTGTCCATTTAATGTGCTGAGTTGGAAGTTTTGCTTCACATATAATGCAAGGCGGGCACGAGCACGTAAACCCGTTAAATCCGGTGATGTAATCAACCCCAATTTTGCCAAAACTTGTTCAGCATCATGGGCATGCAAATCGTGAGTGACTTCCAAGGTATTGGTACGTGCATTCCATTCAATTGTGCTGAGTGCCTGCTTTTGGCGGTGCGCCCATGCAAGGCCGTGTAGGGAGGTGATTATGGCACCTCCCAGCACGGATTTAAAAAATGTACGTCTGTTCAACATTAAAAGCCTAGCAAAGATTTACTCTTCTCCAGCAGGTTCTTTATCTGTAGCTTTTAACGGCACTTCTTTGCCRTCAGCTTCCCCTGGCTCATCTTTGCTTTCGTTYTCTAGTTCAACCAGCATATCTGCCATKAGGCTACGRCCACTACGTTTGCCTTTGTAGATTTCCAATCTTGATTGGGAAACTTTCCCTGGAAAGCTATTATCCGCATAATTAGCATCTGCCGTTTGGTGGGCATTGTCTAAATCAATGGATGCAATGGGTTGCTTGCGGATTATCAATTTAGTGACATTTTTAGAATTGAGCCGCCAAATCTCTGCCGGTATCATCATTTCTTCGGTCTCGCCATTTTGGAAATTAATAGTTAGTGGTAATGGTGTTACCAGTCCGCCAACATTTTCAAAATCGACGAAATAGATGTAATGCCCGTCTTTAATTGCGCGGTCATAGACTTCCCGTTCCCATGTGTTTAGGCCTTTCAGGAAGCTTTTATGGCTATTCCTATCCTTATCAGTGACAGTGAATTTATCATTTTCAAAATACAAATCTTCTAAGGATTTATTACGCTCCACATAAGTYTTGCGGCCTTCRGCTTTGTTGCGAATYTCAGTTAGRGGCTGAGGATTGTCACGCCAGTAGTCTTTGCGCTCTTTTTCGGACTCAACGTCTGGGTCTTGATCCGCAATAGTATATTCACGCATGCCTGTAATGCCTACGTCCACATAATCTGTACCGAAATACCAACCGCGCCAGAACCAGTCTAGATCTACBCCAGAAGCGTCTTCCATAGTRCGGAAGAAATCGGAAGGTGTTGGGCGTTTGAACATCCAGCGTTGTGCGTACTCTTTAAACGCRTGGTCAAATAATTCGCGGCCCATAACAGTTTCGCGTAAAACAACGAGTGATGATGCGGGTTTGGAGTAGGCGTTAGGTCCAAACTTCACAATCGAATCTGATTGCGTCATAATTGGCACTTGGTTGCTACTCCGCATATAGTTGGAAATAGTATCCAGCGGGTTGGTTTGCCCACCCAATATATTGAAGTCCTTGTCCCACTCATATTCTGCAAGATATTCTAAGAATGAATTGAGACCTTCATCCATCCAAGTCCATTGCCGTTCGTCGGAGTTAACAATCATCGGGAAGTAGTTATGACCGACCTCGTGAATGATAACACCTATGAGAGAATGCTTGATACCGCGCGAATAGGTGATTTCGCCCGTTTTTTCGTCAGTGGTTGGGCGGTAACCGTTATAGGTAATCATTGGATATTCCATACCGCCACGTTCCCATGTGTTTACAGACTGGGATGTTGGATAAGGGTAGGGAAATGCGAAACGGGAATATACATCCATAGTATGGATAACGGCGTTCGTTGAATATTTAGACCAAATCGGTTCGGCTTCATTGGGATAGAACGACATAGCGGTAACCACTGGTACCTTTTTGCTATCCTGTTCATGCAATTTGGCATCCCAAATGAATTTACGTGAACTTGCAAAAGAGAAATCCCGAACATTCTTAGCCTTAAAGCGCCATGTTTTGGTACCTGTCGCCTTGCTTTTCTCATTTTCGAGAGCTTCTTCAGGTGTAACAACAAACACTTGTTTTGTGGCCGAAGCCTCGCTGAGGCGTTGACGTTGTTTTGGGGTTAGAACTTTTTCAGGATTTTGTAGTACGCCTGTGGATGAGACAATATGATCAGAAGGAACGGTGATACTAACGTCGTAATTGCCAAATTCCAGTGTGAATTCGCCGCGTCCTAAAAACTGTTTGTGCTGCCAGCCAGTGTAATCCGTATAGGATGCCATACGTGGAAACCACTGGGCTAGAAAATACAAATATGTATCTGTTTTAGGGAAATGTTCGTAGCCACCCCGGCCACCAACAGCGGCTTCATCGATAATATTGAACTGCCAATCAATAGAAAATTGTGTGCGTGCGTTAGGCGCAAGCGGTACAGGTAAATCAATGCGCATCATTGTATCATTGATCACGTAATTTAGGGGCTTGCCTTTAGCGCCTAATACAGCCGTGATTTTGTGACCGTGCTCGGTATCTTCAAAAGCTTGGATGCGGCGTAGGGCGTTATAGCTCAAACTATCACCTGAACCGGCTTTGTCGCGGCGGCTACCAGCTGCAGAAGCAATTTCGCTCATGCGGGCAATACTGCCGTCCTTGAAACGGTTCTGGTCAAGCTGTACCCATAGATATTTCAGAGTGTCGGGGGAATTATTGTGGTAGGTGATGCTTTCTGAAGCAATGATTTGCTTCTTATCTTCGTCGAGGGTCACATTGATTTTGTAATCAGCTTGTTGTTGCCAATAATTGACCCCAGGAGCGCCTGATGCATTGCGGTAAACATTTGGTGTTGGTAATTCTTGACCAAGTTGCCTGAATTTGGCCGCACTATCATTTTTACTACCCGCTGGGCCGTCTGCAAAGGCTTGTGAACCAAGCGACAGGGCAAGTGTTGCGGCGATAGTTGTGAAAGTGCCGTACCGTACAGTTTTGAATATTGTTCCCATTTTATTTCCCATAATGATGATGTTGTTCATATTTTCCCCAATACTAATTTGCTTTACTAGTGTGCTTTCTAAAAAACGTATATTAAATTTTGTTCACAAATAGGTGACAAATTAATACCCTCTGTCATCTGCTCTTCTGTGCGTGAGTAAACCTGGGCCACATGCAATTTTCCAACCGGATTTTGTCCAAAAATTTGACCGGTTGAGCTCAATTTCAATAGAGCGAAAGCCGTTAATATTGCGGCCAAGTGGTATAGATTTACAATAGGGGATTATAGTGTCCAAAAAGAAATTGCGCTCAATCAAAACTGACTGATTTGTCCACGGCATAACGGCTGCGTCTACCAGATAAAACCCGTCGCCAACATTTGTAATGTTTTTGGGAAACTTTTGTGCAGGGGTGTCACATCCATATATGGCCGCACCACTAAGTCTCTGTGCTTTTTCTGGTCTAAATAGTCTGCGTAATTTAGCGGTCATTGTATCAGGTTTGGGGAAGTAACGATAATATTTATCAATGATATTAAAGGTTTCACCGTATTTTTTAACGTGACGCATACGCGCCATTTTAGCCTGCCCAGAGACGAGCAGCGTCAAAGATTTTTTTATTTGACGTTTTGCTTCTGCGCGGGGTTCAAGCAAGGGACAATCATTTTCTGTAAAGAAAATATAATCGGTTTTCAGGCGTTTTGCTATCTCTTCCATACCCACTAGAATGCCTAAATTAGCAGGGTTTTCTTCTATGCGTAATGGGTATTTGGCGGCTGTGCTCCGCACGTCTTCATCTGGATCCGGCAAGAAAACCATGCAGTCGTCAAACAAGCTGAAAAAATCAGCTTTTTGATAAGTTGCCAAGGCGGCGTCCAGTGAGTGGTTGCCGCGCCAACTCAGTACGCCTAGGCCAACAGAAGGATGTGTCATCAGCCTTTATCCTCGACCCAGTGTTCTTCAATCCATTTTGTTGGGCGTACATGTTTATAGGTTTTTTTGTACCAACGCCTGACGGGCCATTCRCCACGTGCCGCTTCGTCCTGATCCGGTTTACCCGTAAAAGCTACAATGCGCGTTTCGGGTGGAAGTTTTGGGGTTTTGAAGAAATTGAGTGGCCAAGGCGGCATTAAATTATGCTTGAAGCTGACGCACCAATCGGCTGGCCAGAAAACCATATCTTCGATTTCCCGTGAGATATATAGCTGTTCAATTCTGTATTTTTCTAAAACCCCTGAAGGGTTCTCTTGCAAGCGATCAAATATATGGGTGTATTTGCCTACAGGGAACCGAAATGCGGATGTATTGCCAATTTTTTGTCCCATCTGCGTCCAGTTTTCGATAACACAAAACCGGCCGGGCTCATAATCAAACATGGCATCGAGATTGTTTGTTACCACTAAATCTAGATCTAGAAATAATACATCACCTTCCAAATCAGCCAGCGGATATTTCCACATTACCAATTTGCGCCATGGCAGGTTAATTAGATTAGGCGGTAAGTTGATGTCAGGTATATCTTCGCATTGTACGGTTTTGTCTATACCCGTCCGATCATCCGTAAAGCAGACCAGCCGCGTGGGGCGGTTGGTCTGCCGCCTAATAGCTGCCCATAGACGGTTGACATATTCGGAGCCGTAGCGTGTGCCCCATTTCATACAAATTATGGTTTGCACCAAGCTCTCCAGATACTTTTGCGGTTAACTAGGCGGGCTAGTCGTCTTGTTTCATCATTGCGTCGCGCAAAGAACGGAACTCTGCGGTCTCATTCCAGTTCGGCCAATCGCGAGAATTGGCCATACCCAAGCCAAGTTCGTAGAAAATTTCCGTGACTTGCTCGATACCGGCCAAATCCCAACTATTGTCATATTCATCACCAGGAGCGTGATAGCGATTGGCTGTGTAATCTTCAGCAAATTGTTTCCCGTATTCCTTGCCTTTAACCTCATGATCGATGCCAGCATCTGCATATAAAAACGGTACACCCTTTTTAGCGAGGCTAATATGGTCAGAGCGGTAGTAATAGCCAGCTTCGGGTTTTGGGTCAGGGATAATATACATGCCGCGTGGTTTTATGACAGCTTCTAATAGCCCGTCCAGTTCAGATGCACCGTACCCGACAACCACCATATCTTTGGTCCGGCCCAAGGGCAGTATGGCATCAATATTGATGCCTGCCACGGTTTTATTGAACGGTATTATTGGGTCTTCGCCGTAATAAGCGGAACCGAGTAAACCTGATTCTTCAGCAGTTACAGCAACGATCATTACGGAACGTTCCGCAGGAGCAGTTGCAAAGGCTTCGCCGATTTCAAGAATGGCCGCCGTGCCCGTAGCATTGTCTACGGCACCGTTATAGATGCCGTCTTCACCTTCCAATGCAGGTTTTTTCCCAAGGTGATCCCAATGGCCCATATACATAATATATTCATCTGGGTATTTGGTGCCTTTGACGACACCGACAACATTGCGGCTTTCTACGGTGCTAATTTTGTTGTTAATTTTGGCGTTGAGTTTGAGGTCGCCCATAGCAACAGGCGTAAAGCCCTTGGTTGATGCCGCAGTTTTCATGGCATCAAAGTCCATGCCAGCAGCACTGAATAGGTCCCTAGCTGCATCAATCGTCAACCAACTTTCCACAGCTACACGAGATGCGCCTTTGTCTGGGCGTACCAAATCTATTTGTCCGCCGGCCCAACTATCGGAGACTACATTCCAGCCATAACTAGCGGCTTCAGTTTCGTGAACTATAATGGCGGCAGCTGCACCATGCCGTGCAGCTTCTTCGTATTTGTATGTCCAGCGACCATAATATGTCATGGTATTGCCGTTGAATAAAGCTTCGTCCTTAGTGGTGAAACCTGGGTCGTTGACAAACATAACAACCGTTTTTCCTTTGACATCTATGTTAGCATAGTCATCCCAGTCATATTCAGGTGCAACGACACCATAACCGACAAAAACCAACTCGCTGTCTTTAACACTGACGGAGTCCTGATAACGTTTGGTCCAATACACAGAGTTCTTTTGAAACTCATATTCCACCTCGCCAATAGTCATGAACGAACCGTCAGTAACCGTAGTTTCGGTCAGGGTGATTGGCTGAAAATATGTACCGTCCTTACCCATGGGAGCGATGCCTGCCGCTTTCATTTCATCGGCAACATATCGAGAAGCCATTTGGCCACCAATTGTACCAGGCGCGCGACCTTCAAAGCGGTCATCAGCCAGATTTTCAATGCGTCTGCCAATATCCGCCGCCGAGATGGATGGTTTCTCAGGTGTTTTAATTTCCGGTTGTGACGGCGARCAGCTTATGAATACCAAAGTCGTGGTYGCTAGAAGAAGCGTTGTAAAAGATGATTTTGAAAAGGTCATTTATCCCCCCGGTTAATATGATTAAATTGACAATTTGATTTTGGTGAAAGTGCGCTTGTTTCACAGGTTTGGCAAGAGAGATGTTTGAGTATGGCCCAGCATTTGCTATTTTCAAATTATTTCTTGCGGCGGATGCTCTCATGGGTAATGTGAGCCAACCAAAAACAAAAATAACAAGGGCTTCTATGTTTCATTTCTCACGGCGAATTTTAATCACGACATCTATAGCGACTTTATTACTGGCGGGATGTGAAGCCGATAAGCCGAGGGGAAATTCTGAAATTGACCTCGCGCCAATAGTAATGACGGGTGTTTCTGATAATTCTGAAATAAAAATATTGGCTGATCTAGCTCTTAATGGCAGTCACGGTTATGATATTACCCGCTCTTTAACTACGGAAATAGGGCCGCGTTTGGCGGGAACCCCTCAGGAAGCTGAAGCACGACAATGGGCGCGGGATAAATTCAAAGAACTTGGCTTCACGAGCATTCGCACGGAACCATTTCCAATTAAGGGGTGGATGCGCGGTCTAGAAACAGCGCAAATCACCAAGCCTTATCCACAAAGCCTAGTCATCACAGCACTTGGCGGCTCTGTTGCGACACCCAAGGCTGGCACCAAAGCACCTGTGGCTTATTTTGAAAGTTATGAGGCCTTGGTTGCGGCGCCTATGGGCAGTCTAGATGGTAAGATTGCTTACATATCGGGACGCATGAAAAAAGACCGAGACGGTGCTGGTTATGGCCCGGCCAATCAAAAGCGCAGAAGTGGTGCCACCGAAGCAGCAAAACGTGGTGCGTTGGCTGTACTTATACGTTCTGTTGGCACAGATTCACACCGCATGCCGCACACAGGGCAAATGCGGTATGACGACGCAGTTAAAAAAATTCCCATTGCCGCCATGTCAGGTCCAGATGCAGATCAACTTGACCGGATATTTGCCCAAGTAAAGGATACGGGGCAAGAAGTAGAAATTAAATTGCATTTAAACACCCGTGATCTCGGCGAAAAAACTTCCGCTAATGTTATGGCTGAGATACGCGGCTCTGAGAAGCCGGACGAAATCATCCTGATCGCTGCACATCTAGATAGTTGGGATATGGGGACGGGTGCTATAGACGACGGGGCAGGCGTTGGTGTTGTGATGGGCGCGGCCAAAGTGTTGATGCAGTCTGGACTTAAACCCAAGCGCACAATCCGTGTCGTGCTTTATGGTTCTGAGGAAATTGGCATTGTTGGAGCATTTGCTTATGCCAAAGCCCATGCGGATGAACTTGATAAGCATATACTGGCAACAGAATCAGATTTTGGTGCGGGCAAAATTTACGCAATTCAGTCCGGTAAATCCGCAGCCAATAAAGCTGCAATTGCTGCTATGGCGTCCGAGTTCAGATATTTAGGCATTCAGCCCAAAGACGGTGATACCAATGGCGGGCCGGATATTGGCCCGCTCAGCAATGCGGGCGTACCGACTGTGCGGCTCAATCAAGACGGCACTGATTATTTTGATTTACATCATACACCGGACGATACTTTTGATAAAATTGACCCAAAGGCCATGCAGCAAAATGTTGCCGCTTTTGCTACTTTGATCTGGCTAGCATCAGAGTCAGGTAGTAATTTTAGAGATGAATAATAGGAGAAACCCCATGCGCTTTTCAAAAATAACTACTGCTGTTCTTCTGGCAACAACACTCTTGTCAACAGGTGCAAACGCAGAAGATTTAAATAAATTATACAGATACTTACATGCAAACCCTGAATTGTCTTTGATGGAAGTGAAAACGGCTTCTCTCTTGGCTGGCAAGTTGAAAGACATGGGTTTTGAAGTCACGGAAAAAGTGGGTGGTACCGGTGTTGTCGCTGTCATGAAAAACGGTGATGGTCCCACGGTTTTGATCCGTGCGGATATGGACGGACTTCCTGTTATAGAACAAACGGGTGTTTCTTTCGCCAGCACAACAATTACGCCAAATCGGGACGGCATAGAAAAACCGTCCATGCATGCATGTGGTCATGACATTCATATGACGGTGCTAATCGGCACTGCGGAACGGTTGGTTGCGGAAAAAGCCGATTGGTCGGGGACACTGGTGCTGGTTTTGCAACCCGCCGAAGAGCTAGGTCTCGGTGCTGGCATGATGCTGGAAGATGGCCTGTTCACACGTTTCCCAAGACCTGACTAYAATTTGGCTCTTCACGATAATTCGACGCTTGCATCCGGAAAAGTTGGCATTGTTCCTGGCTATGCTTTGGCCAATGTTGATAGCGTTGATATCACAGTGCGTGGCATTGGTGGGCACGGAGCTTATCCGCATACCACCAAAGATCCGATTGTACTCGCTTCGCAAATGGTTGTTGCTTTTCAGACGATTGTCTCGCGAGAAACCTCGCCTCTAGAATCAGCGGTTCTAACTGTTGGGTCAATACACGGGGGCACGAAGCACAACATTATTTCCGATGAAGTCAAACTACAGCTCACGCTGCGTTCCTATAAGGACGAAGTGCGGATGAATACGATAAATTCTATTAAGCGTATAGCTGACGGCCTTGGTCGTGCGGCAGGATTGCCGGATGATAAATTGCCGATTGTTACTGTGCGGGATAAAGAGTTTACACCCGCAACCTATAACAACCCCGAACTTGCCAATACGGTGAAACTTGCGATTAGCGAAGAGATCGGCGCTGACAATGTCAAGGACATGCAGCCCGTTATGGGCGGTGAAGACTTTGGTGCTTTTGGTCGAGGCGACCCAAAAATTCCAAGCTTCTTATTTTGGCTTGGCGCAGTTAATCAGGACGTTATTGATCAAGCAAAAAAAGACGGTAAAACTCTACCGTCTCTACATTCGCCGTTCTTTGCACCGGACTATGAACCGACAATAGAAACCGGAGTGGCAGCAATGTCTGCTGCTGCACTTGATTTAATGAAAGTGAAATAATTACAATGAGTTTACCCAAAATACTGCAAAATTTGGAACTACCTGTTATTGCCGCACCTATGTTTATTGTATCTAGCCCTGAACTGGTAATTGCTCAGTGCAAAGCAGGTGTTGTTGGTTCATTTCCAGCGCTGAATGCACGGCCAGCCGATCAGCTTGAAGTATGGATAAGGCGGATTAAAACCGAACTTTCCGAATACCAAAAAGCTAATCCGGATAAGAAAGTTGCCCCATTTGCGGTCAACCAAATTTGTCATATGTCCAATACACGTTTGCAGAAAGATATGGAAACTTGTGTGCGTGAACAGGTGCCTATTATCATTACATCCTTACGCCCGCCAAAGGCCATTATCGATGCGGTACACTCCTACGGCGGCATCGTGTTGCATGACGTCATCAATATTCGTCATACCAAGAAAGCATTATCCGAAGGTGCGGACGGCATTATTGCCGTATGTGCTGGCGCTGGTGGTCATGCGGGTTTGTTATCACCTTATGCATTGATACCGGAAATTCGTGAATTCCATGATGGACCTCTGATGTGCTCCGGTTCTATTTCCACAGGCGGTAGTATATTGGGTGCGCAAGCTATTGGTGCGGATTTGGCATATATAGGCACACGGTTTATTGCTTGTAAGGAAGCCAATGCGCCGGAAGCCTATAAGCAGATGATCATCGATTCTTCCGGGCAGGATGTTATTTATTCATCGTTGTTCACGGGCATCCACGGTAACTACTTAAAAGGTTCTGTGAGCGCGGCTGGTCTTGATCCTGAAAATTTACCGTCTGCAGATAAGTCGGCAATGAATTTTGGTTCTGTCGGATCCGATGCTAAAGCCTGGAAAGATATCTGGGGTTCAGGGCAGGGTGTTGGCAGTATCCATAGCGCGCCAAGTGTAGCCGATATCGTTGCTGATCTGAAATCTGAATATGAAGCCGCTAAGCAGCGTTTGAGTATTGGCTAAGTTTCTATCTATGAAAACGGTCAGAACTTACGTTTTCTTACCTTGCCATCAAAATAGTGTTGTTGGAGACTGTTAAATTTTAAGAATAGCACAGCTTTCGCCATTGCATTTTTTGTACATTTAATGTTATTTGTTATTGGCAATTTAGGCTAATGACCTTGAGGGAGGGCATTTTTTAAAATCGTGCAATTGAGCGTAACGCAATAACAGATAAAACGGCTAACAATTGCCGTGTATTACTAATCATTCCAAGAAAGGGATATTTTATGTCTAATATTTTAGAGAATATCACGAGCGGCGGCATTTGGCCTTTGCTTGTTGGTGCTATAATCGGGTTGATACTTGGTTGGATCATTTGGGGGCGCAAGAAATTTGTTGGCGACCTAACGAGTGAAGGCGAAGGTCAACTCCGTGCAGAGGCTGATAGTCTTCGTGCACGCGTTAATGAACTTGAAGCTGAAGCAGGCGATCTGAAAGGTAAATTATCTACCGCGTCTTCGGGTGCAACACCGAGTACAGCTACATCTGCTGCCAGTGATGACGACGAAACATATGCTCTTGAATGGCGAAACCGTTATTTGGCTGCTCGGGTGAAATATCTTGAAGGCCGTATTTCCGATGCGCCTAAAGCTAAGCCAGCAGCCAAGAAAAAAGCTGCCAAAAAAGTTGTGAAGAAGGCTGCACCTAAAAAAGCCCCGGCCAAGAAAGCCGTTGCGAAAGCAAGCAAAGCCAAACCAGCTAAAAAGGTTGTTGCGAAGAAAGCCCCGGCCAAGAAAGCTGCCGCTAAAAAAGCGCCGGTTAAGAAGGTTGTTGCGAAGAAAGCACCTGCTAAAAAAGCGCCGGCTAAAAAAGCTCCAGCAAAAAAGGCCGCATCTCCAAACGCTAAATATTTGACTGAGGTTCGCAAATATGATGCAAAAGCAAGTGCAGCAGTCGTTGATAGTATCGTCAAATATTGCGGTATTTCTCTGCGTAGTCGTGATTCTTCGTTGGTCGCATGTTCAGACGAGAAAGAATTAAATACAGTTGCAACTGGTTTCTGTACGAAGAAACTTGGCATGACAAAGGGTCAAAAGGAGCTTGTCAAAGACGTTTGTGTTCAGATGAAAGGGCAACGCTTTAAGAACCGTGTAACTTTCTATTATCTGTGTGCGAAATCTGCACGTAAGATGAAAGTCTTCAAATAGACGGTAACTCTACACCGATAAAAATTATAAAAGCCCGCCGTTTTGGTGGGTTTTTTTATTATGTATGATCGCCGAATTTTACTGCTGATAAAAAACTTATCCATGGTTTTCGCAAGTGCAGTATTCTGGCACCATGGTAGAAAACCCACATATCCAAACCACCAATATGCAATGGGGCACATCCCGTTGGCCTAACTTTTCGCCGTCCGAAATGGCCTGTCGCCATTGCGGCGAGATTTATCACTGGCCAGAGTTCATGAACCGTTTGCAGCAAGCACGAGTTTTGGCGGCAAGGCCRTTTCATATCCATTCCGCGCACAGATGTTCATTACACAATGCCCGTGTCGGYGGTGCGCCCTTGTCGCAACATGTGAAACTGGCGGTGGATATTGGCCTCTCRGGACATGATCCACATGCCCTTTATCAAGYTTGTAARRCGGCTGGCTTTACGGGTTTTGGTTTCTATCAAACATTTCTTCATATGGACCTAGGCCGAAGACGGTCATGGTACGGCAATACAAAGGCAAAACAATTATGGCAAATTTACTAAGCTTCGGCGCAGACGCAATGGCAGGCGGTGCATTTGGTATCATCGGTACGGCACTTAGCCGTGCCGCATCCTATTTCGAACGCAAGCAAACATTCGCCCAAGAAGAAAAACGTTGGGGGCATGAGCTTAGGCTGCACGAACTACAAATGCGCGCCAACAAACAAGAAACCGAGATGGAGTTGGCTATCGCAGCACAAAAAGGTTCTTGGGACGGTTTGAAGGCATCTCTTGATGCAGATGCAAATATCGGCGTTGCGGCACAGTGGGTGATCAATATCCTGCGCCTCGTAAGACCATCATTGACATTGTTACTCTGGTTGATAACCGCGTGGATTTTCGCCCGCACCCAGAACGGAGATATAGCCAGTGCGGCCGTGTTCGCAGCAACTGCGGCGACCTTGTGGTGGTTTGGTGACCGGGCGCCAAAACCGAAGCCCGGATTTTTAAGCTGATAAATTAGCGATCGAAAATATGCTGATCAGTAAAATGGCAGATAACAAGAATGTACCATAAACCGAGCTAACAATTATAGTTGTCATGATGGTTTTAAACCAACCCCGATTGAACATGTGCTTCAGTGATAATGGTAGGTAGAATATAAACATAATCACCAAGGCTTTAGCGACGATGCTACCTGGAATAATTTTTGCCAATATCACTGCAAACAACAAGGTCATGAAAAATACGGCATGGATATACATAGCGTGGATGAGATGGTCGTAGAGAAGTGCCGTTGGGCCTCGGATAAATATGGCCCCCATTATCATTGCAAATGGCACCATAAAGAACATTACCCGTGGCAACCATGTATTAAAGGCTGCATTAAATTTTTTGGGGTTTTCCAAGAAAATTTGAAAGGCCTTTAGCGGCTCTTCCTGTGCGGTAGTATCCACATTCGGATCTTCTGATTTACTTTCAGCTTGTATGGTTTTGAGAAAATTTTCCGTAACTGTTTCATCCGAAAGACGTTCAAAGGTTTTTTGCGACTGAAAAAACAAAGGTTTGATACTATGATCATTAAGAAACGATATTGATTTCTCACTGGTAATACCTTCGATTATCAGTGGCGGTATGGTGCCTTCGTTAGCTAAGTCTTCGACCTTTTTAAGTTCTGTAGCTTCAATTTTTGCTTTTGGTTGAATGGATAAGGCAAAGAGATTTGTTTCGGAGATGGCGAGAAATCCAAAAAACATAAAACTGACAACCAGATAAACCCGAATAGGTGGAGAATAAATAGTGCGCGCGCCATTGGCATATGCATGAGCAACTTTGCCTGGTTTGAGTAATAGATCTGCCCAAGTACGCCACATCCGCCCTTCGAAAGCAAATAAACCGCTGAGACTTTCTCCGATAAGTCGCCATAATGACCGCCGCAGGTCATCATTTTTTTGACCRCAATTGCCGCAATATATATCCTCRATYYTRGTGCCGCAGGATTTRCAGTCCTCRGAAGTGTTCTTTTSAGGAACRGGWTTYTTATCGCCWGCTACTGCRMYGGCRARKAYWATGCCTTCTTCGGYTTCRCCTAAATCYGTRCTCATAAAWTYCCCCGATTAAAAAAAMSSYNTATAAGCAACTAATTGCATATAAAAAGATTGTGCCTAACGTCTCTATAGCCTAGCATAGCAAAAAAANCACAGGACTGCACAATGTATTCAGGACAAAGTATCGCGATTACCGGCGCGGCAGGTGGCATAGGCCGYGCTATGGCCGAGAAATTTATAGCCGAAGGTGCAAAGGTTGCTATTTCCGACATTAATACKGAACTGGTAGAAAAAACGGCTGCCGAAATTGGCGCGGTGGCATTCACKTGCGAYGTGTCGAGTGAAGAGGCCATAACTGCTTTCATTAAAGGCGCGGAGGVCGCTCATGGGCCTGTRGATGTATTTGTATCYAATGCTGGTGTYGGGTTYCCCGATGAACCTGGTGGGCATGCRGCMGGTGGYTCCAATGAAAGTTGGGAAATGAGCTGGCAGATCAAYGTTATGTCGAGTGTTTAYGCTGGACGGGCGTTAATCCCRGGGTGGAAAGAGCGCGGMCAAGGCAGGTTTGTTATTGTCGCATCTGCAGCTGGTTTAYTGGCGCAAGTGCAYTCCGGMTCTTACACAACYACCAARCATGCKGCGGTTGGKTTTGCTGAATATATGGCGATTATGCATAAGAACGACGGCATCAAAGTTCACTGCGTCTGCCCACAATATGTCAAAACCAATATGACTAAAGGCATGACCGAAGTTAAAGATGGGCCAGATAAGCATTTGGAAGCATCCGATGTCGCCGATAGTTTGTTTGCGGCAATGGCGAAAGATGAGTTTTTGGTGCTGCCACACCCTGTGATTAAAGACTATTTTCAGGCAAAAGCGGCTAGCCATGACCAATATATTGGCGGTATGGCTTACCGGGTAAAAACAATGGATAAGGGACATATCCCAAACTTATAGGAGACATTATGGCAAGGTTTGATTTAACGGGTAAAGTAGCGCTTGTCGCAGGCGCAAGCCGGGGCATTGGTGCAGCAATTGCTCATGCTATGGCGGAGCAGGGCGCCCATGTAATTTGTGCATCGCGTAGGGTAGAAGACTGCCAGAAAGTAGCGGACGAAATTATTGCGAACGGCGGTAAGGCCAGCGCAATGACTTTGCATTTGGGCATTATGCAGAACCTTGATGACGCCATCGCTAGTATTGCTGCAGCACATGGTCGGCTCGATATCCTCATTAATAACGGTGCGACCAATGTGTTTTAYGGGCCAGCTCATAAATGCCCGGAAAGCGCCTATGACAAGACTATGGAAGTTAATGTTAAGGGGCCGTATTTCTTAACTGCAAAGGCTATTCCGTTGATGATTAAAGGCGGCGGTGGTGCGGTTGTGAATGTGGCCAGTATCGACGGGCTTAATCCTGGCTTGCTGCGCACCGTTTACGGTATGACCAAAGCGGCTGTCATAAACATGACCAAAGGCTATGCCAAAGAATATGGCCGYAAAAACATACGCGTTAATGCGTTATTGCCAGGATTTACTGATACCAAGCTTGCCAGTGCGCTAAAAGAAATGCCGGGCATGGACCGCTTTATGCAAGAAAATCTGGCTATCGCGCGCATGGCACAACCGGAAGAAATGGTTGGTGCGGTTTTGCTTATGGTGTGTGATGAAGGGTCTTATATAACTGGAGAATGTATTGTGGTTGATGGCGGCATGACAATTTAGATGGACACCAATCCTACCATAGATGTCAGAAGCGGCGAAGAAATTGATATTGATGCCGTTGATAAAGTCTTGAAATCTGCTGTGCCGGGATTGTCCGGTACACCAGTGGTCAAGCAATATGCCAGCGGTGCTTCCAATCTGACCTATGCACTAGATTATCCGGATAGGCGCTTGGTAATGCGCCGCCCACCATTTGGCACCAAGCCAAAGTCCGGCCATGATATGCACCGCGAATATAAGGTGATGACGGCTCTTAAACCAGTGTTTTCCGCCGTGCCAAAAACACTTTACTACACTGATGATACTGCCGTTATCGGCGCAGAATTTTACGTCATGGAACGGGTTGAGGGACATCTCGTCCATCAGAAAATTCCGAAAGATTGGGCTGATGATTACGGATGGGACGAAGCCAAAACTCGCAAGCTTTGCACTTCATTTTTTGATAAACTGATCGAACTACATCAGGTTGATTATAAAGCAATTGGTCTGGAAGACTTTGGCCGACCTGTTGGCTATGTGGAAAGACAAATTCTGGGTTGGAATAAGCGTTACGAAAAGGCATTAACACCTGATGTAGATGCGTTTGAGGATGTACGCGATTGGCTCGATGCCAACAGACCCAAAGTTGAAAAAGGTGCGGCGATATTGCACGGAGACTTTCGCATTGATAATCTGATATTGGATACCGATGACCCCACTAAAATCAACGCTATTCTCGATTGGGAAATTTCTGCACTGGGTGATTCGCTTATGGATCTTGGCAATACCCTTGCCTATTGGATTGAAGCGAGTGATCCTGCGCCTATGCACGCTTTATCGCGCCAGCCAAGTGCTGCACTTGGTATGCTGAGCCGCAAAGAAATCCTAGCATACTATGCTAAGAAAACGGGTGCGGATGTTAGCAATTTTCATTTTTACTATGTCTACGGAATTTTCCGCCTTGCGGTGATTTTGCAGCAAATTTACTACCGTTATTATCACGGCCAGACCAAAGATGAGCGCTTTAAAATGTATGCCCCGATGGTCAATATTCTGGGCGGTGTCGCTCGGGATCGAATTCGTGATGGAGAAATTTAGGCCAGAAACATGAGGCCAGAGTATAAGGAAAGAGTATGTCTGATTTAGAACAATTCCGCACGGAAACCCGTGCATGGCTGGAGGAAAACTGTCCGTCCAAAATGCGCACACCTATGAATCGGGAAACCGATGCTTGTTGGGGCGGTCGCAATTGGGTTTTCCAAAATGAAGATCAAAAAATATGGCTGGACCGTATGGCCGCTAAAGGTTGGACAGCACCAAGTTGGCCTAAAGAATACGGCGGTGCAGGGCTTAGCCGTGCAGAAGACAAAGTCCTTGGACAAGAAATGAAGCGCATCAATGCTCGTCCTGCGCTCCTGAGTTTTGGTATCTGGATGCTCGGCCCTGCGCTTTTAAAATTCGGTTCCGAAGAGCAGAAAATGCGCTACCTCCCCGAAATATGCCGCGGTGAAATCCGTTGGTGTCAGGGTTATAGCGAACCGAATGCAGGTTCTGATTTGGCGGCTCTTGCTACCAAATGTGAAGATAAAGGCGATCATTTTCTTGTCAATGGTTCCAAAGTTTGGACAAGTTATGCGGATGAAGCCGACTGGATTTTCTGTCTGGTGCGGACGGATAATACTGGCAAAAAACACCACGGTATCAGCTTTGTATTGTTTGACATGGAAAGCGAAGGCGTCAGCACCAAGCCAATTAAACTTATATCTGGCCGCTCACCGTTCTGCGAAACTTTTTTCGAAGACGTGAAAGTGCCAAAAGAAAATTTGGTCGGTGAGCGCGACAAAGGTTGGAATATTGCCAAATATTTGTTGACACATGAGCGYGAAATGATCGGCGATAGTGGCAATCTCAAACCTGTAGCGCAGATGATTGCCGAAATGGGCGTCACACCTGACGCTGCTTTGCAGGCCAAAATCACAGAAATTACGATTGATGAATGGGCGTTCGCACAGACCATGAGCCGCATGTTGGCTGAGGCCAAAGCTGGCGCAAGCCTTGGGGCGAAATCATCCATGCTTAAATATTTTGGCACTGAGCTAAATAAGCGGCGTTATGAACTCATGATGGACGCGGCTGGTTATGATGGCCTGGAATGGGAAAGTGATCGCTCTAATGATGGTAGTCTTGCGCGTTTGTGGTTGCGGACAAAGGGTAATTCTATTGAGGGTGGGACGTCCGAAATCCAGCTCAATATTATTGCCAAACACATTTTACAACTGCCAAATTCGGCATAGAGGAGCTTAGGCATGGGACTTTTGTTAACAGACGACGAAAAAATGTTGCAAGAAAGCGCCGAAGGCTTTTTCGCAGACAAAGCACCGGTTTCGCAATTACGGGCTTTACGCGACGATAGGGACGCGACCGGATATTCAAAAGAACTCTGGGCAGAAATGGCCGAAATGGGTTTCACGGGTGTCCTGATCCCTGAAGAGCACGGCGGTTTTGACATGGGCTTTATGGCTGCTGGATTGGTTGCGGAGCAAATGGGACGCAATCTTAGTGCATCACCGTTTTTATCGACATCAGTGTTAGCGGCAACAGCCYTAAAACATGCCGGTGATGAACTAGCGGCTAAGCTATTGCCAGAGCTCGTCAGTGGGAAAGTGACTATGGCTTTAGCCGTTGACGAGGGCGGTAAGCATAACCCGGACGGTATTGAAATGACCGCAAGCCCTTCCGGTAACGGGTTCAAACTAAACGGCAAAAAATCAATGGTCGTCGACGGCCATGCAGCGGATCAAATTATTGTTGCTGCACAGACCGAAAATGGGCTGACTTTGTTTGTTGTACCTGCGGATGTTACGGGCTTGGATACAGARCGCACMATCATGGTCGACAGYCGCAATGCGGCKCGTATGRWTTTTGAWGATGTCGAGGTAACWGGYGARCAGGTGCTCGGCGAAGTKGGYAAAGGMKSAGAGATACTAAACGCAGTMYTKAATGCGGGCAGGGCGGTTYTSGCMGCAGAGATGYTAGGCGCATCTTCGCWAGTGTTTGAGGTTACCAATGARTTCCTGAAAGAGCGCAAACAATTCGGWAAAATCATCGGTGAATTTCARGCRCTGCAACACCGTTTGGCACATCTKTATTGTGARYTGGARTTGGCRCGKACKGCKGTYCTTKCTGCGCTCACRGCTCTTGATAACAACCCTAAAAGYGCAGGKCCGTTCGTCTCTATGGCTAAGGCAAAATTGGGGACGGTTGCCAAGCTTGCCGCTCTCGAAGCCGTACAGCTTCACGGCGGAATGGGCATGACGGACGAGCTGGATATTGGGCTCTATTTAAAGCGTATTCGGGTGGCGCAAGAATTACTAGGCGATGCTGATTTTCACATGGCGCAAATAACAAAATAAGGAATTATATCATGGATTTAGGTGTAACAGATAAAGTCAGACCGCTGATCGCAAAAGTGCGTAAAATGATGCAAGACGAGATATTGGATCTTGATGCAGAGTATCATGCAGAGGTCGGAAAAACCGGTAACCGGTTTGAATTTACAGACCGTCAAAACGAAATCCGTGAAGGTCTGAAAGACAAAGCCAAAGCCGCGGGATTGTGGAATTTTTGGCTAACAAATTCCGATGAAGGCTACGGCCTGACCACAGTTGAATATGCTTATCTGGCCGAGGAAATGGGCTGGTGTACTTTGGGGCCAGAAGTGTTCAATTGCTCCGCGCCCGATACGGGCAATATGGAAGTGCTTGAGCGCTACGGCAATGCCGAGCAAAAAGAAAAATGGCTAAAACCATTGCTCGCCGGAGAGATCCGCTCTGCCTATTTGATGACAGACCCCGGTGTGGCTTCCTCAGATGCGACCAATATTATGTTCAGCGCAGTYAAAGACGGCGACGAATGGGTKYTKAAYGGTGAAAAACAYTGGGCTAGTGGTGCGGGCGATCCGCGTTGTTCCGTCTATATCCTGATGGCAAGAACCGAAATTGACGGCCCCCGCCACGGCAGCCATTCTATGTTTGTGTTGGATGCTGGTTTACCGGGTGTGGAAATTCTGCGCCCAATGCAGGTGTTTGGGCACGACGATGCGCCCCACGGCCACATGCACATCCGATTTACCAATGTCCGTATTCCTGCTGATGCTCTGCTCATCGGTGAAGGACGCGGATTTGAAGTATCCCAAGGCCGCCTAGGCCCTGGTCGTATTCACCATTGTATGCGCGCTGTTGGTCAATCCGAACGCGCTTTGGAGTTGTTGTGCAAACGCTCGTTAGAACGCGTTGCTTTTGGTCGCGTATTGGCYAAGCTCGGCGCAAATTACGATATTATCGCTGAAGCACGSATAGAAATTGAGCAAACCAGATTACTGTGCCTGAAAGCCGCATGGATGATGGATCAAGGCGATTATGCTAGTGCCGCCCCTTACATTTCCATGATTAAAGTCGCCGCACCGCGCACAGCGCTTAATGTGATTGATGAAGCCATGCAAATGCACGGCGGTCTGGGCGTTTCCCAAGACACCCCGCTCGCATATATGTGGACAAGCGTAAGAACTTTACGCCTAGCCGACGGTCCAGACGCTGTTCACCGCATGCAAGTGGCACGGACGGAGCTTAAGCCTTATACAAATCGGGGGTAGGTAGATAAAAGGTTGATTTGTGGTATAATATTGAACATTCAATGAGAGGCGCTTGAACTACAGCCCCTCGCCGCCAACTGGCTGTGTTTCTGCAACGCGTTCCATTCCTGCAATGAGTGGGCGCCCTGCTTTTATTGCTTCTTGAACAGAAGGAAGTGAAAGTGAGTTCTGATGAGCTGCTTGATCTATCCATACTTCTGTTATCCATAAATCATTAGTGTTCGATGGATCATTCGCAACAATGTAGGATAGATTGCCCGGCATTTTACGCAATCCTTGAAGCAAAATAGCAGAAAGTTCGTCCCTCTTTCCATCTGCTGCTGTCATTTTCCCTATCAATCCATACATATTCGTCACCTTTATTCCTTGTGACGTATTTGATTTACACCCGATGAGTGGAGTAACCAATAGCCCAGTTAAGGCAGTCGTTACTTTACGTCTGTCAATTTCCATGGGGAAAATATAGTCTACAGCATCAGCCTAAACAAGGAACTTCTAACTTCTGCTTTGACCATTTTACTGGATACCCGTCTACGCGGGTATGAGCGGGTTAAGGAGGGGAGAACAGTTTTTTCCTATTTCCTATAGATAATTTCCCCGTCAACGATCGTCATCACAGGTTCCACCGTTAGGATTTCGGCTTCAGGGATCGCCATGATGTCTTTGCTAAACACGGTGAAGTCTGCGCGCATGCCGGGTTCAATTTTACCGGCAATTTTTTCTTCAAACGCAGCGTAGGCGGCCCATTCTGTGAACATTTTTAAGGCTTCGACCCGRGTAACCTTTTCGTTYGGGAACCAATTGKCGTCGCTATAACCGTCYARGCTTTTGCGRGCYACGGCAGCGTAAAATTCWACACGGGGATCACCCCGTTCAACCGGAGCATCAGAACCACCYGCRATAATCGCGCCGCTRTCGATYAGGCTACGCCARGCATARCCRCCKGCAAGTCKGTCTTTGCCGATACGTTTCTCGGCGAAATACAAATCRCCAATAGCRTGGGACGGCTGCATAGAGGCTATGACGCCGAGCTCATTGTAACGCGGAATATCGGCCAGATCGAGAATTTGCGAATGCTCGTTGCGCCAGCGCGGYTTRGCAATTTTGCGCTCGCTTTCCGGYACGGCGGCAAAAGCYTCCTCGTACCAGTCRAGCATCAGYYKRTTGGCGCGGTCGCCGATGGCATGGGTGGAAATCTGAATGCCGTCGCGCAAGGATTGCTCGAAAATCGGCATGATATAGTCTTTTTTGACCAGAAAAAGCCCCGTGTTGCCAGGGTCGTCCGCGTAAGGTGCCAGTAATGCTGCGCCGCGTGACCCTAAAGCGCCGTCAATATAAAATTTAAGCCCCCGCGTCGTGACGCGCCCGTTCTTGTTTATTTGAGGGCCATTGGCGGCAATATTTTTGACCAAGTCTTCTGCGTCTTGCATATCCACTGCATTATAAACTCGTATCTTAAGTTTGCCCTCGTCCGATAGGCGCTCAATCAAGCCAATATCATTGGCATCAACTGACATGGACTGGATACCCGTCCAACCGTAAGCAGCGTACACTTCAGACGCTTTGATATAGGCGGCTTCTTTGCGCGCAGGGCTGAGCGTGGGCATAAGCGCGCTGATGAGGCCCATAGCATGGTCGATGAGCATGCCCGTGGGCTCGCCGTCAGCATCGTGCAATATATCGCCCCCGAACGGAGGTTTGGTATCTTTGGTAATGCCAGCGGCTTTGAGAGCCGCAGAATTTGCCACCATGGCGTGACCATCAGACCTTTGTAGGAGTACCGGATTATCCGGTGACACGGCATCTAAGTCTTGGCGGGTTGGGAAACGTTCTTCAGGCCAATGGGTTTCAATCCAGCCGCGCCCATAAACGGTTTCACCCTTGGGTGTTTTGGCGACTTCATCAGCGAGTGTCTGCACTAGAGTTTTAATAGACGGTGTGCCCTCCAAATTAAGCGTCATTTCGCGTAGGCCAATGCCGAGGAGGTGAGCATGGSWATCTACAAAWCCGGGGTAGAGATAGGCACCTTTGAGATCAACRAYMKTWSYSKAYKSWKTWMMRWWKKKRYMKMARTMYGSWKYWKCAWWTWTGYWRRRRSSRMYWWYWTYAMNNNCGCCGTYWWYRATTGTTAGCATAAATGCAGGAACATCGTTGCCTTGAAAAATACTGGCGTTTTGAATACACAAGTCGGGTGCATTTGAGTTTACGGACTTAGTTTCATTATCAGGCCCGCAAGCTACCAACATCAAACATGCGCCTAGTGCAAATTTTGAGATACCGTATTTCATAATAATCCCCTTCGTGTGATAGACTATTAATGGGGATTGTGAGGGGAGTTGTCCACTTTTTTCGATGTTATTTAGAGRCCGYGACTTTRTAGGAGAGGGYAAAGCTTTCTAGAATRCCGTAAATGTCGGTMACTCTAAATGGTTTRGCAAGAGTATTGTCCATACCGATTTTTTGRCATAGATGCATRTGTTGATAATYGGGGTCTGCWGTCATAGCAATAATGTGYACGCCTGCCCATTCCTGCTTGCTTTCGCGGATTTTCAAGGTTGTTTCAATACCGTCTAAAATAGGCATGTGAATATCCATAAAGACAAGATCGACAGGACATGATTGTAGAATTTCCAGAGCTTCATAGCCATGGGAAGCCGTATAAACTTTGGCAACGTTATCCTGCAAAAGTGCTTTGAGGGTTAAATGGTTGAGATTGTAATCATCAACAACAAGGATGTTTAAATCAAAGAAATAAGAGCCAATATCGTTTATTGTTGCCTGGTTTTTTAAACCCTTTTCCGTAGATGAAGTGATGAGCGGGAGTATAATTGAGAATACTGAACCTTTCCCAATTTCACTTTTGATAATTATTTTACCGCCGAGTTCGGCAATTAAATTTTGTGTCATTGGCCAGCCAGTATCAACCACACCACATGTCACACCATTATTAGTGTTTGGAGTAGACTTTTTCATGAACAATGAGCCCATGTCTTTTGCTGATATGCCGGAGCCCGTGTCTTGGACACTGATTACAAGATAAGATAGCATGCTTGCTTTTGAATCTGGCTTGTTGATCTGTGAAACAATTATGCGTACCAAGCCATCATTGGTGGAGTTCACAGCATTWGCCGCTAAATTGTTCAAACAATGTTGTATTTTCAATGCATCAACAGGCAGAGTTTTTGGTATGTTGTTGTCAAAAATGGTTTCAATYTTTGAATTGTTTTTACGKGCTTGTTCTTGCCAAATACTTTTTATAGCCAAGACTGWTCTTTGAACCTGGAAATAATTTTCTACAGGTAARTGTTTGCCCCTTGATACACCATGAGTTTGGCCGCAACTTTTATTAAACACACACACTGTTTCATCCCCAACTATTAGAAAGGGATTATAATGATATTTTGCAAATATAAGTTTAAATTCAATAGTTTATGTAAAGAAAATTGTTATGGATAAATTTGTATGACCATATAGATACTCTATGATTAAACAGAAAACGCATACACTTACTCACCCGAAAGGTGCAGTAAGTTTTTATCAGTACAAAATAAAAGGGCTAGTCAAAAGACTAGCCCCAATCATTTACCAACCGCAGTTTCGGTCTTTATTTTGCTCTTTTARATATGTCTGCAATGGTGCGAAATATTCTATGATAGCCGAGCCGTCCATCTTTGGAGTACCTGTGAAGGCTTCCAGAGCTTCGGGCCAAGGTTTGGAGGAACCCATACGCATCATGTCGTCAAAGCGCTTGCCGACTTCTTTATTGCCGTAAATGGAACAGCGGTGCAATGGCCCTTCATTGCCAGCTATATCGCAAGCGGCTTTGTGGAACTGAAATTGCAGAATGCGGGCAAGGAAATAACGCATATAAGGCGTGTTGCCAGGGATGTGGTATTTTGCACCCGGATCAAAAGCGTCTGCAGGACGTTCTGATGGTGGGCGTACCCCTTGATACTTTTCGCGTAACTCCCACCAACCCGAATTATATTCGGACGGTGTATATTCGCCGTTAAACACACTCCAGCGCCATTTATCGATCATGATACCGAACGGTAGGAAGGCAATTTTGTCTAGAGCCTGTTGCATCAACAAATTGATATCTGCGGAAGCGTCAGGCACTTCTGAAGCGTCTAGCAAGCCAATTTGCACCAAATAATCTGGTGTGATGGACAGGGCAATCATATCGCCAATGGCTTCGTGGAAGCCGTCATTGGCACCGCTTTTGTAAAATACAGGCTGATTTTTATAGGCGCGTTGATAGAAATTATGGCCAAGCTCATGGTGAATAGTTGTGAAATCTTCACCGGTTTTCTCGATACACATTTTAATGCGGATATCGTCTTTATCGTCGATGTCCCAAGCGGAAGCATGACAAACCACATCTCGGCTTAGAGGCTTGGTAAACAGGGACCGCTCCCAAAATGTTTCTGGCAGTGGATCAAAGCCAAGACTTGTAAAGAAATTTTCTCCGGCTTTGACCATTTTAATTTCGTCGTAGTCAGCTTTTGCAAGGAGTTCGGTAATGTCTATGGTCGGAGCATCGCTTTCGGGCTTGACCATATCATAAACATTGCCCCAGCTTTGGGCCCACATATTGCCGAGTAGATCAGCACGGATTGGTTGGTCAAGCGGAACGACTTCGTTGCCGTATGCATCGTTGAGCTTGGCGCGAACATGACAATGTAATTCGTCGTAAAGCGGTTTGACTTGCGTCCAGAGACGGTCCGCTTCTTTGGTGAAGTCGTCGGCAGGCATATCGTATCCAGCTTTCCACAGCACGCCAGTATCTGCGTATCCCAGTTCCTTGGAGCCTTCATTGATGATTTCGACCATGCGGGCATAATCTTTTTGCATAGATGGGGCGATGGTGCGCCAGCCTTCCCAAATGGCTTGTAGTTCTTCAGGGTCACGAGACGTCGCGATGATTTTGGAAAGTTCGCCGAGTTGTAAGTCTTCGCCTTTATAGGTGAAGCTACCTTGTCCGTAAGATGCGTTTAGTTCTGTCATGATAGTTGCAAGTTCAGCAGCCGCACCTGGTTTGTCTGGGGCAGGGAAGTTGCTACCTCGTTTGAGGCCGTCCATTTTACGAGCCATATCGGCTGGCAATGTCAAATCGTTAAACTGCTTAGCCTCATTGGCAAGGCGAGTTGAGAGCAAGCCAAATTCCTCTCCAACTTTTGCAGACAGCCAATTTGTATCTTCGGTAATAAAGTTGGAGTTGATCCATTCAATTTTTGAGCCGCGTAAAGCTAGCTCGACAATTTCTACTTCAGATTTTTCTAAAAATTCTTTTGCTTTTTCCACAGTTGGTTCAGAAGGTTTAATTTCGGCTGTGGTGGTTGAGGGCATATCAGTTTGAGTTGTGGGCTGGCAAGCGGCACTTATTAATGCGGCTCCTGCTACAGCGAGATACAAGAATTTTTTCATTTGGTATTCTCCATAAAATGTGACAAAATGGCGCTTTATTTTTGTTATAACTATTGGTAAGGAACTGACTGAAAACGTCAAGGGTTTAAGAGAATTTGACGCAGTATAGAAAGAGCTTTTGTGACGGAGCATTACGGAATAATTTTAGTGAATCTTGGTTCGCCTGCTGCGCCTACGCCGAAGGCCTTGCGTAAATACCTTGCGCAGTTTTTATCGGACCGGCGGGTCATCGAACTACATCCATTGCTCTGGCAGCCCATTTTGCACGGTATTATCCTCCGTACCCGCCCGGCTAGATCGGCCAAAGCGTATCAGAAAATTTGGAGGCAAACGGCCAGTGGTGAATTCGCCCCCGAGGCACCTTTGGTGGAAATCACAAGAGCACAGGCCGCCAAACTCCAAGACGCATTGCCCAGCAATATTTATGTGGAACCTGCTATGCGTTACGGCCAACCTTCAATTGAACACGCACTTGCTGCACTAGAAACAAGGGGCTGTAAGAAAATTGGCGTCCTTCCGCTATATCCGCAATACGCAGGTGCAACAGTTGCAACCGTTTATGATGAATTATCGCGGGTCATATCCAAGCGTGCTGATTTACCAGGCATACGATTTTTGCGGGATTACCATGATAACCCTGCTTATATTTCTGCCATTAGCAACAGTCTACGTCAGCATCTAAACGGACTTGAATGGCAACCGGATCATATATTGTTTTCGTTTCATGGGCTACCTGTCAGTAATATTGAAAAGGGCGATCCTTACGCGGATGAATGCCGCCGTACTTATGCGCTCATGTGCGAAGATTTATCTGAAATTGATATTACCAAACAGATCACATTCCAATCTCGTTTCGGGCCGAAAGAATGGCTGCAACCATACACATTGGAAACGCTGAAGCAGTTGGCTGCAGGCGGCAAAAGAAAAGTATTGATTATTACTCCTGGTTTTTCTGCCGATAGCCTAGAGACTTTAGAGGAGCTCTCTATTCATGCAAAACAGGAATTCATAGATGCTGGCGGAGAAGCGTTGTCACTGGTCCCGTGCCTGAATGCTCAAGACATTCATATTGAAGCGCTGGCGAAAATTACTAAACAACATTTGTTAAGCGGTTGGCAAAAGGACGTGGATACAGACGATAAAATTAACGTCATATTTCATACAAGCGCCCAGCAACAACGTGGATTTACATAGCCAGTTTACACAAGTTATATGCYCGATAATGCGCATTGAGCGGCGGATTGTCTGGTTGATGTGGGGCAACTTTTCAATCCGCCTGTCATACCAAAGGTAYAACAAGCYRWGTATGTACTAMWAATGTATTGATGTAGWATGAAATRTTTGTGATRTGGCAAAAAYATCRATCAGTTRGTTTTTGAAAGTAYAATAATYATTTTTTGACAGTTAATGCCCGTGCCTCGTGTATGAGTTTRTCGATTATAACCTCTAAGGTGTATTGTTGACTGGACGTGAGGCTGCTCAGTAAGCGGGATTCGTAATCTTGGGCAATTGGAATCACTTCATTGTAAATTTTCTGGCCTGTTTTTGTCAAATTTARCATCTGGCTACGCGCATCCGACCCGGGTGAACTTTTAATAAGTGATCGTTTCTTTAATGCCTTTAAGGCACGTGATATGGCCATCTTGTCTAGAAGAGTAATGGAACCAATATTCTTTGCGGTTACGGGTTGATGGGTATGTATAATAACCAGGCACCGCCATTGATTGATGGTTAAGCCAAATTTGTTTTCATACTCATTTGCTATGAGCCCCGAGATCGCTTGCGACAAGACCGATAGGCGGTAAGGGAGAAAAGTATCGAGATTAAACATATTGCTTTTTTTGTTTCGTTATTGCTTGCATATAGTAACATAYGTTACTAATAGCTCAACAAAATAATAATGGAGACCAGCATGGCTGATTTATTTGACAATCCGTTGGGTACGGACGGGTTTGAATTTGTGGAATATGCCACCAACGAACCTGAAAAAATGATGAAATTATTTGAGGGTATGGGCTTTGCTAAAGTGGCCCATCATCGTTCYAAAGAYATTGTACTGATGAARCAGGGCGATATTCATTTTATTATTAACTCTGAACCTGACAGCTTTGCGCAAAATTTTGCCCGTGTGCATGGCCCAAGTGCTTGTGCTATGGCATTTCGGGTTAAAGATGCTGCCTTTGCTTATAAGAAAGCCTTGGCGCAAGGTGCCGTGGCCTGTCCACCGTCTGCAAACCCTATGGAGCTTAATATACCAGCTATCGAGGGGATTGGTGGCAGCCGCTTGTATTTCGTTGACCGTTATGGTGATGATACGRTTTATGATGTTGATTTCAAATTCATAGATGGCTGGCGTGACCTTATGTCTGAGAAGTCTACTGGACTTACCTATCTGGATCATTTGACGCATAATGTGCACCGCGGCGAAATGGAAAAATGGGGCAGTTTCTATGAGGACATTTTTAATTTTAGGCAAATTCGTTATTTCGATATCGAAGGTAAATTAACGGGTTTGATATCCAAAGCGATGACCAGTCCTTGYGGTAAAATCCGTATCCCGATCAATGAGAGCCGTGATGACAARAGCCAAATTGAGGAGTTTTTAAGCGACTATAACGGTGAAGGTATCCAGCATGTAGCGCTTGGGTCTGACGATATATTTGCTACGGTTGACAAATTCACAGATAACGGTTTGCCTCTGCAGTCCACGATAGATACCTATTTTGATCTCATTGATGAACGCCTRCCGGGACACGGCGAGTCTGTAGAAGAAATGCGGAAACGTAATATTCTTATCGACGGYGCTCCAACCGAGGGACAAGGATTGTTGCTACAAATTTTTACAGAAAACCTAATTGGCCCTATATTCTTTGAGCTTATTCAGCGCAAAGGTAATGAAGGCTTCGGCGAAGGTAATTTCCAAGCYTTATTTGAAAGTTTAGARCAAGAYCAAATCCGSMGMGGTGTATTGGAAGACACGTAAGTYTGCTCGGCACAGGTRTTTTCACTGCCTAATCTATTGCGTATCTAAAAATGCGGGCGTAGCATATGTCTATGAACGTTACGGCACATATGGAACCTGTTAAGAATGCTGATTTTCTTGATAAAACAGCACTCATTGCGAAGGTGCGTGCCTATAAYCCATCAGTTCTGGAAGATTTGATTTCCCGAGCATATGACACATGTGTCTGGGCGCAYCGCAATCAAAAACGRCACTCTGGTGARCCCTATTATGGCCACCCCGTTGCCGTAGCAGGGATTTTGGCCAACCTGCGCATGGATACGCGCTCTATCTGCACAGCGCTTATGCACGATGTTCTTGAAGATACGGAAGTGACCGAAGACGATATGCGGGTCGAGTTCGGCGACGAGATAACCGAACTCGTCGTTGGTGTGACCAAGCTCGGGCAATTGGAGCTTTCAAGTACTGAGTTGACACGCGAAGGTCAGCAGGCGGAAAACTTTCAAAAATTTGTACTGGCTATGAGTAAGGATGTGCGTGTTCTTATTGTCAAACTATGTGACCGCTTGCACAATATGCGTACGCTAGAGCATCATCCCAAACAAGCATCCCGCGAGCGTATYGCTCGRGAAACTATGGAAATTTATGCACCTTTGGCTCGTAARATTGGTGTGGAACGAATCTGTGCCGAACTAGAAGAYTTGGCRTTTAAATACATTAATCCATCAGCTTTTGAAGGCATAGAAGCTCGCCTGAAAGAATGGCGGGAAAGCCATGAAAGTGCCATATCGCACCTGTCGATTATGTTGCGTGATTTACTAGAAGATAATAAGAAAACTGCCCGTATCTTTGGYCGKGAAAAACGCCCTTATGCTATTTGGCGTAAACTACAACGCCAAGGTATTAGCTTTGAGGATGTTGCTGATATTTATGCGTTTCGTGTCATCGTGGATACAGTTGAAGAATGCTATGAGGTGCTAGGTCTCTTACACATGAATTTGCGTTGCGTTCCTGCGCGGTTTCGAGATTTTATTTCTGTGCCAAAACCYAACGGCTATCAAWGTKTSCATACWACMATYCTTGGCCCMGACAAYCARCGTGTSGARWTKCARATTMGMACMGAAWCTATGAATGATCTGGCAGAGCGCGGTATCGCTGCTCATTGGAGTTATAAAGATAATAGCTATGAATATGACAGTTCTACATCAGGTGAATATGACCCGTTGAACCGGATAAGACAGTTGGTCGAGATGATG
>NVRS01000027.1 GCA_002732685.1 Robiginitomaculum sp.
GCCAAAGTAACAGCGATAACCAGTCCCCAACCGAGGAATATGTGATAGTTCTTTGTCATTTTGCCCACCATATATATACTATATAGATTCTTACAAGCCTTGTTATTGTGCCAGATAGATACTTAACAGTTAGTTTACAAGTGCTCGTACCGTTTTGGATTAGAAAAAGCATACTAAAATATCCATTGAGTAGAGAATAACACGCAAAGCCCGTGCCAAAACGCAATAAAAATGCAGGCAAACGCTGCATTACTCTGCAAATTTCGAATTTAAGCGTTTTTACTCCGAATAGCAGCTTGAGCTGCGGCCAACCTAGCAATTGGTACCCGGTAAGGAGAGCAGGACACATAATCCAGCCCCACACGGTGGCAAAAATCGATAGACGCCGGATCGCCGCCGTGTTCACCGCAAATACCTAGTTTAATATCTGAGCGGGTTTTCTGGCCGCGCTCCACAGCTATTTTGATCAAATCACCGACACCTTCTTGGTCAAGAGTGACAAACGGGTCTTTCTCGACAATACCCTGCGCCACATAATCAGGCAGGAAGCGCCCTGCATCATCGCGAGACAGACCAAATGTAGTTTGGGTCAAGTCGTTAGTACCAAACGAGAAAAACGCGGCATGCTCCGCAATTTTACCAGCTTGCAATGCAGCACGTGGCAGTTCGATCATCGTACCTATTATATAAATTACAGGCGTAGCGGTTTCGCGCGCCACATCGTCAGCTACAGCTTCGATGGCGTTTTTCAGAATTTTCAGCTCTTTTTCAGAGGACACCAACGGGATCATCACTTCGGCCACAGGGTTTACGCCAGTTTCTTTGGCCACAAGTGCTTGCGCTTCAAAAATCGCCCGTGCCTGCATTTCGTATATCTCTGGATATGATATACCAAGTCGGCACCCCCGATGACCAAGCATCGGATTGGTTTCGTGCAGTTCTTTGGCGCGTTCCATAAGCTCGCTAGCTGATAGTCCTGTGGCTTTGGCTACTGCCGCTACATCGGCTTCGCCGTGTGGTAAGAATTCATGTAAGGGCGGATCTAGCAAACGGATGGTACAGGGTAGCACACCCATGATCCGAAATATGGCGGCAAAGTCTTCACGCTGCACGGGCAGGATTTTATCCAATGCCGCAATACGCCCAGCCTTATCGGTCGCCAATATCATTTCGCGAAAATGCGCCAAACGGGATGCTTCAAAGAACATGTGTTCAGTACGGCATAAACCTATACCTTCTGCGCCAAACCCTTTGGCGGTTTCTACGTCGGTTGGTGTTTCTGCATTGGCACGAATGCCGAGGGTGCGGACTTCGTCCGCCCAGCCCATAAGCGTAGAGAAATCACCGCTCATTTCCGGCTGCACCATATCGACAGCACCTGCAAATACTTGCCCGGATGCGCCGTCAACTGTGACGATATCACCTTTTTTAACGATACGCCCTGCAACGGAAAACGTCTCGGCTTCGTAATCTATGCGCATACTGCCCGCGCCGGATACACAAGGCGTGCCCATGCCGCGCGCGACCACGGCAGCATGAGAAGTCATCCCGCCCCGTGCCGTGACAATAGCCTCGGCTGCATGCATGCCGTGAATGTCTTCGGGCGACGTTTCCGTACGCACCAATATAACCTTATGCCCTGCCCGTGCCAGCGTTTCAGCTTCATCGGACGAGAATACCACTTCGCCGATGGCTGCGCCCGGCGATGCTGGTAACCCCATGACCAAYARRTCRCGCGGGGCGTTAGCATCAAGTGTCGGATGTAAAAGCTGGTCAAGCGACATAGGCTCAATACGCAGTACGGCCTCGTCTTTGCTGATCAAACCCTCATTGGCCATATCAACGGCAATTTTAATAGCCGCTTTAGCGGTGCGTTTACCAGAGCGGGTTTGCAGCATCCACAATCGGTTGTCTTCGACGGTAAATTCTATGTCCTGCATGTCGCGGTAATGAGCTTCCAGCTTGTCGAATACGGCGGCCAGTTCTGCGAATACTGTCGGCATGGCTTCTTCCATGCTCGGGTCGGTCTCGCCCATCGCAACACGGGATTTTTTAGTCAGAGTTTGCGGGGTACGGATACCTGCCACCACATCTTCGCCTTGGGCGTTGATCAAAAACTCGCCGTAATAATCGTTATCGCCTGTGGACGGGTCGCGCGTAAAAGCGACACCGGTCGCCGATGTGTCGCCCATATTGCCAAACACCATGGCCTGCACATTTACGGCGGTTCCCCAACTCGCGGGAATATCGGATAGGCGGCGATACGTAATCGCACGGTCATTCATCCAGCTATCAAATACGGCGGAAATAGCTTTCCAGAGCTGCTCGTCTGGATTTTGCGGGAAATCGCGGCCAAGTTCATCGCGCACGGCAGATTTGTAATTTTCGATCAGAACTGTCCAATCGTCTGCTGTCATTTCCGTGTCCGACATATAGCCGCTGTCATCTTTGTGGTTCTCTAGGATGTCTTCAAACGTATGGTGCGCCATGCCCAAAACAACATTGGAGTACATCTGAATAAAGCGGCGGTAACTATCCAGAGCAAACCGCATATCACCGGAGTGTTTTGCCAAGCCCTTGACGGTTTCGTCGTTGAGGCCAAGATTAAGAACAGTGTCCATCATGCCTGGCATAGATGCCCGCCCACCGGAACGTACGGAAAGCAGGAGCGGGTTCACAGCATCGCCGAGAGTTTTTCCGGTGTCGGCCTCAAGAGCGCGCCCAGCCTGTTCGACTTGGGCTTTCAGGTCGTCAGGATAGTTTTTACCGTTGTCATAATAAGCGGTACAAACCTCGGTGGTCAGAGTAAAACCGGGAGGCACAGGCAAACCAAGCGACGACATCTCGGCCAGATTRGCKCCYTTRCCRCCCAAAAGGTTCTTCATGGACGCATCCCCGTCCGTATCTTTTGCCCCAAATTTATAAACCCACTTTGTCATGGTTTGTCCTTTTTAAACCCGCTCATACCGTGCCACGACACGGTATCCAGCGAATAAAGAGCGAGCAAAGCTCGCACATAATTGTTTGAACTGGATTCCGGCTTTCGCCGGAATGAGCGGATTGAGGGTTGTGATACCCATCAACCCTCAACCCTATCAAAATCAGCAATCGTTCCGGCGAGGTTACGGATTTTAATTAGAAGTCCCAACCTATTTTCACGCTCAGACGCCACGTCCGAATTAACAATCACATCGTCAAAAAACGCATCAATCGGTGCGCGTAATCCCGCCAGAGCCGTCATAGCGCCTGCATAATCTTCGCCCGCCAAGGCTTTCTCAATCAAGGGCTCAGCCGTAGCAAGTGCGCTAAACAGCGCACCCTCCTGTGGTTGTGTTCCAGCGTTAGGTTCTACGTCAGGCAAAGCACCCTTCTTGGCTTCAGCCTTAAGGATGTTTGCCGCCCGTTTATATCCCGCAAGCAGATTGGCACCTTCGTCGGTAGAGAGAAATGCGCCCAACGCTTTAACACGGTTCGTAATATCAACAAGATCGTCACCACCCAGCGCAAACACTGCATCGATATGGTCATGGGCAATACCCTGCTCACGAAGATGGACTTTTAGGCGGTCTAGGATGAATGAAAGGAGGTCACCATAACGCTCAATTTCCCATTTTTGAGGAGGAGGAGTTTGCATCCCCTCATCACTCTCAAGCAATGTTATCGCATCTCCCGATGTACTTGCTAACTGGACCAATAAAGAATTGGGATTTTCTGTCTGCAGAATAAATTCAGCAAGTTTAACATTTTTATCTACCTGTCGTTTCACACATTTGAGCAAAGCCGCCATCGCTAAACGTCCCGATCTACCAAGTAGCCAGAAAAGGTTAATTCTAATATCGTTATCGCAAACTATTTTAGCGACACCTAATGCAGATCGCCTTAATGCAAACGGATCTTTACTTCCTGTAGGTTTTTCAGCCATAGCCCAAAAAGTTGAGAGCGTGTCGAGTTTATCCGCCAGCGCTACAGCTACTGCAACCGGATTGGTTGGCACACGGTCACTTGGACCTTGGGGTTTGTAGTGGTCTTCTATGGCTGTAGCTATGTCCTTATCGCCGCCTTCTTTTTCGTACATTAGACGGCCGATTTTACCTTGTAGGCTGGTGAATTCTATTACCATATTGGTGACGAGATCGCACTTCGCGAGTTTAGCCGCTTCATAACATTTCTTTGGGTCTGCGCCGACTTTCGGGGCAAGTTCTCTGGCCAGAGCCGCTACTCGTTCACATTTGTCTTTAACCGTGCCGAGTTTTTGGTGGAAAATAATACCGTCTAATTTATCGTAATTATCGATCAGTTTTTTGCCGCCCTTAACGTCTTCGGCTTGGAAGAACCGCGCATCATCTAGTCTTGCCGACAAGACCCGTGCATTACCTTTAGCAATTTCTACGCCGCCGTCCGGTGCCCCTTGATTGGCGACGACAACGAATTTAGCCGCCAGATTYCCGTCTTTRTCCTGCACCGAAAAATATTTCTGGTGGGTRCGCATGGAYAGYTKGATAACKTCYGCAGGYAAYTCTARRAAYGCCGCGTCCATRTCACCGAGCAACACGGTCGGCCATTCAGCCAAGCCCGCGACTTCGGCCAACAGACCTTCGTCCTCAACCAATGCCAAGCCCGCTTTATCACAGACAGCCTTAGCGGCTTTGCTGATAATATCCTTACGCGCACAAGCATCCAAAATCACATGGCCTTTGCCCTCAAGCGTCTGCCTGTAATCTTTAAAACTTGTCACAGAAAACGGCCCACGTCCCATACGGCGATGGCCTTGAGTAATGTTGCCGCTGTCGATATCTGCAACCTCAAACGGAACAACTTTACCGTCCAAAACACACAAAATAGAGGTCAGAGGGCGCACCCATCTGAATGTGCCGTCGCCCCATTTCATAGATTTCGGCCACGGGAATTTCGCCATGACGGCGGGTACGGCTTCGGCGATTATCTCGCTTGCGTCCCTGCCCGGCTTTTCCAAAATTGCCACATAATGCTCGCCCTTTTTATCGCTGCGCGTTTCGGCTTGGGATATATCGCTTAGTCCCGCGCCGCGCATAAATCCGGCCAAAGCTTGCTCTGGACTACCAACGCGTGGGCCTTTGCGTTCTTCTTTGACGTCCGGTGAACGCGCAGGCACATCGGCTACAAACACCAAACGCCTTGGTCCAGTAAAGCTCTGAACACTATCAACGACCAATCCAGCCTTACCAAGCGCATCACCAAGCAAGCGCGCCAAATCAGCGCCCGCTTTAACCTGCATGCGAGCAGGAATTTCTTCGCACAATATTTCTAAGAGAAGTTCAGACATGATTTCGTTTTCCCCAAGTAAATCTTACCCCCTCACCTTGTTCCTCTCCCCATGGGAGAGGAGACGTTGCCTTAATCATTTGGACAACATAGACGAAACGAGAAAGGTTCGACACACTTAACCTCTCCTTTAGGGAGAGGTGCGCGACAGCGTGGTGAGGGGTTTCAATGTTAATGATATGCATTCAACCTGCCTCCACTCTTTTCGCCTCAGTCGCCACCCAAGCCTCAGCACAACCTTTGGAGAGATCACGCACGGCTTTGATGTAACGGGCACGGTCGGTCGGTGATATGACACCGCGCGCATCCAGCAAGTTAAAGAGGTGCCCTGCTTTTAGGGCATGCTCGTAAGCAGGTAATGGCAATGGTGGTTTGAGTTCTAGTAGTGCTTTGCATTGTTCCTCAGCACCTTTGAACCAGTTTTCCAAGCGCTCTACATTGGCGTGTTCGAAATTGAATTTGGATTGCTCGACTTCGTTTTGGTGAAACACATCGCCGTAGCTAACACCGGCGTCGTTGTAGGCAAGGTCATAAACATTATCGACGCCCTGCACATACATGGCGAGACGTTCAAGACCGTAAGTGAGTTCGCCGGATACTAGATCAACATCGAGCCCGCCGACCTGCTGGAAATACGTAAACTGGCTCACTTCCATACCGTCGCACCAGACTTCCCAGCCGAGACCCCAAGCACCAACGGTCGGGTTTTCCCAATCGTCTTCCACAAAACGAATATCATGGAGATCCATATCAATGCCGATAGCCTCAAGGCTACCTAGATATAAATCCTGAATATTTGGCGGGTTGGGTTTCAAGAGAACTTGAAACTGGTAATAGTGCTGTAAGCGGTTCGGGTTTTCACCGTAGCGACCATCGGCAGGACGGCGAGACGGCTGCACATAAGCGCATTTCCACGGCTTTGGCCCCAAGGATCTCAAGGTGGTTGCCGGATGCAAAGTCCCTGCCCCGACCTCCATATCGTAAGGYTGGAGAATAGCGCARCCTTGCTTKGCCCAATAATGCTGAAGKGTCAGGATYAAGTCCTGAAATGAAAGCGGTTTTTTTTGTGGCTGGGCACCCATAAGAATCTCTAAATATAGTCTATGTATATGGCCGGAACCTATGGAGTGATAGGGTTAAAATCAAGCCGATATTATGCCCGAATTATGAAAGCATTAGTCTTGATTTACCCGTGAGAATTTTGGCGGCTTCTGGCGCATACTTTTCTGCACTTCTTTGGTTTTCTTTAGCCCGCTCATGCATCACCAAGCCGGGTAGTAAAGCGCTCTCGCTTTTTACGCTTTTTCGGAATTGGACAATGATACGTTTTGCAGGGGTATCCGAATAGGAATGAATGGGTTGAATACGCAAGCGTCCGGCTTTACCTGCCAGCGCACAACATATTTTCTCCAACCCGTCCGCACGGTAAATAAGGGTCCCAATTCCGCGTGGTTTCAAGGCCAACAACATGGCTCCAATCCAGTCATCTAACGTCAAGCCCTTGTTGACGAACGCGGATTCCTTTGCATCCGACATACGCACTGCTTGGCGGTTATCAAAGTAAGGCGGATTGGCAACAACTTGGTCATACTTAAGGTGCCAGTCTTTTGGAATGCGTCTTATACTACCCTCTACTATGGCTATAGTATCGGCATTCTCTGTATTGCTGCGCGATAAAGCCAACATATCTTGGCTTTTTTCCAACCCCGTAAATTGACAATGCGGTAAATGGTGGTTCGCAAGGAGCATGACCACGCCTGTGCCGCAGCCAAGTTCCAAAATGTGCTCGCCCGGTTTCGCATCTAGGCTAGACGCCAACAAAATAGCATCAGTGCCCGCACGGTAACCTTCGCTTGGTTGATCTACACTGACCTGACCATCAAAGAATTTTACGTCTAAATAGGGCAAAGTTCTTCCTCTATTCCTGCTTTTGCCAAGGCTTCATGGGCGGCGGCCAAATCTTCATCAACTACCATTAAACGCCTTGGGATAGCGCCGACGGAACCGTCCAGTATACTGGCATGAGTATCAGCGATGAAACTACCAATATCATGGTCATTTAACACTGACTGAGCATAGCTGAGGGTCACGGGGTTGTTAGTTTTAATTATCGCAATCATTCAATTTATATAGGGGCAGAGCAATAAAAATACTATAGCTACTTGCCGCCGTGCTACTCTCTGCGTAGATAGGGCAAAAGAGAGGGAACTGTGCCAGAATAATATGACTGTAACAGCAAAACAAACACCACCGGATCTATCCCCTATTGAGCATTTGCTTGCCATGGCAGCGGACGATATGGCCAAGGTCGACGCTATTATCCGCGAGCGCATGCAAAGCCCTGTCGGCATGATCCCTGATTTGGCCGAACATTTGGTCGAGGCCGGCGGTAAACGCTTACGGCCTTTGCTGACCATCGCGGCGGCACATTTGTGCGCGTATGAGGGTGAGCATCATTACAAGCTAGCGGCAGCCGTTGAATTTATCCATTCTGCGACGCTTCTTCATGATGATGTTGTGGACCGCAGTGCCAAAAGGCGCGGTAAGAAAGCCGCTAATTTGATATGGGGCAATGCACCCAGTATTTTGGTCGGTGATTTTCTATTTGCACGGTCTTTTAATCTGATGGTCGAAACAGATTCTATGCAAGCGCTCGGAATTCTATCAACCGCTTCCAGCGTCATTGCCGAGGGTGAAGTACAACAACTGGCCGGACTTCGCGACATCAACATGACCGTGGATACCTATATGCAGGTCATCGGTGCCAAAACGGCGGCTCTGTTCGCGGCAGCCGCAGAAGTTTCTCCTGTCCTTGCSAAYAGCGGCGCGGCAAAACAAAATGCCCTGCGTRCTTACGGCCAAGAATTAGGGTTAGCGTTTCAGCTGGTTGATGACGCSCTWGAYTACGGCGGTTATGAAGTCGCACTAGGCAAATCTATCGGCGATGATTTTCGCGAAGGTAAAATGACTTTGCCAGTYATTATCGCTTATGCAAATGCTGTCCGAAATGAAGACAAAGAAGCGACGGCATTTTGGCAAAGAGTGATCGTAGATCACAAGCAAACAGATGAGGATTTAGATATTGCCACCGCCCTTCTCGTAAAAGAAGATGCGCTAGAAGCAACATTAAATGCAGCACGAGAGCACATTCAAAGTGCTAAAGATGCGTTGGATATTTTCACGGATGGTGCCGAAAACGGAAAATGGAAAACCGCCCTTATTCGTCTGGCCGATTTTGTGGTTTCTCGTGTGAGTTAAGTTTTTTGTGTATGGCGAGATAAACCAAAGACAAAACACAAACCCACAAAACTAAAAACGTTACTGACCTGACCATACCAAACCAAAGCCCAATAACAGTTACCCCGCCCATTAAAAATGTTGCTATTCCGTAAAGAACACTGATCGTCACATGCGATTGCCCGCTGCGGATCAAGCGTTGATACAAATGCGCGCTATGGGGTGCAAACAAATTTTCACGCCGACTTGCGCGTAAAAACATCGTCAGTAGAATATCGACTAAGAACGGCAGAAGGAGCAATGGCCCCACATATAACAAGCCAAAAACCGGAGCTTCAAACACCAACAAAAGCGAAGTGCTTGCAAAAAGGAATCCCACCAAAAGTGAACCCACATCACCGCTGAATATTCGGGCCCGATTGCCAAAATTATAAAGTAAAAACCCGATAAGGGCTGCCGCCATTACGAAGCTGATGAGCGCAGCTCCGCTCGCACCAACCAAAACTGAAACCATACACAAAGAGATAAAAGAAATGGCCATTGCCCCCGCCATCAAACCGTTGGCACCATCCATAAAATTGACACCATTGGTRACAACAAATACCCATAACACAGCACCCACAAACCCAAGCCAATAAGGTATAGGAAAACCGCCAACGATCAGCGGGAACATCTGCGGCGGGTTGATTATATATACGCTTGCGCACGCTAAAATCGTAGCAACCAAGAACTTTAGCTTGGAATTCACATCATATACATCATCAAACAACCCTAATAATGCAGCGCCCAGACCAAGAGCTGTCATAGAACCAAGTAGACCTTGATCGCTGTAGGAAGGGTAAAACAACGATAATGCCAACATGCCAGCACCAAAGCCGGCGGCGATGCCAACTCCGCCCGCCGTAGGCACAGCTTTCGCGTGGTTAGACCGATGCTCCGGTTGATCAAGCAATCCTGCATGTATCATAAAGCCGCTAAAGGCCAYCGAGACAAAAAANNGCAAAYGCCGACACATGAAACACAATAAAGATAGGGCTATCGAAATTCATAACCGGTCCCCTAACATAGTTGCGACACACCACCAATCAGGATGTGCCTTGCTAATGGTTTTAGCAGCCCGTTTTGCTTTTGACTGACTTGTGAACAAACCAAAACACGTAGCCCCTGAGCCAGACATGCGGGCCAGTTGACAACCGTCTTGCCYATCAATTTTATCCAAAACGGTTTTGATTTTTGGCTGCATCTGCATTGCTATTGCTTGTAAATCATTGCGACCAGACTTAGCCATATCAAGCAAAGAGCCTGCCGAAAGTGAAAAGTTCGATGACATCCCTACACTATCGAATTTTTCAAACACCTCTTTGGTGCTCACACCCACACCCGGATTGATTAATATGGCTGGTATTTGCCCCAGTCCCGGCCACGGCAAAATTTCTTCACCGACCCCCTCCATTACACAAGTGCGCGATAAGTAACACACCGGAACATCAGCGCCAAACGGTAGAAAACTTTCCGCATGTTCTGACCAATTAACATGGTCCGCACGTGACAATAGCCTAAGCGCCGCAGCTGCGTCTGCACTCCCACCGCCAATCCCTGAGGCCACTGGAAGTTTTTTATTGAGTGTATAGGCAAGTTTCACATTAACATGATTATGTTCGGCTATAATACTGGCAGATTTAATGACCAGATTTTCAACACCGTYCGGTGTATGTTTAGCAAATGGCCCCTTGATCTTCAGGCTAAATTCTTCAGCTAGTTTTGCATTTAGATCATCGCCAATGTCTGCAAACACGACAAGACTGTGCAGTGGATGATAACCGTTTTCTTGTACAGGRCCCACGTGCAGAGTTAAATTTACCTTAGCTCTTGCCGTCTCTTTCCAAGCAGTTTCCATCAAAATTGTTTTAGGCATAGGCATATCTTTTATTCTACCTCAGCGCCCAGCCCGTCTTTTATTTTAGCTTTAATGGCCATAAGTTCTATATCCGTAGGATCCAAACCCGCAGCACGTTCCCATTGATACCCCGCTTCTTTTTTGCGGTCGAGTCTCCAATATACATCACCTAAATGATCAATAATCGTAGCACTTGTGGGGGATCKTTCTGCCGCATCTTCCAGGTTGATGCGCGCTTGATTGTACCTGCCCAGTTTATAATGTGCCCAACCTAAGCTATCGATAATCGCTCCGCTTTTAGGCTCTAATTCAACCGCTTTTTCAATCATACTAAAAGCTTTCGTCAAGTTCACGCCTTTATCAACCCAAGTATATCCTAAATAATTAAGTGCATCAGCATTGTCCGGCTTGTTCTCAAGGACAAATTCAAAATCCACAACCGCTTCTTCCCAACGCCCTAGTCGTTCCAAGCATATACCGCGTAAATAATTCACTTGTGTATTTTCCTTACGCTCGTCCTCTGACATATCTTCGATTAAGGCCTCATAATAAGGCAGAGCTTGTTCGTAATCTTCCATTATTAGATACGCTCGTCCCAATGAACTTTGTGTCACCCTTGATGGATGGGATGCTTGAATGGATTCTAGAACTTTGATGCCTGCATCGTTTTTATCGTCACCAAATAGGATTTCGGCCTCTGATAACCGAGCAGATACGGTATACGGCGAAAGCTGTTCGATTTGTTTGTATTGCGCTAACGCTTCCTCATTTCTGTCAACTTGCTCTAATATGCTTCCAAGGAACAGGCGCGCTTTGTCATTCTTTGGATCTAGCTCAAGA
The DNA here is from genome assembly GCA_002732685.1 of Robiginitomaculum sp. The sequence continues at coordinate 11,276 of NVRS01000027.1, forward strand.
GCAATCCGTAAGAAAGTTTCGGCWGGCTCGTATTGTTGCTGCGCACCAAAAAAGCGAAATGCAGGCTCGCTCAAAGCCCACGACGCAGATTGTGCCGGTGTCAATTGCCACTGCAAAGTCTTATCTACTTCTATCGCATCAATATAAAAACGAACTGGCCCTGTGAGCGCGCCACCATTTGCGTCCGCGTAGGTATTAAGCTTCGCTAGCGCTTTGTCTTTTTCACCGCGTACCATAAAACCACGAGCCTGAGCGAGAACGGCTTCAACCGGTGCAAGATTAACGTCCTCTAATTCAGAAAATGTATTGGCGGCAGCATCCATTTCACCTTCTTGCATATTGACGATAGCGTTTTGCAAATTTCCAAGAAACGTGAAATATTTACCCCCCTCCATACTCTCGAAGGTCTGGCTAGCAGCTTCAGTATCGCCCAACCCTACTTGTGCCCAACCGCGCATCATAGCGTTGAAAATTTCAACCCCTAAACCTGCATTGGCATTTGTGAGATATGTTATAGCTTCTTCATATTKTCCTTTAGCAAGTGAATTTGCCCCTAATACTGCMCGGGCACTGCCGTCCGTTTCACTCAGTGCAAGAATTTCAATAGCCAAAGTGCGWGCTGATGCACTGTCACCGTTATTGATGGCGGCAGCTAAAGCTTTTTGTCCCAAATCTAAATCTTCGGGTCGCCTTGCAAAGGTCTTTGAAAAATATTCAGCCCGAGAGGCAGCATCGTTTAAATTACTCGCATAACGAGCCGACAAATAATCTGCATAAAGCTGCGCCTTCGGAGACAATGACTGACCACTTTTTGCAGAGCGCCCTCCTCCGAAAGTCGTGCAAGCCGACATTACCGCAAGAGCAATCATAATTGCTGGAACTTTAATTATGGACTTTAGTTTCACCATTTAACTTACCTTGTATTTGGCCTTACATATTTGGATAATTAGGGCCGCCGCCACCTTCTGGCGTCTCCCAATTAATATTCTGGCTYGGATCTTTGATGTCGCAGGTTTTGCAGTGCACACAATTTTGCGCATTAATCTGAAAACGCTGTTTACCGTTTTCCTCAAGAATTTCGTAAACCCCAGCCGGACAATAGCGCTGGGCAGGTTCAGCCCATTTCGGCAAATTTATGGTGAGCGGAATATCTGCATCAGCGAGTTTCAAGTGACAAGGTTGCTCTTCTGCATGGTTCGTTGCAGAAAAACTAACATTTGTAAGTCGGTCAAAAGACAACACACCATCTGGCTTCGGGTAATTAATGACTGGATAATCTTCGGCCTTACCWATAGCGGCAGCGTCTGTCTTACCGTGCTTRASCGTRCCAAACAGATTAAACCTGAATATTGTGGCAAACCACATATCCATTCCGCCCAGCATCATACCGCCTARTTTAGCGCCGTAGCGGGTCGTGAGCGGTGCAACATTGCGTACAGGTTTTAAATCTTTACCAACKGGCCCCAAACGCAGGTTTTTATCATAMTCTAAAAGYTCATCRCCTGAACGACCATCCTGTAAAGCTGCATATGCAGCCTCTGCWGCCGCTTTACCCGAATGCATTGCATTATGATTGCCCTTGATACGGGGYAAATTAACCAGGCCAGCYGAACATCCAAGTAATGCACCGCCAGGAAACGCAGTTTTGGGAATAGACTGGAAACCACCTTTAGTCACAGCCCGTGCGCCGTAAGATACCCGTTTTCCACCCTCTAAAACCTTGGCAATYTCRGGATGGTGYTTCCAATGTTGGAATTCCATATAAGGATAGAGGTGTGGRTTTTTATAACTMAGRTCAATGATATAACCAATATAGACTTGGTTGTTTTCGCCGTGATACATAAATGAGCCACCACCAGCATTATCACCGAGCGGCCATCCCGAAGTATGCAAGACCTTACCTTCCGCGTGGTTCTCTGGTTTAACATCCCAAATTTCTTTGATGCCAAGACCATATTTTGCAACATCGCWATCTTCGTCTAAATTATATTTGGCAATAGCCTGTTTGGTCARGGAYCCGTGCGCACCCTCGCACAAAAATACATATTTTCCGTGCAACTCCATACCGGGTTCATAACCCGGYGTGTCTGTGCTGTCCGCKCGGCCTCGGCCAAAYTCTCCTGCAACSACRCCYTTAACYGCACCATTTTCATCATAAACWAGTTCAGAACATGCCATGCCCGGGAAAACCTCTACGCCCAAACCTTCAGCTTGCTCTGCCATCCAGCGACATACATTSCCCATAGAAACAATGTAATTWCCGTGATTATTCATCAAAGGCGGCATAATAAAATTAGGTATRGTYTTCGCACCTGTTTCCGTCAGGGTCAAAAATTTATCTTCTTTGACTTGTACGCTGATCGGCGCATTTTTATCCTTCCAATCTGGAATGAGCGCGTCCAGTCCGCTTGGATCAAGGATGGCGCCCGACAATATATGCGCACCCACTTCCGAGCCCTTTTCCAAGACGACAACATTGATGTCATCACCACCAAGTTGCTTCAAYCTTATGGCCGCTGACAGRCCCGAAGGCCCAGCGCCAACAATAACCACATCATATTCCATGCTCTCACGTTCTTGGATATTCTCAGATACTGTCTCTGGCATATTTTTTCCCGATTGCTGTTATATTAATTTAGGTGTTAAACGGTTGAATTGACGGCGTAAAGCATAAGCACGAATTTGGGTAGCAAAAACATGAGCGACAAACTAACATTAGGCTGGGCAGAATGGGTCTCTCTACCGAGCCTTGGYTTGCCTGCKATYAAAGCCAAAGTCGACACAGGTGCYCGCACATCTGCACTACACGCCGTAGCCGTCGAGCCATTTGGCAGCAGTGAAAATCCACAAGTYCGTTTTATTATGCACCCAGACCCAGACGACCCTCGCATTGAAGTTGTTTGCTCGGCCCGTGTTATTGGGAGGCGTTCGGTCATCAGTTCAAACGGTGAAAGCGAATCCCGTTATGTGATAGAAACCCCGATCACCATTGGCGACAACACATGGCCCATAGAAATTACACTGACCAACCGCGAGACTATGGGTTACCGTATGCTACTTGGGCGTTCGGCTATTAGTGAGCACAAGCATATTGATCCGTCAACCGCGCATTTGCAGCCTGAACTCTCATACGATGTTTACAAAATACGCCGCCGCAAAAATAAGACCCGCCGGCCTTTACGGATTGGTATATTGACCCAAGACCCAGGGAATTATTCCAACCGAAAAATGGTCGAAGCCGCCGAAGCCCGTGGTCATGTGATTGAATGTATCGAGACCAGCCGCTGTTATATGGCAATCAATGAGCATTCCCCAGCCGTACATTATGACGGCAACATTTTGCCTCGTTATGATGCTATTATCCCGCGCATTGGTACGCGTATGACATTTTACGGCATGGCGATTGTCCGCCAGTTTGAAATGATGGGTGTTTATTGCCTCAATTCAGCTGCGGCTATTGGCGCGTCGCGGGATAAACTCCTTGCCCACCAAATGTTAGCGCAGCACAGGCTCGGCATGCCCAATACCGCCTTCGCTATGTCGTCGCGCGATACGGTTGGGATTATCGATCTGGCGGGCGGCTCTCCGGTCGTCGTGAAATTGTTATCATCCACTCAAGGCAAAGGTGTGGTGCTCGCCGAAACCAAGAAAGCAGCCTCGGCTTTGGTTGAAGCTTTTCGAGGTTTGCGAGCACATTTTCTGGTTCAAGAATTTGTCAAAGAAGCATCCGGCACCGATATTCGATTACTCGTGGTCGACGGTAAAGTGATTGGTGCCATCCAGCGCACAGCACAGGCTGGCGAATTTAGATCAAACTTGCACCAAGGTGGTCACGCTGAAAAAATTACAACCACCACAGAAGAGCGCCGCACAGCCATCAAAGCCGCAAGAATTTTGGGGCTTAACGTGGCGGGCGTGGATATGTTGCGGAGTAACACAGGACCAAAAATTCTTGAAGTTAACTCTTCCCCCGGATTGCAAGGCATAGAAGCCGCGACCGGAAAAGATATCGCTGGCGCGATCATTCAATCTATTGAAGCCAATGTGCATACTGTGATACGGTCTAAATAGATTGGGCCAAAACGAAATGACAGAACCAAGCACAGAACAGGAATTAAAAGCCGCACTCCAAGCCAGCCATACATGGTGGGACGATATGGGCGTGGATATTCCTGCCCCTCCTCCAAACAGCCCGTCTTCACCCCCACCTGCGACCAAATCTGTGCGAAAACCCCAAACAAAAACACCACAAACGAGAACGACGCCAAAGCCTGTAGAAGACGATAGCTCAAAACAATTAGAAAAAGCGGCAGAGCAAGCCAAGGCCGCACCAACTCTCGAAGCTCTTAAAACCATCATCGAAGGTTTTGATGCAGGTGTGCTGAGTGACCATGCCAGAAATGTCGTTTTTGCGCGCGGCAATCCGGACGCGGATATCATGGTTATCGGCGAAGCACCGGGACGCCAAGAAGACGAGAGCGGCAAACCATTTGTCGGCCCAGCCGGACAACTCTTGGACAAAATGTTTGCAGCCATCGACTTGGGTGAAGACAGTCTTTATATCACAAATGTCTGCAACTGGCGACCACCCGCCAACCGCAATCCGACCGAGACTGAACTGGCCATGTGCGCCCCGTTCATCACCCGCCACATGGAACTGATCGCACCCAAATTAGTGGTGATAGTCGGCGGTATTTCCCTACAAGCTCTAACAGGTAAAACGGGTATCATGAAAACCAGAGGCCGCTGGCAAGAGCTCAATATCGGCGGCGAACAAGTCCCGGCAATGCCGCTCTACCATCCCGCATTTTTACTGCGCAGACCTGAGCTTAAAAAAGACGCATGGCGGGATTTATTGGCAATAAAGGCACGGCTAGAAGACATATAACCCTCACCAAAAACACTCCCCTCTTTCCGCTCATCCCCGTGACAACGGGGATCCAGTTTAAGCAGTTATGTGCGAGCATCGCTCGCTCTTTATACGCTGGATACCCAGTCGTAGCTGGGTATGAGCGGAGCTGGTGATTGAATAGTAATTTACAAATGGATAAGCTTTTTATTTCCAGCACAAAATTTGTCACACCCTTACGGATTGACTGTTTGCTTTTTAGTGCCGGCAAGTTCCCAATAAATGGGACGTCCGTGTGGTCTTGCCCAACACTGGAGTTACCAGATTAGAGCGCTTAGTTGTGTTTCGTGATGGGCCAGATAAACCTCATAAGAGGCCA
>NVRS01000028.1 GCA_002732685.1 Robiginitomaculum sp.
GTGTGCATTCATATTCCCCCCTCTGACAACGGCAGGGTGTTTGACGTTTCTTGATTTCCCGCACTAGGGTGCGCTCAGCCTTAAGTATTTTGCGGCGCAACTTAGCGATACGAGCGTCCAGCTTGCCATCTGCGCTATGTCTCGGTCTACTCATACTTGCCTCCAGGCGTTTTGGCGCCGCACTAACAGTACGGGCGTGATTGGCTCTGGTTCTGAACATCAAGCCAAATAAATGGGACGTCCGTGTGGTCTTGCCCTTCACTGGAGTACCAGATTAGAGCGCTTAGTTTAGTTTCGTGAGGGGTTAGGCCACACGGCAGCGTCTTTTCACATAGGGGGCCCGTAGAACAGTCTAGGTTCAAGGACCTCGCCCGGAGCTGGCCGACCATTTTGTGTTACCAAAATATCTACACCAACAGACGCCGTCTCCTCTCCAGCCAACCAACGATCGTTTGCCTGTCCCAAAGAGAAGAACAAGATCAATATAAGCCTGTTCAAGGAACCATGGATAAGTTTTTTTAAAAATTTGAAAAATTAACTGTGACATCCAAGCCCCTCACCTTGTTCCTCTCCCTAAAGGAGAGGAGACGTTGTCTTAAATATCGATATTACGACAAAGCTGCCCATCATATTACAGCCATCATCAAAGAAAACGTAGTTTTCTCACCTCTTCCCCCAAAACAATAATGGGGAGAGGTCGGGCGAAGCCCGGGTGAGGGGTTTGGATGTTTAAGTTCGCAACACCACTTCCAAAGTTATTACAGACAACCAGCCCAAGAATTGCTACAAGCCATAAAAAGGGGCTGGGGTATGCTATTACGCAGTATTACAAAACACATAAATGATCAAAACTGGTTCGCCGTTGCCATAGATTTCTTCATCGTAGTTGGTGGTGTGTTTATTGGTTTGCAAGTCTCCAATTGGAGCAACGCCCAGCAAGACAGACGCGACGAAACCGCCATTATTCATGCCCTACATTCAGAAATAACAGAGGCAGAAGAACTTGCAGCAAATATTGTAGGCAAGCGAACAAGCTACGAGAACAGTATAGCTATAGCAACAAATGTCTTATTTGGTTTAGCCCCAGAGCGCGCGCTAACGCAGACAGAATGCAATGCACTTGCCTATTCACACGTATTATATTTTGGCCGCACTAATTTGCCAGCCCTTGAGCGGCTACAAGCGACCGGGCGATTAGATATTGTGCGGGACGCAAATTTAAATAAAGCTTTAGCAAAATTACTGCAAAGACAAGAAGCTCTTGATTTAACATCTAAATTGCGCGCCGATGCATATGATCTTGGCCATCTTTATCCTGAAATAATTGAACTTTCCTCAACTCTTGAGCACAGTGATACGCGCGAAGGTCTTGAACGTGAAGTAACATCGACCTGCAACGCGAACGCCATTAAACAGAATAAAGGCCTCATGGCCGATATAGCCATAAACGCCGACACATATGATGCCTTTATGCGCGATGGATTACGCCCGTGGCTCGCTCAAATTCAAGAGGTTCACCGCCAATTAGACTTGACGCTCAATATTCAACATAATGAAGGAAAATAGGGCCCTACTCTGTTTCCCGTCTTGTCAATTTCGCAAAAACATAACCTGCTATGCCGCCGGCCGATGCCTGGAATGCGAGACCTAGTGTGCTTCTTGCGCCAGCTATAATGGGCACACCGAAAAACACGGCTTGCATGAGGTAGAGCATGACGACGAAACAGGTCATGCCCGCCACCACGTAAATCAATGGCCGTTTGGTTTTGGCGAAGTGGTGCACCAGAGCAGCAGCTAGGAACGAAATCAACAACCCGAAGGAAATGAAAATGCCGTAAACCAGTCCCAGATGACCGAGGTCATAAAGGGTCATGTCCAGACGATCTCCCCACCCGACTTGCGCGCCAGAGTTTTCAAGTGCGGCGATGACAAATTGGGTAGAGAACAAGCTCGCGACCAGCGTGGCAATGATCACGCTTAAGATAAAGACTAAAACTATTTTTCCAAATCTGCGCATGCTGGCTCTCTTTCGTTTTTGGCTTTCGTTTTCGGCCTTTATACTCCGGCCTTTTGTTTGGGCTCAATATGCGCTACCTTTTGTGCTTAGGTCAAGCAAGCTTCGAGGGAGAAACAATAATGAATATTCGCGCAACAAGATTAGCACTTACATCGACACTGTTTATGGGAGCACTGCTGATGTCTTCGTGTTCCCCGCAAGCAGACACACAAAATGCAGGCCCACAAAGTACGCCCACACCCGATGCGACAACCAGTTCAACTGCGGTAAATATCGAGACGCTTGCGGATAATTTGCGTGCGCCTTGGCGGGTAACCGTCTTGCCGGACAGCGGCTATCTGGTCACCGAGCGCCCGGGGCATTTGCTGCGGATTGCGAACGGCGGCATGCGCACAGAAATCACCGGCCTGCCGGACGATATATATGTAGAGGGGCAAGCGGGTCTGTTTGACATTATCCTGTCCCCYGATTTTACCGACACCGGGACCGTCTATCTGTCCTATGCCCAAGGGACGAAAGAAGCCAACGGAACAGCCGTTCTACGGGCGCGTCTCATGGGTACAGAACTTGTGGACGGGAAAATCATATTTCGGGCCACACCGACCAAAGACACCAATGCGCATTTTGGTGCGCGCATGGTTTTCTTGCCCGACGGTACTTTGGTCATGAGTTTGGGMGAAGGYTTTGCYTACCGCGAGGCGGCGCAGGACAAGGCCTCACATTTGGGAAAAATCGTGCGCATTAACGTGGACGGATCTATTCCGGCTGATAATCCTTTTGCCCTTGTCGATGGTGTGCGTCCCGAAATTTACAGTCTCGGCCACCGCAATCCGCAAGGCCTGCATTTTGATGGTGTGAGCGGTACATTATGGGCCCATGAACACGGGCCCAAAGGCGGTGATGAACTTAACATTATAAGGGGCGGCAAGAATTATGGCTGGCCAATTGCCACCACGGGCATCGATTATAACGGCGCGAAAATAACACCGTTTAAAAGTTATGAAGGCATGGAAAACTTTGTCAAAGATTGGGTGCCGTCCATCGCACCGTCTGGCCTGACTATATACCGAGGCACATTATTTCTCGGTTGGGACGGCGATGCATTGGTCGGCGGTTTGAAGTCCCGTGATTTGCGCAGGGTTGATCTTGAGGACGGCAAATTTGTCCGCGAATACATTTTACTCGAAGACTTAAGCGCCCGCATTCGCGATGTCCGCACCGCACCGGACGGCAGTATTCTTGTTCTTACCGACGACGCTACGAATGGTAAGCTTCTCCGTATAACGCCGAAATAACCCACAATAAAAAACCCGATCRYAAGACCGGGTTTTTTTATTTAATAATTTTTATATGATGCTTTATGCATCTGCTTCCGTTGCTGTTTCTTGGGCAGCAGCTTCGGCGATTTCTGCCGGCAAGCTTTCGTCTACGGTCTCTATACCAGCTGCACGGTCTGCCAGAAGTTKCKYATCGCGAGCATTGGCCAGGTTTTGATACTTACGCAGAGTTGCGCCGGTACCAGCCGGGATCAAACGACCCACGATAACGTTTTCTTTGAGGCCTTCGAGCATRTCTTCCTTACCTTGYACGGACGCTTCGGTCAGCACRCGGGTTGTTTCTTGGAAGGACGCCGCAGAGATGAACGACTTAGTTTGCAATGAYGCTTTGGTRATACCAAGCAAGAACGGTTTCGCWRTCGCAGGYGYTTTRTCYTTRTCGCGTTCCAGAAGTGCCGTATTAACTTCGGCAAAATCTGTCCGGTCGATCTGCTCAGCAACAAGAAGGCTGGTATCGCCCGGATCCGTGACTTCGACTTTTTGCAACATTTGACGCACGATAACTTCGATGTGTTTGTCGTTGATCGGCACGCCTTGCAGACGATAAACGGCCTGAACTTCGTCGACCATGTATTCAGCCAGAGCTTCAACACCGAGGATTTCCAAAATATCATGGGGTGCAGGRTTACCATCAATGAGATAATCACCTTTAGCCACACGGTCGCCGTCGCGCACAGACATGTGCTTACCTTTGGCGATKAGGAATGTAGACGGYTCARYSKTCTCGTCGTCAGGCGTAATTTGAATACGGCGCTTGTTTTTATACTCACGCGTAAATTCRAYYWYACCRTCMATATCRGCAATAACCGCATCATYTTTYGGCTTRCGMGCTTCGAACARTTCRGCCACACGCGGYAGACCACCRGTAATRTCGCGCTGGGTCGCACYRCCTTTGGCAATACGWGCCAAGCTGTCACCAGCATGAACTTTGTCGCCGTCRTTSACGGACAACATAGACCCAACGGAMAGCATATAAGAWGCAATATTWCCGTTTGGCGTTTTCATWGGTTCGCCGTCTTTATCCAAAATRACCGCAACCGGCTGWAGATCWCCGCCTTTGGCAGATGAACGCCAGTCGACRATAACYTTGGAGGTGATACCGGTTTCTTCRTCGGTTTCTTCGCGCACGGATACACCGTCGATCAGATCGAGCAATTGCACGACACCGCCAACTTCGGTCAGGATAGGCTCTGAGTATGGATCCCATTCATTGATCTTGTCGCCGCGAGCAATTTTTGCACCGTCGTCAACCCAAACTTTGCTACCATAGCTAACTTTGTGAACTTCAAGCTCTTTGCCTTCTTTGGAATGCACAGCAACCTGCATGTTACGGCCCATGACCATAAGCACGCCTGCGCTATCCTTGACGACATTGCCGTTGATRTAGACAACTTTACCTTCATTGGCACTTTCGACCACAGATTTATCAGAAACCGAAGCCGTACCACCAATATGGAAAGTCCGCATGGTTAGCTGGGTACCCGGCTCACCAATTGACTGCGCCGCAATAACACCGACCGCTTCGCCCATATTAACACGGGTACCACGGGCCAAATCACGACCATAACAAGCAGAACAAATACCAGTAACAGTTTCGCAGGTCAAAGCCGAACGCACACGTGCGTCCCCAAGACCGGAATTGTCAATCACTAACGCTTTGTCTTCGTCGATATAAGTATTGGCAGGGAAGATRACATCWCCRCTRGCYGGGTCRCGAATGTCTTCGGCGCACGTACGCCCAAGCATACGCTCMCCCAAAGAGACAACCACTTCACCAGCATCGACAACTGGTATCAGCTTGATACCTTCCGTCGTGCCGCAATCAAGTTCTGTCACAATACARTCTTGGGCCACRTCAACGAGGCGGCGGGTTAGATAACCGGAGTTCGCAGTTTTCAAAGCCGTATCAGCAAGACCYTTACGAGCCCCRTGGGTGGAGTTGAAGTATTCAAGAACCGAGAGGCCTTCTTTAAAGTTGGAGATAATCGGCGTTTCAATAATTTCACCGGACGGCTTGGCCATAAGACCACGCATACCCGCAAGCTGTTTCATTTGGTTTTTCGAACCACGCGCACCACTGTCGGCCATCATAAAGACGGAGTTGATGATTTTGCGGGGTTTAGCCGTTTCAGCCATCATAGCGTCCGCAACTTTGTCGGTACATTTAGACCAGGCATCAACAACTTTGTTGTATTTCTCGCCTTTGGTAATCAAGCCATCTGCATATTGCTGTTCAAAATCGGTAACCAGCGCTTTGGTCTCGCCGACCAAAATAGCTTTTTCTTCCGGGATAATCATATCGTCTTTACCGAAAGAAATACCGGCATTACACGCTTCGCGGAACCCGATACCCATGACTTTGTCACARAAKATCACTGTGGCCTTCTGACCMGCATGGCGGTAAACCAAATCGATCAAWGARCCGATCGCTTTTTTCGTCATAAGGACGTTAAGCTCGCTGAACGGAATTTTTGCGTGCACAGGCAGGTATTCTGCAATCATCAAACGGCCAGCCGTAGTCTCGGCGACTTCTTGCGTTACATTGCCGTCCTCATCCATGACGTTAAAGCGGCCTTTGATTTTGGAATGCAGTGTGATCTGTTTGTCATCAAGGGCGGCTTCGATTTCTTGCATATTTACAAATGCACGGCCTTCGCCTTTTTCGCCGTCGACCATAATCGACATATAATACAGACCAAGAACAATATCCTGAGACGGTACAATAATCGGCTTACCATTGGCAGGCGACAAGATGTTGTTGGTAGACATCATAAGCACGCGGCATTCCAATTGGCTCTCAATAGAAAGCGGCACGTGAACCGCCATTTGGTCACCGTCAAAGTCGGCGTTAAACGCTGTACAAACCAACGGATGCAAGCGAATTGCTTTGCCTTCGGTCAGGACAGGTTCAAAGGCCTGAATGCCAAGCCTGTGCAAAGTTGGCGCACGGTTGAGCATGATCGGATGTTCGCGGATAACTTCGTCCAAGATATCCCAAACTTCAGGGCGTTGCTTTTCAACGATTTTCTTGGATTGTTTCACGGTGCCGGAAAGACCTTTGGCATCAAGGCGCGCATAGATAAACGGCTTGAACAGCTCCAGAGCCATTTTCTTGGGCAGGCCACATTGATGCAACATCAATTCTGGGCCAACCACGATAACGGAACGACCAGAATAATCGACTCGTTTACCGAGCAAGTTTTGGCGGAAACGGCCTTGCTTACCTTTAAGCATGTCGGACATGGATTTAAGCGGACGTTTGTTCGCGCCAGTAATCACGCGACCACGACGACCATTGTCGATCAGCGCATCAACGCTCTCTTGCAACATACGTTTTTCGTTACGGATAATAATGTCAGGCGCACGGAGTTCGATCAGGCGTTTCAAGCGGTTATTACGGTTGATAACCCGGCGGTATAGATCGTTCAGATCAGAGGTCGCAAACCGGCCACCATCTAGAGGCACAAGCGGGCGTAGCTCTGGCGGAATAACCGGAACAATGGTCAGAACCATCCATTCAGGACGGTTACCAGAGCCGATGAACGCTTCTAGAAGTTTCAAACGCTTGCGATATTTTTTAAGCTTAAGCTGTGATCCGGTTTCGGTAATATCAAAGCGTGTGCGTTCAACTTCGGCTTCGAGGTCAAGACCCATAAGCATTTCGCGCACGGCTTCAGCACCAATAGATGCCGTAAAGCTRTCTTCGCCGAACTCTGATTGCGCGTCGAGGAATTCTTCTTCGCTCAGCAATTGACGCTCGGTCAAATTTGTCAGGCCTGGCTCTGTAACTACGAAACTTTCGAAGTACAAAATCCGCTCAACTTCTTTGAGGGTAATGTCGAGCAAAGTAGAAATACGCGACGGCAGGGATTTCAAGAACCAGATATGTGCAACAGGTGCAGCCAGCTCAATATGGCCCATACGTTCGCGGCGCACGCGGGTTACGGTAACTTCAACGCCGCATTTCTCGCAGACAACGCCTTTATACTTCATGCGTTTGTATTTACCGCAAAGACATTCGTAATCTTTGGTCGGGCCAAAGATACGGGCACAGAACAGGCCGTCTTTTTCCGGCTTAAACGTCCGGTAATTTATGGTTTCCGGCTTGCGGATTTCACCAAATGACCAAGATAAAATCTTCTCTGGCGATGCCAAAGAAATTCTAATTCTGTCAAAGCTCGGGCCTTCTTGGGCCGGATTGAAAATGTTCATGACCTCTTGGTTCATGATCGTCTCCTTTATGCGGGCAAATGCCCTTTTAAATATTAGTCGCCAAATTATCCRTTAGTGAGTTCAATGTTCAGACCAAGAGAGCGKATCTCTTTGATCAATACGTTGAAGCTTTCCGGGATACCGGCTTCAAATGCGTCGTCGCCGCGCACAATACTTTCGTAAACTTTTGTCCGGCCAGCAACGTCATCGGATTTAACCGTCAACATTTCTTGCAAGGTGTAAGCGGCACCGTAGGCTTCAAGTGCCCACACTTCCATCTCACCAAAGCGCTGTCCACCGAACTGCGCTTTACCACCAAGCGGCTGCTGGGTAACAAGCGAGTACGGCCCTATCGAGCGGGCATGGATTTTATCGTCAACTAGATGATGAAGCTTAAGCAGATATTTGTAACCGACGGTAACTGGACGCGTGAACTGTTCACCCGTACGGCCATCGCGCAAATATTCCTGACCGGAACTGGTTAGACCAACACGCTCGAGAATTTCAACAATATCTTCTTCGTGAGCACCGTCAAATACAGGCGTCGCAAACGGCACACCTTTGACAAGATTACCAGCAAGCTCTTCCAGCTCGTAATTTTTCTTCGGTAGCTCGGCATCTTTGCCGTAAGTGTTTTCCAGCTCTAATTTCAGCGGCGACATATCACCACTTTCTTTATAAGCCTGCAGCGCCGCGTTGATCAGTTTACCGGCACCGGCACTAGCCCAACCCAAATGAGTTTCTAAAATTTGACCAACGTTCATCCGCGACGGAACACCGAGCGGGTTCAGAACGATATCAACGGGTGTACCGTCCGCGAGATAAGGCATGTCTTCACGCGGGTTGATTTTAGAAATCACACCTTTGTTACCATGGCGACCAGCCATTTTATCGCCTGGTTGAAGCTTACGCTTCACCGCAACAAAAACTTTGACCATTTTCATAACGCCCGGAGGTAGTTCGTCGCCGCGCTGTAGCTTGTCGACTTTGTCTTCGAAACGTGCATCCAATTTAGCTTTGGAAGTATCGTACTGAATACGCAGAGCTTCCAGCTCGCCAATGGCCTGCTCGTCGTCAACACCGATACGCCACCAGTCAGAACGCGGAATTTCGTCCAAGTTCTCTTCGGTCACAGGGCCTTTGTTATAGCCGCGTGGGCCGGATACGGCAGATTTACCGAGCAAGGTTTTCTTAACGCTGGCATAAATGTTGCGCTCAAGGATAGATAATTCGTCCGCACGGTCTTTGCCGAGGAATTCAATTTCTTCGCGTTCGATTTGAAGCGCACGCTCATCTTTTTCGACGCCGTGGCGGTTAAACACACGCACTTCAACAACCGTACCAGAAGCACCCGGTGGTAGCTTAAGTGAAGTATCGCGRACATCAGACGCTTTTTCGCCGAAAATAGCACGGAGCAATTTTTCTTCCGGTGTCATCGGGCTTTCGCCTTTTGGTGTCACTTTACCAACGAGAATATCGCCAGCGTGAACTTCGGCGCCAACAGATACAATACCCGCTTCGTCCAAGTTACGCAGAGTTTCTTCGCCGATATTTGGAATATCGCGTGTGATCTCTTCAGGCCCAAGCTTGGTATCGCGCGCCATGACGGAGAACTCTTCCAAGTGCAAGCTTGTGTAAACATCATCAATCACGATACGYTCGGAGATTAAGATACTATCTTCGTAGTTAAACCCGTTCCAAGGCATAAAGGCCACAAGAACGTTTTTACCAAGCGCCAATTCACCGAGGTCCGTAGACGGGCCGTCCGCAATGGTATCGCCTGCTTTGACCACATCACCAACTTTGACCAGTGGTGTCTGGTTAATACAAGTGCTTTGGTTCGAGCGCTGGAATTTTAGCAAGTTATAAATGTCSACGCCGGACTTGGTCAGGTCTTTTTCTTTTGTCGCGCGGATTACGATACGTTTCGCATCGACTTGCTCGACAATACCTGTGCGTTTGGCGTTGACAATCGCGCCACTATCAGCCGCCACAACGGCTTCCATGCCAGTACCAACCAAAGGCGCTTCGGCCTTGAGGAGCGGCACAGCTTGGCGCATCATGTTTGATCCCATCAAAGCACGGTTCGCATCATCRTTTTCCAAGAACGGAATGAGCGAGGCCGCAACGGAGACTAGCTGTTTCGGAGACACGTCAACCATGTCAACTTCGTCGCGTTCAATCAGGGTCACATCGCCGTTCACACGACACGTAATCATATCGCCGACAAGCATGTTTTTGTCGTCCACTTCTGCATTGGCCTGCGCAATTTTATAGCGCGCTTCTTGCATGGCAGATAGATAAACCACGTCGTTGGTGACTTTACCTTTGATGATTTTACGGTACGGACTTTCGATAAAGCCGTATTTGTTAATCCGGGCATGGGTCGCCAATGAGTTAATCAGACCAATATTTGGTCCCTCTGGCGTCTCAATAGGACAAATACGACCATAATGGGTCGGATGCACATCGCGCACTTCAAAGCCGGCACGCTCGCGGGTCAGGCCACCTGGCCCAAGCGCAGATAAACGACGTTTGTGGGTAATCTCAGACAGCGGATTGGTTTGGTCCATAAACTGTGAAAGTTGGGATGAACCAAAGAATTCGCGCACAACGGCTGCAGCYGGTTTAGCGTTGATCAAATCGTGCGGCATAACGGTTTCRATATCAACCGAAGTCATGCGTTCTTTAATGGCGCGTTCCATGCGTAGAAGACCAATACGGTATTGGTTTTGCATCAGCTCACCAACTGAACGAACCCGGCGATTGCCAAGGTTATCAATATCGTCAGTTTGGCCAATGCCGTCTTTTAGTTTCACCAAAGTATCGACGACGGCAAGAATGTCTTCTTTGCGCAGCACACGCTGGCTATCCGGACATTCCATGTCCATGCGTAAATTCATTTTCACACGACCAACAACGGAAAGATCGTAACGATCAGATTCGAAGAACAAACTTTGGAACAAAGCGTCTGCGGTCTCTGGTGTTGGCGGCTCGCCCGGACGCATAACACGGTAGATATCTACCAATGCACCGTCTTTGTCTTCGTTTTTATCAGCAGCCAATGTGTTGCGGATAAACGGCCCAATATTGACATGGTCAATGTTCAGAACCGAGATATCTGTGATACCGGCCTCAACCATAGCTTCGATAGCTTCGATGTTAAGTTCATCACCGCCTTCTGCGTAAATTTCGCCTGTGGCCGCATTAACAATATCAGCAGCCGCATAACGCTCCGCTAATTCTTCGTCGGTTACCAACAAGTTTTTCAAACCGCCTTCAGCCAATTTCTTGGCACCACGCGCCGTTAATTTACGGCCTAGAGGCGTAACAACATCACCGGTTTTCGCATCAACAAGATCGTGGATCAACTTGGAGCCACGGTACATGCCCGGGTTAAACGGCAGTGACCAACCTTTTTTGGCTTTATTGCGTTTGTAATCGATAGTGTCGTAATATTCTTCGAGGATTTCCTCTTTGCTCATACCCAGCGCATACAGAACCGTCGTCGCAGGCAATTTACGCTTGCGGTCAATACGGACATGCAAAATGTCCTTAGCGTCAAATTCGAAGTCCATCCACGAACCACGGTAAGGAATGATACGCGCAGAATGCAGTACTTTGCCGGACGAATGGGATTTACCATTGTCGTGGTCAAAGAACACACCWGGYGATCTGTGCATTTGCGARACGATAACACGCTCGGTACCGTTGACAATAAAAGTACCYTTTTCAGTCATGAGGGGCATGTCGCCCATATAGACTTCTTGCTCTTTGATGTCTTTTACGGATTTGGCGCCTGTGGCGTCGTCCATATCAAATACAACAAGGCGCATTTTGACCTTCAGCGGAGCCGCATAGGTAATGTCGCGCTGTTGACATTCTTCTTCGTCGAATTTTGGCGGATCAAACTGGAAGGATACATATTCCAAAATAGCCCGTTCAGAAAAATCCCGAACAGGGAATACGGAACGGAATACACCGTTCAAACCGTCGTCCCCGCGTTCATCGAGGGGAACATCCATTTGCAAGAACTGATGGTAAGAGCTTTTTTGCACTTCGATCAGGTTTGGCATCCGGATAACTTCCGGAATTTTGCCAAAGCTTTTGCGAATACGTTTTTTGCCAGTAAATGTGAGCGACATCAAAGACACCTTTTTTAATGCGAAACGTCAAAACGACATTTCTAAATTCTTTCGGCCAAAATTTTAGCCTAAATTCTTTCGGCCAAATTTTCAGCCTAAATTCTTTCGGGATGTTTAGCTGACCCGCACAGCACACCTATACTTGGTGTAAAGTGGTGTTCGGCGCGCACACCCCACTACAGGGAAGCGCGCGCCGAACGGATAGATTACTTAACTTCGACGGTCGCGCCAGCTGCTTCCAGCTTAGCTTTAACGTCTGCAGCTTCGTCCTTAGACACGCCTTCTTTGACGGCTTTAGGAGCAGCTTCAACCAAGTCTTTTGCGTCTTTCAGGCCAAGACCTGTAATCGAGCGGACTTCTTTAATTACGTTGATTTTCTTTTCACCGAATGATGTCATGATAACATCAAATTCAGTTTTCTCTTCAGCAGCGTCGCCGCCGTCAGCAGCAGGGCCAGCAACTGCAACAGCAGCAGCGGCTTTGATGCCGTTTTCTTCGAGAATATCGTTTAGTTCTTTTGCTTCCATGATGGTTAAAGCCATCAAATCTTTTGCAAGTTTAGCTACATCAGCCATTTTAGTTTCCTTTTAAGTTTCAGTTCGAATTGTTACGAATACTGACTATTGTTATTACCTTAAGCGGCGGCACGTTCTTCAATGACCGAAATTGCGCCAGCAAGCGCGCTCCCAGGTGCATTAAGACGTGAACCGATTTCAGAAGCTTGACCCAGCAGCCTTGAAGCTACCATGCCAATAAGTTCCTCGCGCGACGGCATAGTTGACAATGCAACAACACCAGCGACATCAATGATGTCTTCGCCCGCGATACCACCAAGAACATTGAAACATTCATTGTCTTTGGCAAATTTCACGGTCACTTTAGCCGCACTGATCATATCCTCGGAGTAAGCAATAGCGACCGGACCTTTAAATAGGTCGGCCATGCCCTCTCCGGGTGTACCTTTCAATGCGATTTTAGCAAGACGGTTTTTAACAACTCTAATCGTTGCGCTTTCCTCACGGAGTTTAGCGCGCAAATCAGTCAGTTCCGCAACTGTCATGCCTGAGTATTCAGCCATAACGACGGATCCAGAACTTGCAAAAATGCCTTCCAGCACTTTAACCTGTTCTTCTTTTTCTTTACGATCCATTGCGGTCTCCCTGTAAATGGCAAACCCCCCATGGGCTCACCTTTCAAGTGTACCGTTCCCGCCCCAAATAATTATGGGGTGAAACCGATACGGTTGTCTGTCCCAGGGCTCGAACTTACCGACCTCATATATATGTGAGGTCAAATCTAGTTTTTTGCTCTGTCTCACACCGGCGAAATTAAGCTAACCATTATTACTTGTGGTCAGCACCCGCGATCTCGGACAATGTAATGGCCACCTTACGGAGGCCATTACGAACATCGGCGGGGAAAACCCCGCCAAATCTCATCAGGCGCAAAGCGCCCTTTAATTCATTAAGACGCTGCCGCTTCCGACACGTCTATTTTAACACCCGGGCCCATAGTTGAGCTAAGCGTTACACGTTGCATATAAGTGCCTTTGGCACCTGTTGGCTTGGCTTTCATGATAGCGCCCAAAAACGCGCTAACATTTGCCGCCAAAGCAGCTTCGGTGAAGCTAGCTTTGCCAATGCCTGCGTGGATAATGCCGGATTTTTCAACCCGAAATTCAACCGCGCCGCCTTTGGAATCAGCGATAGCTTTAGCCACGTCCATAGTCACAGTACCAACCTTAGGGTTTGGCATCATGCCTTTGGGGCCAAGAATTTGTCCCAAACGACCAACGAGCGGCATCATGTCCGGCGTAGCGATGACTTTATCAAAATCCATCTGGCCGTCTTGAATCATTTTCATCAAGTCTTCTGCACCAACAATATCAGCACCGGCTTTTTTCGCTTCTTCAGCTTTCGCGTCTTTAGCAAAGACAGCAACCCGCAAAGAGCGGCCTGTACCACTTGGCAATTTACACACGCCGCGAACCATTTGGTCAGCGTGGCGTGGGTCAACACCCAAATTGATAGCAACTTCAATTGTTTCATCRAACTTAGCGGTCGCATTACCTTTGACCAACTCTACTGCGTCTTTGACAGCGTAACCTTTGTTACGATCAACTTTTGCCAAAGCAGCTTTAAATCTTTTTCCTGCAGCCATGATCTACTCCGTAACCTCAAAGCCCATTGAACGGGCAGAACCTGCGATAATTTTACCGCCTGCATCCAAATCGTTAGCAGTCAAATCAGGGAATTTCATTTCTGCAATTTCCTTACACTGCGCCATCGTCACTGTAGCAACAATATCGCGGCCCGGCTCGTTAGAACCGCTATCGCGACCAACAGCTTTCTTCAAATAATATGAAGCTGGTGGGGTTTTAGTTTCGAAAGTAAAAGACTTGTCCGCGAAAACCGTAATAACGGTCGGAATTGGGACATTCTTTTCCAAATCGCCAGTTTTGGAGTTAAATGCTTTCGCAAACTCCATAATATTAACGCCGCGCTGACCCAATGCAGGCCCAAGCGGCGGTGCCGGGTTGGCTGCCCCGGCAGGTATGATCAATTTGATATACCCTTCAATCTTCTTCGCCATGTTTCACTCCAAATGTGCCCAAAAGACACGAAATGCAAGAAGCCCAGTGCCCCTTGCGGTGTGTTCCGTGGTCAGAAAAGTGTATGGACTTACACACCCTCTCCCACAGAAATTTAATACCTAAGTCGTTTTTTCAACCTGAGTATATTCCAGTTCGACCGGGGTACCCCGACCAAAAATATTTATTAGCACTTTCAAGCGCGAATTCTCTTCGTCGATTTCCTCGACACTGCCCTCGAACGATGCAAATGAACCGTCCGTAACTTTGACCTTTTCGCCGATTTCGAAAATAACCGTTGGACGCGGTGCATCCTCACTCTCGGCGATTTGCCCAACGATCCGCTGCACTTCAGCTTCGGACACAGGCATAGGCTTGTTCAGTGAACCCAAAAATCCGGAGACTTTCGGTGTATTTTTAACCAAGTGATAAGCCTCGTCAGTTAAAACCATTTTCACCAGCACATAGCCGGGGAAATATTTACGTTCGCTCTCGACCTTGCGACCACGGCGTATTTCTACAACGTGTTCGGTCGGCACCAGGATTTCTTCGAACAAATCGGACAAGCCTTTTTGCTCGGCCTCTGCGAAGAGGCTCTCCTGTACGCGCTTCTCAAAGTTTGAGTGCGCCTGAACGATATACCACTTAGCTTCCACCGACTAACCTCCGGTTCCTAAATTCAACAAAAATTGTGTGCCGTTCGCGGCAAACCAGTCAACAAAGAAGAAGAAAATACCGAAAATCACCATCATGATCAGMACCATAATAGAYGTGGTCAAAGTCTCACGCGGCGTCGGCCAGACAACCTTGCGCGCTTCTTGTTGCACTTGACCTAAATATTTCGCCGGTCCGATTTTCTGTTTCGTTTTTTCTGCCATCTTATTCTTTCTACTGCTTTACTTCTGCCGCTTTACGTCTAGCGACCCCACCTAATGGTGGCAGAGGTGGAGAGACTCGAACTCCCGGCCCTCGGTTTTGGAGACCGATGCTCTACCAACTGAGCTACACCTCTATTATTATGTCTTCTACCTACTCAATAATTTTACCAACGACGCCGGCGCCTACTGTGCGGCCACCTTCACGGATAGCAAAGCGGAGGCTTTCTTCCATAGCAATCGGTACGATAAGYTCGACGTTAATMGCAACATTGTCRCCAGGCATAACCATCTCTGTACCYTTGTYCAAAGTMACAACACCGGTCACATCAGTTGTACGGAAGTAGAACTGCGGACGATAGTTGTTRAAGAACGGCGTATGACGGCCACCCTCTTCTTTGGTCAGGATATAAGCTTCACCAACRAAYTTCTTGTGCGGGTTCACTGAACCTGGYGCACAAAGAACYTGGCCGCGYTCAACCTGYTCGCGGTCAATACCRCGGATAAGMRCSCCGAYATTGTCRCCAGCYTCRCCGCGGTCAAGCAGCTTGCGGAACATTTCAACACCSGTACATGTGGTTTTTTGTGTGTCTTTGATACCARCGATTTCAATRGCGTCGCCAACATTGATAACACCGCGCTCAACCCGGCCGGTAACAACTGTACCGCGTCCAGAGATAGAGAACACATCTTCGATTGGCAGCAAGAACGGCTTGTCAATGTCGCGCTTCGGCTGTGGGATGTACTCGTCAACGGCAGCC
>NVRS01000029.1 GCA_002732685.1 Robiginitomaculum sp.
GTAATAAACAAAAGACATCCACACACTAACATTTTTAAACGCATAACCACCCCAACTTTCACAGATTTTTGTAATACACCGTGTGAGTTATTTCACATTTCCAACTCGGCATTGTCAAATCTAAATTCACAATTGCTAGATAGTCGATATTTAGGCGTGTGTCATGACCAATCCGCTTTATCTAGACGTGACGCTTAAAGCTGAAGGTACTTTCAGCCAATCCGTGCCGGGAAGTTTGGATGAAACTTATTTGTTTGTAGAAAAGTTCACCGCCTAAGCCTTAGTGCCACTACTGGCATTGTAAATTGCTTAGATGATGAACTTTTAAATTTCAGCTATTTTACTCCGGCAATCTTTGCCCGAGTTTGGAAATTTTACTTTTTGACTTTTGCCGATTTGTTGTGTGTGCGGCGAAGCCAGTCAGTAATGCCCGTCCCGATTAARSCCGGATGATCCTCTTGTAAAAAATGAGCGCCCTTACCCAGAAAGTGAGTTTCTAGGTTTGGTACATTTCCGGTTACCCACTCAACGACTGGTGCCGGGTTGATTGCGCCGGGAGAGGCGTAAAAATAAAGCTTGGGAACGGAAGAGCTTGTTAGCCAAGCACCATTATCTGTAACCGCGTCGTGTGTTGTCTTTAGCTGACCAGCAATTGGTATTTCACGCGTCCATTGCAATATGGGTAATCTGCTTTGCTGAGTTTTATAAGGCGCACGGTAATGAACCATCTCTGCGTCGGTTAATCCGCGGGCGACCCCCATTTTTGGTAGGACTTGCTCTACGAAAAAGTTATTTTCCAAGATCATCTCCTCGCCTACACCTTCCGTGTGTAAGGCCTTGAACATATTGCCGGCCTCGCCCATTGCTTCATAGGACGGCGCAGGAAAAGCTGGCGGAATTATTGCTTCCATGAAGGCTAGCCCCTGAATATTTTCCGGATTGAGACGGGCATACCGCATACCAAGCGCGGAGCCCCAATCATGAACAACCAACGTTATATCTTTAAGGTCTGCCTTTTTAATAAACGCGTCAAGATAGGCTGCGTGTTCACCGAAAGTATAGCCAATATCAGGCTTGCCGCTGTCACCCATTCCGATGAGATCCGGTGCTACGGCACGGTATCCTGCCGCTGTCACATAAGGGATGATATTGCGCCATAAATAAGACGATGTCGGGTTCCCGTGTAAGAACAACACGGTGGGCCCCGTACCTTCATCGACATAGCTCATCTGTGAGCCGAGCACTGAGAGGGTTTTCTTGTCAAACGGAAAATCAGCCGAAATCGGTAGGCCGTAAGGTTGGTTTTCAACCGATACATTGGGCAAGGCGGCGTCTTGCGCCAACACCGGTGCAGCACCGACAGCGCTTAAAGTTGCCAACGTTAAGAGAGCCGTACTTGCGGTTAAGAGTAGTCTTCTGGTTATATTTTTAGTCATTTTCTTTGCTTTCTAATGTAAGGTGGAAATGGGGTTAAAATAGGATTGTCTCAAGGGTCAGAACTTTGGCCCTCATTGCCGGGCTAGTAGTTGTGCTGGTAGTTGTGCTGGTAGTTGTAAAAGCGGCACCAAAGCCCATAGGCAAAATTCTTGTTATACGTTTTCATTTTGGCTCTCTTCTTTTGTGCCTAGGGTACTTGCTATTTTAGTCGCTTTGATTTAATGCTATCCATGTGGCTAGATAGCTTATCTATCCACATGGATAGATATAGCAAGTAAAAAATTGGTGATGTATGTCACGATCACGAAAAGTTGAGCCGGAAGCAGCCCTTGATGCCGCGCAAGCCTTGTTCTGGAAACATGGATTTGGCCAGGTTGGCACAAGGCAGATCGAGGAAGAAACCGGATTGACCCGCTTTACGTTGCAAACCAGTTACGGTGGTAAGAAATCATTATTCCTACAAACACTCGATGCATATCTCACCGGCTTTGAGACCGATTTTATATCAGGTATCACGGCGGGCGGCCTGGAAAGTATTGCTAATTGGTTCGAATTAAGAGCCAGCTCCGCTTGCTTGCCGGAAGTTACGGCTTGCGGCTGTTTAATGTTGAACACGATCGTCGAATTTCAAGGACAGGACGATGAGGTCAACCGCCGCTCCAACCGGTTTATGAAGGCGCTGCGGGGCAGTTTTATATCTGCACTTAAAAGCGCTAAAGAAGATGGGTTAGTGGACCCGAACTTCGATGTCGATGCAAAAGCCGAACTCCTTCTTGGTATTTCAATCAGCTTGAACGTCATTATCCGCGGCGCCGAAGATAATTCGGCGGGCGCAAAAATGGCTGCATCCGTTGCYACGATGATCAGGGATTGGCGTGTTAAATCSTARAGMAAATGGCCGCATAAATTCATGCCAAATTCAAATCTTACGAATTACCGGCCTTCCTCTAACAATGTCGTGCAACCTGCTATTTTGAACGGCGACCAGTGGTAGCTAATCGAGTGATTATTTAACTAAGTTGTTATCAAACCAGTCAACCATCGTTTCCGCTAAATGTTTATCTTGTTCCAACAAGGGGTAACCATGGCCTTTGCCTTTATAGGCAATAAATTTAGAGTTTATGTTTTCGTTTAAGGCAAAGCCCCTCTGCGTGCCGGCATAGGTGCCGTCTTCTTCTGCGGTAATGAATAAAGTTGGTTTCTTAGCTATCGCTTTGTAATCAGCGACCGTATCGTCATTGTCATTATGCACCACGTTTGATGAAAAGAAACTGACCGCATTGATAGGATTGTTTTCTGCCACTATTTTTGCTTGGCGCCCACCACAGCTTGCACCTGTCACACCAATAATGCCGTCCTTACCGACTTTCTTGCGTAGAAAGTCATAAGCCAATTGCACATCTTTTGGCCAATGTTTTCTATACTCCCATATAGCATTTCTTCCGAATTTTTTCATATCCGTCTCTTCGTCTATACTTTCGCCAAACCCACGAAAATCTAGGCTGAGTGCATGTATACCGCTTATACTGAGCTCCCTACCTATATAGTCATACATAGTGCGGTTAAAGTTGCACTGATGCAATAAAAGCACAGCTCGTTCTTCAGCGTTTTCAGGCTGATAATAATCAGCCTTGAGTTCAAACCCTTGTTCTGTCGTCAAGGTAAGCTCTGTTGCTTGGCTGGTAATGGTTACTGTAAACGCTGCAAATAATGCAAATGAGAGTAACTTTAGTCGTGACGGCATAATATTTCCTATGAGTTGTTTAGTGTAATTGATCTAACTGTAACTTTGTGTATGCACCTATTGTCAATTACAAACAACGTTTTACCGTGTCACATAATCGTGAGGTAGGAATAGGTATTTCTTGGATTGACTATAGGTGCATATACACTTATTGTGGATCACATAAATAATTTACACTCAACTGAGGTGGTCAAAATGGGCGAAAAAATCACAGATTGTGCCTGTATGAGCTTACGCAAATCGGCACGTTTAATCGCGCAGTTTTATGATCTTAAATTACAGCCAAGCGGACTGCGGGCTACACAGTTTACTTTGCTTGGTACGCTTAAAGGCCTTGGGCCTATCTCGATCACGAATCTCGCGAATGCGATGGGAATGAGCCGAACAACCTTGACCCGCAATATTAAGATTCTTGAAAAATCGGGGCTCACAAGTGCAGAACAAGGTAAAGAAGACGCGAGAATAAGAATGCTTTTGCTAACCGAAGAGGGGTTGGCGGCATTTCAAGAGGCTTACCCATATTGGGAAGCTGCACAAAGCTCGTTTCTAAATAAATTTGGGCGGCAAAACTGGAACATGCTCAATGAAGAATTGGGCGGCATTAACATAGCTTTGGCGGCAAGTTAACGCCTTTTTTATCATTAAACGTGTATATACACTAAAGGGAAAATACAATGGAATATAAATTAAAATCTATATCATTACCTGCAATATTGGTGGCCAGCTTGCTGGCTTCCAGCTGTGCTTCGCACAATAGCGTCCAAGTTAGCACGCTTGATGCGGGGCAGTTTGCTGAGCAGGTCGTTGTCCAGCGTGGATTAACGCAATCTCTTATACCTGCGGCCGGGTTTGAGCACATAAATACGCTATCTGGCGAAAGGAGTTTTCATTCGGATGTCCAGTATTTTGAAACGGTTATGTCTTACGGCCTCAATACGGAAGCGAGCAATACTTTCTTGATGGTCAATGCCTATCTATCTAGCAATCAGCACGTACAAGGTCTTGCCTTTTTTGAAGCTTATTTAAAGCGTTACAAAAACAATATGAACCAAGAAACACGCGCCACTTATCTTTCTGCTTATGCCATTTTGCGTGCGACATACGCCGAACAAGTGCCTCTGACTAGCCGGATTGGATGGGTTAATGATACGTTTGACATGCTTGAAGAAGCTAGCCGCTTAACAGACAATAAAAACCCGATAGTTCATTGGGCCTCAGGGCTTATATATGCGCAAGTTCCATTTTTCTTTTTTAAGAAAGACGCGGCTTATGCGGAGTTGAATTGGCTGGCGGACCGACCTGAGACGGAGCCATTATCCGGGTTTTACCGAGAGGTGTATCACCACTTGGCGCGACTGCACGCAAAAGATGGGCACACCAAATTAGCAGAGCAATTTTTGAAGAAAAGTGGCTATGAAGACTATGAGCCCAAAAGTATGTTTATGGGCTGGTTTACTTCTAGCCGCGACAAAGGCGCGAGCATGGCGGGCGTGCAAGCGCTTAAAGAAGTTGTACCAGGGCGTGTGTTTGCGCTTTACGGTTTCGGGTTTTCTGATGTTTATTTTGTTGTTTCAAAAGACGGAAATGAACTCATTGCCATAGACGCCGGCACGCAGCCAACATCCCTGCAAGCGGCGCACGAATTTTTGATGGCCCGCCACCCTGATCTGCCCCCCATTACTACGGCAATAATTACTCATGCTCACTGGGACCACATTGGTGGTTTAACATATTTAAGAGAGCTAAACCCCAACCTAATAGTTTACGGGCGCGAGAATTATGCAGGAACGCTAGATAGAGCTAACCGCGATCATAGCTATGAGCAGTTTAGGAGTGCAGAGTTTGATCATGAATGGACGACATCATATCGACCAGACAGGGTTGTAGCTCAGCGAACAGGCATCACACTTGCAGGTTCACGATATGAATTGATCCCCGTAGTTGGCGGTGAGACAGAGGATGCCCTGCTTGTACATATGCCAGATATTGACGTTGTTTTCGTAGGCGATATTTTAATGCCGTTCTACGGAGAACCATGGGTGGAGGAAGGGTATATCGACGGCGCAATGGCAACAATGGACGAAGTAATCAGCCTCAACCCTACGCAAATCTTACATGGGCATTATCCGTTAACATTCATGTACGGACTAGAGCCAATGAAAGAATACCGCAAAGGGTATGAGTGGCTTGTGGCCTCAACACGGCTGCATATACGTAATGGATATTCCGCCAAGGACATTATGCGCCTGAATTTAATTCCACCTGGCCTCGAAAAACACCCGGAGGCCTATGCATCATATCTAGCGCCGCGTGATCATGTGATAGCTCGAACCGCTGACCATATGGTTGGAATTTGGCAAGAGGACATAACGGGCAAAGACCCTGAGGGATTATATAATTTAACATCAATTGAATATGGTCGGCTTTTGGAGGTCTACCTAGACCTTTCGCCGAGGCAGGTTGCTAAGGCTCTACGGAAAATGATTAAAGGCGGTGATAATGAATTGGCACTTCACTTAGCACTCGCGGCTGAAATACGCTATCCTTCTCGTTCAAAAATAACAAAACTCAAAGAACAAGCGGCTGACCAATTACGCAGTTCAGCACAGTATTTTGATCCATTCAAATTTGTGGCTTACACCGAGATGATGGGTAAAGAACACAAGCCAATTTCGCTTGCCCGTGTTACAGATGGCGCAACACCTAATTGACCATCTTGAGGTGAGTAGTTTAAAATGTTTGGAGAATTAAAACACCAACCTTCTTTAGTAAGACTGCCCTTACAAGAGCTGCTTCCTTCAATCGTATGAGGAAGACAAGTTTAAACTCGGGCATTTTTGGGTGATGGTATGCACAGGCTTCAGCGAACCAACCTCACACCGATTTCCCTGATTAACAGAGAATTTTATTTTAAAAGCAGGGAATATGTGGAAATTATCATGTCATCTTCCTCTTGGCGTTGGCAAATTAAAGTGCCATAAGCCCAAAAATTTCTGGCATTCCAAAATCAGTTCTTACTCATTATTGATGTTCCCATAACAATGCCCCCCAAAGGATACAAATGACAAATTTTCCAAATGTGCGCCCGGCGTTGGCTGCTACGCTGACGGCCCGTGGCTATACGGCCCTTACTCCTGTTCAAGAGGCCGTAATTGCCCCTAATCTTGACGTTGCTGATCTGTTGGTTTCAGCGCAAACTGGTTCGGGGAAAACCGTTGCTTTTGGTTTAGCACTTGCCCCGACCTTGCTCGGCGAAGACAACAGTTTTGCGCCAACAAAGGCTCCTTTGGCCGTCGTAATCGCGCCGACACGAGAACTGGCTTTGCAGGTAAAGCGGGAACTTGAATGGCTATATAAAGAAACCGGCGCGCGGCTCGCGACATGTGTCGGCGGCATGGATATGCGCACTGAACGCAAAGCTCTTGGGCGCGGTGCACATATCGTGGTCGGTACACCCGGACGCCTATGCGACCATATCAAACGCGGCTCCCTTGATCTGAGCATGCTTGAGGCCGTTGTCCTCGACGAAGCCGATGAAATGCTGAAGATGGGATTTCGCGAAGAGCTAGAGTTAATACTCGGCGCCGCACCTGCGCAACGCCGGACATTAATGTTTTCAGCAACAGTGCCAAAAACCATTATTGGCATGACCAAAAAATATCAAAAAAATGCTGTGCGCGTGAATACGGCAGCTGAAGCCAAACAACATCTGGACATTGAATACCGCGCGTTGAGCGTGGCCAAAACGGACCAAGAAAACGCAATCATCAATGTGCTGCGCTATTATGATGCCAAAAATGCCATTGTCTTTTGTGATACCCGTGTCGCGGTCAACCGTATGACYAGCCGGTTCAATAATCGCGGGTTTTCGGTTGTCTCGCTTTCGGGCGAGTTAAGCCAGAACGAACGCAGCCATGCCCTACAGTCTCTTCGCGATGGTCGTGCAAAGGTTTGTATCGCCACAGATGTTGCTGCGCGCGGTCTTGATTTACCGGACCTTGAATTGGTCATCCATGCCGCCATTCCGAAAAATGCCGAAGCGCTCCTGCATAGAAGTGGGCGTACTGGTCGTGCGGGGCGCAAAGGTGTTAGTGTTCTCATCGTCCCTCATGCAGGGCGCAAGCGCACCGAACGGCTGTTCAGTACCGCTAAAATCAAAGCCGAGTGGGCCGTACCCCCTTCCGCCGACGATGTGCTTAGCCGCGATAATGAGCGTTTATTGGAGGGTTTTACCGTAAGCGAGCAGGCTACTGAGAACGAGATTGAGATAGTCGGAAAGCTTTTAGARGCCMACACACCTGAACAGATTGCAACGGCATTTGTCCGCCAATACCGCGCCAAACATACGGCACCCGAAGAATTGATGAAGCCGGGTAGTTATGATCCAGGGGATAGTTACGGTTCCGATAAAGGYTCAGGCCGCGGGTCGCGTAAACCACGGGGCCGAAATGATTTTGAAAACGGCGTCTGGTTTTCGCTTAATCTGGGGCGCAAGCAAAAAGCAGAGCCACGCTGGATTCTACCGATGCTGTGCAAATCAGGCGGATTAAATAAGAAAGACATCGGGGCAATTAAAATTAGCGAAACCAAAACTTTTGTTGAGATTTCTCAAGCTGGCGCCGAAGGCTTTATCGCAGCAATTGGCCCGGAAGGGAAAATTGAAAAGGCGATCACAGCCCACCGCCTAGATGGTCAGCCGGATTTTAGCGCACCCGGCTCAAAGCCGCAATATCAGCCCCGGGATAAATCTACTTATAAAAAGAAATCCGCTAAGCGATCCGCTGACTTTGAGGAGGCGATGAACCAAGATACCGCTCCTGAATTTGATCCTACCGAGAAAACCCAGGGTACAAAAAAGCGGGGCGGTAAAAAGCCGCACAAAAAGAAACTYGCGCGAGCAGCCGCCCGCAGAGACAGGGAAGGGGAARGGGAAAATGCAARCGCTAAACCTAAAGGCAAATCTGGGCACAAGCCCAAACGTGCGCCTAAAGGCAAACAGGCTCCGGACGGGGACGCAAGATTGATCCGTAAAAAACGCAATAAATAGTGTCAAGAAATAGTGTAAAGGCTCAAACTAGGTGCGGTCTGCTTGCATGACGAGCTTTTTGTAATCCCGTAGATCGCCATCATATTTTACGGCGCGGCCATTCTTCACAAGCCAGAGTTGGTCGGCTGTCGCCTCCGCAAGATAAACATCATGGGTGATTAGCACCACAGCGCCCGGAAAATCATTGAGCGCATAAATCAAAGCTTCACGGCTATCAATATCCAAATGGGATGTAGGCTCGTCGAGAATTAAAACATGGGGCTTGTCAATGGACATAAGCCCAAGCAGAAGCCTGACTTTTTCACCGCCAGATAGTTTCTCGACATTGGTTTCCACTTTTTCGTAAGAGAATCCCATTTGCGCCGCCACACCGCGGGCTTTACTTTGCCCTGTGTCTTTTGGCAGCTTTTGCGTCACATGATCCAACACGGTTTCACCTGCAGTCAATTCATCAAGTTGATCTTGAGAGAAATATCCAATTTTAAGAGAGGAGGAGGCTTTACGTTTTCCCATCATCAAAGGCAGGCGCTCTGCAATTGATTTAACCAAGGTGGTTTTCCCTTCGCCGTTTGCACCGACAATTGCCACGCGGTCATCCGGGTCGAGGCGAAGATTGACCCCCGACAAAATTTGCGCACCCTTACCATAACCTAAATTCGCATCTTCCAATTCCAACATTGGTGGTGCCAATTTGCCTTTTGGTGCCGGAAAAGAAAACGGGGTTGTCCGCTCTGCAATGGGGATGGCAATGTCTTGCATTTTTTCCAGCATTTTGACACGGGACTGCGCTTGCCGGGCTTTGGAAGCTTTCGCTTTAAAACGGTCCACAAAGGCTTGAAGATGGGCTTTGTCCGCATCTTGTTTAACCTTTTGCGCGGTCAATTGTGCCGCCTTAGCCGCGCGAAGTTTCATCCACGCATCATACCCACCCGTTGTTATTTCTAATTTTTGATGCTCAAGAGAAAGCGTGTGCGTTACGGATCGGTTGAGAAGCTCGCGGTCATGGCTGACCAAAATAACCGTATGTGGGTATTTGCGGATATAACCTTCCAGCCAAGTCGCCCCTTCGAGGTCAAGATAGTTAGTCGGTTCGTCCAACAACAATACGTCCGGCTCACTGACCAGCACCCCTGCAATCGCGGCACGCATACGCCAACCACCGGAAAATTCTTTTGTTGCCCGGTGAAAATCATCGGGTTTAAACCCTAACCCAGAAAGAACAATAGCAGCACGTGTTTCAGCATTCCATGCATCCATATCGGTCAASCGCTCRTARATTTCGCCCAATTGGTCAGGRTCCGTCTCGGTTTCGGCGCGCTTCATTAATGCGTGCCTTTCTTGATCTGTGGCCAACACAACATCCATAATCGTCTCGTCGGTGGCCTCGACCTCTTGTGCCACCCAGCCCAGGCGCGCACTTTTATTTATCCGGATCGAAGCGTCCACATCTCGAGTTTCTATTTCCTCCCGAATGAGGCGTAGCAGTGTCGATTTTCCTGTACCATTACGACCTATTAAGCCGACTTTCCACCCAGCAGCAATTTGGGCAGAAGCTTTGATAAACAAAGGGCGCCCTTGAACGGCGTAGTCGAGATCAGTGATTGAAAGCATGCGCGCCTTGTAAGCCGTAGAATGTCGAACGCAAGAGCAAAGAGGTGCCTTTTTTATGTGAAAGAAGATATAGGGCGAAAATTTTCTCCACTGCCGCCCGAACATTGTCGGAGGAAATGTAGTAAGATTTCGTAGCTGCATGATACATAAAACTGAAAAGGGTATTTGGATGGGGTATTTGTCAAAATTAATGGGGAAGGTAACGGCTTTTTAGATTTAGTTTTTTAGCCTGCCAATGCCTTTTACTGCTTTAAGATTGTGCGGCACCAGACCAATCGACGCCCCGTTCTCCGGAAAGGAAACCATCGGACAAGCGGATGTTTTCGTCAATGCGGCAAATCGCATCCACCACATAATTTGTATTGCGTTCTCCATCTAAAAGCTGTCGGTACAATTTGCATAGTTCTGGAAAACCCACAGATTGTGGTGACAAGCGCAATGCCGAAACACCAGCATCGATCAGAGCGTCAATTTGGTACACAGAACAGGCATAGGTATCCGACAAGGTTTGCACTCCGTTCATTGCCAAAAACGGTTGATCATCCAATGTACGCACATTCAACCCRTCCGGRTCGTCTTCACAGGCAAATTGGCAGCTATCCTTTGTGCGGTTATGCAAGCGGGCATGGTAGCACCGACTGGAAATAGCCAACGGCAAACGGCCGTGCCCCCAGACTTCTATATCCACGCCGAGATCGGCACCAGTTGCCGCCAGAGTTTTGACAGAAGCAAGCGGCAGTTCCGGCGGTAAGCATATGCGGGCGGCGCCGCGCAATGCCAACCATGACAAGGTACCCTCATTATAAACATTCACCAAAGGGCCAACGGAGAACCGCATTCCTTCTGGTAAGTGAGGCAAGGCGGTCAAATCATTAACTTCGATCTCTACGCCCATCTCGGCCAATTCTGCTGTCAATTTGCGTTCGCGTTTCAGCGTGACCAGTGCAAGACTTGTCAGAACAACCTGCTTTCCGGCATTGGCCAATGTCGAAATTGCTTCAGGAATACGGTCCTGATAGAAAGGTAGGCGTTTGGAACAAAYAAGTTCACCCAGTACGACGCGGTCCACCGGCGCTTGGGCCAGATCATCATAAAGTTTGGCCCAGCGATCCGCCTCCCAAAAAAACTGGTTGGGTCCAACAGTTAGTTCCACCTTGTCATCTCCATGTCTTTTTGTATGCACCGGTTGTCATGGCCTGCCCCTCGGACAGGTTTGCYAACATGCCTTCGGGCATCGGCCSGCCGGCCTCAAGCGCATCGACGGCTGCACGGAAATTACGTACGACCTGCGCAACATAGGACCGCGATCGTTGCCGCCCTTCAATCTTGAGCGCYGTAACACCVGCTTTTTGCAATTGAGGGATCAAATGYTCGGCGTTCAAGCTGACYGGATCTTCAAAAAGGTATCCYTTTTTTTCACCAGCRCTAAAACAKCCCTTGCAAAGGGTYGGRTATGGGGCSGSKKCGSCKTSRYYRACYCGGTGGATCGTAWAWCCMCCAAGGCGSGCATCAAGAACACCAKCCTCMTCATGRTATTCAACATGSYKGGCAGGGGAACAAACCCCGTTCATATTAGGCGAAAGTCCGGTTGCATAAGACGATAGCAAACAACGACCCTCGGCCATAACGCATAGACCTCCAAAGACGAATACTTCGGTTTCCACCTCGATTTCTGCATTGATCGCCGCAATTTCGGGAACGGAAAGAACCCGGGGCAACACCACGCGTTTTACGTCAAACGCTTTGGCATAAAAATTGATGACATCGGCATTGGCAGCGGCGGCCTGAACCGAAAGATGACGTCGCAGTCCAGGATGGTTCTGCGCCGAATAATCCAACAATCCCAGATCGGCTAAAATTACCGCATCCGCCCCACATGCCTCTGTATCAGAAATCGCCCGATGCCATATTGCCTGATCACCCGCGCGCGGGAATGTGTTGATCGCCACCAAAACCTTGGTTCCATGCTCGTGCGCAAAAGCGATACTCTCATGCATTTCGGTTCGGTCAAAGTTTAGGCCCGGAAAGTTACGTGCATTGGTTTCGTCGTTAAACCCACAATACACGGTATGAGCACCGGCCTTTACCGCCGCGCGCAATGCAGCCGGTGTACCTGCCGGACAAACAATTTCCATTACCATGCTGCTGCCTCCTCAGAGCGGGAGAAACTAACGCCGATCTGACGCTCTGCGAATGCCAATAAAAACTGCAAGGGCGGAGCCAACGGGCCAGATATGCGCGCGAGTTCTTTCGAAAGATCCAGCTCCGCATTATCAACCGCGTTGCGCAAGGCCAAAGCCGCCGCAGTATCACCCTCAACCACCAGATCGCGCGAAAAAAACAATGCATCGCCGTCAAATGTGCCGTGTACCAGCCCCAAAAGTGCGGCCATGGGCCCGGCAATTCGTGCAGTGCCCTCGCCGCGCCCATGGGTCACGATCACATTTGGGATCCCTCCATTTGGCTCCAGACACAGTACAAATGGCAGGTCGGTTGGATCCAAGACAAAACGGGTATAGCCATAGTCTCCAAGACGGCGAAAAAGGCCGGGGTGACTTTTGGCAATCTTTCGAGAATAGGCCGTTAAAGACAACGACAAGGGCGCCAACGGCATCACGCTTAGTACGTGTGCAACTATGGGAGGGACCCTTGGGATTGGCACCTGTGATTGAGACAAGTAGTGTTCCTTTTTTAGATACTCAGAGTTCTGTTGGTTAAGTCTTCATGGGGGTTTGTTAAATGAGGTAAATTGACGCACGGCAATTTCGCATCACGTTTTACTCATCGCCTCACATTTTACTCATGGGGGCATTGTCATGTCTGGACATCGCCCCGGGTCAAAGATTAATTTGGCATTTTGAAGATACCAGGTGCGGTCAYGTCTTCGGCCTTTTTACATGATGTTTTATCACTGGCTCTGATGTTTATCCGCTTATTGGCGCAAATGACTAATGAGAACTCGAGAGCTTAAGCGTTAATGCCGCATAGTCAGAATGATAAACACCTTCCGGGCTTGCCGGCAGGCTTTGTCACGTTAACTCACTGTTTTCATGGTTAAGGTATCAGAGCCGGATGAAAACATCCATTTATTCCCGTCATCGCTTTCATCCAGATATTATTCGTAAAACCATCTGGCTGTATTTTCGGTTTAACTTGGGCTTTAAAGATATCGAAGAAATGATGACTGAACGTGGTATCGATGTATCTTATGAAACCATCCGGCGATGGGTCGATAAATTCGGTTTGATCTATGCCAAGAGGATCAAACACAGGACAGATAAACCAAGTAAAGTTTGGCATTTGGACGAGGTCTTTGTAAGGGTTGGTGGAAAATTAGCCTATCTTTGGCGCGCCGTTGATGACGAAGGTACTGTTCTTGATGTCGTTGTTCAATCACGTAGAAACCGTAAAGCGGCACTACGCTTAATAACTAAAYTGCTGAAAAAGCAAGGTGTGAGACCTGAGCGTATTGTCACCGATAAGCTCAAAYCCTACGGTGCCGCCCTCAGGAAAATAGGGATTTCTGATATCCAGGATGTCGGAGGGCGGAAAAACAATCGAGCTGAATGYTCGCATGTTCCRATAAGAAGGCGAGAGCGAAARGCRCARARGTTYMGATCTATAMRAKCWGCGCAAAGGKTRCTMTCMGCTTAYRGYCAAATCTATAATTTATTCAACTTCAGACGCCATCTCATCTCAAGATATTCACTTCAAAAATTCAGAAACATCGCTCAAAATGAGTGGGATATTGTAACGGCATCAGTGTGTGTTTAGAAAAATAAAACAAACCCAAATTCAATCTGTTATGTTAACGTGACA
>NVRS01000009.1 GCA_002732685.1 Robiginitomaculum sp.
ATACATTGGCCAAGATCGGTTATAATATCGAATCCATTTCTATGGGCGGTGAATTTACGTCCGCCCACTCTGCTTTCGAACCTTGGTCTCAAGCCAACCGCCAAGCCATGTACGACGGCATGGAAGATATATATGTTGATTTTACCACCCGCGTTGCCGAAGGCCGCGGCCTCTCCATCGAACGGGTGCGCGAAATTGCGCGCGGCCGTGTCTGGACGGGTGAGCAAGCCAAGGAAATCGGCTTGGTCGACGAGATCGGCGGCTTTATGAAAGCCCTCGAAATCGCCAAAGAGCTGGCAGACATCGACGCAGACACCAAAGTACAAATCCGCGTGTTCCCGCGCGAGAAGACCGACATGGAGAAACTGGAAGACATGTTCAACGTCACCGCAGAGGCAACAGCCAATTTGCAAGACTTACAAGTCTTGACAAATTCGCCTGAGTTCAAAGCCTTCATGCGCGCCAAAGCATTGACGGCAGAGCAGCAAGGCGTACAGATGAAAGCGCAATTGCCAGAATTTAAATAGTTCTGGTTCAAGTCAGACAAGTTTAAGGCGGGCTTCTCACTGAGGAGCCCGTTTTTATATGCCGCTTCGTCAATCACGTGTCTTCGCTTTTGAAGGCGCTAGATGGTTCATGGATGCACGAATTCCGGTTCTCAATTCTTGCTCAAATTCCTGCTCCCATAATCCGGCTAATTTTTCGGCCAAAGCCAACTCTTCCCCATGAGTATATTTTCCGTGGCTGTGTTTCGCTTCGCAGTCACACAGGGGCGGTAAGGCGGCTACGGCTTTGTGCAAGCTACGAATGCGCGCCTCAAGCTTGTGAATGGTTTTAATTTGCCCAGACGTGTTTGCCAGTGGTGTGTTTACCAGTGGCGTGTTTACCAGTTGAGATTTAGACATCGTCCACCCCCTCAACCATGCTATGCTCAGCGAGCCAGCTTGCCCTTGCCCTTTCATACATCTCGCGAATTTCCTCAAAGTCCGCTTGTGTGAATTCATATTCCCCCCTCTGACAACGGCAGGGTGTTTGACGTTTCTTGATTTCCCGCACTAGGGTGCGCTCAGCCTTAAGTATTTTGCGGCGCAACTTAGCGATACGAGCGTCCAGCTTGCCATCTGCGCTATGTCTCGGTCTACTCATACTTGCCTCCAGGCGTTTTGGCGCCGCACTAACAGTACGGGCGTGATTGGCTCTGGTTCTGAACATCAAGCCAAATAAATGGGACGTCCGTGTGGTCTTGCCCTTCACTGGAGTACCAGATTAGAGCGCTTAGTTGTGTTTCGTGATGGGCCAGATAAACCTCATAAGAGGCCACACGGCAGCGCCTTTTCACATMGGGGGCCCGTAGAACAGTCNRKGKWTCAAGGACCTCKCCCGGAGCCGGCCGACCAYTTTGTGTTACCAAAATATCTACACCGACAGACACCGTCTCAACTCCAGCCAACCAACGATCGTTTGCCTGTCCCAAAGAAGAGAACATCACCACTATAACATAGGCCGGAGAACCGTGGATAAGATTTTATGATTGTTTATTAAAGGTGCTATGTTTTAATGGTTAGGTGTCGTTTACAATGAGGAAATACTGGTAAATTCCAGTTTACTAAAAATATTCCCGTTGGTCACTGTTACCGCAATTTTGCGTAATCCTAATTCGGTTGCTGTCACCGTAATTCACCGTAATTCTAATTCTTCCTCCGCCTGAAAGCGTTACGGCGCAAGGGAACAGACGTCAAGTTGTCAGCTATTCTTCCCTAAACGACCGTCCGAGCTGATCAGAAAATGGCTTTAAWATATAATTAAGCACAGTGCGTTCTTCGGTTTGAATAAAGCTTTCGGCAGGCATGCCCGGGATTARGGTGAGRTCACCAAGCTTTKCGCGCTCGCTCGCCGGWATTTCTATGCGGACACTGAAATACGGCGCACCTGTAACTTGGTCGAYAAGGCTATCTGCGGACGTATTAATGACAAAACCGTCGAGCTGCGGCGTGGTGCGTTGGCTGAAGGCAGAAAGATTTATCCGTGCAGGTTGGCCGACATAAACTTGGTCAATATCAATTGGTTGTATACGGGCCTCGATAATCAGACGCTCGTTAGTGGGAATGATTTGTAGTATAGCTTGGCCCGGTGCGATGACGCCGCCAATGGTCGTAACGCTCATATCGTGGACGATCCCGGCTACGGGGCTGGTGATATCAATACGTTTGAATTGGTCGGATGCCGTGATTAATTGTTCACTGAGGTCACTGCGTTCGCTTTCCACCTGACGTAATTCGGTGAGAATTTCGGMAGTAGCGTCTTTTTTWATTTGTAAGATTTGGATTTCAGTTTCACCAATTGCACTATTGGTACGTGATATATCCGAGCGGTGTGTTGAAATATCCCCGCCGAGACGTGCCTGTTCACGCTCTAAGGCGAGAACTCTGGTTTTACTAACATAACCTTTTTCGAGCAAAGTTCGTAACCCTTCTAGCTCTTCACCAATCAAGGATATTTGTGCCTGCTTAGAATCTATTAGATCACGCAGGCCCTGAATTTGTTCGCGGGACTGTGYAATGCGCTGTCGCAATTGCGCAACCTGGCCGTTCATGGATTTTTTGCGCGCCTCGAACAATTTTTGTTGGCCGGTCAGAATTTCTGTCACGTCAGCCCGTGTTTTTGCGTCGACCAAAATTTTTGACCAGGAAATTTCTGTRGTTTCGTTCCATTCTGCCTTCAAGCGGTCTATGCGCGCTTGTGCTTCGAACAGGCGTTTTTCCACTATTGTTCTACTGGCATCTATGGCCGTTGGATCGAGGCGAACCAAGACTTGCCCTTGCTTCACAACATCGCCGTTTTTCACTAAAATTTCGCCGACGATCCCGCCGTCCAAATGTTGTAAAGTTTTTGGCTCGCCTTCGACAACGATAACGCCTGAGGCAATTACGGCGCCTTTTATTTTAAACATGGCTGACCAGCCGCCGATACAAACCACCAGCACAAATAGGGCCATGAAACCTTGGCGTAGATATTTAGTATAAGCCTCTTGTGGTTTTTTATCTATTTTACCAATTGGTGCATTCATGATCTTGTTCCGGGTTTGGGCGGCGTGGGGCTAGAGAATGCTGGCATGGTGACCCGTTTGCGGGGTTGTTTGGGTTTGGCTGGCGGTGTTTGTGGTTTTCTGTTTTTTGCGGTTGGTAGTTTCTGACCTTGCTTTGTCATTTCTTTTATAACGTCGTCCTTGGGGCCAAAGGCGGTTTGTTTGCCGTCCTTTAGAATCAATAATTGGTCAACGGCGGCAATAGCGCTTGGTCTATGGGCCATGACTACGACAGTTTTACCGCGTTTGCGTAAATCTGTTATTGCGGTGGTTAGGGCTGCGTCACCCTCCGCATCAAGATTAGCGTTTGGCTCGTCCAAAACCACTAATGCCGGATCGCCAAACAACGCGCGCGCTAAAGCTATGCGCTGTACCTGACCACCGGAGAGTACAGTTCCGCCTTCACCGATGCGTGTGTCATAACCGTCTGGCAGGTGCAAAATCATGTCGTGAACAGTAGCGCGGCGGGCAGCTAGGACAATGTCTTCTGCACTGGCATCTTGGTAGAAACGCCCAATATTTTCGCCGATAGTGCCGTCAAACAACTCCACTTGTTGCGGTAAATATCCRATATATGGCCCCAGTTCATCACTGTTCCACTGATCAAATGTCGCYCCGTCAATGCGKACRGAGCCTTTTTGCGGTATCCAAATRCCGACTAASAGCCKTGCTARMGTTGATTTTCCTGATGCGCTTGGCCCAATGACGCCYAAGCCTTGTCCAGGTTTTACGGTAAAGTTAAGCCCGGTTAAAATAGGAACTTTGCTRCCAGGTGGGGCGGCCAARATATTYGTAACTGAAAGCTCCCCAATGGGTGCTGGCAATGAAAGGTTGTCSGYTTGYTCAGGAATTATTTCGTAAAAYTCRTTCAGCCGATGAAAAGCTTGTCTTGCTCCAATAAACCCGCGCCATTGCCCAAGCGCCATTTGTATGGGAGCGAGTGCACGRCCCATGATAATAGARCCTGCRATCATWGTGCCCGGCGTTACAATGCCCTGCACGGCAAGCAATGCGCCCCAACCTAGAATCCCGGATTGAATGAACATACGAAACGCTTTGGATGCAGAGGTTAAACTCCCGGCTCTGTCACTGCCGAGCACTGTGGCGCTTGCWGCCTYTTCGCTATATTYTTGCCAGCGGRCCTGCATATTGCCGCTCATACCCATTGCGGTWACAGTGTCGGCATTGCGGTGTGCAATATCAGCAAACATTTGGCCTTTTATACGAAGAGCATTGGCATCTTGAAGTGGYTTCCTCGTTGAAACTTCGTTGAGCCAGGCGAATATGAAAATGATGAGAGCACCGATAATGCCGACAACGCCCAAACTCCAATGGAACAAAAACATTACGGCAATATAGAGCGGCGCCCACGGCATATCGAAGAATGTTGCTGGCGCTGCACCTGACAAAAATTGTCTGAGCATACTGACATCTTGTAAGGGACGATGCCTCTGCCCAGCTTTTCCGTATAGGCCTTGTTTCATCCAAATGCTAAAGGTACGCTCGCCGAGGTCTGTTTCCAATTTGTCCCCGATACGCACTAATACCCGCGACCGCACATATTCAAGAAACCCCATGAATGCATACATTACAGCCATCAAAACCGAGATTGTCACCAAGGTTGATATACTGCCCGATGCTAGCACCCGGTCATAAACTTGTAGCATATAGAGAGGGCCCGTCAGCATAAGAATATTGATGAAAGCCGTGAAAATGGCAATGCCGACAAAGGCGCTACGGCTGGTGGCTAGGGCTTGTCCAACCTCCGTGTGTAGTGCGCTCACTTTGTCTTGCTTATTCATATTATTTATCGCCGCTTGCCTAGTCGTATAGATTGAATTTCAAAATGGTGAAWTATTATATATATYCAAAATGTGTAACAAATATTGGTAAACTTTTTTGCATGAAATTACTAGCTATTATTACGCCACGTTGACAGGGCTATAGTCACGTATTAGGGCAGGGTACAATGTATAGTTCTTCTGAAATAAAACGGTTCTCTATCACAGGTCCTGTGTTGATTACTCCGGCGTCACACGGCGATGASCGYGGCTTGTTTAGCGAGGTTTACCGCGCTRAYGAATTTAATAAAATCATAGGTGCTMATGTAGAGTTTTTGCAAGACAATCTATCAGCTTCAGCAATGGCAGGTACGATTAGAGGATTGCATGCTCAAAAACCGCCCTACGCAATCGGTAAGCTTGTCCAGTGTGTGCGCGGCTCTATTATTGATATTGCCGTTGATGCGCGCAAGGACAGCCCTACTTTTGGCGAAAATGTTCGGGTCGTTTTATCCGCTGAAAACCGCTCCCAACTATGGGTACCTGCCGGATTTTTACATGGTTATGCAACGATGCGCGCCTCCACGACAGTCTTCTATAAACAAACAGGGTATTATGCGCCGAACAGTGAAATATCTGTGCTGTGGAATGACCCAGATTTAGCTTTGGATTGGGGCTTGGAGGAAGGCGATGTGGTGTTGTCTGACAAAGATACTCAGGCACAAAGTTTTGCCTCTTTGAACAGCCCATTTGTCGCCCTATGAAGATATTGGTGACAGGTGGATGCGGATTTATCGGGTCTTGGCTCGTAAGGCGGGCATTGAACGCTGGGCATTCTGTCATTAATTTAGATGTTCTGACTTATGCGGCAAACCCGGATAATCTCTCAGATGTTTGTGACAATAAAAACTATGAATTTATCCATGGTGATATTTGTGATGGGGAACTGGTCACGGAACTGTTCACACGCACAAAACCGGACGCCATTATCCACCTAGCTGCTGAAACCCATGTTGATAAATCTATTGATAGCGCCAGTGACTTTATCAAGACCAATGTGCTGGGGACGCAGATATTGCTAGATGCCGCAACAGATTATAGGAATAGCTTGGTTGGTAAGCGTTATGATAGTTTCCGTTTTTTGCATGTGTCCACAGATGAAGTGTATGGTGATCTTGGCCCAACCGATCCAGCTTTTAGTGAAACCACACCTTATGCGCCGAGTTCCCCTTATGCGGCAAGTAAGGCATCATCAGATCATTTGGTTCGGGCGTGGCACCGTACGCACGGCTTACCCATTTTAATTACAAATTGTTCTAATAATTATGGCCCGAACCAGTTTCCGGAAAAGCTAATTCCATTAGTGATATTGCGCGCTTTGGCAGACCAAGAAATCCCGGTTTACGGTACCGGTGAAAATGTTCGTGACTGGCTGTATGTGCAAGATCATGCTGATGCTATCCTCACTGTTTTGTCGGACGGTCGGGTCGGAGAAACCTATAATGTTGGCGGTGAAGAAGAGCGCACGAATTTAGATTTGGTGAAGTGTCTTTGCGCGGCACTAGACGACCTTCGCCCGCGCAAACAGGGTTCCTATCTAGACCTCATAAAATTCATTTCAGACCGCCCTGGTCACGATAGGCGCTACGCAATGAATATAAAAAAAATCAGTACAGAGCTGGGATGGTCGCCTACGACGGATTTACAGCAAGGACTAGAGAAAACCATAAAATGGTATTTGGATAACACAGATTGGTGGCAGAAAATTCTTGATCGTACCGCCGTAACAGAACGCCAAGGATTGGGTGCGAAGTGATCCGCATTCTCGTTTTTGGCAAGAACGGACAATTGGCAACTGCTTTGGCTGAAGYMARTGKTRRTGCAAAATTCCAGTTAAAATTTATTGGATCATCTGAGTTTAACTTAATAGACCAAATAACTGATATTTATGATTTTATTCTAAATTCAAGATCTATTGATGGTGTGATAAATGCCAGCGCGTATACGGATGTAGACAAGGCAGAAATGCAGGGTTCTGAAAGTGCTTGGACACTAAATGCCTTGGCACCAAAGCAAATGGCGAAAGCCTGTAAGGCGCGGAATATTCCTTTCTTCCATGTCTCGACAGAGAGTGTGTTCGCCGGTAAAAATTCTACACCTTACCACACAACCTGCAATGAAACCCCGGCTAATTTTTACGGTTTTACTAAGCTCGAAGGCGAACGCTTGGTACAGCTGGTAAATGGCACGGGCACTATTTTTCGCACTTCATGGGTGTTTTCAAACACCGGACATAATTTTGTGAAGGCAATGCTGAGGGTAGCCAAGAAGTACGAAACCATTCAGGTTGTCGACGATCAAACTGGACTACCGACTTATGCRCCAGATTTAGCAAATGCTATGT
Source organism: Robiginitomaculum sp. (assembly GCA_002732685.1). Next base: position 7,271 of record NVRS01000009.1, read on the forward strand.
TGAAAGCTATCCGTTACACKTTTGCCAATCCGTCCATRCCGCTTGATCAGGTCTACCATATTGCCGGTGGTGGCACRCCCAYMAACCGRTATGATTTTGCTMAATTRATTATCCARTCTGTTGGTCTCAAAACGAGGGTTGAACCTRTATCATCAAAGCAGTTYGCRGCCATTGCGCCGCGACCTCAAYATGCGGTACTGGACACTGGGAGTTTTACATCTACATTTGGTGTGGACTTGCCGGATTGGCAAATTGGGCTTAAACACATGCTGGCAAAAGTGGGGTGAACATGAATACACAAAACCGAAAAGGCATTATTTTGGCAGGTGGGAGCGGTACACGTTTGTACCCGATTACTTTGGCCGTTTCCAAACAACTGATGCCTATATTTGATAAGCCAATGATCTATTACCCGCTGAGCACATTAATGCAGGCAGGAATTTCGGACATATTGTTGATCACTACGCCAGACGATATGCCTATGTTTCAAAACCTGTTTGGCGACGGCGGGCGGTTCGGCATTAAACTGTCCTATGCAGTTCAGCCTAAACCCGATGGTTTAGCGCAAGCCCTTATCATTGCCGAAGAATTTTTGGATGGGCAGGCATGTGCGCTTATCCTTGGAGACAATTTATTTTACGGCGCGGAATTGACSAGAGACTTAAAAGAAGCCGGAGAAAAACCGGATGGTGCTACGATTTTTGCTTACCGAGTCCAAAACCCGGGTCGCTACGGCGTCGTTGAATTCAACGGCGATGATACTGCGGTGTCCATAGAAGAAAAACCCAAAAAACCAAAATCTAATTTTGCTGTTACAGGCCTGTATTTTTACGATGAACATGCCCCCCAATACGCAAAAACCATTATACCATCTGATCGCGGCGAGTTGGAGATCACTGACCTTAATAAAATTTATCTGGAAAAAGGCAACCTGAGTGTCAAGCGCCTACATTCCGGGGCTACATGGCTCGATACGGGGACACCGGATTCCATGATGCAAGCCGCACAATTTGTGCAAGTTTTAGAACGCCGCCAAGGCATCCGTATTTCTTGTCCAGAGGCTACCGCTTTTCGTCAAGGCTGGATATCAGCGGATCAACTAAAAATACTTGCCGCACCCTTAAAAAAAAGCGGGTACGGCAAGTATCTGATTAAATTGGCTGACGGCGAGGTTTAAATTTTAGCCGACATTAAAACAAGGGCACAAAAGAAGGGAATATTTACATGAGCAGGCTCAAAAACAGTATTCTACTATTCTTTGCTCCGTTTTTCATTCTTTTGTCTTCTTGTGATAATTCTAGTGATATTAAAAATTCAAATATTAAAAGCTCCAAAAATCTAGTGATTAGTTTTGTGGGTTTTTATAATTCGGAAAGCCGTAATTTTTCACCCGAACCAATTGGATATGCAGGCGTTGATTATGATGTTGCCTTGCAGGTGGCTAGCTCTCACGCAGTTAAGCAAGGGTATACTGTAGCAGATCAAAATGTCGTTGAAACCGAAGTGCTTGACAAAATGGACCCGGATCGGGTTTACGAACTCATACTTCTGCCTATACTCAGTGCAACAAACAGCTGGCTGCAAAGTGCCGATAAATCCTGCCCGAATTGCAAGGGGTTGCAAGGGCTGAACACTACTACAAGTAAGACGTACTCTGATTGGGTTGCAGATGATCAAATCGTTATCATCGTGGGGCTAGAAACGCTTTCACCTGTAAATTTCGGACTCAATTCGGGCTTGGCCGCATTTGTTTTTGATGCAAAAGGGAATTATGAAAAGCATTTTTTTCAAGAATACAATTTTTCACAATACACGACAGAGCCATTAATTAAGGATTTGAAAGACATAATCGATTTTTTGGCGAAAAATGACTAGTTTTCAGCCATTATTACCAAGGCTGGATATCAGCGGATCAACTCCGCACACTAGCCGAACCCCTGAAGAAAAGCGGGTACGGCAAATATCTGATTAAATTGGCAGACGGTGAAGTTTAACCGTTTTGCATGCGGACGATTTGAAGTTCCAAGCGTTTAATCTCGCGTAAAGTTCTATTGGTCTCCATACGCATCCAACTCCACAGTTTGATCATCATTTGCGATACACCGGCAATCCAGGCCAAGCCGCCCCACCGTATCATGCTGGCCAAGTCATCAGTAGTTACAAATTTCCAGATAGCATATATGGCCACAAAAGTGAGTATTGTACCAATGAACAAGGTCACAATAGACAGCCATGCCAGTTTGCCTTTAAACAGAGAGCCAAGTTGGCCAAATAACCCCTGTTCTTCAAAATGAGCCATGAGCGCCTGATCTTGTTCGCTTAAGGCTGCACGAATTTTATCATCAAGTTCGTTCATATTATTATTGGGCATTATTTTCTCCATCAAGGTTTGCCCGCAGTTTTTTACGTGCGTGCATGAGGCGAGTTTTTACGGTGCCCGCCGGAACCGATAGCGCAACGGAAATCTCCGTAATGCTGAATTCTTCTAGGTAATACAGGGCGATTACCGTCCGTTGTTTGGTAGGCAGAGCCTCAATCGCCAAGTGCAATGGGTTGTTGTCTGCGAGAGTTTCCATCTTGCTGGTAGAGCTATCTTGCCGTGCAGGTTCGGCTGCATAGGCTGCTTCCGTGCGGCGTTTTCTTTGTGTGCGTCCGATAACATCAGCAGCCCTGCGCGTGATTATCCTATATGCCCACGCTGGAAACACAGATGGCTCTTTTAAACTCGGCAAACCCCTAACAATATCCGCCCAGCCGTCCTGTGTCACATCGCGTGCCATTTCCAGGTCGCCTGTCAATCGGTATGCATGTGCCAATAATCGTTTGTGCCAACTTTCTGCTAATCTAGAAAATGCACTAATATCACCTGCCTTGGCGCAGGTGACTAGATATTCGTCATATATTCGCGATACATTCGGGCGCAAAATTATGTCCTCCATTGCCGTCCTATACTATATAAGTCAGGCGTAAGAGGGTTTCGGTTCATTTTTTTTTTTGGACAGCGCATGATTGGCCTTTATCTCAAATTTAACTGGGATATCCGGCTATAACAATAAGTGGGCTCGTCGCTATTTTTATGTCTTTTGGGTCTCCCCAAGCTTGTTTTAGCTTTTTGCGTGCTTGTGCAAAAAATTCTGAGCCTTGTGCATCCATACAGCGGCGGGTAGCCGACCAAGTGTGTAGATAGTTGATCATTTGATCGAAATTCCATTCAACCTTGATGTCAAAATTTGGCATATCCAGTTTTTCGAACGGAAATGTGACATCTTTATAGCCGTCGATTGCCAATTGGTTGTTGGGAACCCAATAAGGTGCAATGACAGATTTTACCTCGCTTTCAACCAAGGCATCGATTTCGGGTGTCACTGAAAACCATAGATAAGCATATGTGATAAAGGCTCCGCCCGGCTTGAGCACGCGCTGGACTTCCGGCCAGAACTTGCCGAAATCAAACCAGTGTAAGGCTTGCGCGACATTGATGAGGTCAAACATATTATCATCAAATTTTGTGTGCTCTGCGGGGCTTACTGAAAATGTGACATTTTCAACATCTAGATGATTGGCTATCTGCTCATCACTTATGTCTGTAGCAAAAACATTGCCAAACACCTTCGACAAGCCAACGGCGGCTTGCCCGTTGCCGGTTGCGCAATCCCAAACAGTATTTGCGTTAGGGACGAGTGTTTTTATGAACGTAAATAGTTCATCGGGGTATTGGGGTCGTGCCTGTGCGTACAAATCCGATTTGTCGTTAAAGAGTTTGGATGTGTCTGCCATAACTATATTTTGCTCATTTGTCTTCGGCCAGTAAAAGGCACTGATTTCTGGTTGGCAAAATAGTACCCGGCTGCGCCTACGGCAAACACCAGCATGATTTTCCAACGAAATCCGCCCCTACGTCGATTGAAAGACTGTCTGCGCATACCGTTTCCTTGTAACTCAGTTTAAAATTGCCGATACGGCTGTTTTTTACAAGGGAAAATAGCCGTTCACTTAATTTCAGGTCTCTTGTTGACATATCCAATACATTTTGCATCCAACACATTTTGCATCCAACACAGGCAATGATGACGTCAAAGAGGTAGTTAGTTTAAAAAATGGGAAACTACACATGCAAAACGACATTAGTTTTAAAGAACAACGCAAAGCAGTCATTGAAGTTGCTGTATTTGCTATATTGGCACTGGCATCAAAATGGGTGCTTTCATTGGTGATGTGGCGCTATGCTGGCCCGGTTTCGCTATTTTTCCTCATTGGAGTGATTACGGTGTATTCGCGTACACAAGGGCGGACTTGGCGCGATATGGGGTTAAAAAAGCTTGAGGGAACACGTGCTAAGCTCATGGTTTTCCCGCAAATGCTAATGGTTATGGCCGCATTTGCTGCCGCTGTCGCCATAACGGTTTTTGGTGGTCAGGCAATTGGTTTGGAATTTATGGGCGCTATCCCGGAAGGCGTTGAAGACCGCTGGGGTGCTATTGAGGGCAGCCTGCCGCATTTGTTATTGTGGTTAGGGATTGTTTGGACAGCGGCAGCGTTCGGTGAGGAAATGTTCTTTAGGGGGTTTATGATCACGCGGCTACAAGTCGCCTTATCCGGCATCCCATTTGCCAGCATATTTGCCGTTATTTTAGCGGCTGCGTTTTTCGGTTACGGCCATGTTTATTACCAGGGTTTACGCGGATTTATAACCACCGGGGCAATCGCACTGGCCTTTGGCGCCATGTTTTTAGTCTTTAAACGCAGTCTATGGCCAATGATTTTCTTCCACGGCGTAATTGATACCATAGGTATGGTTGGGCTTTATTTCGGGACGGACTTATAAAATGGAACCGAGCTATTTAGTCCATTGTAATAATGATTTTGCCTTGCGCACGTCCCGTCATACTGCGCTCAAAGGCGGCTTGCACGTGATCCAAAGGGTAAGTCGAATCGATGATGGCTTTGATTTTACCTGCCTCAATGAGTTTTGCGGTTTCGGCTAATTGCACGCCGCTAGCATACATCAAATGGTGTTTGTAATTTACGCCGTACTTTGCCGCCAGCTTGCGCATTTTGCTATTGTGTAGGCGAGCGACAAGCTTGACCACAAAATTGGCATTGTATTCTGTGATGGTTTTGTTGTCTGGAATGCCGAGCACCGTAACCAAAACCCCGCCTTTTTTAAGGGTCTTGTAAGAAGCAAYATGGACATTGGCTCCCAATGTATCGAGCACAATGTCGTAGTCAGATAGTTCATCTTCTATGTTCTGTGACTGGTAATCTATGATTTCGTCTGCACCAAGTTCAGTCAGTAAAGCATTGCGTTTTTTGCTGGCCGTGGTGGCGACATAGGCTCCGCAAGCCTTGGCGTATTGAATTGCAAATGTGCCGACACCGCCTGCGCCTGCATGGATAAGCACTTTGGAGCCGGGTTTCATGTCGGCTTTCTCTTTTAAGGATTGCAACACAGTTAGTCCGACAAGCGGAATAGAGGCCGCTTCATTGAACGACATGTTTTTTGGCTTAAGGGCTACCAATGCAGCGGGCACACAAAAATACTCTGCAAAAGTACCCGTATCCATTTTATTGCAGCGAAAAAACACTTCATCACCAATTTGAAAATTTGAAACGCCCGCGCCAATACTTTCGACGATACCTGCACCGTCACTGCCAAGCATTATGGGAAAGGACGGTTTGATCAGGGCTTTCAAATCACCGTTTACAGTTTTCCAATCAATCGGATTGACGCTGGCAGCCTTCATTTTTATCCGTAGTTGTCCGGGTTGGAGTACTGGTTCTGGTTGTTCACCAATCTCAACTTTATCGGGGCCTCCATAGGCATTAATATAAGCAGATTTCATGGTATTCCTTTAATATGTATCAGTTGCTAAAACGGAATTTTGTACCTCTTAACTGATTTCAAAATCACCTGATCTGTAGCCCGGGTCAGGATATTCAGGCTTCATGTTTTCCAAGGTTTGTCTGACAATACTTGAAATGATAGCGCCCCGTGTTGCGCGGTTGTCAGAGGGAATGATGTGCCAAGGCGCGTGGGTCGTTGAGGTGCGTTTGACCATGATGTCGTAGGCTTTCATGAACTTTGGCCAAAGCAAGCGGTCTTTGAGATCGCCGGGATTAAACTTCCAGTATTTATGAGGTTCGACAAGACGCTCAGCCAGCCTTTGACCTTGGGTTTCATGGGAAATATTGAGCATGAATTTCAAAATTGTTGTACCGTTTTCTGTCAGATGCTGCTCGAAATCATTGATCTGGCGATAGCGCTTATTGACGGCTTTGGTTGGTGCGAATTTACGAACCTTTACCACCAAAACATCTTCGTAATGGGAACGGTTAAAGACGGTGATCTGGCCTTTCCCGGGGCAAACATCATGCACACGCCAAAGATAGTCGTGAGCCAACTCGCGCTTACTAGGGACTTTGAAAGCGGCCACATGCAGGTTGAGCGGTGGGGTGCGCGAAAACATGGCGGAAATTGTGCCGTCTTTGCCGGACGTGTCCATGCCTTGCAGGACGATGAGGAGGGACTTTTTATTTTGGGCGTATAGTTTGTGGGATAAACCCGCGATAGCCTTAGCATCTTGCTTTATGTTCGCTTTGGCAGTTTTTTTATTGGCAAATATATCCACTCGGGTTGGTCTGTTGGCCAGCTTAAATTTGGTTTTTGAGGTAACAATATAATCGTTGGGATCAATGATCATATATTTGGGATCAATGATCATATATGCCTTGCTTAAATGTCTGAGCTAAACAGAAAAGATCCACCTAGGCTAACTATCATGAGAGCAAGTAGCGCAAATACAGTCAAGCTAGGTACGCTGGCACTTTCCAGAATATTTGCTGGTAACGCAAGTTCTGGAAGTTGAATGTCACCGAGTAAGTGTAGTAGTTTACCCAATTGTGGCACGGCGGTAAAMGTAGCCAAAAGAGCGGCCATGCCGACCATCAGGTTTTTAATTGCACTCGTATTGCGCGGCGCATGTGCTTGCATCAGAACATGATCGGAAAAACCATCGTCGCTAATAGGAGCGGCGTAGTCCGACAGGAGTTCGCGAAATTCGTTGTTTTCAGTATCGTCTACCATCATTGTATTATGCCTTCTCATAAACGCAAAGGAAAGCCCTAAGCTTGTCTTTTCCGCGTGCGACGTGTGACTTTACAGTGCCCAAGGGCTGATTTAGGGCTTTAGCGGCTTCGGAATGACTAAAGCCGTAAGATAAACACAGCATGACTGCGGCCCTTTGCTCTGGTGTCAATGTGTTCATGGCCTGCTCAATGTCCATTTTTATACCTGTTGGGCTCGAGATAATTTCGTCGTCTAGCGGCATATTTGCGTCGGATAATTCTTGCCGACGCTTATTTTTTCGAAAGTGGTCTAGAAAAATTCTATAGGCTATCTGGAATAACCAGGATTTGGTTTTAGTGTCGTCTTTCACCTGATCCATGCTTTGAAAAGCCCGCAAGAAAGTATCTTGCGCCAGATCGTCCGCGAGAGCCGCATTGCGGGTAAGACGGCGCAGAAACGCCCGTATCTGCCCTTGGTGGGTTTTTACGAGCGCTGCACATAATTGCGCGTGACTATGTTCCCTGTTTGGGAGCAAAATCTATTCCGGATCTTTGCGGCTGATCATAAACCAGAAGCCGAGATATGCGATGCCGATAAACACTGGGAACATGGCTAGGCCGCCCAATACACTTTGCGCTTCCTCTTCAGGAATTACGCCGCCAAATATGAACATGGCCGCACCAACGGCAACAAGTATCATGCCAGTGCGCAAATCAGAATGTGACCGTTTGCCAGTAAAGCCGACCGCGCGGATAATTTCCGGTGAAATGTCTTTATCTTTGTTGAGCATGGACTGTACCAGCTCCACATTTTTTGCACGTGCTTTATTGCGAAAAAATAATCCTAAAAATACGATCAACGGGATCATCCCGAAAACGCCGATAACTGCAAATGTTCCTTCCATGAGAACCTCCTTTTTTTGTTTGTCTCTACACCTAAGACGGTGTGGGGTAGGTGTTTGGATGCAAAAAATCTCACGCAGTCGTGAAAATGTTATTCTATGCAAATTTGTCTCTCACTTGTATACCATACCTAACAATAGAGGAGAAATTTATGCAAAAGATAATATCGAATTTGGTTTTAGGTGTTGCACTCATTGGTGTAGCAGCACTTTCAAAAACCAGTAATGCTGCAGACAGCCCAAACAAAGACGTTGCAGTAGTGCAGACCTATGAAGGCTTAGACGTCCCTTCCGGTACATATGTCATGGACAAAACCCATGGTTATGTGACCTTTAGCTATTCACACAAGGGCTTATCCCACCCGGTTTTGCGGTTCAATGGTGTTGACGCGGCTTTGGTTCTGGATGCAGAGCACCCTGAAAACTCACAAATCGACGTAACGATATTGGCGGGCAATATTGATAGCGGTGTTGCAAAATTCGATGAGCATTTAAATAGCGCTGATTTTTTTGATACGGCAGTTAATCCGAAAATCACCTTCAAATCTACAAGTTTTAAACGCGCTAGTGCCACTAGCGGCAAGATGGTTGGGGATCTGACCATGATGGGCGTGACACAATCTGTTAGTTTTGATGTGGTTCTTGTAGGAACCGCAGACGGAAAACTACCCACAATAGGTGTTGAAGGGCAGGCTAGTCTGCTCAGGTCTGAATTTAAACTTGGCAAATATGTTCCATATGTGGGAGACAAGGTTAGTATTTCTATTTCAGCGGAATTTAACAAGGTGGACTAATGGCGGATGCACTAAAAACGGACAGTCAATCATATAACAAAATAGCCGTCTGGCTGCATTGGAGCATTGGCGGTTTAATCGGGTTTTTGTTGATTGTCGGTTTTTCGATGGGATATATACCGAAAGATGATATTTCGCTACGGGCGCTTGTTTATAATTGGCATAAAACCATTGGTATGCTGATTTTGATATTGTCTGTTGTTCGCTTGCTCTGGAAGTTGACCCATAAAGCGCCTGCACCATTGCCCGGCTTGAAGGCTTGGGAAAAAATGATGGCAAAATCGCTACATTCTTTGTTTTATGTGTTTATGATCGGCATGCCTCTGGTTGGCTGGGCAATTATTTCTACATCGCGTTTTCCGTCATTCTTTTTTAACTGGGCGAAGATGCGTATACCTGAGCTGCCGTTTTGGAGCAGTTTGGATAAAGTCGCCAAGCACGATGTGCATGAGTTTTTCGAAGAAACTCACGAATTGATGGCTTTCGCGGGCATTGCTTTGATTTTGTTGCATGTGTTTGCTGCGCTAAAGCATCACAAAGCAGGACGCGATATTCTCGTGCGTATGATACCAAACTATAGCCGTAAAAGTGGCTCATGAGGCGTTTGAGCTTTTTTATTGGCTTTTTTGGTCTGCTGGCTTGTGGTGATGCTAATGTGCAAGCTCAAGCTCAAGCTCAAGGCCAACAGTTAGATAAAACTGCCAACACGGAACAAAATGAAGCCAGTTGGACGGTTAATAAAGCTAAATCCACTCTTGCGTTCTCGGGTGTCCTAAGCGGAGAAGCATTCACGGGTTCATTTGCTGACTTTGATACGGCGATAAATTTTGATCCTGATAATCTTACTGCTGCCACGGTTGTCGTTATAATTGACATGAACAGTGCAGAAACGGATGATGTCGAGAGTACAAATGCTTTGCCGGGCAAAGAATGGTTTAATATCCGCAAATTCCCTGTCGCTAAATTCGAGGCGTCTCGTTTTAAACATTTGAACGGGGACAAGTATGAAGCCCATGGAAACCTATCCATACGGGGTATCACCAAGAGTATTAACCTGCCATTTACTTTAAAAATAGAAAATGGCTATGCAAACATGGATGCTGCGCTAAACCTTAATCGTACCACCTACAAAATTGGTACGGGAATGTGGGCAAGTAAAGACTGGGTCGAGCATGTTATTGCTGTAAGGGTCCATCTTGAGGCACAACAAAATAAATAGGTCCTTAATCCTGTTTTGAAACGAAAAATAAAAGGTTTTCGCCTATAATGTTTCCCTAAATGCAGATTTTTCTGTGAGGGCGCAACGATGAGGTTAGTCAATAAAATTGGCAAATTTGCCAACAAATACCGCAAGGATGCAAGTGGACAATTTGCTGTTATTACGGCGATGGTCGGCTTGCCAATATTGTTTCTAACGGCTAGTGCTGTGGATATTAACCGCGCACACGGGCAGGATGTAGGTTTGCGTTTTGCTTTAGACGCTGCCGCTCTCGCTGCCGTTATACCTGATAATATGTCAAATAGTGAACGGTTTGCTTACGCAGAAGAAGTGTTTGCAAGAAATTATTTTGGTGGGCTTGATGTTGATCTGAATGTTGGTGGTGGCCGAGAATTGGTTACGATAGAAGCCACAGCAAAAGTGCCTACTATGATAAGCGGGATTGTTGGTATTGATACGGTAGGTGTTTCGGAAAACTCAGCTGCGGAACTGACCAGGTCTGATGTTGTCTGTGTTTTAGCGCTTGATCCTTATGGTGACAGAGCGCTTGAATTTGAAGATCAGGCTATATTTAACGCACCTGCATGTTCCGTTCAGGTCAATTCAGTAAGCCCATTTGCAATGGTTTCAGGTGTCGTCACGCCGCCAAATGCGCTATCGTTTTGTGTGGCCGGAATTAGCCAAGGTCAATTTTCTCCCTTTGTAAAAAATGCGTGTTCGCAAGTAGCTGATCCTTATGTAAATTTGACCCCGCCGGCAGATGGTACTTGTATTTCGCCCGGAGCAACAAATAGCTATTTAGGAAAAATTAGAAGTATAAGTGGCACTGTGGATACTTTTGGCAATAGCGCCGTTCTTAAGCCTGGCACCTATTGCAATGGTATGCGGATCAAAGGTGTGAATGTGACATTCCTGCCTGGTATATATATTATCAAAGGCGGTCAATTAGGCTTCAGTAAGGGTGCACAGGCTACTGGAGATCGTGTGACATTCGTTTTAAAAGAGAAATCTAGTTTGAAAATAGAAAGAAATGCGCTGGTTAATCTGCGGGCGCCGAAAACTGGTGCTACAGCGGGGCTGGTGTTTTTCCAAGTTCCATATGTGCCAAAAGTTGGCAAAAACCCAAGACTGCCTAGCGACGTGAGCACTGTCGAAACTGGCGGTGGCCTTTCTATTGTAGGGACTGCTTATTTTCCTACTCAAGCATTAGACATTAGTAGTGATAATTCGATTGTGTCGGAATCTCCGTCAACATCATTCATTGCTTACAGGTTGAAATTTTCAGGCAAGAGCAATACGCAAGTCCATGTTGACCATGAAACAGGTGGCGTTCCACCGGCCTTGCCGCGCTCAGATGAGGGTGCACGTTTGGTGCGGTAATTTATTGCTCTGCGGTTTCGCGCAGGAGCTCTAATTCAAGCCATTCCTCTTCACATTTTTCTAATTTGGTTTGGGCGATGTCCAGATTTTCAATTGTCTGTGTAAACCCGTCCGGATCTTTGATGTAGTATTCAGGATCTTCCAGYTTGGTATTTAGCTTGGCGAGTTCAGCTTCTAATGCTGCTATGGTTTTTGGCAGCGTTTCCAACGCAAATTTATGCTTGTAACTGAGCTTTGGTTTGCCGGTATTTGAATCTGTATTTGAATTTGATTTTGATCCGCTGGAACTGGTTTTTTGCCGATCTTTCTCTGCTGCTTTAACGCCGTACCCGCGTTGCGCGATCATATCGCTATAGCCGCCCGCATATTCTTGCCAATGTGCATCTCCTTCAAAGGCAATGACAGAATTTACTGTGCGGTCAAGAAAGTCTCGATCATGGGATACCAGCAATACAGTGCCCTTGTAATCGGCGATCAGTTCTTGCAACAAATCCAATGTTTCCAGGTCGAGGTCGTTGGTTGGTTCATCTAAGATAAGAAGATTAGACGGGAGGCGCAGACCTCGCGCTAACTCCAAACGCGCCCGTTCCCCACCAGATAAACGGCTTATAGGGGTGCGTTGTTGTTCCGGTAAAAAGAGAAAATCTTTCATATACCCGATGACATGTTTTTGTATGTCTCCGACTATAACACTATCCCCGCCGCCGCCTGTAAGTGCATCTTTCAGAGTGGTTTCTGGCTCAAGCCCTTCGCGCTTTTGGTCCAGAACTAATGGTTGGAGATTGGTTCCGAGCTTGATTGTGCCGTCGTCAGCATCCAACTGCCCCATGATCAATTTAAGTAGGGTGGTTTTGCCACTACCGTTAGGTCCGATAATGCCAATGCGGTCACCACGGGCAATTCGGGTCGAGAAATTATCAATGATAATACGATCACCGAAAGCTTTGCTGACTTGCTCTAACTTAGCGACCAATTTGCCTGAAGTTTGCCCTTCTGTGACACTGATATTAGCTTTGCCGATGGATTGCTTTTCATTGCGTTTTGTATCGCGCAAATTTCCGAGTTCTTTGAGCCGGCGGACATTGCGTTTGCGGCGCCCAGATACACCGTGGACGACCCAGTGCTGTTCCCGTTCGATTTTGCGTGATAATTTGTGACGATCAAGTTGCTCTTGCTCCAGAAARTTATCACGCCAGTCTTCGAAACTTCCAAAGCCTTTGTTGATCTGTCTGGTTTCGCCTCTGTCCACCCAAATGGTTTCGCGGGTCAGTTTTGACAGAAAMCGTCGATCATGGGAGATTAAAATAAGTGCGCCTTTATAGGATGATAACTCACCCTCGAGCCATTCGATAATCGGCAAGTCCAAATGGTTGGTCGGCTCATCTAACATCAAYAAATCAGGTTCAGGTGCTAGAGCGCGGGCGAGGGCGGCACGGCGTGCTTCACCACCAGATATGTTTTTTGGATCGGCATCCCCATCCAGTCCTAACGCGTCCATAAGGTAATGGATACGGTAGCCATCGTCTGCGCCTTCAAGCCCTCCGGAAATATAGTCAGCAAGGTTGGCGTACGACGATAAATCCGGCTCCTGGTGCATATAGCGGACGGTTGTACCCGGCTTTAAAAACCGTTCTCCCTCGTCTGACTGGATAAGCCCCGCTGCGATTTTTAACAGTGTAGATTTGCCTGATCCGTTACGCCCTACCAAGCACATTCGTGCGCCTGGCTCAACAGTGAACTCAGCGCCTTCTAGCAAAGGCGTTGAGCCAAAGGACAGGTGTATATTCTTCAATGTGAGAATTGGTGGGGCCATTATTCTTCATTCTTCTTTTTAGTTTTCTTTTTAAAATGTCTTTTGGAGGGGCTTATATGGGTGTTGACAGGGTTTTCAGCAAAAAAAAGCATTTTTATTAAGAATCAGCCAATTTGCGAGCGCTTACTGTTAAAAGTGATGCAATTGTGATCTAGATTACTTGTAAATTTGCCCTTAGCGGGTATATTTTTAGTCATCAAGGTGAAATTGTGTTGCATAAACGCATCATTAACAGAGATTAATGCATATTTAACATAAATTAGGGTATAATTTGCGTGCACAACTTATATGCTTATAATATATCAAGATTGCAGCGTACAGGAGAAAAATGCACAAGCAGAGATACATATGTATCCCAAGAGGATTAAACCTTAGGGGAAATGCCCCTGTGAGGAGATCTGTGAGGAGAGCTGTATTAAAGACTGCTTTGCTTGTTGGTGCGAGTTTATCACTTTTCGCAACAAGCACTGCTTATGCTCAAAGCCAAGACGACAGTGAAACACAAATAGACCAGCCAATTATAGACCAGCCAATTATTGCCACAACAATACCTGAAGTCACTGTTTCTGGTGCATTGCCCCATGATTTACAGCCCGAAGTATTGAAAACACCTACGGCTCGCACGATTAACCCTAAAGATATTAAGCGGTTAAAAAGTGCGCGAAGCAACCGCTGGGACGCACAGACTTTAACACAGACAACCGGATTGAGTGCGGCTAGTATTAGGCCTCCGCAACCCATTACTAGCCCGCGGATGCAGGCAGATGTTTTACCGTCTGATTTGCTGTCTACTGAAGATTTGCTGACTATAGGTGAAACACCTATAGTCAAGATTGGCAAGCCGCTTGAAATTACGTCGCGCTCTGATGGTGTGATCAATCTCAGTTCGTCATTACGTGGTGCTTTGTTCGATATGCCAATCATCGATAATGTTAATTCGTCTGTATTCAAGTTGGATCTAGGTGGTCAACCGTGTCTTGGGACGGCCGTGGAATGTAGTGCTAACRMGACCCGCCGGATTGATTTTGGCTACGCTAARAATATCACAAAAGGTAAAAAGAACGGGTTTAACTTACAGCTTACGCCGCATGGTGGTTTGCGTATTGATGATGATAGTCAAAGTGCGCTTGTCGGCGCTTTGGTACGTATAGGTGATAATTTGCGTGAAGGTTCGGGCGAAAAATCTAATACGTGGTATATTTTTGCTGGTGCAGACGCCGAGGCGTTGTCTTATACTCCCAATTCTGTACGCAGTTTGACCAGCGGTGGTTTCCACTTGCAAAACCGCATTATTATTGGTGATGCTCAGGCTGGCGTGGGCTACCGTATTGGTGATGCAGATCTAGCTCTGACATATTACAAGCGGCAGGCAAAGGCTGAAAATTATCGTTATGATGAGGACGCTGCCGCACTTTCCATTACTTGGAAACGCTAGTAGAAAAACACTAGATTGCCGTGATTTCTGGCACCGTTCTTGATTTCAACCAAGCATCCCGATCTTCGAAACTTACCTGTATTGCTTTGATTTACGTTTATTGACAATCAATTCAACTGCTTCCGCATCCATTTGACCAAAGCGATAAGCAAGAGAATGAGAGCAAGTATTGCGGCGAAAAAGAGCCCGCCGAATTTGATAGGTGTGATGATGTTCTTTAAAATGAGTATGTTTTCCGAGCCAGCCAGTGCCACAACTTGAACTAGGTTTTCGGCAAAATCGACAATGATTGTGGCAAAAGCAGGAATGACGGCGAACTTGCGCCAGGGCTTGGCGAACCGTGCCGCTATACCAGCCAGAAATCCGCCGTAAGCTAGGGGGTAAAGACTGTCTAAGAACAGGGTGATAAAAATATGGTTAGATTTGTGCCAGCTACTCATTTCAGACAGCCGTGCATTTGCATCAATAGCAGACATTTGCATGTCCAAAAGCTCACCGCCAACCAATCTCGGCATGAACGAGAAGACCACACCGATGACCATCATAATGATCAAGCTCGCTATGATAATTCTAGTGCTTGAGAGAAAATCTAATAATTTTGTCATGTATGTTCCCCATTTTTGCATAACCTAGCACATAGAAACCAAAGTATGAAATGCAGTATTGTAGATTGTTTCGGTGCCAAAGGAGTACATGCGTGTTTTACACAGAAAATACAAGATATGGATGATTTTATATTGCTAACATCTATATATAGATTATTTACGGATTGGGGGCATGCTTTGCCTGACGATTCGTATAACGGGAGAGAAAAATGCCAATTTCAAAAAAACCTGGTTCTATTATCATTGGTGCAGAAAAACCGGGATTATTAACCCCCTCCGTTGGCTATAAGCCGTTTCGCTATCCGTGGGCCTATGATTTTTGGCAAAAGCAACAGCAAGTGCATTGGATGCCCGAAGAAGTGCCTCTCGGTGAGGACTGCAAGGACTGGGCAACAAGCCTAACCGATTCTGAACGTAACCTGCTGACCCAAATTTTCCGATTTTTCACCCAGGGTGATATTGAGGTCAATGACAATTATATGGAGCACTATGCCCGGGTGTTCAAACCAACCGAACTTAAGATGATGATCGCGGCGTTCTCGAATATYGAAACCGTACATATCGCGGCCTATGCTTTGCTCATCGAAACTATTGGYATGCCGGAATCCGAGTTTTCTACCTTCATGGAATATGAGAGTATGGCGGCCAAGCATAATTATATGCAAGAGTTTGGCACGGATACTAATGAAGACATTGCCCGTTCGATTGCTATGTTTGGTGGTTTTACGGAAGGGCTACAATTGTTTGCATCCTTCGCCATGTTGATGAACTTTCCGCGCTTTAATAAAATGAAGGGCATGGGRCAAATCATCACTTGGTCAATCCGCGATGAAAGTTTGCACTGTGAGGGCATGATCAAATTGTTCCATACATTCGCCCACGAAACCGGCTGTGTTACGCAATCGGTGAAAGACGATATTATTGATTGTTGTAAAACCGTCGTTGGTCTTGAGGATAAATTTATCGATCTGGCCTTTGAGATGGGACCAGTTGAAGGCATGACAGCTCAGGATATCAAATCCTATATCCGCTATATTGCTGACTGGCGTTTACAACAGCTCGACCTGCCAATAGTTTACGGTATCAAAGAGCATCCGCTACCGTGGTTGGTGGAAATCCTGAACGGTGTTGAGCATGCCAATTTCTTTGAAGCGCGCTCCACCGAGTATTCTAAAGGTGCTTCTCAGGGCGAATGGCACGGTGAAGAGGGTGTTTGGGGCATGTTCGAAAAACATAATTTGGCTAAAACTGCAAATAGCTAAAAGCAATTTTCTAGGGCGAAAGATATCCATGTACCGAATTTTGCAGTTTGATAATATTTTGAATGTTCGCGATTATGGTGGGCATGATTTACCAGATGGGCGCAAGGTCGTCCTTGGCAAGTTGTTTAGAGGTGCACAGCTCAGTTCAATGTCAAAAGACGAGCAGCAGCGCTTGGCTGATATGGGTATCTCGTTGCTTATTGATCTACGGTATCTTCCTGAGCGAAAACGCCAATCCACGCCTGTGTCAGATATATTTCGACCTGAAATATTTGAGTTCGAAGCGGCACATGATCAAACAGATCCAAACGAATTAGCACCCCATGAGGCTTTCGCTATTCACAAGTTGAACACGGCGGATGATGCTCGGCGATATATGCTTGGCTCTTATGAAGATAGACCATTGGATCCGGGGTTCACTGGATTGACGGCCAAAAGTTTGAAACGTATGGCTGGGACGGGCGAGGGGGCTTATGTGCACTGTGCTGCCGGTAAAGACCGAACTGGCACATTTTCGGCAATATTGCTTATGTTATTAGGTGCATCTAGCGATGACGTAATGGAAGAATATATGCGCACCCAAGATGCCGTTGATCTCGACGCCATTATCCCCTTAATCACTCAGAAAATGGAAAAACGCTATGATCGTAGTTTTACGGTAGATGCGTTAAGGCCGTATTTTCACGTGGAGCCGGATTATCTTGAACGCTCGCTACGGGTTATAGGTGATGTAGAGCAATATGCCCGTGAAATTTTGACGCTTAGTGCGCAAAACATTGACGATTTGAGGGCGCATTATACGCAATAAAATATCGTTATTAGCAATTTGCCCGAGGACCATTGCTCGAGTTTATCACGGTGCAGGTAATTGCGGTACCACCAAAAGAAATAGATTTTGATTTACGTGGTTTTAACATAAATGTTTCTGACAAACTTGGTGTTTGCACATAGGTACGTGATGGTGAATGATATTCGTATATTATCCTGGTCACGACTAAACCTGAAGTTTCGTTCAACAGTGTGGTACTTGTGCCCGCCGGATCAAATTTTGCACTAAAACCAGTGCCAAGTTTTGCGTAGCCGACTTCCTGTGTGATGCCAGCAGCGTCAACTTCAAAGCTGATCATATCTATGCTCACCCGTTGAGAGTTGGTATAACTTGTACCAAGCACGGCCAGAGCGGCATTGAAAATGTCTTCTACATCGTTTACGTTTAGGCTCGCTTCTTGAGTGGCTAAGTCGCCCGTAACAGAAGTTGCATGAGAAACATTGCGGTCAACCGAAATCAGCAGGGATACCTCTGCTAGGCCAATATAAAGGGCAATCATTACAGGGGCAACAAAGGCAAATTCAATTGCGGCCACACCGTCTTTGTTCTTAATGACGCGCTTGGCCAAAGTTTGCAAATTAGCAATAGAGTATTTCATAGCTTTATACATTGGTCTCTCCTGGCAAACCTAAAAGGGTTCATTTTTAAAGGCAGTCGTCGCCGTAATTACATGCGTATTGCCTGCTGCATTCGAGAGACGTGTCAGTTCGTTTGGTACTGAGAGATGGTGCACATATTGAACCCTGACAATAACGACATCCCCACCTTCAGTATTATCGTATTGATCGGCTGGCATCGCGGGGTCACTTGCTTCGCAAGCTTTTACTTCTGCCGGGGTGCCAGAGCAAGATGTTGGCGATACGGGTAAGGCAAGTGCAGAAAATTTACCGGTAGCTGAAGAGATAACGTCCACACGCAAATTGTCACAATTGCCGACTGTGCTCATAGCACTACATATAGCGGCCTTAAATTCGCCAGCACCACCACCTGACAATTGAAATTCACCAGTTCTGATTTCCCTAGAAACCTCAGCTACCGCATGATGCACTGTTGATGTAATAAAAAATAGTACGGAAATTTCGACTATGCCGAACAGCAATGCCATAAACGGTATGCCTAGTAAAGCAAACTCGACAGCTGTTGCACCAGTTTTATCCCGGCGGAGTAAACTGAACAGTTTACGTTTGCCTTGGCGATTATTTTGTACAATTTTGGTGCGCATATCTATTTTCCACATTAATCTCTGTCGAGAAATATAACAAAAGGGCACTAATTTTGACTTAAATATGGTGGTTAAAATATACCTAAYCTAGGTTGGGMRTTAATACTCGAYAACTCTACGRYTTTGGATTTGTGCAGTAGGTTGGCTGGTTGCATTTGCAAAAGATGCTGATGTATCAGGGAGGGTAGAGTTTAAAACRCCTACATTAGCACTCGGTACGGAAATTTCGGTTGTCGTGATTGGCGTGCCTGTATTRTCAATARCTTGGCCTTGAGCCTTGAAATTWKCCAAGAATTSAGGATCATCACCTAACACAGGGGCMGGTTGRCAGAAWGGTGTRCAATCATAGGATYGCCAACCTTGGCCAGCCATCAAYAAKCGTTTGCCAGARCCTGATTGGTTGCCACCTACCTGAATATCTGTTTCTAGAATAGTATTGCCGAGATCATCAAGTATAATAACATTAGTCACACCGTAACCGCGACCTAGAATAAACAAGAGTGTCGGGGAGTGGACTGAAATATCTGCAATTTCTGGATTGCCGACTATAATCGCACCAGCAGGCGCTGGAAGGTGCATAATTTTTGTTTTGTTGATTTCAACATTATAGCTATCCGCAGTGGCTATGTTTGGTAAAAAAATAGAAAAGCACAGGCTGGCAACACCAATCATCCCACGCGAGATATATGTGTATAGTTGTATAGACATTGAGTTTTCCTCTACATTTTACATATAGATAGTCCGATGTGGTGAATGAAGCGTTTACAAAATTTAATGTGATGCAATATTTTTGAGTATATTGCGTTTTTGGTTGAAATTGGGCTGCGATGATAATTTTACCAAATTTTTACCGTGTTTCTTAGCTGGTTAGTAAAAGTTCTCTCTTAGGTTGTATGTATCAGGAATGGTCCTGAAAAGGGAAACTTTCAATTTTAATGCATACGTGGGAGTTACCTATGCAAAATTTTATTACTAGTTTTATGAACGACGAATCCGGTGCAACTGCTATTGAATATGGCCTTATTGCTGCTTTGATCTCAGTTGGTATTATTACCGCTGCTACATCATTGGGCGACAATATTGCTACTAAATTCACTGAGGTTGCAGATGCTGTTKCTGACGCTHAATAAGTACCGTTYACGGATTTGAACTTTCTCCTTCCGCTTAGGAGCGGAGAAATTGAAAATACCARCCGCTTCGVGCATAAGCTCGGGGCGGTTTTTTNATGCTCAGATRTAAGAACAATTAATAGCAATGATAATTTTACCAAATTTTTACCGYGTTYCTTAKYTGGYTAGTAAABCCTBTCTCTTATGTTGCTTGTATCAGGGATGGCCCTGAAAAGGGAAACCTTCTATTTTAATGCATACGTGGGAGTTAGTTATGCAAAATTTTATTACTCGTTTTATGAACGACGAATCCGGTGCAACTGCTATTGAATATGGCCTTATTGCTGCTTTGATCTCAGTTGGTATTATTGCCGCTGCTACATCATTGGGCGACAATCTTGCTACTAAATTCAATGAAGTTGCAACTGCTGTTGATGACGCTTAATTAGTACCGTTTACGGATTTGAACTTTTCCCTTCCAYTYGGGAGCGGAGAAATTGAATTACTTACCGCTTCGGGCATAWGCTCGGAGCGGTTTTTTTATGCTTCGGCCGTCTTCTCTAAACGCCCCGTTAACCCTGTTTTGCTAGCAATATTCGAATGATTTGATGGGGCAACACCCTATCTGCGTAAATATGAGGGTAATATGCTGACGCTATATATAATTTTTGTTGTCGTAGGCTGCATGCTTGCGGCAGGTTGGAGCGATTTAACCAGTATGACGATCCCTAATTGGATTAGTCTGGTTTTGGTTGCGGGGTTTTTAATATCCACTCCATTTGCATGGCAGGGCTGGGCAATATTTGGTACGCACATTTTTGTGGGCGTGGTGTGTTTTGCTATCGGTATCRGTTTGTTTGCTTTCGGGCAAATGGGCGGTGGAGATGCAAAGTTATTTGCAGCAACRTCAATATGGTGGWTGTGGCCTGATTTATTGCATTACGCTGTTTATACGGGTCTTGCTGGAGGTGTATTGACTTTGCTGATTATATTTGGCCGTAAATATTTTCCAGTAAAGGTGCTGACAACGGAGTGGATGTACCGACTATTTAAGGACGAGAAAAAGATTCCTTATGGTCTTGCGTTGGCATTTGGGGCGCTAGTGACCCTGCCAACGAGTGAATATTATCTATATGTCGCCGGATTAATGTAATTATCGGGGGAAAACGTAAGAAAATTTACACTTATTAACCATGCTTTATCATATGGGGGGCTAAATTTTCGCTGAAATGGGCTCAACATTTAACTTGTGAGGGGTTATGAATACGAAAAAAATATTATTGCTCGGTGGACTTGGTGTTATTTCTGTAGTTGCCTTTTTGCAGTTAAAGAAAATGTCTGCGCCAGCGCCAGCCGCGCCTGCTACAAGGGCAACGCCCGTTGCTCAGGTTGTTGTCGAGGTGGACTATGTGGATATTTTGGTTGCATCTATGGATATACAGCGTGGTACACGTTTAACGCCGGATTATCTAAAATGGAAAAGGTGGCCGGCTGAGGCGCTCGAGCCCAATCAGATAGACATTCAAAATCAGCCGCAAGCATTGGAAGAGTATGCAGGCGCCGTTACGCGTACAGCAATCTTCGCCGGTGAGCCGATTATGCGGCAAAAGGTGGTGCAGGCTGGAGACAGAGGTTTGATGTCGGCGTTGCTAGGTCCCGGTATGCGCGCGATTTCTACAAGGATTACAGCCGATACGGCTGCTGGCGGGTTTATCCAGCCAGGTGACCRTGTTGATGTGGTTTTAACCACGCAACTTCCGCGCACTCTGCARGCGAGTATKGCAAGCGTGCAAAATAATTATGTTGCCAACACAATTTTTGAAAATGTTCCKGTCTTGGCTATTGGGCAGACCAGTAATCAAACCCCTGACGGAACTGCATATGTAATTGGTTCTACAGCTTTGCTGGAAATGTCGTTGGCAGATTCAGAGGTGCTCATTGAAGCGCAGTCGAGGGGGGATATCTCTCTTGTGCTCCGTGGACTTGATAGTCGCGGGGCGGCTAATGTGACCAGTGCTGCTACATCTATTCGCAAAAAAACCTCTAGTTCGGTCAGGGCGGTTTTCATCTATAGAAACGGCCAAAAACAGCAAGTCTCGATACAAGGAAACTGAAATGTCGCTTAGACCATATAAAGCACTATTTTATTCGACTGGGTTGGCACTGGCATGTTTGGCCAGTTTGTCATTAACGGCTCAGGCTGGTCCGCGCTCTTACGCAGATGTTAGGGTGAATGCCCCGCAGAGTGCTTTTGTGACTTCAGTGAAAAAATCAATGCTCATTTCTTACGGTAAGGCAAGTACAATTGATCTCCCGAACGGCATGGCGGATGTTGTTGTCGCTAATCCTGATGTTATCGATGCGATTGTTCATACGCGTAGTCGCGTATTGCTTATAGGTAAACAACCAGGACAGACCAATGTATTTTTCTATGATAGTAGCGGAAATGAGGTTCTTGATCTTGAAGTTAGGGTTGAGCGTGATGTAACTGGTCTTAGGGATCTTATTGCAGAGCATGCGCCGGGTAATAAAATCACAGTGCGGTCATTTAACAATAATATTTTGTTGTCAGGTGAGGTTGCGAATGCKGGGACTTCCAAGGTTGTTATGGATTTGGCTCGGTTGTGGCTAACGGAGGAGACACCATCTGGTGAGACTGGGGGAATTACCAATATTATGCAGGTGATGGGAAATGAGCAGGTGATGCTCAAAGTTCGCATCGTGGAAATGCAAAGATCGGTTACCAAGCAAATGGGTATTGACTTCAATGCCTTAGCGCAAGTCGGGGATGCTAGTTTTGGGTTAATTGGSAGTACTGCGGTTGCTGCTGGTACTGGGATTAGCGGTAATTTTTCGTGGAATAACTCTGGTGGTGGTGCGCTGCAATCATTGACGAGTAATTTGCAAGCACTTGAAAAAGTTGGCCTCGTGCGGACATTRGCGGAGCCGGTKTTGACGACAATTTCCGGAGAAACGGCAAATTTCCTATCCGGTGGTGAGTTCCCTCTTCTAACAAATGTCTTTATTGATGATAATGGTCAGTTGCAACGCGAGTTCGAATACAAGCCGTTTGGCGTTTCACTAGGGTTTACACCAGTTGTAATGAGTGAGGGGCGAATTTCTCTTAGTATTTCTACGGAAGTCTCTGAACCGACAACTGAGGGCGCATTTGAGACTGGTGGTTCCGATGTTTTGGCTATTCGTACCCGCCGGGCAAATACAGTTGTTGAGTTGCCGGCAGGTGGCAGCATGGTCATTGCTGGATTAATCCGCGAGGAGAGCCGTCAAAGTACAGATGGCACGCCGGGGCTTAAAGATATTCCTGGCTTGGGTGCGTTTTTTCGCTCTAGAAATGACCAAACAACAGAGACGGAATTGGTTATTATTGTTACCCCTTATTTGGTTAACCCAACTCACCCAGACAAATTGCAAACACCATTGGACGGGTTGGTTCCTGCCAATGACCGTGAGGCGGCATTTTTGGGTCGTTTGAATAAAGTATATGGCAAAAATAGTCGGCCAGATCCGAAGCAGCGATTATTTGGAACGTTCGGACATGTGGTGGATTAGGAGTAGATCAATGCAAAAACAAAATAACTTATGCAAAAATACTGTCAATTCCCTGCGTCTAGATGTCGTAGGYTTGGCTRTTTTAGCCGCACTTGCCGTAAGTGGCTGTACAACTTACCAGCCATCATATGCACCAACAGTTATGCGCAATAAAATCACGGTCACAGAATCAGTAGAAAGATTGGAGCTTTATGCCGGGCAGGCAGGATTGCGTTTGTCATCACGCGATGAGAATGCAGTTGCGGCATTCCTTTCTCAATATGCATCTTCGGGGCAGGGGCCTTTGTATATTAATGTCCCTTCTAGTGGTGCTACAAGTCAGGGCGTTGAGCAGGCGCAGTCAATTATTCAGAGCTATTTAGGAAGAATGGGTTTGGATGGTGCCAGTATGCAGGCAGGCCAATATAAGGTCGAAGAAGGGGCGGCGGCTCCCGTTATTGTATCTTACCGCCGTTTAAGAACTGTGCCGATAGATTGTTCGCAAGGTGCAAGTTTAACGCATACATCGAATAATCAGCCTTACGGAAACTTTGGCTGTGCACAAACTGCAAATTTAGCAGCGCTCATAGATAATCCAATGCAATTGTTAGCGCCSTACGGCTTTGATAATGCTTATGCAGCACGCCGCATGACCGTTATTGATAAATATATTGCCGGTGAAGTAACCGCATCTGCCAAACCTGAGGGGCAGGAAGTATCTGCAACAGAAGGTGCACGATAAGATGAACTTAATATGGTTCAAAACATTTAATATTTTTTGTGGGAAAAGAAGAATGCGTGATGAGAGAAACTGGATAACACTATGAAACAGCCGCAAATAAATCTGTCTCCAGCACCCCAGGCTTATCCAGCCCCGGGACAGGCTGTACCTGGTCAAATTCCCAGTCAAATTCCCGGCCAAGTTCCAAGCCAAATTCCGGGTCAACAATCTATGGTGCCCCCTGTTCAGTTAGGTAATCCTGTTCCTATGCAGGCTGCATCTGTGTCGCAAGGCTTGGCCCCACAGCATCATGGTGGTTTTCCGCCAATGCCACAGCAAGGTCACCCTCAGCAAGGTCAGGCACAGTATCAACAAGCACAACAAGGTGTGCCCCATGCGGCGATGTCTAACCCGGTAATGCCAGCGCCAAGTGCGCCTGTGCACCAATCTACAGCTGCGGCGCCGATGGTTGAACAAAGCCGCGAAGGCGGTGAGAAGGCTTTGCCACGTATAGCAATACATGCTTTTTGTGACCGTTCTGAGACGGCTGCGACAATACAAGCGACTACGCATGATTGGCGTATGGCGCGAACAAATTTAAAAATATATATGGGCGGTTTGCCGGCCGCAATTGAGTATTACCGTGGTGAGAGCACGCCTTCGCTCATATTATTCGAATCTGGTATGCGTGGCCAAGAACTTTTTACTCAACTAGAACAGTTAGCATCAGTATGTGACGCTGATACAAAAGTTGTCATGATTGGTGCAATAAATGACATCAAATTGTACCGTGATTTAATGGATCAGGGTTTAAGTGAATACCTTGTGCCACCTTTTCATCCACTTACACTTATTCGCTCTATTTCTGACATGTACGCTGACCCAGATAAGAAGTTTATTGGTCGAGTTGTTGCATTTTTTGGTGCCAAAGGTGGAGTTGGATCTTCGACATTAGCACACAATGTTGCCTGGGGTATGGCAGCAAAAATGATGCAAGAGACAGCATTGGTTGATCTTGATTCGAGTTGGGGTACTGCAGGCCTCGACTTTAATTATGACAGTTCACAAGGGGTGGAAGAGGCTTTGGCTGATCATGAGCGTCTTGATGAAACTTTGCTTGACCGTATAATGATTAGGCATACAGAAAAATTATCTATTTTGCCTGCAGCAGCCACACTTGGTGCGGCGGCACCAAGYTCACCGGAAGCCTATGAGGCATTGGTGAACGGAATGCGTGGTTTATCGCCTATGACAATTTTGGATATGCCGCATGTCTGGAGTAAATGGTCACAACAAATTTTAAAGAGCGCAGACGAGGTCGTTATTACAGCCACGCCTGATTTGGCAAATCTACGAAATGCAAAAAACTTGATAGAGTTTTTGAAGACGGCGCGGCCAAACGACCCTGAGCCTTTGTTGATCTTGAATAAGACGGGTGTCCCGAAAACTGCCGAGATACCGATTAAAGATTTTACTGCGGCAGTSGGTRTCAMRCCRGCKTTAGTCTTGGCRTATGAGCCAGTGATTTACACAGAAGCTTCTAATGACGGMAAAATGCTCAGTGACWTCAAATCTGCTGAAGCAGCATTTGATGGCATTATGTATCTAGCGCAAAGACTAAAAACCGGTGAGTTCCCGCTTGAGATKAGTGGTAAAAAACGACGCAAAGCGGACAAGGGKATGCGCGKTAAAAAAGAAAAAAAATCAGGCGGGTTTCTTTCCAGCCTGAAAAAACGGAAATAGGTACCTATGTTTGGAAAAAGAGCAAGTGGTAATGCAGTGCGTACTGTTGAGGTTCCCTCAGCAGACAGCTCGGCTGTTGCTGAAAATGTTGCAGAACCAGCCAACGTACAAGAACCTGAGCATACGCCGACGGTGCAGGACGGCAATGTATCGGATGCTTATTACGAAACGAAGGCTACGATTTTTAATGCATTGTTTGAGACAATTGATGTTTCTGCTCTAGCTGGGATGGAGCCAGATGCGGCTCGGGAAGAAATCAAGACAATTGTTGATGAGATAATCGCTATTCGTAATGTTCGGTTATCCATAGTTGAACAAACGCAATTGATTGGCGAAATTTGTGATGATATTCTTGGTTATGGGCCATTAGAACCCTTACTCATGCGTGATGATATTGCCGATATAATGGTAAATGGTGCTAAAAATGTCTTCATCGAAACAGATGGTCGGATGGAGAAAACCAATATCCGCTTTAGAGATAACCAGCAGTTAATGAATATTTGCCAGCGCATTGTTTCACAAGTTGGCCGTCGTGTTGATGAAAGTTCGCCGATTTGTGATGCCCGCTTGTTAGATGGGTCTCGGGTCAATGTTATTGCGCCGCCTTTGGCGATTGACGGTCCGACACTGACAATTCGAAAATTTAAAAAAGATAAATTGAAGTTAGATGATTTGGTTGGTTTTGGTTCAATATCGCCTGCGGCTGCCAAAGTTTTGAAAATTATTGGCGCCTGTCAGTGTAATATTTTGATCTCAGGTGGTACAGGTTCAGGTAAAACTACTTTATTAAACTGTTTGACCGCCTTCATTCATCCAGATGAACGAATTATTACCTGTGAAGATGCTGCGGAACTTCAATTGCAACAGCCACACGTTGTACGTCTTGAAACACGCCCACCAAATCTTGAGGGCAAAGGTAAGATTACCATGTCAGACTTGGTGAAAAACTGTCTTCGAATGCGCCCGGAGCGAATAATTGTGGGTGAGGTTCGTGGGCCAGAAGCTTTTGACCTTTTACAAGCCATGAATACTGGTCATGACGGCTCAATGGGAACACTTCATGCTAACTCACCGCGTGAAGGTTTGTCACGTCTGGAAAGTATGATTACTATGGGGGGGTTTTCTCTGCCAACACGGACAATCCGTGAAATGATTGTTGGTTCTATTGATATTGTTATTCAGGCAACTCGCCTCAGAGATGGTTCGCGTAAAATTACCCATATTACAGAGGTTTTGGGTATGGAGGGCGACGTAATTGTTACCCAAGATTTGATCCTTTATGAAATGGGCGGGGAAGATGCCAATGGTAAAATTATAGGTGAACATAAGTCGACCGGCATTGCGCGCCCGGCATTTTGGGAGCGAGCACGTTATTTTAATCTTGAAAAAGAACTTGCTATGGCGCTTGACGAGGCTGGAGGGAGCTAATGGAATCGTACATAATGCTTGCTATTATGGGTGCAATCGGTGTGGCCATTGTCGGTTATTTAATTATAGATTCTGGTGGCAACTCAGGTCAAAAAAGAGCTGAGAAGTACGCTGTTACGAAAAGTAAGGAAAAAAAATCAGCATTTTTTTTCCTGAAGATGAATGACACGAGCAGTCGTCGTAAAATGATTGAAAGTTCGCTCGCTGATTTAGAAAAAAAMCAAAAATCCAAACAAAAGAAAAGAAAATCACTTAAGGCAAAATTGCTTCATGCTAATTTAAAGACAGATCCAAAAGTATTTATCATAATATCACTTGCTATTGGTCTGGTTACTGCTGGCATACCCATTTTCTTAGGTTTAGGTTTATTGTTATCTTTAGGCATTGGATTTGTACTTGGCTTTGGGCTGCCAAGGTTTGTCTTAAATTTCCTTATTACCAAACGTCAAAAAGCATTTACGGCAAATTTTTCAGATGCCATGGATATTATCGTGCGGGGCGTCCGCACAGGATTACCTCTTGGAGATTGTTTGCGGATGATAGCCCATGAGTCCCCTGAACCAGTCGGTGGAGAATTTCGGAAACTTGTTGAAGGCGAGAGTGTTGGCGTACCTTTGGAGACCTGTATTGAACGTATGTATGAACGCATGCCGCTGTCTGAGGTGAACTTTTTTGGTACTGTGCTGTCAATACAACGTTCAACCGGTGGTAATTTGGGCGAAAGCCTAGATAATCTCTCGAAGGTGTTGCGCGGCCGTAAATTGTTACGTGAAAAAATCAAAGCGCTTGCAGCAGAAGCTAAAGTTTCGGCAATTATTATTGGTATTTTACCGCCAGGTGTAATGACTATGGTGAGTGTTGTTTCCCCTGATTACATGCATGATTTATATTTTACCAAAACGGGCCAAACCAATTTGATGATCAGTGCAGGTATGATGGCATTCGGTATTTGGGTGATGCGTAAAATGATTAACTTCAAGTTTTAGAGATTGATATGGAAACTGGTTTATCCGACTTAATTACAAATGCACTGATATTGCTTGTTTGCTTTGGCACTGTTGCGACATTATACGCACTTTTGTCCCCGTTGTTGGAAGCTGATGGGTTAAAAAAACGCATGAGCGGTATTGTCAGTGAACGTGACAATATGCGCATGCAACGTCTGGCTGACCTAGATAATCCGCAAGGTTTACGATCCGAATCAAAGGGCTTTGTCAAAAAACTTGTCGATAATTTATCCTTGGAAAAATTGTTGGCGGCACCAGACTTGAAGGATAAACTGAGCCAAGCTGGAATGCGCGGGCAACGCCCAATATACTTATTCTATATGTTCCGCTTGATTATGCCTATTGTCTTGTTTGTACTCGGCATACTTTATTTTGTTGTGCTGAACCCACTTGACTGGCGTATGATGCAGTCATTAGCTGCTGCTTTTTCCATGATGCTGCTGGGTTATTATGCGCCCGGCATATATATTAAAAATAAAGCCGGAAAGCGCATGAGCTCTATTGCGCCGGTATTTCCTGACGCACTTGATTTATTGTTGATCTGTGTGGAGTCTGGAATGTCAATTGAATTAGCTTTCGGTAAAGTTGCTGGAGAAATGGCGGAAAACTCCATTGAACTCGCGGAAGAATTTTCTCTGACTACGGCAGAGCTGTCATATCTACAGAGCCGCCGCCAAGCGTATGAAAATTTTGGMCGGCGCAATAATCATGTTGGTATTCGCGCMGTRTCTACGGCTCTTATTCAGTCAGAACGTTACGGTACTCCGCTCGGTTCAACACTGCGKACTATGGCYRATGAAAACCGSSAATTRCGGATACTTGCAGCCGAGAAAAAAGCCGCAGCTCTMCCTGCAAAATTGACAGTGCCAATGATCGTATTCTTCYTGCCCGTTCTGTTYATYGTAGTGTTGACACCGGCCGSGATGCGTATGGCCGCTAACCTTNNNTAATCTARGTTARCCWCGYGMACCTAACGCGTAGCGAACAACATCGGTYACATCGAAAACCAGTGAAATGCACATTACAATAAGTGTGACAGATAGCCATTTACTRACAAGCCCGGTKCCGCCTCGCCAATCGCTTCGTGTCTTGAATAAATAATAAAGGGCAGGTGTCCATGCTAAAACATGCCCCAAGCCCAATATGCGTTCATAGCCAAATTTGGCATACACTGCCATCATAATAATGGGGGCAAAGAYCAATGTGGAGAGCAGAATAATCCGTGCTTGTTTGTTTATAAAGGAAAAAGGAATGGATAGCATGAACAACAGCCCCATAAACATTACCCAGTAATAGACCCAAGCTGGTCCAGCTTTCATATCAGCCATAAAGCCGTTCATTAAATCCATCATATTTCTCTCCTTTTAATCCACTATACCAAGTTCGCGGCCATAGTCCATATAGGTACGGGTGCGGCGTGCTTGTAGTTCGTCGTCAGTTGGCGGGGTCGCACCATAGTCAAATGTCACGCCCGTACCTTCAATGATACGGTTCATGAAATTAAAAAGAGCGCAAATCTGAACGGCGTCATAAAGAGCGCGTTCATTCCACCCGGCATCATATACCGCCTTGGCATCAGCGTCTCTCATATTTGCAGGTAATGCGTTCAGTTTTTTGACATAGGCTAATATGGGTTTTATGTTTTCGGGCAGGGGAGCCGTTTCAATGTTCTCCATCATTGCATCGATTAGGGTTTCCTCAATCCCGAACACTTTTGCGTAAATTTTGTGGGCACCAAAGCAAAATGTGCAGGCATTGAGGCCAGAAACATAAGTTGCAATTAATTCACGCTCAGCAATACTGAGAGGGCTGTCGCCGCGCAGCAATATATCATGGTATTGCAATAGTGGCTTAACTGCATCTGGAAATGCCTGAAARACGGCACCTAAATGTGGGGTATCGCCAAGATTAGGAGCAAGGCTCGGGAATAGGGACATAGTTTCTCCGTTTTTTTGTGACTTAACCCAAAGTCATGCATGATGCTAATCACGGTTTTGTCAATTGGCTTTCCCAAGTGCTTTCCAATAATGATCTATGTAATTATGCTGTTGCCGCCACGCAGTCTGTTTGGTAAGAGCCGCCAAAGTTTGCGCGCAGTATTTACTTAATGTGCGAGTTAAGGAAGCATAATGAAAATTAACGGTAATGAAATTAAACCTGGAAATATTATCAGCCACCAAAATGGTCTATGGGTTGCRGTAAAAACCAATGCTGTCAAGCCTGGCAAGGGTGGGGCGTTTAATCAGGTTGAGCTTAAAAAYTTGATTGACGGACGCAARCTTAACGARCGCTTTCGCGCATCAGAAACTGTTGAAAAAATTAGGCTGGATCAGAAACCGCATACGTATCTTTATGCCGAGGGTGATATGTTGGTGTTCATGAATTCCGAGAATTATGAGCAGATTAATTTACAGGCAGAGTTTATTGGGGACCGCGCTGCTTTCCTAACCGATGGTATGGAAGTGCAGTTGGAATTCCACGAAGATCAACCTATATCCGTTTCGTTGCCTGATCAGGTAGTGCTGGAAATCAGTGAGACCGAACCAGTGGTTAAAGGTCAAACGGCGGCCAATTCTTACAAGCCCGCTATTTTAGAAAATGGCGTTCGTACAACGGTGCCTCCATTCGTCAATGTCGGCGAGAAAATCTTGGTGCTGACCGAAGATGGTTCTTATGTGAAGCGAGCTGACTAATGGCAAATTTTTCTCCTCTTGTTGATGTAATGATGACTGCCGCCCGTAAAGGTGCGCGCTCTCTATCTCGTGATTTTGGTGAAGTAGAAAACCTGCAAGTGTCTCGTAAAGGGCCAGCAGATTTTGTTACGGCAGCTGACAAAATGTCCGAAGAAAAAATCTTTGAAAGTCTGCGACATGATCGCCCAGGTTATGGTTATCTGTTAGAAGAACGCGGTGCAGTTGGGGGGTCTGATAAAACGCACAGGTTTATTATTGATCCGCTGGACGGGACAACAAACTTCATGCGCGGTAATCCGCATTTTGCGATTTCTATCGGCGTAGAACGTGACGGCGAGCTTCATGCAGGTGTTATCTATGATGTGATCCGCGATGAAATGTTTTTTGCMGAAGTTGGCAAGGGYGCTTTTTTGGTTGATGGACGCGGTGTTGAGAAGCGTTTGCGTATTCCGCAGCGTGATGATCTGACTATCTGTACAATTGCAACAGGCTCTCCGTTTCGCGGTAAGCCTGGGCATGCAAAATTTCTCACCGAGCTACACAAAGTCATGGCCGAAACGGCAGGYATTCGCCGCAACGGTTCAGCCGCTCTCGACTTGGCATGGCTAGCAGCAGGCCGCTATGACGGTTTCTGGGAACGTCGCCTAAATGCATGGGACATTGCAGCGGGCGTAGTCATTGTTCGTGAAGCAGGCGGTATTGTTCAGGATTTGGATACAGGTGCAGATGATGTAGTGACAAGCGGCAACTTGCTCTGTTCAAGCGAAAAACTATTCCCAAAATTGAAAAAACTTTTAAGCTAACCTAGCTAACGTCCACCACTGCATCAGCGATCCCTGAGAGGGCTGCTGCGAATACTGGGGCGCTGAAGTTTTCTAGATCTTCAATGCGTTCACCTATGCCTATGGCGTGAATGGGTAGCTTGAATTTATCCGCGAGGGCAACAAGGACACCGCCTTTGGCCGTACCGTCAAGCTTGGTCATGATCAAGCCTGTGATCCCAGCGGTTTTTTGGAAAGCCTCGGTTTGTAGAAGCGCATTTTGGCCAACCGTCGCATCCAAAACCAAGATAGAATGGTGCGGGGCGGTGTCGTCTTGTTTTTTGATGACGCGCACGATTTTTGCCAACTCGTCCATAAGTTCTGTGCGGTTTTGCAATCGTCCCGCTGTGTCGATCATCAGTATATCTACGTCCTCCGCTTTGGCGCGACTGATCGCATCATAGACTAGCCCGGATGCATCTGCGCCCAGCGGGGCGGAAACTACGGGTGCGCCAGCGCGTTCGCCCCAAATTTGCAGTTGTTCAACGGCGGCGGCGCGAAACGTATCACCTGCTGCCATCATAACTTTCTTGCCTTCATCGGTATAACGCTTAGCGATTTTGCCGAGAGTGGTGGTTTTGCCCGAACCATTTACACCGACAAATAACATGATTTCAGGTTTGGCACCTGTGAGTATAATCGGTTTTTCTAACGGTGTTAAAACTTCTGCTATTACGTCTGCGAGGGCGATTTTAATTTCAGTGTCTGTAACTTGCTTATCGAAGCGGTCTTTGGCTAATAATTCGGCCGTACGGGTAGCGGGCCCAACACCAAAATCTGCTGCGATGAGTAAATCTTCCAGATCCTCTAATGCTTCCGCGTCTAGTTTGCGTTTGTTGAAAACGGCGGAAATATTGTCCGACATTTGCGTGGTTGATTTGCTAAGCCCTTTGGAAATGCGGCCAAGGAAGCCTTGTTCACGTTCGGTTTTAAGGAGCTCTGCTTGCTCCGCTTCCCACACCTTTCGCTCTTGGCGGGCTTTCTCTTCGCGCTCGGCCTGTTCTTTGATTAATTGGGCCTTGAGCTCTTCGCGTTTGGCTTCATCACGGGTAGCCTGCTCGGCTGAAAGGCGCTCAGCTTCGGCCTTTTCTGCGGCGGCTTGTTTTGCAGCTAGTTTTTCTGTTTCGCGGCGTTTAGCGGCTGCACGCTCAACCTGTTCCCGTTCGGCTTTGAGGCGCGCCGCTTCTTCGGCTTGTGCTATTTTGGCGGCTTTAGCTTCGGCGCGTAATTTTGCAGTTTCTTCGGCAATTTCTTTGGCAACTTCTTTGGCCTTTGCCAGCTTTGCGCCTTCTTTTTCTAATTTTTCTAGTTTTTCTAGTTTCGCTAATTTTTCTGAGGCTTGTTTGGCTTGTTTGGCAGCCTCTTTTGCCGCTTTTTCTTCGGCAGCTTTGAGGCGTGTAATTTCTTCTGCTTCCGCCTTTTCGCGATCCCGTTTTTCTGCGGCTAACCGCTTTGCTTCCTCAGCTTCTTCCTTGGCGCGCGCCGCGTCTTCTTCGGCTTTACGCTTGGCGGTTTCTTCTCGCTCACGTTTTTCTTCGACTAGGCGTTTAGCGGTTTTTGTGTCTTCTTTAGCTTGGGTCTCGGCCTGCTTGCGTTCTTGTTCTTCTATCCGCGCTTTCTCGGCTTCATTAAGGTGGGCTTCGTCTTGTTCCCGTGCGGCTTTTAGGGCAGCGGCGTTAATAGCAGCCATGCGCTCGGCCATTTGCGCATCAACTTCGGCCTGTTGTTCAGCCTTTAGTGCGGCCGCTTCAGCCAGCTTTTCTTCTTTGGATTTAAAGCCGAAAGCGCGTTTAAAAAACCCGACTTTTTTCTTCTTTTTTTCGTCTTTATTGTCTTCGGCGCTCACACGAGTTCCCCCAGTAGTTTCCCGTCACCATAGCCTGTAATTCGTACAGAGCGCAACTGCCCAGCAGGCACATTGTGCTGCGGTAATTGCACGGGAGAAAAGTCGGCCAGTCGGGCTAAATTACCCTTTTCAATGAGAGCCAAGTCGTGGCCATATGCACGGGATTTTAAAAATGCATTGCGGGTTTTGTTGCCGGCTTCGCGTAACCGCTTGGCTCGTTCTTTAATCACCGCGCCGCCTACTTGCGGCATCTTGGCGGCAGGTGTGCCTTGGCGCGCCGAATAGGGGAATACATGCAGCCAAGCTAAACCGCATTGCTTAACTAGCCGAATAGAGTTTTCAAACATTTCTGCGGTTTCTGTTGGGAACCCTGCAATGATGTCGGCACCAAAGCTAATGTCAGGGCGTACACGGCGTAGGCGTTCACATAGCAAGATAGCATCTTCGCGGCTGTGGCGGCGCTTCATACGCTTGAGAATCATATTATCGCCGTGCTGTAGGGAAAGATGTAGATAGGGTGTTAGACGTTCTTCAGTAGCAAACAGGTTGAAAAGCTCATGGTCGACTTCGGCGCTATCAATAGACGATAGACGTAGGCGGGGTAGATCAGGGACGGACTTTAATATCCGCGCCACCAAATTCCCCAGCAAAGGCTTRCCGGGYAARTCGTCACCCCAAGAAGATATGTCTACACCCGTCAGAACGATTTCGTTGAAACCTTGTGCCGTCAGGGYDGCTATACGGCGCACAACTTCTTGCGCAGGGACAGAGCGAGAATTACCGCGTCCAAAAGGGATGATGCAAAATGTACAGCGGTGGTCACAGCCGTTTTGGATTTGCACAATAGCGCGGGCACGTTCGATGAGGCCACCTGCACGTGATTTGTCCGCAGTCCGTGCTTTCATGATGTCGCTGACATTTATTACTGATGTTGGGACCACTGATGTTGGAGATTTTTTCTTCAGTATGAAACTCTCGGCCGCCATTTTTTCAGCATTGCCAAGCACATGACTGACCCCGTCCATATTGGCATAGKTTTTTGGCTCTATCTGGGCAGCRCATCCRGTGACAATAATCTTGGAGCCCTTATGTTCGCGAACGGCACGGCGGATGGTTTGTCGCCCTTGACGCACGGCTTCATTAGTCACTGCGCAGGTGTTAATAATGACGGCATCTCTAAGCCCTGCRTCCCGCGCATGCTTAGCCATCACCTCGCTCTCATAAGCATTGAGGCGGCARCCRAGCGTAATCATTTTAACATCATTTGYCATAAGGCGCTAAATGGGCKTTAAAGGGSCAAACGTCAAGAACAGGGACGCACAATGCATAAACCAATTTTATTTCCCCTCGCGCCGGGGTTTGAGGGTCACTCTCGCAATTTGTGCGGTTTTTTMCRCGACAYTACTTACCAATAAATTTAACTATCTTCGCCCCGAGTTTCATCAAGCGGAATAATTTTTCCTTGGGTACGGTGCGAATGTCATCATACCAATTGGTCATAGTTTCCATAAACCCGACCAATTCATCTATCTGCTTGCGYTGTGCTTCTGTGACTTCGTGGTCGTATTGCGTGTCGTTGGCAACTAGACGCAATAGATGCAAGGTCGGATCGATTTCGCGTTTTTTACGGCCTTCAGAAATCCGCAAGACGATTTCCCAGTTGTCTTTGATGGCTTCATAATGATCACGTCGATCACCTAGGATTTGCACCCGGGTAATGAGCCGCCACGCAAGTAATTCTTTTAGAGATGTCGAAACATTAGAGCGTGCAAGGTTAAGTATAACGGCTATTTGCTCTGCATGGAATGAATGCTCTGATAGATATAGCAACGCATGTATCTGCGCCACAGAGCGGCTCACACCCCATTGGCTGCCCATTTCTCCCCAATGAACAATAAACTTTTCGGTTGCTGGGGTTAGTTTCATGACGCAGCTCCTYGATTTCAGTATATTCTGTAATTACAGAAATAGCAGAATGAGAGATAATGTCAAGATGTAGGGCTAGAAGTTGAGAATCAGATGGGTGGTTTATCGCCCTATCCGTGCGCGCGCCATTTCATCGGCTATGGCGTCTGTGGTGCGACCAGTTTCTGTTGCGAGGTCAAATATTTGCCCTAAGGTTTTTTCGATACCTTGCAGTTTTGTCTCAACCCATTCAGGACTGTAATTGCCTTCTATTTCTCCAGCGATATTGATGATACCGCCCGCATTGACCACATAGTCTGGACAGTAGAGAATATCCCGATCTTGTAAGGCTAGCCCTATTTCTGGTGTGGAAAGCTGGTTGTTAGCAGCACCTGCGATGATGTTGGCTTTCAATAGGTTTACGGTTTCGGGATTAAGGATAGCACCGAGTGCACAGGGCGAAAACACATCTGCCGTTTGGGCGTAAATTTCGTCCGGAGCAACTATCTTGGCGCGAAATTCATCGGCAGCATTGCTAGCAGCTTGCCGGTTAATGTCAGTGACTATTAATTTGGCTCCTACGGCATGTAGAAGTCTACACACCGTATACCCAACATGACCAAGGCCTTGAACGGCTATTGTCGCTCCGGCAAGATCCAGCCCCCGCTTGTTAGCGGCAAGTTTGATGCAACGAAACACGCCGTCTGCGGTGATAGGGGACGGATCGCCAGACGCAGCATCGCCTTCATCAAGACCMGCAACAAATTTCGTTTTRGTGCGGATAGTGCGCATATCGTCTGTCGTCATTCCAACATCTTCAGCGGTGTAATATGCACCACCTATAGAGTTAATGAATTCGCCGAATTTAGTGAACAACGCATTGCGGTCAAAATCGCCTTCGGGCTTCATGACAACGGCTTTACCGCCGCCGAGCTTAAGCCCAGCCATAGCATTTTTGTAACTCATACCGCGCGATAATCTGAGCACATCGCGTAAAGCCAAATCGGAGTTTTCGTAGCGCCAAAACCGTGTTCCGCCAGCCGATGGGCCAAGATGGGTCGAGTGCACAGCAACAAAAGCTTTCAAACCTGTTTCAGGATCATAAAAACTGTGGACACTTTCGTGTTCATCAAAAGAAGGATGTTCAAAAATCGCCATGGTGAATTCCGTTTATTTTATGTTGGTTGAGCATGAGAAGAGCCTGCTAACGAATGAAATATGTAAGAATATTTTTGCAAACTAAGACCATTCCCAGGCAATTAAATTTTGTAGTTTAAGAATTTTAGCAATACGGATTTATTTTAAAGGAATAAATTAGAATAAAACCATTGAGCATGTTTTATAGTTCYCGCGCACCCGCCGCTGCGGCGCGCAGTAWACCGAGTGCTAATGTAGCSCCRCTGCCATCACCAATGCCGATCCCTAAATCAAGAAGTGGCTTTTTACCGATACGGTCAAGCAATGCTTCGTGAGCGGGCTCGACTGTGATATGTGCGGCAATACAATGATCTAATGCCTCCGGATTGAGTGCATGTAADACCGCCGCCGCTGCGCAAACAGCGAAACCATCCAGTAAAACAGGAATTTTTTGGTGCCGTGCGGCCAGAATAGCACCGACCATACCTGCAATATCACGTCCACCAAAACAGCGCAAAATTTCCAAAGGATCATCCAAAATATCTTTATGTGTTGTTGCCGCCATTTCTACGGCTTCCATATGACGTGCTGCATGTGAGCTGTCGCCGCCTGCCCAATAGCTCGCAGTGCCACCAAACAGCCCGCGCGCAATACCTGCCGCAGCTGTTGCAGTGCCAAAGCCGGCACACCCTATAACAATGATGTCGCAATCCTCTGCAACCACTTCCATGCCGTAGGCAATCGCTGCGGCACAATCACGTTCTAGTAATGATGGTTCAACCCGCATATCTGCTGCAGGTGCTTCAATGCCCATTTCGAAAATTTTAAAGAAAGCTGATTCGGCGCCGGCAATCCCGCGTACAGATGCGCTTCCAGACGATAATGCTGCAATACGGGTTCGAGCGCCTTCTACTGGGTCAGCATCTAGAATATAACGTGTTACCTGATGAGCACCAATAAATACGCTGACTAAAGGCTTTGATAGTGAAGGTTGATTTGTACCTTGCCACCGGGCCAGCCATGCTACGGCCTTATCCAAGCGTCCTAATGGTTTTAGTCCAGCCAAGGAGTGACCCAGCTTGTCGGTGACATGCTTTGCAGTTTCCAAATCGCCTATTGGCAGATTTGTTACGAGTTTTCTTATGTCGTCAAAGGGGTGTGATTTTTCTTGTGTCATTTTTCTCTCTATATCTGTTCAGAACATGTACTCTCTTGGCAATCAACCCCATTTTTGTAAAACCCCCATTTTTGTAGAACATTGTCTAGGTTCAAAATTTCATACATCTGTAACTACATT
This sequence comes from Robiginitomaculum sp., assembly GCA_002732685.1. The sequence goes on from NVRS01000009.1 coordinate 45,053, forward strand.
ATACTAGTTTTCACAGAAGTTTTGCTGACGGACGAGTTTAAGGAACGAAAATGAGTTCAAAATTGATTCGCGATGCTGTTTTTATGACTGTTATTTTCGCTTGTGGTTTTTTTGCACTAACCCAACGCGAGGTTATCTACGGGTTAATCGGAATTCATCCCAGTGATATTGCCCAAGCACGCGCTAACCGTTTGGGTAAAACAAGTGAGCCAACACCAATTAATGCTAAGGCTATGGTCATTACTAGCGGATCAGCTACATCCATAACGAGCGGATCAGCTACATCCATAAGTAAATCAATGGATGGGCATTTCTGGGTTGAGGCACAGGTCAATGCATCCAGCATTCGTTTTTTAGTGGATACCGGCGCAAGCGTTGTTGCTTTGACGCCACTAGACGCGCAGCTGTCTGGCATAAATTTGCAGACACTGAAATACACCTCGACCGTTAATACTGCATCAGGTCAAGTCATGGCAGCGCCAGTAAAACTGTCTATCGTATCGGTCGGTAATGTCAGTGTACGTGATGTACGCGCCGTTGTAATTAACAAAGGTCTGCCGCATTCTTTGCTTGGCATGAGTTATTTAGGAGAGCTGCAAACCGTTGAGGTTAGTAAAGGCTCTATGATTCTGCGCCAATAATTTTTACGCCAATAATTTCTGCAAAAGAAAACCTTAAGCCAGTAATGCTTTGCGCAGCATATTAAGCGCGACCAAAAACAAACAGATGCCAAATGCCATGCGCAATTTATTTTGCTGCATATTGTGAGCTGTGCGCACGCCAAGCGGAATGAACAAAAAACTCATACTGGCTATAAGAGCAAAACCCAGTAAATTTACATACCCTAGCGAGAAGGGTGGGCGGTCTATGACGCCTTGCCCACTGATAATGAAGCCGATTGTTGCAGGAATACTGATAAAAATCCCAAGGGCTGCTGCCGTCCCGATAGCGCTATGAATACGCTTTGCGCACAATACCATGAATGTCACACCAAACGATCCAAAGCCGATACCCATCAGTGAGCACAATGCACCCAGTGTAAACCCAATTGGCGGTGTCACCGCGTTCACGGGTACCTTGTCGGCTAGTCTCCAATCAGGCCTGCCAAAAATAAGTTGTAAGGCTATGAGACTGGCCAGACCGCCAAATATCAGCGTTAACATTGCACCCGATAAATGTTTTGCCAATACAGCAGCCGCGAACAGTGCGCCAATACCAATCCAGACACCCCAGCTCACCAATATTTTGGAGGGTGCATTACCTGGCCAGATTAAATTCCAATCCACAGCACCGTGTTTGTTATGTCCGAAGGCTGACCGTAATGATGTTACGATGATAGTCGCCGACGATGTAGCCACTGCGGTGTGCATAATGACMTCATTTGGATATCCAAGTGCGCTGAATGTGTAGTAAAGCGCCGGCACAATTATCGCACCGCCGCCAATCCCRAATAGCCCGGCACTAAAGCCAGCGGCGCCGCCAACTACCATGAGAGCGGCTACAAGATAGAGTATTTGTGCATCCATTAGACGGCCCTCTTTTTTGCCTGCACTTTTTGTGCCTGCACTAGGGCATCATAGGCATATTCTATGCGCCGCGATGTTGATAGCGATCTATCCGCTTCACTCAGACACCGACGCCACAATCGAGCGCCTTTTTCACCGTGGAATAACCCCATGATATGTCGTGTCAGAGCTTTGACCGTTGGGTCGGTATCTTCAATTCTTTCGCCGTAGGCAATTAGGCTTTGAACCACATCGCCCCGAGTTATTTGACCGGGTGTTGCACCGAAAAACATTTCGTCGACACGGCTTAATATCCACGGATTGTGGTATGCTGCGCGGCCTAGCATGACACCATCGAGCACATTTCCGTCCGGTGTGGGCATTTCAGCCTTGGCTTGCTCAAGCGTTTGCAAACCGCCGTTTAGCACAAGCGTTAAATCAGGAAATTCGGTTTTCATGGCTCGTGCTAGATCGTATTCCAGCGGTGGCACAGTGCGGTTTTCTTTGGGGCTAAGTCCTTTGAGCCAAGCCTTACGCGCATGAATTATGAAATGCTTGCAGCCAGCTGYRYGCACGATATCCAAAAATTTGGGYAATGTTTTTTGCGGAATTTGTTCGTCGATGCCAACCCGGCATTTAATCGTAACGGGAATATCAACGGCGCTTTGCATTGCTGCAAAGCATTCTGCCACCAATTCCGGTTCTGCCATTAAACTAGCCCCGAAGCRTCCTGCTTGCACGCGGTCAGAAGGACAACCAACATTTAAATTGATCTCGGTGTAACCATAGTCAGCACCTATCCGAGCGGCTTGCGCCAACTTAGCAGGGTCAGAGCCGCCAATTTGCAAAGCTACAGGGTGTTCCGCGCGGTGAAACCCTAGTAAATACTCCCGATTGCCGTGGATAACTGCATCTGCCACGACCATTTCGGAATAAAGCAATGCCTGCTTAGACAACATCCTGTGAAACATACGACAATGTCGGTCCGTCCAGTCCATCATTGGTGCGACAGAAAATGTAAATGGGTGGCTTTTCATAGTTTTTTATAGGCGTAAGTTTGGCATGCGTAAATATGAGTTTTTGCTGCTGGGCTAACCTTTATATCTGATACCAAAAAACACTGTTCGTGGACGTGCCGGGAAATAGCGGTGATTACCAAATGCAAAGTCGGCACGGTCTGCGTAGGCGGCGCCCAATAAATTATCTATTCGGCCGTACAGGCTGAACCGTTTTGTGAGTTCATAATTGCCGCGCAAAGTAAAAGCATTATGCCCCGGATATTTTGCCGTGTTTCCCGGATCTGTATAATACTCACCCACATGTCGCCACTTGAGGGAAAGCCGCGCAGCTGTGGAGGGCGCGATTGTTACTTGCATAAACCCGAGCGTGTTAGGCGCCGTATCCACTTGGTCGCCGTCGTTTATTGAACTGGACGGCGAACCGACAATATCGGTGAAAGCATAGGTGTGGTTTGCAAGGGTAAAACCGCCAGATAATTCAATGTTGTTAGTAACAGGCGTATCGAAGCTAAACTCTATGCCTTTGTGATTGGTTTTTCCGTCAATGACATTAAACCCGTTCGCATTTCTGAAGAAGAAATTGTCTTTGCGCATGGCAAATACGGCTAACTCGAAATTGAGTTGGGACAGGTTACCTTTTAGGCCAAATTCCAGAGAATCCAAGGTTTCGGACTTTATATCGCCCGGTGTTTGACCCAATTGCAGGCTGTAGGCATCTGTGACTTGTGGTGCTCTTGCACCGCGAGCATACCGACCATATGCCGTCATATTATCGCTAAGGGCGTGCGTGATGCCGATTTTGGGTGTTACCGTAAAGAAACCGTCCTTGCGGTCAGGGATGCGTATGAAGCGCCCAAAATTGCCGTCGTCAATATTGTTGTGATACTTATAATTTGTGTAGTCGGCGCGCGCACCAATATTTATTTTTGTGTGCGAGCTCAAAGAATACCAAGTCTGCACATAGGGCGAAAGAACGACGGCTTTAACCTCATAATCGAAGTGTTCGCCTTGAATGAAAGAAAACACGCCGGGCCCGGGTTGGTATTCGTGTAAAAACCCTTTGGTATATTCACTGTCAAATCCAAGCGTATAGCCGCTGGCATTTGAGCCGTTTGTATAAGACGCTAAGAGCCCAATGCTTTTGTGCCCGCTGTCTTCCAGAGCCTTGCCCGGTACAAAATGCCGGCGAAATGATAGATCTGTCCAGCGCGCGTAAGGGATGAGGGAAATGCGTGTGTTTTCATCAATAGTTTTATTTAAATGCACAGCTATACGGGCRGATTGACCATCCCTAAAAGCCTCTGGGTTAGGGTTCGTAAGTGCCAAAGCCTTGTCTTTATAGGCATCTACGCCTTGTATAAATCCAGCAGTTTCTTGATTGAGGTTTTGAAATGTAGCCAGTGTTTTCACTGCCCATTTRCCCAYATCCATATCATGGCGCACTTGTAGTTTTTGCTGGTCAAAACCTGAATYAGCACGAAAGCCWGGRTCRTGRGMAAAATTAGCWGCAATGCGGTAGCGTCCCGATAATRCACKACCACTCAATGATGTTTKTAACCGTACATAGCCGTCATCATTGCCAAGAAGATCAAATGACAAATCACGGGTCTCTGACGGTATTTGTGATAAAATATTGATAAGGCCGTGCACCGCATTAGAACCGTAAAGCACACTACCTGGCCCTTTAGTAACCTCTACGCCGCCTGCGATTTCCAGAGCGCCTTCAAACAAACCGTTTACGTTGGAAAACCCGGCGGCGCGTAAGGGTACACCGTCTTCTAGGTATAGAAATGATCCCGCCCCAGCGCCGCCAGTTAGGACAGGTGAGCGAATAGCCGTAAGATGTTCTTGGCCACTATTTCGGTGTATGTTGACACCCGCCACTTGATTGAGCAATTCGGCGGGGTGGACAGGTGCAGTACGTTGCAAATCGTCTATGCCTAAAACGGAAACACTTCCCGCATAATCCTGTACCTGAATAGGACGGCGGGTTGCTGTCACGATAATTTCGTCGTCACGAGCAAAACTTGGCTGTGCAAAGTGGACACCAAAAAGGCAAATGGAGAGGGTCGTGTAAATTTTCATATTATTGCTCATAAGCGCAGTAACCACGAAGCGCATAATAATGCAAAGAAAATAAGAATGTCGGGGAAAAGAGTGGCTCCGCAAGCAGGACTCGAACCTGCGACCCATTGATTAACAGTCAATTGCTCTACCAACTGAGCTATTGCGGAATATTCACTTTGTCTTCCCTGTCGGGTCAAAGACCCTCCACGCCTCTTGTTATCAAGGTCGTGCCTATTAACACTAAGATACTTAGCGCGACAATAGTTATTTTACCTCATACTGAAGTTTTTTCCAAGCCCTTTAACGGTCTTGATATTCAGGCAAAAAAAAGGGAGCTCGAAAGCTCCCGAAGGTGTTAGGTGAATGGTGGGGYGTCTTCAAKAGAAGACTTCTCGCTTATTAACGAAGTTGGTTAAAATAAAGTTAAYSWGMGTATTTATTTTTAGATTTGATTCAGAYTAATGAATCATTTGGTAATCTACATTAAYAAAAACCTTAGTGCCCACCGCCTAAAATKCCRGTTTTTACGGAATAATCTACGGCAACCTGATATTCAGGGTCGTCGTTTGCGTCTATCATTAACTGACCTGCACGCTTTAAGAGCTTGTGACAATCATGGGTGAGATGTCTGAGTTGAATGACTTTACCGCGYGATTTATAYCTAAASGCYARRTTTTCAATGGCCTGYAARGCWGATTGRTCRACAACSCGGCTGTTCATGAAATCAACRATRACATGRTCGGGRTCATTWTCCGGATCRAACAGTTCTGCGAAACTTTCTATGGAGCCAAARAACAGCGGYCCYTCRAGRKTATATATTTTKGTTCCGTCGTCAGTTGTCTCTACCCGAGCCATGGTACGGGTGGCTGTGCTCCACGCAAAGGCCAGTGCGGAAACAATAACGCCGACAATGACCGCAATGGCTAAGTCAGTCATGACTGTTACCACAGTCACCAAAATGATCACGAGGGCATCGGTTAGAGGGATTTTTTTCATGATCACCAAGCTACGCCAAGCAAATGTCCCGATCACGACCATGAACATCACGCCGACCAACGAGGCCAGAGGAATACGCTCGATAATGCTCGAACCAAATAAGATGAATCCCAGCAAGAACAAGGCCGCGGTTACACCGGACAAGCGTGTGCGGCCACCGGATTTAACATTGATCATAGATTGGCCGATCATGGCGCAACCGCCCATGCCGCCAAAGAACCCTGTGACTGTGTTGGATATACCTTGTGCCAAGCATTCTTGAGACGTACCGCCACGTTTGTTGGTCATCTCGCCGACCAAATTTAAGGTCAGCAGACTTTCGATTAGGCCAATAGCGGCAAGAATTAGTGAATACGGAAAGATAATCACAAGCACATCCCAAGCAGCTTGGAATTTGTCCGCGCCGCCAGCTTCCATAAAGTCCTTTAAATACGGAATGTGAAAACTTGGCAGGCCGCCTTTAATAGACCCCATAGAACCAACGTCCGGCACATTAATCCCAAAGCCAATAACTATGGCTGCTGTGATAACAATCCCGGCGAGGGGCGCAGGAACAATATGGGTAATTTTGGGCATAACCCAAATAATGGCCATGGTCAGCCCGACAAGGCCGAGCATGGTGACCATCATTACCGCGTCCATCCAAACTTTGGCGCCCTCGGGCCCGGCTTTAAACATATCTAATTGCGAGCTAAAGATCACGATAGCCAGCCCGTTTACAAAGCCTAGCATAACCGGATGCGGCACCAGCCTAATAAATTTACCCAGATGAAACACGCCTGCCAATATCTGCAAAATGCCCATCAAGACCACGGTCGCGAACAAATATTCGACCCCGTGGTGCWAAACCAACTCAACCATGACAACSGCCAGYGCACCSGTGGCRCCGGAWATCATGCCCGGTCKGCCACCAATAAGCGCAGTGATGAGGCCGACAATAAATGCGGCGTAAAGCCCAACCARCACATCAACATGGGCAACAATRGAAAAGGCAACGGCCTCTGGCACCAAAGCAAGCGCAACCGTCAACCCGGCCAGAGTTTCGATTTTGATCCGCCCCGGTGTAAATTCGGTAAAGTTAGGGTTGCGCCATTTTGTGAAGGACAAGTTTTTTGCAAACGCACTTAAAGACGGCCTTGTAGGTGTTGGCTTCATGGCTTGAGTTCCAGTAGAAAGAAATTGGAGGCACCATCCGGAGTCGAACCGGAGTACACGGATTTGCAATCCGCTGCGTAGCCACTCCGCCATGGTGCCATAAGTGGTTATTGCGGCTCTATATCCGAGCTCATTCAAGAATACAATAAAGCATTCCAGTTTTTTGCCCAGTGTCTAGCCCCGTGTCTACCACCCAGTGTCTAGCACAACACATACCGTATCTATTAGGGTTGGTATATGGTTTCACTCTTGGCATGTTTCGGGTGAGGTGACGGCGTGAGGCTCTCGCTAACTTATGTGGGGAAGGTTCCGTATTTACCTAAAAGCACCATATCTCATACTGTGTGTTAGTTTTAGCTCTGCTTGGTTATTGTTAAGCCGTGCGCGGTAGACCTGTTGGTTCTCCATTACCCGTTGGATGTAGTTTCTGGTTTCCGAAAACGGGATGCTTTCTATCCAGTCGATGGGAGATATTTGGCCAGTTCTTGGGTCGCCGTAGGTTTTGTTCCACTGGCGGACGCGATGTCCGCCGGCATTATAGGCGGCCGCCGCCATAATATAAGAGCCATCAAATTGTATTAATAGATCATTGATATGTTGGGCGCCGAGTTTGGTGGCGTATTCTGGATCACCCGTCAGCCATGTACGCTGATAAGGCATGCGCGCGCGTCTGGCCGTGATACGCGCAGTAGAGTGTATCATTTGCATCATACCGTAGGCGCGAGCAGAGGAGCGAGCCTTGGTGTTAAATTCACTTTCTTGGCGGGCAATGGCTAGGACAAAGGGAATGTCATAGTTGATAGAAAGATTAGTGATGACGTCCGGCTTTGGGTAGCTCGATTCTGTTAGCATTGTATCAAGTCTACCGGCTTGTTTCGCGGCGCGAATTGACGGCTTCATAAAGTCGTAGTCTTTGGCCAAGCGGGAAAGTTGAGACAATTCCTCGGGGCTGTTTAAAATRTCATCGAGGTGAAAAGAAAAYTGRTTGAATGTACGTTCGCTTTGTATTTCACCGATCATCCGTAAAGCACGGACTAACTCGTTGGATTCGAATGCACTTGAAAGGGCAAACCCTTGATTTTCTTGGGGCAAGCTGACGAATGCCAAACCATTGTTCAAGCGCTCTGCCGCCAGTTGGCTGTAATAGACATTAGGATAGTGTGCAGATTCTGCGTAATAAGCATTTGCATTGGGATCGCCAGAAAGCTCTGCGGCACGACCCATCCAGTAATTGGCACGGCCCAATGAGACAGGTAAGGAGACACCGTTTTTAAGTGTTGTAAAGTGTATGAGGGCTTGTCTTGAATTGTTTAGCTTCGTGAGGGCTAGCCATCCTGCCAAAAATTCAGCCTCGGCAAAATACTTACCCGATGTTATACCGTGATTAAGGGTCAAAGCGTAAGCGTCTTGATACCGCTTCTTGGAGATAGCCCAATAGGCTATACGTTTCTTTTCCAGCCATACGCGTTCCTTACCGCGTGCAGTGCTAGCAGGAATGTTTATTTTCAACAGAGCTTCTACGGCGGATTCTTCACCTAACCGTTTGCGACGCCAATAAGCCCGTTCGAACCATAACCCAGTATCATTTTTCATTGAATCCGGTAGATTTTTGATGGCATTATTCATGCCCCTGCGGTTGGCACCTACCCGTATGCGCGCATCCATAAGTGCCCTGTCAGGGTAATTCATCATTGAGAGTAAACCGCCMGCACTGCCGTAATATTTGCGCCCCAACCAGATGAGGTGGTCAGCACGGGCTGCATGATCYTCTGGGGTCAAGCGGTYTTTATAGCGCTTATAAAGAGATTTTTGGCGACTACGGGTCAGTTTGGAAGCGCGCCAMGCGGACCGTAACCAACGGTCAGCGGTTGTGGTATCACCTTGTTGATAATATGCACGTGCCATTRCCACACGGCCTTCGCCAGATACAGGTGCTRTTKCCCCAAACCAAGCAATCGTATCACTGGAAGACAGAGGTCGTTCATACATTCTGGTTTCAGCTTTGGAACGGATACGTGTCATTCGCGGCCARTCTGGCTGGGTCTGAACGACCCGGCTTAGCGTATTAAATGATACATAAGGATCATCTGCCGCCAAACGCCATTCTAAAACTTTGCGGGCGATCGGATCATTGATCCTTTTGAGGAACCGCTCAACCTCAGGCCATTTCTTCTGGTCAGCAGCGCGCATGGCCTGTCTGAAATTGTTGGCATCATGCTTGGACAATAATGTAGAGGTATGAGGTACGGCTGGTTTTAAGCGTGGTGAGGGGGGGACTGCTTGCGCTGGTATGGATATCATGCAGATGAGTAAAATGCCCACAAAGGTATTTATGATTGCCCCTATATTRGCTGAYATGTCTTTGCGAAAAATCATTTGTTTTTTTAACCTTGGTTTTGCCCAATTCAAGTGTAAAAAGATATATACCATAATGTGGCTGTATTTTGATATAAAACTGTTTACTTTATGAAGACTTAAATATGAAGCTAAGAAAACCAAAAGGCGAAAAATGATATCCGGTTCCCTTACAGCGTTGGTAACACCGTTTAAAAATGGCCAAGTTGATGCAATTGCCTATCAGGAATTTATCGATTGGCAAATACGGTCTGGCACAAACGGCTTGGTACCGTGCGGCACGACAGGCGAAGCTTCGACTTTAAGCAAAGAAGAGCATGTACATGTTATCAAGCTGTGCGTTGAGGCCGCGAACGGGAGGGTGCCTGTGATTGCGGGTATTGGCTCTAATAATACGTGCTCTGCTATACAGATGGCTGGTGAGGCACAAAAGTGTGGAGTGGACGGCGTTTTAGCGGTGGCCCCTTATTATAACAAGCCGGGACAAGAGGGTATGTTTCAGCATTTTCAAGCCATTGCGCAGGCCATAGATATCAGCATTATTTTGTATAATATTCCAGGGCGCAGCATTGTTGATATTGATCTTGAAACTATGGGAAGACTTGCGGAAATTCCCAATATTATTGGACTGAAAGACGCTACATCTGATTTGGCGCGGGTATCAGATTATAAGGCCATTTGCGGCGATGATTTCATTCAACTCTCCGGCGATGACCCCACAGCTTTGGCCCATTGGGCGCATGGTGGTTCGGGATGTATTTCAGTGGCTTCCAATGYCGCACCTGCGCAGTGTGCTGAACTACACAAATTATGTGCGGCAGGTGCGTTTTCAGAAGCGCGCACGTTACACGAAAAATTAGATCGTCTTTTCAAGGATTTATTCATAGATGCTAGTCCTGCACCTACCAAATACGCACTTAATTTGCTTGGTAAAATGCAAGCCGATGTTCGCTTGCCCATCATAGAATGCCGCGCAAGTACCAAAGAGGCAGTTATCTCTGCCATGAAAATTGCAGGCGTTGAGATCTAGTCATGGCCCGTAAACAACGACCTGCACACCACAGCAAGGCAATTGCTGAAAACCGCCGTTCACGCTTTGAATATGCGATTGAAGAAACCTTTGAGGCCGGCATCATGTTGGTCGGAACAGAGGTCAAAGCCCTACGCCTAGGCCATGCCAATATCGCCGAGAGCTATGCGGCGGTAGAGGGTACCGAAATATTTTTGATCAACGCTAATATTCCGATTTACGAACCAGCCAGCCAGTTTAATCACAAACCTACACGGCCCCGCAAATTATTGCTCAAACGCCGCGAAATTAACAAACTTATGGGCGCCGTGCAACGTAAGGGGCGGACACTTGTCCCGCTCAAATTATATTTTGATAATAAGGGGCTAGCCAAGCTATTGCTCGGTATCGGTGTTGGTAAAAAACAAGTTGATAAGCGTCAAACCCAGAAGAACCGTGACTGGAATAGACAAAAAGCACGCGTTATGAAAGAGCGGGGCTAGCAGTGGGCATTTATATTGCTCTGGGGGCAAACCAACCTGCGCAGTACCGCGGTGAGGTCGTGTCCCCGCAAGAGACGTTTTTGCTTGTGGTCGTCCGTTTGCAGCAATTTGGAATTAATATCGTGCAAGCTTCCAATCTCTGGCAAAGCCCCGCTTGGCCTGACCCTGATGCACAACCTCCTTATATTAACGGCGTTATTGCCGTAGAAACTCAATTGGAGCCATTGGACTTGCTCGCTATGCTAAAGCAGGCAGAAGCGGCGTTTGGGCGCATAGAGACAGTGCGAAATGCGCCGCGCCCGCTCGATTTGGATATTCTGGATTATAACGGGCAGATCAAAGGCAGTGAAACTTTGATATTACCGCATCCGCGCATGCTCACCCGCCCATTTGTTCTCATGCCATTGTCAGAAGTTGCGCCGGATTGGCGAGACCCCATGAAAAAACGCGCTATCACTGAATGGATAGCGCGTTTAGCTTTAGAAGACACGGCGCCGCTACAACGGCTCGGGCAAATGCTTTAGTTGTATTTACGTTCGCCGTTTTCGTAGTATTCGTTGCGGCTTACGGGGTCATAATAGTAATAACGGCCAGTGTTACTGTCAAAAAACTGGCGTCTGTTGACCGTATCGATTTGAGCCGGAGGCGGAACATTTTGTTGGCGGCTATAATCATAGTCATAGCCCTGATTTTGCGGCTCTGCGCCGCAACCACCGTCTTCGCGACAACCAGCATAAGCACCACCTGCGCCGCCGATAACGGCACCAATAAGTGCGCCGGACTGCGCATCGCCGTCGCCTGCATTGTTACCAATAATAGCGCCGACTGCGGCCCCTGCTAGAGCCCCGAATATGCCTTTTTCTACGGCGTTATTGCCACCATTAGTGGTTTCGCACCCAGCGAGTGCTAAAACGCCTGACAGCATTACGACAGTTACCAAAGTTTTTCTTTTTAAATCAATCATGTTGTTTCCTCTTGTTGTTTCCTCATGGGGGTTGAGCGGTAGTGAGCAGAAATCTTGAAGGCAAATTAGCAAACTGAAAATGAACAGGAGATAAACCGCGGATTACAATACGTTCATATTGTCTGCCTCAATTGCTTGCCCCTATTGTTGCCAGTTAAAGTTTTTTACAAGCCGTGCGGAGCCACCCTTTGACCGCGTCGTTGACCAAAGGGCTAATTTCTTTACGGACGCGTTTATGGTATTTATTCAGCCATTTAATTTCTGCCTTGCTCAGCATTTTTTTGATGATGAGCTGACGGTCTATGGGGGCTAATGTGAGCGTGTGAAAGCCCATCATATGGCGCTCACCGCCTTTTATCGGGGCGGCTTCTGTCACATATTGCAAGTTTTCTATACGGATGCCAAATGCGCCTGTTTTGTAATATCCCGGTTCATTTGAGACAATCATACCAGGGTCTAATGGCACTGAACTTGGGGTTTTGGCAATGCGCTGCGGGCCTTCGTGAACGCCTAAATAAGCGCCAACGCCATGGCCTGTGCCGTGATCATAGTCGAGACCATGTGCCCATAGCGACATGCGGGCAAGGGCATCTAACGCATGCCCGGTTGTGCCTTTGGGAAAGCGTACACGGGACAAGGCAATATGGCCTTTCAGCACGAGTGTGAAGCTTTTGCGCATTTCTTTAGTCGGCTTACCGATGGGTACAGTGCGGGTAATGTCCGTAGTGCCGTCTACATATTGTCCGCCGCTGTCGATGAGGAACAAAGAGCCGGGTTCAAGTGTTTTTGTAGTGGCTGTACTGACCCGGTAATGGACAATTGCCCCGTTGGAGCCAGCGCCGGAGATGCTTTCAAAGCTAAGATCTTTTAGAAGGCCAGTACAATCACGGAAACTTTCCAATTTTTGTGCCGCAATAATTTCATCGACTGAGCCGTCTTGGGCGACAGTAGCTAGCCAGTGCAAGAAATTAGTAACGGCAGCACCGTCGCGCACATGGGCGGCAGTGGTGCCTGCAATTTCTGCATTATTTTTACGGGCTTTTGGTAGAGCGATTGGATCCATCGTTTTGGTGATATTTGCACCAGCGGTGTTAAGCGTGTCGAACATAAAACTGGAACTGCCTGCAGGGTCGACCAAGATAGTTTTGCCGTCAAAACTACCTAGATAATCAGGGAGTTTGTCTTCAGCGGAAACTGACACTTGATTGCCAAAATGTTTGTGGACTTCAGGTGTGACTTTATCAGGATCGATGAATAACTCGACACTAGCATCTTTGTTAATGATCARGCTAGCAAGGGGCARTGGTGAACACATAACATCGCCGCCGCGTAYATTCAAAAGCCATGCAACAGAAGCGGGGGCGGTGATCAGTGCGGCATCTGCATTTTTTTCAGTGATAATTTTRGCAATTTGCTTGCGCTTKTCRYCATGGTCACGTCCGGCCAGTTTTYTTGGYTGTACKGTCAACGGMGCTTKGGGRGCAGGGGGGCGGTCTTGCCATGCCGTATCAATAGGGTTTGTRCTGAGTGGGGATAGTGTGCCGCCCACACCTTCCACAGCTTTGTGCAAACGAGCCAGTGCGTCTGGRCTATGGAGTTTRGGGTCGTAACCAATATTCAGGCCAGCYGCTTCTTYTGCTAACCAGGCTGCAACACCTGCATCCTCAAGTCGTTCATATGCGAACAACTTGYCGTCCACTTGTGCGCGGACTTGCAATGTGTAGCGACCATCGACAAACATGGCGGCTTTRTCTGTGAGCACTACGGCGGCACCTGCGGAGCCAGTAAAGCCTGTCGCCCACATTAATCTCTCGTTGTAATCTGGTAAATATTCGTTGTTGTACTCGTCTTCGTGGGGGATAATAAATCCGTCGAGTTCGAGAGCAGACAGTGCTGCACGCAATTTGGGCAGGTTAGTTTGCCCATATTTCGGGCCACCTTGTACATCAAAATTCTGTATCATAAACGCTTCCTTGTTTTAAGGGGAACTTATACGCCGGAAACTAAAACTGCAAACATTACAGCATTGCAATAATAATGGTTAACATGGAATTAACCATGCAAATACGCATAACTGGGCTGCTATTCTGTCTGTTTAATTTTTTTTTATAAGGGTCATATAGCGCTCATGACAGTGACCATTTCAATAGTGAGATGGCACAAATAAGGAGAACGTCATGTCTAAAATGTTTAATTCGAGCGACGTAATGAGCGTTAAAACCAACATAAACCCAGCCAAGTCTTGTGTATCACAGGCTAATTTGGACTTTTTGGTACGCCGTACAGCCCGTGATCAACGCCGCGCACGTAGATCACTATAAGATTGCGCATTAAAATTATGAATTAAGATATAGAGCCTGTTGTGCGTATGCGCTGACAGGCTCTAGTAGTTTTAGGCTCTATTCGTTTTAAGGTCTAATAATTTGGTGATGTTGTTAATGTCACCGTATTAAAACCTTTGCGTACAGTTGCGCCGCCTAGGTTCGAGAAGAATAACTTCCCATTTTTATCTTCGATGCGTACACGTAACCTTGCAGGTGAGAGCGTGGGGTCTAAGTCTGTCGTATTTGCCTTTAATTTAAAGGACACTGCACCGGAAAGACCATCCAAGAATACCCGTGTAGAGGCTAGTAATGCTGGACGGTTGCTATTGTTTCTTCGTTCTAGTTCTGCGACCAAAACGGAGCCCCTTGGTAATCCCTTACTCGCATTAAAGTGCGCTTTACCCGCAATTCTCTGATACGGCGGTAAGGAAATAGCCTTTGGCCTTGTCTTTGCTGCTATTTGGAAAACTTGTTTGTTTGTGACGGCGGGTTTGGCAGTGGATTTGGCAGTGGATTTGGTTGTCATAACAGGATTGGTTTTTTTAACGATTTTTTTCGCAGCAAATATTTTTTGTTTAGGCTTAGTCGTAGGTTTAGGCTTTGGGTTGGATTTTACTTTCGCTACAGTTTTCTTGGCAATAACAGTTTTTGATATAGCTTTGTTGATAGCCATTTTTGACGGCATGGGGTTGTAAACTTGAGGGCCGATTGCATCCAGTCTAATCCGGTATCTGGTTTTTGGGCCAGTATATGGGGTTGGGGCAGGGGTTACATGGGTTTTGCGGCCAGCCCAGTCCTCTATCCAAACTTCGAGGGCTAATGGTATTTCACTTTGTGATGGATCAATTAGCCCTTCAAACTTGAAGGCAAAGGGTGCGCGCTTACCGTCCAAGATTTGTCGCATCTCACCCAAAACTATGCTGTAATTACCGCCGGCAAGGCCGTCTTCAACCAAGCGGGTAACCAAGTTAGAGCCGGCAAATTTTGGGGCCTTACCATTTATTCTAATTTTCCCGCGAATAGTTTCTGAGACGAGTTCAGCAGAATTCACCACTGGTTTCACGTCTAAAGTTTTGCCAATGTGGGTTAGGTTGAGGATAGGCGCGTCATAACCGTCATATTTCCCCGGTTCTTTAAGATCAAAAATAACGACATCATTGGCATTAATTATCGTGGCTTCGATACGGGTATATTCCAAATCTTGGGTTACGGCTGATGGTGTAGCGATAATAACTTTCAGTGGAGACCCCATGTCGGTGAGCAGTAGTCTCGTTTGGCCGAGCATGAGTGGTGATGAACGCCGGACATTAGGCGGAGCCGGTGCATAAGCTGAAACAATGAGCACGGATCCGGTAAGTAGGCCCGTATCACCTATGTTAAACACGATCTTAGTTGGGATATTATCAATTCGGCCCGTTGGGTTTTGATCAGGAGTGGATGGTTGTCCGTCTTTGAAAATGTCAACGGTGACGTCGACAACATCTTGCTGTGCGTGAGCCATAGGTGCGCTGAATATCAACGCGCAGAACAACATTGCTATTAAATTTTTGCGCCTCATGGGGAGGTTTTCCCCTGAATGCCAAGCTCAAGCTAGGACTTTCTCCCCATAGCTTAGCTGAGCGCGGATTTTTCCTCTTGTACAGTTGAGACAAAAAGAGGGTATTTTTCCATAATTGCGGTGAATATTTCAGCATCCATAAAATACGCCAACCATTTATGAAGATGTGGGAATTGCGGTTTGTCCCACCAATCTTTTTCTACAGCGGCAAATTGGCGGATAAACGGAAAAATAGCATAATCGGCAAGGCTCGGTTTATCGCCCATTATATATGCTGATTTCGCTAAAATTTTCTCATAGTCTTTTAAGAAAATACAAGCCTCGTCGCGGTGCTCTAAATTCACATCACCCCTTTTTAGACTATCATCAAAAAAACTGGCATATTTATAGCGAAATTGGTGCTGTGCAAACGGTCCCTCAATGGTCTTAATGAGGCCGAGCATATGTTCCATATCGGGTGCTAACCACTGTTCAGGGTCGTTTTGTTCAAGTGCCCACAGCATGATGTCAAAACTCTCATCTACGACTTTTCCGTCGTCTAACACCATAATAGGTACGGTTGCCTTTGGCGATGCTGTCATCATTTCGGCCGGTTTGTCGCGCAGCAGGACTTCACGGTGTTCATAATCAATGCCGGCTATCTTAAGACCCATTCGTGCGCGCATGGCGTAGGGACAGCGGCGGAACGAATAGAGTATATGTGGATTTGACATATGTGTTTCCTTAAGGTCTTTGTATCGGAGGCGTTTCTATTACCGCTAACATTAATTATGAGTTCAGTAAAACGTCAACTGCAAAACCGGAGTTTACCCGACATTATTTTAACCGGAATTTCGTTGTTGAAATCGACTAGCCTGCTTATAAATGCAAAAAAACGGGATAATATGAAGATTCTTTTGGTCACAGATGCATGGAAGCCACAGATGAACGGTGTGGTGCGGACTTTGTCCAAGACCGTAGAGGAATGCCGTAAAGCTGGGCACACAGTTGAAGTCATTGCACCGTCAGACGGGTTTATGACTTTTCCGCTTCCGACTTACCCTGATATAAAAATAGCTTTATTCGCCAAACGCGAAGTCGAGCGCCGGTTGGTGATGTTTGGGCCGGATGCTGTGCATATTGCCACTGAAGGTCCACTTGGTTGGGCCGCGCGCGCTTTGTGTTTGAAATGGGGTATGCCGTTTACAACTTCCTACCACACTAAATTCCCCGAATATGTTCAGGCGCGCTTTCCTTTTATTCCTCCGTTTATTTTAACGACATTGGCCTATAGGTTCGTCCGTTCTTTTCACAATAGTTGCGGCCGAATTATGGTGACGACACCATCAATGGCAGATTATCTAAGAGACAAGAATTTTGAAAACTTGGCCGTATGGGCGCGCGGTGTGGATTTGACACAATTCCGTCCTGGCATGCGGTTATTAGACGGCGAAGATATATACGCAGGTATGGAACGTCCCATCTTCATTAATGTCGGACGGGTTGCCGTAGAGAAAAATATTGAAGCTTTCCTTGAGTTGGATTTACCCGGCAGCAAAGTCGTAGTTGGTGATGGACCTGGCTTGGTGGGTTTGCAGAAGAAATATGCAGGTAAAGTTGAGTTTGTCGGCGCAAAATACGGTGCAGAACTGGCCCGGTATTACGGTGATGCGGATGTGTTTGTGTTTCCAAGTAAGACAGATACATTTGGTTTAGTTATAATTGAAGCCATGGCCACTGGAACACCCGTGGCTGGTTATCCGGTCAGTGGGCCTATCGATATTATTCCAGGTTCTGGTGCGGGGGTCGTCGACGAAGATTTACATATGGCCGCATTAGCTTGCCTTGAGCTGGACCGATCTGCGGCGGCAGGGCATGCGAAAAATTATTCGTGGGAGCAAGTGGCTTCCGATTTTGTCAAGYTGTTGGTGCCAGAAGCTGAACCTAAACGCCGCTTACGCTGGCGACGTGCTAGACGGGCATTGAAATTGGCTGGGGCGCCATGGCGAATTTTCAAGAAAATCGCTCGTAGGCTTGGTCGTTTCGTCAAAACGGGTCAGTAATTTTGCTTCTAAATATTGCGTATATCAATTGCCTTGTCATAATTCTGTGATGCTTTAGGCTTAAAAACAGAAACAAGGAGAATCGTTTTCAGGATAATAGGCGTAGAAAATTTGTTGAGCATGACTTTTCTAAGTAGGAGGGCATACCGTGGGACTAATTAGTGAGTTGCCTGACATGTCAGCCTTCCCTCTTAAAGATGGTTCGCACCCATGCCTAATTCTGAATGCAGACTATCAACCGCTGAGTTATTATCCGCTGTCTTTATGGTCGTGGCAGGATGCCGTCAAAGCCGTGTTTTTGGAACGGGTCAGTATTGTCGACCAATATAGCCAAAAAGTCCATTCTGCCAATATGTCTATGCCTTTGCCGTCTGTGGTTGCTCTCAAAGAATTTGTACCGCAAAACCGCTCACCTGCATTTACACGATTTAATCTGTTTTTGCGCGATGGTTTTGCGTGTGTCTATTGTGGTAGCAGCGATGAATTGACATTTGACCATGTGCAACCMCGTCGTCTTGGCGGTAAAACTCGCTGGGACAATATTGTGGCGGCTTGTACAAGATGTAATTTAAAAAAGGGTGGGAGATTGCCTGCCGAGGCCGGAATGGTCTTGACCCGTGCTCCAACGCAACCGAGTATCTATGAATTACAAGCTCAGGGACGTCGGTTTCCACCGGGTTATTTACATGAAAGTTGGTTGGACTTTCTTTATTGGGATTTGGAGTTGGAGACATGATGCGCGCATTATTTATCAGTATTATAGGGATATTTGCACTGGTTGGGCTTGCTGCTTGCAGCAGCGATGAAAAAACTACCCGTGTGGTCATGCAAACGGGGTTGGGTGCCATTGAAATTGATGTCTATAAATCCCGCGCACCGCTGACAGCGGAGAACTTCCTCTATTATGTGGACAATGATTTGTATGATGAGCAGGGTTTCTATCGGGCCGTCCGTCCCAAAACAGATCCGCGTGGTCACGGTATGCAAATCATCCAAGGCGGGCTTTTATCAATGGAATCAGTAACGGCCCCCATCGATCACGAAACTACCGAAATGTCTGGCCTGTCTCATATAGACGGCGCGGTATCTATGGCACGTGATGAGCCTGGTACTGGGTCAGCCGCGTATTTTTTCATATCTATTGGGGATAACACGTCCCTGGATTACGGGGGTTCGCGCAATCCAGATGGTCAAGGTTATGCAGTGTTTGGTCAAGTGGTCAAAGGTATGGATGTTGTCCGCGCCATTCAACTCCGCGAAACCAAGGGGCCAAGCGAAAGCGAAGTCACCTCTGGGCAATTCTTAACAGAACCCGTAAAAATCATTCAGGTGAAACGGAAATAAATTTTCCATTTGTTCCTCCGTTTACGGTAGGGATATCCGGTACGGAAGTTCACATTCGGCGTAAATAACTACTTCACGCCCCTCACCTTGTTCCTCTCCCAAAAGGAGAGGAGACGTTGCCGCTAACTATGTGCCTTTATCCTTTGATTTCGAAAAAAATACATGTCTATAAGATTGTTCAAATACCAAAGAACAGTTTAGTGGGTTTGACGGGTTGCTTGTTTGTGGAGCTAGTGCTTGGGTCTCCTCTCCCATGGGGAGAGGAACAAGGTGAGGGGGTAGGATGTTGGCTATCATAAGTGAGCCTTATTTTGCTTTGGTAAACTCGAAAACCCAAAGCATATGTCTGCACATTCATGCTGCGCCGAGCACCCATAGTCCAAATCCAAATATGCAAACAAATATTCTCATCATCCCATCACAATAAGGGCATAGAAAAGAGCATGGATAAGATTTTAGGAGGATTTGTGAAAGATGATGTATTTCAGTGAGTTATGTGGGATTTTTGGGAGTGAATTATGAAGGGCGGTTTGCAGGGCGTGTTCCGCTTGTTATTGTCACCTTAATTTTGTAATTTGAAAAACTCATTCAATTTTATACCAATTTCAGCTGCTAAGACTGGCGGCACAGCATTCCCTACTTGAGTGAATTGGCGCGCGGTAGGCCCTTTGAAAATATAATTATCTGGAAAAGTTTGTAATCTTGCACATTCTCGAACACTCAATGTTCGGGGAACTTCTGGGTGTAAGTGCGATCTTCCCCCTCCATTTATGCCACCAGCAATAACCGTTTTTGATGGCAAGGTCGGGTCTAATCTATCAACACGACCAAGTTGGTCGCGTTTTCCATAATCTAACATCATGTACCGTTTTATTGATCCAGCATTATGTTGGCGCGTCTCAGCGTTATTTGCATCAACAAATTGATTTCTTAAGACTGATCCACAACCAACTTTTTTTTCATGTTTTTCTGGCCATTGCCATAAATGTTTCGTCCTATGCCCAACAACAAACAACCGCTTTCTATTTTGAGGAATGCTATAGTCAGAGGCATTTAATACTTTTGGCTTTTCGACAGTATATCCTGCCTTTTCCATAATCCGTACGGCTTCATTAAGCTGACTACCACTATCTATGTCTCTAAGGCCTGGTACGTTTTCTATAACAAAAACCTTAGGTCTGAATCGCAAAATTAGAGACAAGTAATCAAATAAGAGATTGCCTTTAGACTTATTGTCAAACCCAGTCCGTTTAAAGTTTTCACCTTTTTTTGAAAATCGTTGGTTAGCCGCTATTGAAAATGGCTGGCAAGGGGGCCCCCCTATAAAGACGCCTTCGAATGGAGTAGTAATCATTTGTGACAAAGCGGGTTCACAATCTTCAAAATTTGAAATATCACCACTGTGAGTAGGTGGCCCAAAAATTTTCCAATTGGGGCGGTTTGCACGAAGTGTTTTACAAAATAGCTCATGTATTTCAAAGCCTGCAACATGGCTGAAACCAAGCGCCTCTAGGCCTAAGTCAATTCCACCGCAACCAGTAAAGAAGCTTACGAATGGAATTCCATCAGCGACTTTTTCAAAATCGTTCAATGATGCAGCTTTGCGACCCGTCCACTTTTTTGTATATGAATTTAAATATCTTAGATCGTTATACTTCAAGCCTAAGGTGTTTAATTTATTACTTAATGGCATGTCAGTGTCTAAGCACTCAGAAATCAGGCAAGTTTGATCATCCGTCATCATAAAGGTTTCATTTTTCTTCAATGTATTATGCATTGTTAAACACTACTCCCTTGAACTCTTTTTTCAGTTTATCGTAAACACCAAATGCTTCTTCACGAGAAGAAAAATCTGGGTTTTTAGTTTGTTTTAACCAAATAGAATAATGTCTATGTACAGCTCGATGGCAAGTTGGGCATACAGGTTTTAGGTCACTGAATTTGGTGCCAGATTTATCAATTTCGACTCCTGATGATAATGGTAGAACATGATGAAGATCAAGAACTCCTTTTGTCCAAGGATAAGTTTTTATTGTTTCAATTGCGCAAACATCACAAGTGGCGGTTGGATTTCTCTTGAAATACTCTATTCGCAGTGAACCATTTCGTTCAATGACCAAATGTGTTTTTTGAGTTTTTGTTCCTTCCGTGAAGCCACTTTCAAGAATAATATCTTGGTCTGTCTGAATGAAACCGAAATCTTCGTTCGCACCTTCGGCAAACAAAGATGCCAAATTGGATATTTGTTCGGCAGGGTCAGCAACTGCATCTAGGACAACCGCCGCTAAATCCCTAAATAGATCAGCTGCTTTTTCTTCTGATAGGTTCACTGCAATTTTCTTTGAATCGGGCATCATAAGGTAAGAAAGTTGAGCGAAGAATTTAAGGCTTTCTCTGCCTTGTCTAACAATGTCTTGACGAGGAAGAATATGTTCACTTATCGGCCCGTTATTCAACAACACTGCAAAGGCTGTTTCGTCTTCAATACCAGAAAAATTTGACGATTGATATGCACACATTACTTCGTTCAGCGTACATACGTGATTTGGAAAAATTTTCCTGCAGGCTAATAAATACTTCAAAGAAAATAACAAAGGCCATTTAGGCGGCAAACTTGGGTCCCAGTTTTGAAATGCTGGGTTAGGATCAGTATGAGAGCATACAATATAATGAATGAATTCATCAGATGTAACTAATCCTGTTCTAGATAGAAGCTGCGCTACCTGTGTGGGTTTTGCTACATTGTCTTTGACAATGACAAGCCGCATTAACTTAAATATTCGTTGGTAGTTTCTCCACGGCAAATAATTTGAGGCTACAGGAGAAAAGGGCAAAGCTGTCTTGCCTCGTAGTTCTTCATGAGAAGCAGATTTCAAATCGAGTTCAACTGCAGCTTTTGCTATTAGTCGCAAATTCTCAAAGTTAAAATATGCTAACCTGCCTTGATCCCATCTCCACACGTGGTGTCCTTAGTTTGCTTCTTGTCGATTCTTATAACCATGCTCTAATCCCTTCTCGCATTCAATCAAAAAACTGCCGCTCTACTACTCCAAATATTAATGAAACTGAGCTTTCACAAACAATGGAGCTATATCTTCTCACTCAATTTAATCGCGGTTCTGCACCCTGCCTTAATGACTGCGGATAGGAGCGGGTAGCCGGGGGCGTCTTTGGCGCCGTGTTCTATGGCCGTGTCGTGGTGGCGCAGTTCGTCTTCGCGAAATTTTGTAAACGTTGCACACAGTTCCGGATCGCTGTCTTTGGTCTCTTCAATCTGTGCAGCATAATGTTGCTCAATGACACTTTCCACCGCTTCGGTGCAAGCGTGTGCGGCCTTTTCGCCCATTAGAGCCGTGCCAATACCTAGTCCAGTGCTCGCAATTTTCCATAAACCTATGAAAGCCGTTGGCCGCGTATTGTTCTCGAGCAAGAGTGCGTCGAATGTATCTAAATGTTCCTGTTCTTCGTCGCGCATATCTGCAAGTTGCCGCGCGATTTTTCGTGTTTTGAGTGAGCGCCCAAAGACTTTCGACTGGGCATCATATATAGCAACCGCTGCATATTCTCCGGCATGATCCACCCGCAACATTTCTTTGATGCGCGGCGAAGCGCTGGGTTTCGGTTTGCCGCCGGGTCTTGCGGGTCTTGTCTGTTGGTCTGGCTTGGACATCATTTTGCCTTTACTGCAAAGTAGAAGCTAAAGAGTACCGCCCCCATTGATATTATAGCATTATATCCAGCCATTGAAACACCCAACATAGACCACGGCACGTCACCGCAGGACGGCATTTTCACAGGCGTTTCCAGTGCTTTTAATATGTCTGCTGTATTTATCACCACTGCTTCGCCCATGCAGGACCTAGGGCCTGTCCACCATTCGTATTCAACGCCCATATGCCAAAATGCCAACCCGAAACTGACAAGRAAGGCYARRCCAAKCARGAYRAGAAAMCGRCKTTCCCATYTWYTRYCCRTRGTWWTTTGCYGMRTMAKMARASCRAGWATAGCGATTACCAATACGGCCTTATGCGCATGGCGTTGCCAATAGCACATCTGACACGGTTGCATGCCACCAATATATTGGAAGCCGAGTGCGCCCATCCAGAGACTTAGMGACAACAACAAAGCTAAAATGGGCCAGTTGCGAGCAGTTAAAGTGTTGGAAAGCATTTTAATCATCATTGACCTTATATGTAGAATCTACGCCCATGGGTTGTTTAGCGTATAACAACCTTGGGGTAAAATTAAAAAAAGGCTAAAATCACCTTGGATTTTAKATKAGMATATGCTAACTATCCCAGCCTTTCTATTTTAGCAAAGTWNTGTAGAAAGATAANTCGGGGAATTVRGTGCTTGAGAGTAATTTAAAACGCGTCATTGAACATATMGGGGCTGAGCTCGGCGATAAACGCATGGATGCTGGGTTATCCTTAAAAGATGTGGCGGAAAAACTGCATATTCAGCAAWCTTATTTRGATGCCATTGAACGGTTGGATAAAGATGCTTTGCCMACACTTGGCTATGCCTTAGGATATGTTCGTTCCTATGCGCAGTTTTTGGGYATAAACGAGAGAAATGCTATTGAGCGTTTCAAAGTCGACATTGAAGCACCGAGATATCTGAGTGCACCAGAAGAACCAAATTTYATACCWAAAAATTCWGTACGCTTGCCAAAAGGAAGCTTTGCAATTGGTGCSGTTTTAAGCTGCGCATTTGTTGTCGTCTCGTGGTACGGTATGAAAACGGATGCCRTTTCTGCAGTKCCTGCYGCKGCAGCAWTACAACCCACYGAGAATTGGGATTTTGCTCCGGCCGAACCCACYMAGAACAATAYAAACATGATAAGYCTTAAAGCTCTTGGCCCAAGTTGGGTACATGTTACTGATGCGCTGGGTAATGTGCTGATTTCACGTATTATGATAAAGGGTGAAATTTTCGAAACCGAGCGCAAAAATTTGCCTGTATTGTCATTGCGTGATGCWGGAGCGATTGAACTCTACCTTGGCGGCAAGCTCATYGGCACGATTGGCCAACGGGGAGAGTCTGGGAAAAATATACCACTGGCTGAAGTTACCCGATATTAGCGCTTCCCAACGCCTTTCACCTGCCTTAAACCCACATTATGAGTAAAAACCACGACAAAGAAATAGGCTTACTAAGGCCTTGGCGGCAAATTCAACGCCGTAAATCTCGTCAAATCATGGTGGGTAAAGTTCCAGTTGGCGGCGATGCGCCCATCAGCGTTCAATCTATGACAAACACTCTGACCAGTGATGCGCAGGCGACTATTGCTCAAATAAATGCCCTTGAAGAAGCGGGTGCGGATATTGTCCGCGTGTCCTGCCCCGATCCGGAAAGCTCTCTAGCGCTAGGCGAAATTACCAAAGCCGTAGATGTACCCATCGTCGCGGACATTCATTTTCATTATAAGCGCGGTATCGAAGCCGCCGAGAACGGTGCAGCCTGTTTGCGGATTAACCCCGGTAATATCGGGGGTAAAGAACGGGTGCGCGAGGTTGTTAGAGCGGCGCGGGATAACGGCTGTTCTATCCGTATTGGTGTGAATGCCGGCTCTTTAGAAAAAGAATTACTTGAAAAATACGCCGAGCCATGCCCGGAAGCTATGGTTGAAAGTGCTTTGATGCATGCCCGTATGCTGCAAGATGAAGACTTCCACGAATTTAAAATATCTGTCAAAGCCTCGGATGTGTTCTTAACTGTCGCAGCCTATCAAAGCTTGGCCGATGCCATTGATTGCCCGCTACATTTGGGTGTGACCGAAGCAGGTGGTCTGCGTATGGGCGGGATCAAATCGGCTATCGGTATGGGTAATCTACTGTGGGCCGGGATAGGCGATACGATCCGTGTGTCCTTGTCGGCTGATCCTGTTGAGGAGATAAAAACCGGATACGATATCCTCAAATCCCTCGGTTTGCGTACGCGCGGCATCAATATTATTTCTTGCCCGTCCTGCGCCCGCCAAGGTTTTGATGTTATTAAAACCGTAGAAACCTTGGAAAAACGCCTTGCCCATATCCACGAACCGATTTCTCTTTCTATCATAGGATGTGTCGTCAACGGCCCCGGCGAAGCCGCCTATACGGATGTCGGTTTTACGGGTGGTTCTGCTGGATACGGCATGATGTATGCTGCCGGAGACCGCACAGGCAAAACCAATAATGATGATATGGTTGAAGATATCGTCGCAAGGGTTGAAGAACGGGCTGCAATATTACGAGCCGAACGCGCGCTTACAGAAACATAAACGCAGAAACATAAACGCATATACATAAACTATGGGTAACTGGCTTGACTCTGGGCGTCATAATGCCAACATTTTACCTATGACTGATAATTTACCAGCGACGACCCCTTCTCTAGCGCGGGCGTTTGAAAGCGAGCGTGAAGCTTTGCGCTTGCGAATAACGGGTGAGAATTTATCATCCCACAAGGCGGTATCCGAAGCCCGTAAGGCACTTGACAGGACAGGTGATATATTTGCTCAAACGACTGACGATATCCAAATTCAAAAAGCCGGATTGTGGTTGCTGGAAATGGTCAAATCTGGGGCAGGGGTGCTCGATAGAGGCGCCAAAGCCGCTATAGTTTGGCGCGAGGTTCCGCCGACTTCGCCGCGCGTTATCGCTGGTAGTACCTTGTTTTACGGTGCAGCACTATTTTTCATGCTGGCTGGATTGATGCAAGGTTCACGGCTGACCATGTTGGCGGCAACKGTCATKGCSGCRCTCAGGTTTTTTGAYCCTAAGGATTGGAAAAAYCTATTGKGGAAAATTCCGTTTATTGGCCGTATTCTGGGCAAGGGTAAGCAGAAATYATTAGAAGCGCCGGACGGRCACAGATTTCTCGCAGATGCCCATGTTTCTGTGGAAGCGGCCGGATATGTAGACGCATTAGCCGAAGCTTTGCGTACCGCCGACCATGTATTGCTCCGCTTGGCGGAACCCGTACTGGAAAAGCGGTGGACGGATGATACGCGGCTCATGAGTTTTGTCCAAGGCTTGCTGGAAGCACGGGCCGTAGACGATGGTCATTTTGCCTTGAAACTGGTGGGGAGCGAGCTTGAAAGCATCTTGAGTGCAGACGGTATCAAGGTGGTCAATTATTCGCATAAAACGGCTAAATTATTTGATATTTTACCGGCGCTGGATTTGGTGGGCGGAAAAACCAAGCAGGCGGCTCCGGCATTAGTGCGGGACGGTAAAGTGTTGCGCCGAGGGACGGTGTGGAAAGCATGAGCGAAAGCAAACAATTGGAATTTATAGGGTATGATCTTGGTCACGGCGAAACGGCTGTGGCGCGGGCATATGGTGGATCCGCCCGAGAGCCGGAAATCATAGAACATGCAGGCGAAAAAAGTTTTGTCAGCGCCGTAGCGCGCAATAAATCTGGCGTTCGTATCGGTGCGCAAGCGGTCAATATGTCGGCGTTTGGCCCAAAAGAATTAAAGGGAAARAATGARATATGGGTCAAATTTAAAAGCCGAGACCTAGGGGGTGCCTCTACCGAAACMCCWACACGTCTGTTTACACAAACTCTATTTGGTGATTTGGCGGCAGATAAGAAAATAGAYGGGCTCAACACCAGCCGGTTTATCGTCGGTTGTCCCTCAGGTTGGGACWSCAATGACCGCGCYRAATACAAARAMYTRATGCAAAAATCMGGYCTCTCCACAGTCCGTATTGTCCCTGAAAGYCGCGCTGCATTGATGACGGCGCTAGAGCAAGGCTATYTATCTTTAGAGGCMGCACGCTCTAGTGTGCTCATTGTTGATATTGGTTCGTCGACGACGGATTTTACCTATTGCTACGACTTGGAAGCAGAAGATGTCGGCCATAATATTTTGGGATCGGGCTTACTGGATASCTTGATATTGGAGCGCAACTTGGCGCGACAGCCCGAGCGCAAAAAAATAGAAAAACTAATCGMAAAATACCCGTGGTACCGCCCGGTACTCGAATATTGGTGCCGCTTGGCTAAGGAACAGTTTTTTAACGGTGCCCAAAAAGGGGAAAGCACTGCGGTGGAAATAATCCGGCGGCTGCCTGTTGCGGGTGGGGTGTTATTTGAAATCCGCATGGACAGCAAAGACGCAGATGCCATTTTGAAAGCCAAGATCAAGGCTCTAAACGGGTTTTCTTGGCCAGAAACATTTAACTATGCGCTCAAAGAGTCCGTTGAACGGCTTGGTGGGCGCCACCCGCAAACCGTACTGCTTACGGGCGGAGCTTCACGCTTACCTTTGGTGACCCCGGCTTGTGAAAAAGCTTTCCCAAATGCACGGGTGGTGCGCGGTGCTGAACCTGAGTTCGCTATTGCCCGTGGTTTATCTTGGCTGGGGCGGTTTGAATATCTACATGATAGTTTTAAAGCTGCTATCGGCGCATTGGTCAAAGAAGGCGGCCCTGTGTTCGAAAAAGCCCGCGCTGCTAGTGATAATCTCGGTGATGTGTTAGCACCCGTCTTGGTAGACGCGCTGATAGATGCTTGCGTTGTACCGGCTTTTGGTGATTGGCGTCGCGGCGAGATCACAGCACTCAATGATGTGGAAGCTGCCCTTAACACCCGGGTATCAGAATGGCTGTCCAGTGATGCGGCACAGACTACTTTGCGCCCTGCAATCGAAGATTGGTTCGCCGTCCTGCAACGCCGTATTGAACAAATTACGGACCCATTATGCCGTGATCATAACCTCCCGGCGATGGTCTTGTCTTTGGATGATAGTACCCATGTCAGTCGCCACCTTGAAGGTTTGAGCGTGACTGCACCGAAAGTCACAAGCCTTGAAAGCGATACTGCCTTGGTTGGCACGACTATATCCGCAGTGCTCATTGGTGTGTTGTTGGCGCAGGCACATTTGCTAGCGCCCTTGCTTGGCAGTCCAATTGGTATAGCGATTGGTGGTGTTTTAGGGCTTGGTAGCTTTATTTTTGGCAAGAAAGCCCTTGAGGGCAAATTACGAGCCGCCAATGTACCGAGCCTTATGCGCTTGCTGATGACCGATGGTCGTGTGCGCAAGGCGGCCAAACGACAAAGAGGTGAACTCATCGCTGCTGCGGCGGAGGCTTGGAACGCCGAAGCTTCCGAACGGTTTGCAGGCGAATTAGTTGAAACTCTCAATACTGCATTTATCCAGCGTGCCGATGAACGGGCCGTCTTGTTTTTATTATAACGAGTGGGTAAGGGTAGGCATGAGAGACCGTTTTTTTTACCCATTATTAGTGCTGGTTATAACCGGGATATTGGCTTTAGCGCTATTACCGGGTCAACGGCATAGCAATCTGGAACCTGATGAGGTAATCAGCAAAGGTTACTCTATGAATAGCCTGGATTTACAGAAACTAACAGCCTCCCCCGGGACAGTTGCCAGCTTTATCGACGGCCAAGGCGACGAGCCATTATTGGCGGTCTTGTCGTCCAACAATCCTCTTAAGTTGGCCGGTGAGTCGGCAGGCGTATTTGCAACATTAGGCCCTAATTATGAGGCAGGATTTGGTGGGCATGATCTGGAAATCACTCTTACCGCGCGTGCCGGGCGTGGTAAACCGCTGAGCGAATTTAAGGCTGGGTATTTCACAGCCGGGGTTGGTGATAGTGGTTGGCGCGACTTCACGCTTAGCGAAAATTTTGAGGACTATAGTTTTACCTTCACGTCTAAACCGCCCAAAGGCAAACCCGCGAATGATTTTGTCGGCATTTGGCCAGGTGATGAAGGTAAAAGCGATATTATGGAGCTTAAGTCAATTAGAATCAGAGTGTTGCAATAGCTATCTTATACGCGCCCATAATTCAGAGCCGCATCACAGAGTAGATAAGCACGGCCCTTTTCACTTTCCAAACGTGTACGGATGGCCTCACGGTCACCAGCCAGTAACTCTATGGTTCTGTCAAAGCGGGTGGCAAAAATAATRGCTTTGTCACTYAAATTGTCATCAACGGTTAGAGATTTCACCAAATGTTCAACGGGCTGTTTCAARCGCAGAGCGACACAGCGGCTCATTGCYGCGTGGCCGGAAGTGGAGCGAGCGTTGGTCGCTTCAATGATACAACCTTCGTCTACGACTACATTCGCGGATAGCCCCAGCCCGATAAGGTCTGTCATCAATATTTCATCGTCAGTAGGCGGCGGGTTCTGGTTAAGAGGTTCGGGCGCAGAGGTRTTGACAATATCRAGTGCAGAGGATTGGTCAGGGTTTGTACGTTTTCCAAATAAACCGCTAAACAGCCCAAGTTTAGTTTTTTGCTTTTTKGGTGCGTCCAGAGGTGCCGCGCGGCGAACAGCYTCATCCAATGGGTGAAAATTAGGAAATGGTTCTTGTTCTTGTTCTTGGTTTYGTTCTTGGTYWKGTTTTGGGSMRGCGGWKKGWTSWSGKRNTAGGGWYSWCGGAMWYARGGTCCAAGACCTCAACAGATTGCCGGATCATATCAGGTTCCAAAAGGTCGTTTAATACCAGCGGTGCTTGTTCTTCAGCCTTTGTGAGGGGTTGTGTGACGGCCTGTGTGACGGGCTGTATTTCGGGATCAGGAATTGGTTCTGGTTCAATGACTTCGGTTTGTTCTAACTCAGCCTCTATATCTATTATAGGTTTGAGCTTTAGTCTGGTACGTGTTTTCTTGCCTCTTGGTCTTTTGGAAGCATCGACATCGTCGTCTTCTTGCCCGTCGCCTTCTTGCCTATCGTCCGGGATAAGTTCTAGTGATTTGTGTTTCTTATCGCCGATGCGTGTTTGCAAATCCGCCATTTCTTGCTCGATGCGGATGATTTCCTTACGGGTTAGCTCAAGGCTGTCTTGTACGCGTTTGGCTGCTATATCGCTAATGCTTTGGGCGTGTTCTGTGGAATACTGAACCATATCGCGCATTTCTGAAAACCGTGTTTTAACGGCGTTATCAGCAAGAGAAGCTGCCGCAGCCAAAGCTTCAATAGTTTCTTTTCCTGATGCTGATGCTTTTGTCAGACTTTCTGCACTGGCCTGCGCAGACAAAGACAAGTCGCGCATTTTGACCAAGCGCTCTTCCATACTAGCGCCAAGTGCCGTTTGCTCATCGCGCAAATGCTCGATCATAGCTGTCAACTCTCCGGCATGTTTTTGATAAACCTCATCTAATTCCTCTGAACGCAGACGGATGATATCGCCGAGCGATTTTATGTCTTCATGGCTGGCACTTAGAGTGGCCGAGGCTTGTACCGTATTGGAGCGGACWATGTCTGATGCAGAATTAATTTTTGCTGTGGCGCCTTCAACGCTGATGCGGGCTTCTTTGATTTTTTGCTCGGCAATTTGGACGGATTTGGCCAAATTGTCTGTATGCATGGTTAGATTTTTAGATAGGGCATCCATGCTTTCGTCCAATGAGGCTGTCATGGATGCCAATGTAGCGTTCTGGCTCTTTACGGATGCATTGATCTTGTCGACGGTTTCACGTGAACCTTGATTGGCTATGTCCAAGGCTTGTGTCTGGATTTGTATGATCTCTTCCATAGAAGACAGCCGCCCAACGGCTAGGTCGAGCTTTTCGTTAACTTGGTCAACTTGTGCAGAAATGACCTCAGCCATAATTTTGCTTTTCCTGATAACTGTAGTGTCGGGCGTGTAAAGCGCATTGACCGCTTGCGTCAATGTATACGCATGTCCGGAAATTTTTGCCAACTGCTTGAGGGCATAACCTGCCACGAAAATCATCAAGGCAGGCCCTAATATTAAGCCGATAATTGTTGTCCATTGCAGGGCGGAATAGGTCTGCCAGTTGGTCTCTATTTTCAAAATTGCGATCAACAGACCCACCACAAGCACAGCCCAGATTAGGGTGGTAAGGATAGTCAGTTTCTTCACCCAAGCATAATTTATGGTATCAGTTGAAGCCGTGTGTTCTATTGGCAAAACATCAGCAATATTGGTTTCTATGCTGGTTATTTTTAGTTTTTTATCAATCACAGCCTGCCCTTATAACGTTTTTTGTCCCCGTTAAGGAAATAGTCGTGAGTTTATACTATACTGAACCTCACTAAGGGAAAAGGTAAAACAAGGTATTTTACCATGCTTTGGTGATGTGAATTGGAAAAGGGGGGCCTTATGGCCAAAGTAATGACGCGCTTAAGCGCGCAAGAGCAATCATATCTGCGTATGGGACTAAATCAGCCGGGGGGTAAATTGCCTTTGTTTGATAGTCGTGGTCAGGAAATTAATAGCCGGACTATACAGGCATGTGTGGAAAAGGGATATGCCGAAAGGTGGTTCGCCAATCCGCTAAAACCGGAATGGCTAGTTTGTCGTTTGACGAATTCAGGTAGAAGTGCCGTCCAAGCTTAATGTTAAGCTTAGCCAATAAGCTTACCCAATAAGCTGGGCAATTACTGACTTCGTTGGTTTTTGATTATCGGTATCGTCTTTTTGAGGCTGAGCTTTCATACCCAAAAACATAAATGCAATCATTAAGCTTGCATTGAGTAGCCATTTTAATAYTTCCATWGTGTCCCCACTGAACAAATNWKKKYAARTTACGATACTCGTCGTAYTTACCYTGTTTRGKKGTGATTTACAAGACCAGCTTTTACGATTTTCCTKCGAAAAGCGTGAAACTTTGTTAAGGTTGGCTATGTTTTACACGGTACACAAGTAAAACACCTTTGGAATCAATATCAACGACCTCTAACCAGTCTGGGACATTGCCCGCTTTTAGCTGTGCCAACATGCCGTTCGGCCCGTATTCCAACATCATTTTTGTTTCACCACTATCAACGCAGGCGATCACATAGTCTGCTTTCATATTGATGGCAGTTCGTTTTGCCGTTGCTTCGTCTTCAATGAACATATCAAGAGCCGCTAATATGCCGCTGGCACTTCGGTGATAAGGTGCGGAGGTAACGCTTAAGTTTGTGAAATTCAAAATAGGTGCGCCGAGGTCAATTTGGGTGAGAGCTGTGCCTATGGGTAGGCTGCTTAATTGACTGAGTACCGGTTGGCTTATGCAAACGGGCATGGCTTGGTCAGTTTTTTGTGCGTTGGAAGATTTTACAAATAAGCTGGCGAATAATGGTAGGGTCACGGGCGCTAATGCAATAATCAGCCCGGCTCGAATTGCTATCATTTTTAATTTGGGTTCAAACTTTCCAGCCCAAATTAATGCGCGCATTAAGATATAGGCTGCAAACGGTATAGCCAAGGCGGTCGCAAAAAACATCAGCCGCGTTTGGATAAAGCCCGCACTGAGCGTAAGGACAA
Organism: Robiginitomaculum sp.; assembly: GCA_002732685.1. Next base: position 77,135 of record NVRS01000009.1, read on the forward strand.
CAAAGATAATCAATGTACGCTCAGTTATCGGCACTGGTTKGCGYACTGGTTTGGGCACTGGTTTGCGCWGRTTTCTCGCCGCGAATATATAACCGACTACCGCCAGCATCGGTACARYYATAGCGGCCAAGCCAGCAATAATATCRYYYRTAAAYARTTTTTTGAAATGYCCGGCTTCGGCTACATTGGATAACCATATTTCYACCAAGCGATGGTCAAGGCCRGCGTAGGGGCCCTTAAGGCAATTAGGGTAGAGMATAACCGTAATCCCRAGCGCCARTGCTSCCAAAGCACCAGCCRCTACAAATTTGRAAAGTGGMGTTTTRAGTTTKGCGCTGGYYARYCCAAGACCCCATAATATTATGGCGATCGCCAAAGTGAGTTGGCTGTAAACAATTGATAAAGCATCACAGGTTGGGGTAAACCACTGGGAAGGCGGTGTGCTAATGAGCAAGCCAACGACTGTCGTTGCTGCCAAAGCCAGTCCGAAATTACGCATTTTTTGTGCAACTTCATCTTCGCTAAAAACCCAAATCAGAACGACTGCAATACATGCGGCCGCGACATAGGGTGCGCTTTCAATGCCAATATAAAGTGCTAATCCACATAAAATACCTGCGTATATCAAATGCTTAGGCTTATCAGGTGATGTCACGATGAACCAGCATGTAGACAGTGCTATAACGATTTGCAGGCCGTGATGGTCAATACGGCCCATGCCGAATTGTGATAATACACCGAAGGATAGCGCAAGCATGAACGCCGTAATAACGGGTGTAGCGCGGTTGCTAATCAGCTTGCCTGCCAGTGCTGTAGCCAAGTATAAATATATCAAAAGCAGGATGCTGGGATAAGCGATAACCGTCACCAGTTCCGCTTTTGCAGTTCCCAAAAACGGGGTGAGAAGTTTAATTGGGCCCCCAATAAGGACATCGGAAAAACGTGACCAATGGGAATTTAATGGGTCTATAGGGTTTAAGCGGTATTGGTGCATGTCGAACCAGTTTTGACCGCCGAGCCAATCGCGGATCTCCACCATGCGCATGTAGTCGTCATTGCTGGTTAGTTCACCGCGCAGAAGTTTTGCGCCGTGGCGCGACCAGCTTATAAAGAGAAGCAAGAGCCAAACCAGCCAGACACTACCGTGGCGCTCGATCATATATTCAGCGCGGGGCGATAACCCCTTTCGTTTTTCTTGTGCGGCTTTACTCAAGAGAAGACGCTGCTTTCGGAGCTTTCGACAGGCTCAGGCAGGATAAGCGGTTTGCGGGTGACATACATGATCAAGCAGACCAATGCCAAGCTTATGACAACCATGATGCTATCGAGCTGTGTATTGAGGCCGACTTTGAATATTGTCGGGACGGGCAGGGCGGAGTTATCATAACCGACAATAGCAGCCGCGAACATGTTGTTGGCGGCGTGCATGCCGATAGCCGCTTCGAGGCCACCATCAATATAAGTGAGTACACAGGCAAAGAGGCCAAAGAAAAAATATCCTGACAGGGCAATCCATATGGAATGCTCTTTGACGGTTTCGGCCACTTCTGGGTTGCTTAAATGTAGGGAGGCAAAGGCGGCGCTTGTAATGACAAATACAATCCATGGGTTCTTGATATATTTACCGAGCCCCTGATTAAGATAGCCGCGCAGGGCTATCTCTTCTGTGGCGGATTGAAGGGGGATAAACAGCAAGGTTATGGGCAAGTATTTCCAGAACCGCGCTGGATCAAATACAAATTTGGCTTCGCTGAAACCCATAACATGGGCTCCATAGCTAGACACTGCCGCAATGGCCCAAACAACCACCATTGCAAACACCATCCGCCCCCAACGGAACTTAAAGTGGGCCGTGTGCAGGGATAGAATTGTACGTTTTTGCACATGTTTGACACCGAGCCACAGTCCAAGTGCCAGAGGCGGAAACATCATGAGCATAAACATATAAACCAACGCGCTTTTGGCTATCCAGCCATTAAGCATTGCGGCGTCCTCAGAACTRGARCCGGWTTTGAGAAAATAGATCAATGCAGAAAATGATAWGRCMSCAAATATTGCGGCGATCTGGATGTTCCTTTTGCCCGCYKYAWCAGATGATTTGTCTCTAAGAACGTAAATCAGGAATGCGGCGAGTGAGCCTGCGATGATTGTACCCAATCCCAGTAGATATCCACTGCCTTGGGCAGAAGCTCCAGTCGCTTGTGCTTCCATCATAGCTTCAAATGATGATGGGTCTACGATCATACCGATAACTGCAAGAGGAATGCCGAAAATCAGTTGCCCATAAAACCATAACATTGCGGCAAACCAGAACACGGCCAACCATGTCCACCAACGTGTGTCACTGCCATTTTCCTGATTAAAGAAGGCCTGAATAGGTGATAAGCTCGGAGTTTGTTTTTGCATGTAAGTCCCCTGCAATAGTTTTCCTCACGCATAACGGTGAAACTTTAACGTATCCATAAAACCACCGTTCCTTAGGGGGGCAATTTTTCACATTAAATGAGGCCTGCAAATGAGGCCTGCAAATGAGGCCTACAAATGAGGCCTACAAATGAGGTATACTGGATTCCCCTTTTCAGGGGAATGAGCGGCTTGAGTGAGCAATAGAAGTGCTCATTAAAACCTGTCATAAAAAAACCACCGCCCCCTTAAGGTATCAAGAGGATGGTGGTTCATTTGCCCACAGGTCGGGGAGACCTGTTATGGGCGGTAATATGGGCTGTAGTAGCTTGTTCCGAAATTGCAGTTTACCACTTGCTCCGTACCCTGCACAATATAAGTGCCGTCATAAGGGTTGGTGCACTGTAAAACACTAACCAGTTCCGTGTGTCCATTATGGTACCCGTCTATCAATATCCGGTCACAATATGTGGAGGATTGATAGTTGGAGTAGGACATATATCCGGGTTGGTAGAAGCTATACCGAGATGGTGCCCAACGATAGCGGCTATACCCGGCTTGCCCAAAGAAAAAGCTGATACCCAATGAAGAGCGGTAGCTTGTCCGAAAGCCGTTATAACGATTATTCCAGCCCGTGTTATGATGTGGTCTGTAATTATGATTGCGTCTGGATTGACGTTGATGCTGTCTATTATTGTGGCTCCGCGAGCGATTAGTACTGTGCCTATTGTTATCGCGGTGCGTACGGCTAGTACTGTGTCTATTGTTGCGGCGGTGATCAGTGCTCGCACGCCTTGTCCGGTGTGTTCGATGATCACTGGTGCTACGCCTCGTGCGATCAGTACGTGTTGTGCGGTCAGAACGGTGCGTGCGGTTAGCGCGCTGTGTGCGTTCAGCCCGCTCTAGTCGTTGTTGGCGCGCACGGTCATTTGACCAGTCACCACGATTTTTCTGGCGGTCTTCACGCCAATTGCGTTCACGCTGTGCAGTAGACTTATTTTGCCGCTGTACTTTGTGCTCACGCTGGACAGAGGGTCTGTTTTGCCTCTGTACTTTGCGTTCACGTTGCACATTGGATTTGTTGTGTCGTTGTGCTTTGCGTTTACCGTGTGCACGATCACTTTGATATGTATTGTTACTGTTGCGTGCTTTAACTCTTTCGCCGCCATATGCACTTGGCGCAGATATCAATGCTGGAACTGCAACGGCGGCCAATAGTGTTATCACCAGTGGTCTTGTTAGCTTATGTGTAAAACTTTGATTGGTCATAATCGATTCCTTTCATACAATTGATACCTTTCTAGGCCGCCTCTGTTGAAGCCCTCCTGAAAGGGCTGTTCATCTAGGGTTAATCTATGTAAGGTGGGGTATGAGTGACACTGAAATAGATTTCGAACACATCAAACAATATCTCGGCGATGATATGGATCTGACCAAAGAGGTTTTTGGYCTGTTTAAAAATCAGGTGGAAATGTGGDCGCGCGGTATGATAGCGGATGCAAATGATGACAGTTGGGTAGCGATCATGCACTCGCTTAAGGGTTCGGCGCGTGCCGTTGGCGCACACAGACTTGCTGAATTATGCTCCAAGGGCGAAGGGTTAACATGCGAAAAAGGCGGTATTGAAATCCGCGAAATACACATACACGAGGTAAAATTTTCTATTGAGAAAGCACTTATTGAAATAGGTCGTTGGGAATACCGCCAAACTCTTGCGTCTATGCGGTCATAGGACTAAGATTAATAAAAAATACAGGGGGAGAATAATGGGTAAATTCAAAGAGAGCCGTTCGCATATTTCCGTGTTTGGAGCACTGTTACGTGCACGCCGTAACTTTGGCGGGAAACGCGTCGCCATCGTTGATGCAGATGACCGGGAATTGACATATACGGATATGATACGGGCATCATTCGCGCTGGGGAGTGCGTTTAAATCCATGACGGCGCCCAGAGAAAAGGTCGGGATTCTTTTGCCAACTGGTGCCGGTAGTATTTTGGCCTTTTTTGCCTTGCAAGCCGCAGGCCGTGTGCCAGCCATGCTTAATTTTACGGCTGGTTCTCGTAATATATTGGCAGCTTGTAAAGCGGCGCAAGTCACCAAAGTTATTACCGCCCACCGCTTTATCAAAATTGGGCAGCTTGAGCCTCTCATAGAACAGTTGTCTCCCCATGTGGAATTTATCTATCTAGAAGATGTCCGCGATAACATGACTAAGAAAAACAAGATCGTAGCCGTGTTGGGTTCTCTCATGCCTGTTCTGTTTATGGCTAGGCCTTCATATAAAAAAGTAGCGGTGGTATTGTTTACATCTGGCACAGAAGGTGACCCTAAAGGTGTGGCTCTATCCCATAAAAACCTTGTCTCTAATGTTGAACAGATACGGGCGCATATTGACGAAATATACCCCGAAACCGATGTGATGTTTAACCCGTTACCCACGTTTCACTGCTTTGGCTTGACGGGCGGTGCGCTCTTGCCGTTATTTGCAGGTGTCAAAGTGGCTCTATACCCATCTCCCTTACACGTAAAAATGATCCCTGAGCGGATCAAAGCCATGGGTACCACCATCATGTTTGCTACGGATACTTTCCTCAGCCGTTATGCACGTGCCAGTAAGGGCGATGAACTCGCGGGCTTACGGTTCTGTGTCTGTGGTGCTGAGCAAGTGCGCGACGAGACCCGTAAATATGTACGCAAGAAATTCGACATGCAAATTTTGGAAGGATACGGCGTCACTGAAACTTCACCTGTGCTGGCGGTCAATAAGCCTTCTGCTAACCGTTCCGGTACCGTTGGGCACATTATGCCTGGTATGGAGCACCGTATAGAGCCCGTTCCGGGCATAGAACGCGGTGGGCTGCTTTTTGTGCGCGGTCCCAATGTCATGATGGGATATATTACTACGGATAATCCCGGTGTTGTTCAGCCACTTGAAGATGGATGGCACAATACAGGTGATGTGGTTGAAATCGACGAAGACGGCTATATAGCCATACGCGGAAGGGTCAAGCGGTTTGCCAATATTGGCGGCGAGACAGTATCCCTTGCCGTGGTTGAAAACTGCGCCGATGCCGTATGGCCGGATAACCAACATGTAGCCCTCATCCGACCTGACCCCAAGAAAGGTGAACAAATCGTTCTCATATCTGATTGCAAAGACGCCAACCGTACGGATATCCGCACATGGGCGCAAAGCCACGGTGTTTCAGAACTATCCATTCCGCGCAAAGTATTTGTAGTTGATGAAATCCCGCTGCTCGGAACGGGCAAAGTCGATTATACCGAGTCTGGTAAATTATTAGACACGTTAGAGTAAGCGCGGAATGAAAATATTCCTGACGGGTGGTTTGGGAAGAGGGGTTAGAGAAGTTGGCAAATAGCTAATTCAAACCTCAGAATATCCCCCCTAAACCGCTCATACCCGCGTAGGCGGGTATCCAGTTATATGTCTCCGCCTAACCATTGTTTATTAGATAAACACATTCTTTGCAGCCAACCCCCCCCCTAGCTAAACCGCATATTTGGGTGGATTGTTAACATCTCCTTGGTTTCCCGCCTACGCGGGAATGCCCTACAAGGATAAAAGCGGAGTATGAGGGTGTGTTGTTCCTAATTCCGTAAAAAATGTCCGCGACGGTGATCACGGACATTCGTTGCGATTAGAACTTTAGTTGGGCTTAACGTGCTTTTATGTAGCTAAGCATTGTGTCAGCATCCGAAACCTCAAACGGGTCGGTTGGGCTGTTGTCTTGGAAGCCTTCTTCGCTAAACATTTTGGTGATTTTTGTGTCTTCAACCAACATGGAATAACGCCATGAGCGCATGCCGAAGCCTACATTGTCTTTGTTGACCAGTGCGCCCATATGGCGGGTGAATGTACCGCTACCGTCTGGTAGTAAGAATACGTTTTTACGGTTTTGGCTTAGACCCCATTGATACATTACGAATGCATCATTAACGGACAGACAGATGACTTCATCAATGCCTTCAGCTTTGAAATCGTCGTAAAGCTCTTCATAGCGCGGTAAATGCGTTGTTGAACAGGTYGGTGTAAAGGCGCCGGGCAGRGCAAATAATACAACTTTCTTRCCTTTGAATAGRTCGTCAGATGTGACGGGYAGCCATTTGAACGGATTGTCRCCWTSRRTGCTCTCATCGCGAACACGGGTCATAAAAGTTACRTTAGGGACGTTGGTAGGCATAGGTTTCTCCATATTAGAATGATTCTAAACTGGATATAGGCTTTATCACACMRGATGCAAGCTCCAAAGTGYCGCAGATAAAATTAAAYTGTAYTAAAGAGAAAAACTCGTGCCACAGCCGCACGAAGCTTTGGCATTCGGATTGTGGATTTTAAATGCTGAACCAATTAATTCKTGCACATAGTCGATTTCGCTATCTTTCAGAAATTCTTGGGAAATCTCGTCGATCAGAATTTTTGCGCCGTCAAGTTCTAGTATCAAATCATCCGTGTTGGGGGCATCTGCAAAATCAAACGCGTATTGGAAACCRGAGCACCCACCACCRTTTACYGCKACTCGCAGGAATTTAGTGCCAGCTTGCTTGGCCATGATCGCATTGATCTGCTTGGCGGCAGAAGTGCTCATGGAAATATTTGGGTTAATGGATATATCAGTCATTTAACAATCGCTTTTCAAATCTAGGTACTTACAATATAGGAAATAAAACAAAAAGGTGAATAGATTTTGAAAAATATTTCTCCCAAGCGTGCCGTGTTTTCTCCAAAGAGAGAAAGAGCGGTATTTGCAAGTGATCCTGACAAGTCCCGTGGCCGTAAAATCGGACAGACAGGGCAGTCCGAGCGGACGATATTTCAACACGACAAAGACCGGATCATTCATTCGACTGCTTTTCGGCGCCTCAAAGGCAAAACGCAAGTATTTGTGGCACATGAGGGTGATACATACCGCACTCGTTTGACCCATTCATTAGAAGTCGCGCAAATCGCCCGTTCAATAGCCCGTGTGCTAGGATTGGATGAAGATCTAGCTGAATGTTTGGCATTGGCGCACGATCTTGGTCATCCGCCGTTTGGCCATAGC
>NVRS01000010.1 GCA_002732685.1 Robiginitomaculum sp.
TTTGCTTTGTCATGGGAGGGGGTTTAGGACTCTGCCGCCAGAGTTAAAAGCAAAATAGTGAATTTAGTTGATTTATTTAGTGTGTACACCGAAACTACAATCAGTCAGGGAGCTAATATGACCAATTTACCATCTCAAACCAAACAACCATATGATTTCGGCAGGGCGATTTTCCTTCCATTTCAAAGCGGCCCGGACAGCACAGCTTTTGTGCTTAAATCTGCCTTGTTCTATGCGTTGGCTTTGACTGTATTTTTTGCCCTGTTTGGACGGATGTTAATTGCTCCAATGGAAGATTTTATTGCCGTAATAATGGAGATAGAATCCGCTTCTGAGGAAGAAAAACTCGCTATGGTCACTAAGATGTTTGGCGCTATGGGACGCGTCATATTACCTTATATGCTGATAATGTTAGGCGGTTGGGCTATTTGGGCAATGATCGAATCTGCTTTACACCGTCGCGTGTTGCTTGACGAGAGGCCAACTGGATTGTTCCCGTGGCGCTTTGGTGCTGATGAGTGGCGGACAATTTTGGCGCAACTGATTTTGTACATGTGTTATCAAGGTCTGTACTTCGTTGTTTATATTGTGTTTGTCATGGGTATATTATTGGCTGCGCTGATGGGGGCTGTTTCAGTTGTATTGGGTGTGGTTGGCGGAATTATTGCCTTTGGTTTAATCGCAGCAGGTATTGGTTTAATGGTTTGGGTTTTGGTGCGCCTCGCACCTACAGCAGCTTTATCAGTGGCTAATGGTGAATTTGCAATTGGTGAAGCTTGGCCAGTTGTTAAAGGCCGGATATGGCCAACTGTAGGCGCTTATGCTTTTCATTATATTATAAGTTCGATAGTCTTTTATTTTGTTACGGCTATTGTCGGTGGTGCATTTGTCGGAAGTATTATGGGCAAGTTCTCTAGCCTTAGTGATAATTCAAGCGGCGACGAAGTTTGGCAACTTGTCAAAACCGTATTCTCTGAGCCYTCAACATTGGTTGGBCTGACGATWTCTGGTTTYATATTGTTTTTYATYGYWGSYATYTGGATGCWGTTAATTGCAGGCATTTCCACTTACGTAACTGATCTGTACAAACGTGATTTGGAAACTGCGGGTGTCGAAGTGTTCGATTAGCTGTATTAAATTTTTCAGCACACTTGTAACGCGTAAATTTTCCTATAACATGTGACTTCTACTGAAGGGGAGATCACTATGTTTCGCGCAATAATATTAACTTTTATGATTTGTTTTGTGCCATTGGCTTACACGAGCGCGAATGCGGGTTCCATTCCTGATGAAGTGATGAAACCCTACAAAGCTTCTCTCGCGGCTTTACGAGACAATGATTTTAAGTCTGCTCTCAAACATTCCAAGGAAGCGTGGCAGCTAGCGGAAACTTTACTAGGGGATAGCAAAACCACCGGAGATTTAGCGCAAAATTATGGGCTTTTGGCAATGCGGACGTCTGATCTAAACTCTGCTGCTAAAGCATTGGAGCGCAGTGCTGACTTGGCACACTTGGTTGAAAAAGATGGGGAGCTCATACGCCTAGAACGGGAAGTGACTTTAATTACTGTTTTACTGGCCATTAAAAAGAGAGATAAAGCGCACCAGAGAATTGATGATGCATTGGAATTTGCCGAAGCCAATAATGTAAATGATTCGGTTTTTGCAGGCGAAATTATGGTGCACAAGGCTAGGTTAATTGCAGGTAGTGCAAATAGAAAAGCTAAAAACCCCACATCACTTTTGGCTAGCCGTGTTAGCCAAACGGGGAAGAGATCACCTGCGAACCGCATGCAATGGCGGAGCGCTAAATATGCGATCACGGCGGTAGATATTTTTGAAAAGAACCCCAAGCTGGCACGTGCAGAGTACAGCGCCATCGCCTATAAGCTCATTGGCTTTTCTCATGAGCGGGACAAAGAGTGGCTGGAAGCAACATTGGCCTATCAAAAGACTATGGYTATCCAAGGKRARTAYTTACAACGTGAGGAAGCCGCAAGTATTACGACTATTGGTCGCTGGACCAATGCACGTATGCATTTATTAGCGGATATGGATAAGGAAGAGGCGTATAAAAAAGGGCTCTGCAAATGTTGGCCCTATAATGGTGCAAGTAGTGAAGTGAAATATATTGCAAAACCCATAAAACGAGTGCCACCGAAGATGCCTTCCCGTGCAACAACGTCCGGTTTCTCCTTTATGAAGTTTGATATAGATGATGATGGTAAGCCGATTAATATTGAGATTATACATTCTTGGCCAGAAAAAATGTACAATAGAAGTTCTATTGCTGCAGTTAAACGGTGGAGATATACACCGCGTGTACCCGAAGAAACTGACGAGCAACGCAAAAATATCAGGACAGATATACGCTATATTCTAACAGATTATTACGGTAGAGCCCCGATTTAATTTTTCTTAGCGAGCGCCGCTTTCAAATACTTACCTGTCCAGCTAGCCTTAACTTTAGCCACGTCTTCTGGGGTGCCTATGGCTACGATTTCGCCGCCGCCGTCTCCGCCTTCGGGGCCTAGGTCGACTATCCAGTCAGCGGTTTTTATCACGTCTAGATTATGTTCAATGACGATCATGGTGTTGCCACCCTCAACCAGTTCATTAAGCACGCCGAGCAATTTGTTGACATCTTCGAAATGTAGGCCTGTGGTCGGTTCGTCCAGAATATAAAGTGTGCGGCCCGTGGCGCGTTTGGACAATTCTTTGGCCAATTTAACCCGTTGGGCTTCGCCGCCGGATAAGGTTGTGGCTTGTTGACCAACTTGGAGATACCCTAGCCCGACCCGTTGCAAGGTCACCATTTTATCGCGGATGCTCGGCACGGCCTTGAAGAAGACCGCAGCCTCATCAATGCTCATAGCGAGCACATCAGCTATGGTTTGGCCTTTGAATTTTATTTCCAGCGTTTCGCGGTTATAGCGCTTGCCGCGACAAGTTTCGCACTGCACATAAACGTCCGGCAAGAAATGCATTTCGATCTTGATGACCCCGCCGCCTCGGCAGGCTTCGCAGCGTCCGCCCTTGACGTTAAAGCTAAACCGACCCGGCTTATAGCCGCGCGTTTTAGATTCTGGTAGGCTGGCAAACCAATCGCGGATCGGCGTGAAAGCACCCGTATACGTGGCCGGGTTAGAACGCGGTGTGCGGCCAATAGGGGATTGATCAATATCGATAACTTTGTCGAGATATTCAAAGCCCTCAATGCTGTCATGAGGCATGACGGTGACACTGGAATTGTTAAGTTTTCTCGCCGCCGCTTTGTATAGAGTTTCAACGGTAAGGGTTGATTTTCCGCCGCCCGATACACCTGTGACACAGATGAATAATCCGAGGGGAAAATCAACATCCACGGATTTGAGGTTATTACCCCTAGCCCCTTTAATTTTAAGGAATTTATGCCCTGCTTGGCGCCGTTTTTCTGGAAATTCAATTTGCTTTTTGCCCGTTAAGTATTGCCCCGTCAGAGATTTTTTATTGGCTTTAATTTTGGCAGGCGTCCCTTCGGCTACAACCTCGCCGCCTTCAATTCCGGCTAACGGCCCCATATCGACCACATAGTCTGCGCTTAAGATAGCATCTTCGTCGTGTTCGACCACAATCACCGTATTGCCGAGATCACGGAGACCGCGCAGGGTTTCCAAAAGCCGTGCGTTATCGCGCTGGTGCAATCCAATRCTGGGCTCGTCGAGAACATATAAAACGCCCGTTAATCCAGACCCGATTTGGGAGGCAAGACGAATGCGYTGGCTCTCCCCGCCTGATAAGGATCCGGAACCCCKCCCCAATGTCAGATAATCAAGCCCGACAGCGTTTAGGAATGATAAYCGGTCGGAAATTTCCTTAAGGACAGGCCGTGCGATTTCCGCGCTTTGCCCCKTCAGCTCAGTGGCCAATTTTTCGAACCGTTCTTTGGCATGATTGATCGACATTTCGCCAGTTTCGGTAATGTCCATGCCCTGTATTTTTACGGCTAGRGCTTCGGGGCGAAGACGTTTGCCTTTGCAGGTTTCGCACTGTGTACTGGATTGGAATTTGGCCAAAAAATCCCGCACCCAGCTACTTTCCGTATCGCGAAAGCGGCGAACGAGATTGGGGATGATACCCTCGAACGGTTTTTTTGTTTCGTATTTTCGCCCGGCTTCAGAATAAACAAATTGTATCATTTCGCCCTTGGTACCGTTGAGGAGAATGTCTTGATGTTTAGCTTTAAGTTTTTGCCACGGCGTTTCGAGATCAAAACCGTAATGGGCCGCTAAGGCTTCCAATGTCTGGCGGTACATGCGGCTCGGTGTTTTTGACCAAGGGGCTATGGCACCGGAGCCTAGTGTTTTTCCTGTGTCCGGAATAACCAATTTGGCATCAAACTTAAGCTCATTACCAAGCCCGTCGCAGGCTGGGCAGGCGCCGTGGGGTGAGTTAAACGAGAACAGGCGCGGCTCGATTTCCGAGATAGTAAACCCAGAGACCGGGCAGGCGAATTTTTGCGAGAACAGTATGCGTTCGCCGTCGTCTGCATTTTCGGCAACCGCCAGCCCGTCCGAGAGGCGAAGCGCAGTTTCAAAACTATCGGCAAGCCGTGTTTCCAAGCCCTCCCTTACCACAACACGGTCTACAACSACATCGATATCGTGTTTGTATTTTTTATCGAGGGCGGGCGCGTCTTCTATGCGGATAAGCTCRCCGTCAATTTTYGCGCGCTGAAAACCCTGTTTCATCARATCGGCAAATTCTTTGCGGTATTCYCCTTTGCGCCCACGCACAATGGGAGCGAGGATGAAAAGCTTGGTTTTTTCAGGGAGCGCCATGACGCGGTCAACCATTTGTGCCACGCTTTGGCTCTCAATTGGTAAACCCGTAGCCGGCGAATAGGGCACGCCAACCCGCGCCCATAACAAACGCATATAATCATAAATCTCAGTGACCGTACCTACGGTCGAGCGCGGGTTTTTTGATGTGGTTTTTTGCTCAATGGAAATGGCAGGGGACAGGCCTTCGATGCTGTCCACATCAGGTTTATCTTGCAGCTCTAAAAATTGCCGCGCATAGGCTGACAGGCTTTCCACATAACGGCGTTGCCCTTCAGCGTAGATAGTATCAAATGCTAGGGATGATTTCCCTGAACCCGACAGTCCGGTAATAACAATCAGTTTATCGCGCGGTAAATCTACATTGACGTTTTTAAGATTATGCGTCCGCGCACCGCGAACCCGTATATGTGTTAAACTGCTCATTAAATTTCCTGGTCGTTCACCGGCATTCACGTCACGCCTTTTGTAACGTGATACATAACATGAACATTTGGGATTGAAAGCAGAAATTGTCTACTCCTGATAGGTTTAGGTAGGCGTGAACTATGCATAGCTGGTTCATGAGAATTTCATTAAAAATGTAATTAATTCTTGCAAAATTTACCTTTTGGGTATAAAAAGCTCTCAATAGCAGACAGTGAGGCCTCCGAAAGGTTGCTGTTATATGTGTACCCGTAAGGGTCGGAACACCACGGTAAAGCACACTCACATAACTATCAAAAGGCTCCTTTGGAGCCTTTTCTTGTATTTAGGGGACTATTTTGTCCTTAAAATAGCATATTTTAATAAGCTGAATAGTTTTAAACCTACGTTTTATGTGGGAAAAATCTATATAGCGCATATATGCACTTTTCACAACAAGCTCTACATCACAATTGTCCAATCGGCTTGGAAACAAATAGTAATAAATAGCATAGTTGTCGCCTGTTACTAAATTGCCGTCAATTACAGTAAGGTTGCTTGTGCTATTTCTATCCTTTGATTCCCAAGTTAGAAAATTGCGAGTGATCATATCAGAACACATTTGTGGCAAATTTAGAGAATGATTATACCGTTCTAGACAAAAAATTCTTGCTTTATTATTTTCGTCGTTGAAGTTTGGTAACTCGTCTTCGTCAGGTGTACGAGAAAAAACATGTGATTGAAACGATAATCTTATAGCTATATCTCCCTTATCACGCCCATGCCCTCGTAAAACATGCCGTTGAGGTTGTAGGTGGGTAAAACTGTATGTATTGTCATTGACGGTTAAATCGGTGAAAATATGACTAATACTCATCTCAAGTCATTCGTCATACTGTAGTATTCCCCAATTTTATAATAGTTACAACCTATGGCATATAAAGACCATGGAACAAAGAAAATAATAAAGATGACCCTTGAGGGCGATACCTGCCTTTTGTGCAAGTTTAGACCCGTGTTAGGTAAACTGGGTTAGGTAAACCGAGGGGCACCTGCCGGATTAATAAGGCCGTTTTGTTCAAAATGCGTTGCACGGGCTTGGTTGTGGGGGTGATCTTTGGCTTCTTTGTAGGTGAGGACAGGCGTGACGCAGGCGTCTGCATTTTCAAACAGAGCTTCCCAGTGAGCGCGGGGTTTGCTGTTGAAAATATGAGTGAGGAGTTGGGTTTGCTCCGCCCACAGAGTCGGATTGTTTTGGTCTCCGTAGGTTTCGGGATCCAGTTTCAATATACTCAGCATTTCATTGAAAAACTTAGGCTCCAGACAACCGACGGCCATAAACCCATCGTCTCCAGTTTGGTAGCACCTATAGAATGGCCGCGAACCGTCCAATAGATTTGTACCGCGTGTTTCCGACCACATATTGAGRTGGTCYAGYGAATASACAATGCCCATCATAGAAAATGTACCGTCGATAATGGCGGCGTCTATAACACAACCTTTTCCGGCCTTTTCTGCTTGCAACAAGGCTGCCAAAATGCCGATGACTAAAAACTGGCTACCACCACCGTAATCACCGACGAAATTAAGGGGCAGGGTTGGCGGTCGGTCACTATCACCCATAGCGTAAAGCGCCCCCGTTAGGCCGATATAATTAATGTCGTGGCCAGCTTTATCCGCCCAAGGCCCGCTTTGACCCCAACCCGTCATCCGCCCATATATCAGCGCAGGATTTACCYTGTGGCAATCTTCSGGCCCCARACCCAATTTTTCCATGACACCAGGACGGTTTCCCTCAAAGACRATATGGGCTGTRGGCAGCATTTCGAGGACTTTATCACGGCCACTAYCKGTYTTTAAATCAAGCTCWATRCAAGTTTTRCCYCTATTTTCCACGGGYARWTTAAATGCRCCCGGTCTTWCTATRCGRATAACSTYYGCMCCTAAATCTGCCARTAATTGCCCAGCATARGGTGTCGGGCCTATGCCSGAAAGTTCTATAACTTTGATGTCTTTAAGGGGTTGATTRTGTACGGTCATTGAGGTGCAACTATAATTTAAGGTCTATTACAAAGGCTAACTTTGCATGCTAAATTACTAACGACAAGTAAATCCTCGCACGGAGTATCTGCRTAGGRCAGTTGCGCTTAAACGCGCTAATGTAGGTTAACTTACTTTGTGTCCTTGCACTGACGGGGAAATCCTTTAGTATGCAAAAAAATGCATATGAGAGGAGTTTGTCATGAGCGTATTAGAGAGCTTACAAGCGAAAATTGGACAAGAATTGGGCGTATCTGAATGGGCCGAGATGACCCAAGACAGAATATCCCAATTTGCTGACATCACTGAAGATCATCAATTTATCCACATCGACGCGGAAAAAGCTAAAAAGTTTACGCCATTTGGCGGCACGATTGCCCACGGTTTTTTGACATTATCAATGCTGTCACGTTTTGCAGAAACAGGATTGCCGAGCGTTGAGGGTGCTAAAATGGGGATGAATTACGGCCTTAACAAAGTCCGGTTTTTATCACCTGTACCAAGCGGTGCTAAAATACGGGGCCGCTTTACGCTCTCATCAGCCGTGGAAAAAAATCCCGGTCAATTGCTTCTTTGTCATACCATAACAATCGAGATCGAAGGTGGGGCCAAACCTGCCGCTGTCGCTGAATGGCTTTCTTTGATTTTTGTCTAGGCACTTATCTTTATCTAGACCTTTATTTAGACCACACTTTAGGAACACATCACATGAAAATTGAATTTAATAATCGCGTGGCAATCGTCACTGGCGCTGGCGCTGGCTTGGGCCGCTCACACGCTTTAGAACTTGCGCGGCGCGGCGCAAAAATTGTTGTAAATGATCTCGGCGGCGCTGCTGACGGAACGGGTGGTTCTATGACACCAGCCCAAGAAGTTGCCGACACTATCAACAAAGCAGGCGGCGAGGCTATTGTTAGTGGTGCCAATGTAGCTGATTATGCGCAGGTCGAAGCCATGGTCAGCGAAGTTATGGACAAATGGGGGCGCATTGATGTTTTGGTCAATAATGCCGGTATTTTGCGCGATAAATCTTTTGTAAAGATGGCGCTTAAAGATTTTCAACTGGTTATGGATGTGCACCTTACAGGCAGCGTTAATTGCACCAAAGCCGTTTGGGAAATTATGCGCGAGCAAGGCTATGGCCGTATTGCTATGACAACATCTTCGTCCGGCATGTACGGCAATTTCGGCCAAGCCAATTACGGTGCTGCCAAAGCAGGATTGGTCGGGTTTATGAATACACTCTGCATCGAAGGTGCAAAATACGATATTCGTGTGAATGCACTATCGCCTGTAGCGCATACGCGCATGACCGAAGGATTGATCCCTGAAGAAGCACTGAAATTACTRACACCTGCATCAGTAACGGCCGGTTTGATTACATTGGTGGCAGAAAACTCTCCCAACCGAACGATTTTGTGTGCAGGTGCAGGTGGATATGCCCGCACTGTGATTACAGAAACGGACGGTATTTTCTTGTCACCAGCAGACCAGACGCCAGAAAATGTTATGGCGGGAATGGACAAAATCAACGACACTACGAATGCGCAAGAATTCACACAAGGGTTCCAGCAATCGGAGAAATTTGTCGGTAAGGCTATGGCTAAAGGTTAAAAGGTTAAAAGCTTAATGAATAAAGCAGTGGTATATGCACGAGTTGCCAAAGAAATAGCAGCCGTCAACGACGGCGAAACCTCGACGATTGCCCGCTATGCCACGGCTTGTTGTTTGCTCAATGAAGCGTTTCCGCAGTTTTACTGGACTGGGTTTTATTTGGTCGATCCTCTAAAGCCAAAAGAGCTCGTGGTCGGGCCGTACCAAGGTACGCTTGGCTGTTTACGTATTCCGTTTGGTCGGGGTGTATGCGGTACGGTTGCAGCATCAGGCGAAACGGCAGTCGTTGATGACGTACACGCATTTCCTGGTCACATTGCTTGTGACAGCAAAACAAGTTCGGAAATAGTTGTGCCCGTATTTGACGGTGCAGGCAATCTAGCCGCTGTGCTTGATATCGACAGCACCGAACCTTCTACATTCGGTGCGGTCGACCAAGAGGCATTGGAAGCTATTTGCAAAACACTGCTAACCTAGAAAGATAAATCCAGTGCTGTTCAGTGCTGCTCGGTATGTTTGGGGCATAGATATTCTCGTTTTAGCTTTTGGGCTTAACTTTGGGCTTAGCTTTGGTTCTGGGAGCATTTCCATACAATGGTTTTCACACCAATGAGCCGTGCGAAACGGGCAAGCTCTGATGATAGCTTGCTGGCACGAGCCGCAGTCCATTTGACGTTAGATTCCGGCCATAGATTTTCCACCGCCAAAATGCCAGCTTTGCGGTCGGCCTTTAACTCTATACGGCCAACAAATTTATGACCCTCTAGCAGAGGGTAAACATAATACCCCCATTGACGTTTTGCGGCCGGTACAAAAATTTCTATGCGGTAATCAAATCCGAATAAACGCAACAACCGTTTTCGGTCACGAATAGCTGGGTCAAATGGGTTGATGATGCGCAGGCGCGATGTGGCAGTGTTGGCGCTTGCTAGGCGGTTTTTAATGTCGGCTGGTGCAAACATGTGGTGCCAGGTTTTATCTGCGGCCTGTACGTGCACGGGGATAAGTTGGTTAGAATTACGTTCCGCCCACGCTTTAACTTCAGCGTTTGTTGTGGCTTCCCAAAATTTTTGAATATCGCGCAAGCTAGCCAGTCCCATGCGTTCCAAAGCCGCAGTGCAAAGCCAGTTTATTTGGGTGTGGTCTGTGCGGTTTTCCGCTTGATGTTCGCGCGGGACGATACGCTCTGATAAATCGTAAAACTTGGTGAAATTTGTGCGGTGGGATGTGGAAAGCTCGCCTATATACCACATATAATCCAGCGCCAATTTATGGGGCGGGCGTGACCACATTTGTTTTTTGCCGTTTTTGTTTTCTGTATCTGGAACCTTGGTGTCAAATGCACGGCTGCACAGCGGCCCTTCATTTCGGATACGCAGTTTAATAGTTTCGCGGTCTTGCGGGCTCGGTAGGGCGCGGTAATATTTAGACGCATCAAGCCGTTTTTTCATACGCTTAAATTGTTTCGCCCACATGGGGTAATATTCCATTGGAATAATGGACGCATCATGGGTGAAATGCTCGAACAAAGATCTATCTTTTGATAGGCAGTGCCAGAGCATAGGCTCGCGGTAATTCTGGTTGCGTGACCAAAGGATGTGATGGTGGGCGCGCGTAACATTACGAATGCTGTCAATTTGCACAAACCCCAAGTTTTTGATGATTTGTAACACATCCAACGCACCGGTCGGCGTACGGCCGAGACCGTGGCTCTGTAGCCAAAGTCTTCGCGCATCACGGTTATTGATTTTCAGTGTCATAGGCCATGACTATAGGGTTCTAACAGGAATGCAAAATCAAGAGAGACGCGTTAGTCGAGTTTAGTATTTACGGATCAGGCCAACCAATACGCCTTGTACTTCCACTTGGTCTGGACCGTAAGTGCGGGTTGGAAAGTCAGGGTTTTCAGCAATTAGCTCAATCCCGTCCGCAGTTTTATACAAACGCTTCAAGGTAGCTTCTTCGTTGTCAACAACATAGGCAACGACGATCTGGTTGTTGCGGGCGGTATTGGCTTCGCGGATAACGGCGATATCACCGTCTAGAATACCGGCGCCGATCATAGACTCGCCTTCAACTTCAAGAGCAAAGTGGTCCCCGCGCCCAATCATGCCGTCGGGAATGCTGATGCGTGGGCCGGATTGTTCTAGGGCAGTAATCGGCACGCCCGCCGCGATTTTACCAACTAGGGGTACAGAGACACTGTCATTAGCAGGTTCAGGTGCGCCCTTTGCTGAGACAGCCGCTTGACCAGGCAGACGTAAAATTTCTAATGCCCGTGCCCGGTGCGGTAAACGAGCAATGAAGCCACGTTCTTCAAGCGCCGTTATTAAGCGGTGAATGCCGGATTTTGAAGCTAAACCGAGGGCGTCTTTCATCTCGTCGTAAGAAGGGGAGATGCTATTTTTTTTCAAACGCTTATCAATGAAGATCAAAAGGTCGTGTTGTTTTTGGGTCAGCATATCAAATTCCTTCATAAAGGTACGCCAAATAATATTGGCTTCGAATCAATGTTCACTTTATGTTTGTTCTAGTCCTGTTCCGCATCTGCGTCAAGAACAAATCATGCACTCGACAATTGGGCGTACCTTGCTAGACAAGACACAAAGAAGGAAAACTATGTCGACGACTATCTATATAGATGCAGACGCCTGCCCGGTGCGCGAGGAAACCTATAAAGTTGCGCTGCGCCATAATGTGCCTGTAATCGTAGTCAGCAATTCGTTTTTGCGGGTCTTACAGCACACGCTGATTTCGCTTATCATTGTCAATGATAGTTTCGATGCGGCAGATGATTATATTGCCGAGAGGGCGGACGGTAAAAGCATCGTCATCACAGCAGATATTTTACTGGCCGAACGTTGCTTAAATGCGGGCGCGGTGACCATCGCACCAAACGGTAAGCCTTTCACCAATGATAGTATAGGCTCGGCCATAGCCGTGCGCGCAATCATGGTTGATTTACGCGCAGGTGCAGGTAGCGAGAATATAGGCGGTCCGCCTCCCTTTACGGGCGCGGACAGGTCAAAGTTTCTACAAGTGTTGCACGAAAGTGTGGTGCGGCTGAAACGGTGTTAAATCAATTGCCGGAATACCATTGTTTCCCATAAATCATTGAAGGTAAGATCGTCAAAATCAAACCGTAATTCTGTACATATTTCTGGCAGTGCTGATTCATATTCTTTATAACGGCTCACAATGTGCATGGCACCATCTATGGTTTTTCTGCGTGAAACAGTTTGCAACCAGTTGCGCACACACCGGATGGCTTTAAGTGGATCACCCGTATGACATTGGATGTCTTGACCTGCAATATCTGAAATGGACTGTTGGTAACGGTACTTGTTCGTGTCAAGTATCACCAAGCGCTTTTGCTTTTGCCGCCCCTCACCAAATCTTTTTGCTCCCAGAAAAAGCCCCAATTCTAAAGGCATATTAAAGCGTGGTAATCCGCTTGATTCGTCAAGCGCCATATTAGACAGATCATGGATACCATATTTTGATTGTTCAATAAGGGTCTCTATCTTTTGGAGGCGAATTTGGCCGCTATCGACAATTTCTAAAGCACACCGTGGTCGATATCCGCAGTCGACAACCGTGAAGACCAAGGCTCTGAACATCGCCCCGTAATCTTCTGTAAATGGGCAATTTATAAATACAGATTTAGCATAGGGAATGCTCAATTTGCATTGGCCTCTTCACGTCGCCGGACAACAATGCGTACAGCTCGCTCAATTTGCCGTTTGGAGAAATTTCCGCCTGAAGGTGGGACGATGATTCTTCGCCCATCATTCAACAAATAATAATTTCCGTCGCGGCTCCGCCGCAATTTTTCTTTATTACCTGTTTCGTTTCTTTTAATCTTCATTTTCTGACTCTAGTTTTATATTATTTATATGCAATATAACACCAAAAGCCCAATTTTACAATTAAAATTTCTGCAAAGACTTTGAGTTAAGCTCCCTTAGCATGCCCAACAATCGCCTTGTTGCCAGCTTCACGTCGTCTTGGCGCATTAAACTTTCGCCGACAAGGAATGCCTGAGCGCCGTGCTTGGTAAGGTCGAGAATATCATCTGGTGTGTTGATACCGCTTTCTGCTACTAAGAATGTACCCGCTGGCGCTTGGGGTGCTAGGCGTTTGAAGGTGTCCAAACTGGTTTTGAAAGTCTTTAAATTGCGGTTATTGATGCCGATGAGTTTAGCACCGAGCTTAACCGCGCGTTTCAGTTCAGTTGCCGTATGGATTTCGACCAAAGCGTCCATGCCGAGGCGGTTTGTTTCGTCCAGCAATGCGCTGGCCAATTGATCACTGACCATGGCCATGATGATCAAAATAGCATCGGCCCCGTAAGCGCGGCTTTCAATAATTTGAATGGGGTCAATCATGAAATCTTTGCGCAGGGCGGGCAGGGGCGAAATGGCACGGGCTTGCTTGAGATATAACAGCGAGCCTTGGAAACTAGGCGCGTCGGTCAGCACGGATAGACATGCCGCGCCGCCGTCCGTATAGGCGCGGGCAATTTTGGTTGGCTCGAAACTTTCACGGATAAGGCCCTTGGACGGGCTTGCTTTTTTTATTTCGGCGATCAARGCAGGGCCAGTAGMGGCRGCGGATTTAAGTGCATTTGTAAACCCGCGYGGTTCCGGCTGGGTTGMCGCTAACATTTCCAACTGGCTGCGCTGCGCGTGCAGGGGTGCTACTTCACCGCGTTTATAGGCGGCAATTTTTTTTAAAACGTCATCTTTATTTTTGGGCATTAGAAACCTCGACCAAACGTGATAACGCATTTAGCGCTGCACCAGAGCCAATAGATTGCCTGGCCATGCTTATACCTTGCTCAATGGATAGAGCCGTCTCGGATGCATATAAAGCTGCGCCTGCGTTTAGGGCAACAATATCACTATAGGCATTTTGCTCGCCGTAGAGAATATCCTTTAAAGCACCAGCATTTTCCTTTGCATTTCCGCCCTCGAGTTCAGCCAAAGGCACGCGCGACAGATCAAACTTCTCAGGCGTGATTTTATGCTGGTGTATGGTTTTACCATTAACCTCGGTTATCATGGTTGCCCTTGTGGTGGTAATTTCGTCCATACCGTCGCAGCCGCGAACAATCAGAGCGCGTTTAACGCCGAGCCCGATCAAGGCTTGTGCATATACATCCCGAAGGCTGTCTTCATAAACGCCGAGCAAATAATGTTGAACCGAGGCCGGATTACACAGAGGGCCAAGCCGGTTGAAGATGCTGCGCGTTCCWAGTTTTGCCCGYGCTGCTGCTACATTGCCCATGGCTTTGTGGTGGTTGGGCGCAAACAAAAACCCGACCCCGGCTTCACGAATACAGGCCTCGGTTTGCTCAGGGGATATGTCAAGTTTTACCCCGAGCTCGCCCAGTACATCAGATGCACCTGATTTTGAAGACACCGCTCGGTTGCCGTGCTTGGCTACGGGTACGCCTGCACCTGCAACCACAAAAGCCACGGCGGTTGAAATATTATAAGTCTTAAGCCCGTCGCCGCCTGTGCCGACAATGTCCATTGCGCCTTCTGGTGCGTTCACAGATGTCATGCGGAGGCGCAATACTCTGGCGGCGGCTTCTAGTTGTTCGCCTGATATACCCTTATCTTCCCATTCTTTAAGATAGAAGCAGATATCATCGTCGGACATGCGACCACTGATCATGGTTTCAAAGGTTGATTTGAAAATGTCTGTCATTTTATGCCTGCTATGCGGAGGAAATTTTCGATWATGTCGTGACCGTGTTCGGACGCGATGGACTCTGGATGGAACTGTACGCCGTGTATGGGGCGGGTTTTATGGCGAGCGCTCATAATCTCGCCGTCGGCAGTCGTGCCGTTGACGAYCAAACATTCTGGCAGGCTGTCCTTGTCCAGCGCTAACGAATGATAGCGGGTCGCRTTGAACGGTGAGGGGATGTCCGCCAGCACACCCGTACCGTCGTGGACAACAGGTGAGACTTTGCCGTGCATAATAGTTTTTGCACAAATAACCTTGCCGCCAAAGGCTTGGCCTATGGCTTGCAAGCCAAGACAAACACCAAAAATCGGTAGCGCGTCTGGCGCAATTTTTAGAAATTCCAAACACATACCGGCCTCGTCAGGTGTCTTGGGGCCGGGCGAAATGATGACGCCTTCGGGCTTTAGCGCCAACGCGTCAGCAGCACTCATAATGTCGTTGCGTATGACATGGGTGTCCGCGCCTAATTCTTGAGCGTAATGCACCAAATTATAGGTGAAGCTGTCATAATTATCTATTATCAGCAGCATATCAATTCCTGTTAAAATCCTTAATTTCTATTAAAATAGGGGGCGTGTTCAGCCGCCGAGAACAACGCCATGGCTTTGTTGCGGCATTCTTCAAATTCGGATTTAGGATTGCTATCCAGAACTATTCCGGCACCAGCGCGTACATGCATGACCCCGTCTTTAACCACGGCAGTACGCAGAGCAATGGCCGTATCCATATCACCGCTAGCAGAAATATAACCAACTGCACCGGCATAAATCCCGCGCTTTTCGTCTTCTAATTCATCAATAATTTCCATAGCACGGACTTTAGGCGCACCGCTCACCGTGCCTGCCGGGAAACCTGCAAATAAGCAATCGATTGCATCCAGACCATCTGCGACTTGGCCTTCAACATTGGAGACAATGTGCATGACGTGGGAATAACGCTCGACAATAGAGCGCTCCGTRACTTTAATCGTACCGGGTTTGGCAACACGGCCCATATCGTTGCGTCCTAAATCGAGCAACATCAAATGCTCTGCCATTTCTTTTTCGTCGGCCAATAAATCCAGTTCCAGCGCTTTGTCTTCAGCMGGTGTTTTCCCGCGCRSTCTGGTGCCAGCTATGGGGCGGATAGTGACMGTTTCGTCTCTAAGCCKYACCAAAATTTCAGGGCTGGAGCCAACAACCGCATGGTCGTCAAAGTTTAGATAATATAAAAACGGCGACGGATTGAGGCGGCGCAGTGCACGGTAGAGCGCAAATGGYGGYTCTGGTAGMGGKGCTTCGAAGCGCTGTCCTAATACCACCTGAAAAATATCCCCAGCTTTGATATAATCTTGAGCCGCTTTGACTTTTTTGGCAAAGTCCGCTTGTGCTATACCACCGCTAGGCGCGTGAATATCGCGTGTAACGTGTTGATGGCGCAGCGGTAATGTGCCGCTCTCCAGTGCGCTGGCCGCCTCCATGAGCCGTTCTTCGGCAACTGTGTACGCGTCTTTTGCAGATAGTTTCGCGCTTGGCCGCACAGTTGTGGTCAATATCACTTCTTGGGCAATTTGATCGAAAATTGCAATGATAGTTGGGCGGGTCATGATTGCATCAGGTGTGTTGATCGGGTCTGGATTGTCGCTCGGTAGGTGTTCGACCTGACGGATCATATCATAGCCGAGATAACCAAATAAGCCCGCAGCCATTGGGGGGAGTTCGTCCGGGATATCAACTTTGGTACTTGCCTGAATTTTCCGCAAACTGTCTATAGGTTTGTCGCTCAGGGTTTTAAATGCGCCGCCGTCAACGGACATCTCGCAATCATCCCCGCGCACCCGCCAAATTAGATCTGGTGCATAACCGAGTACGGAATAACGGCCCCTTTGTTCGCCGCCTTGAACGGATTCGAATAAGAAAGCGTACGGCTTATCTGTCGCTAGTTTCAAGAATGCTGAAACTGGTGTGTCGAGATCATTGATCAGACGCATCCAGACTATTTGCGGTTGGCCTTTTTTGTAGGTTGCCGCAAAGCCGTCAAAGCATGGGTTGAGTTCAGGATTCAATTCAGGATTCACAGGGCACATTCATGTTTACTGATCAACACCGAGGGTTCTCTCGATGTTGGCGACCAAAGTTTGTGCCGGATTTTCTGCCAAAATCGCTGCATGATAAGCTTGTTGGATATCTGCATTGATCGCCTCTCTTGCCTGTTCGCTCAAGGTATCTGTGATGGCACYTATGATAGGGTCGGCGTTGGGTGTAATBGTAACAACCTGTCCAATAACCCGGTCAAGGCCATTGGCGGCCACACCGCGTACAGTCTGGCCTATGCGTGCCTCAAACAGTCGGACAATTACCTGATTGCCAAGACCCGGTGTACGCGATGCGCGTATCATTTGTGTCTCGATTACCTCAGCACCATCTCCAGTTTCTTTGGCCAAATCTTCAAGGCTCTCTCCTGCGGAGGCTCTGCTTACCAAGTCATTAGACAAAACGGCTAAAGCTTCATCAGCTTTTTTAAGATGCCATGCGGCTAGGGCTTGTTCGCGAACATCGGCGAAAGGGCGCGGTGCGCTTTCTTTGATTTGGTCGACACGGATAGCAGCAATACCGCCCGCAGTTGTTTCAAACACATCGCCGTCAAATCCGGGGTCGGCTATGAAGATTTCTTTCAACAACAAATCATCAGTCGCCACGCCTAGTGCAAAGGATAAACCCTCTAGTTTTTGACCATTTTCGGTTTTGCCGAGCCGCGAAATAAAATCGTAGCTGGCCACAGAAATACCGCTTACCAAGCCTGCTTCTTCCAAGGTCAAACTATCCTCGGATATGCCGTCTTGGATGGCCTTAGAGGCATCGTAAAGAACTTGCTTGGCTTTGTTGGTTTGAAGCTCGTTGATTAAGTTTGCCCGTTCAGCTTCCATATCGGGAATGGTTTTTGGAGTGATACCAGTAAGAACCACGCTGAACCAGCTACCAAAGCTACTGGCAACCGTCTGGGCAGTAATACCGTTTGTGCCAAATTCCATTTCAAATGCAGCTTCACCTGCTGTTGGGTCACTACTGGCGCCGGGCAGGGCATTGTCATAGACAAGAGGTGCTTCTAAAGAAAATTCAGCTATGGCCGCATCTATGCTCTTACCCCCGTTTATTGCCGCTGTTATTGCATCAGCCTGGGTTTTGTCGGCGGCGACCAATTGTTGGTAGGAACGGGTTTCAGGCGTGCCCAATTGTCCGGCTTTAATTTTGTATTCAAATTGTTTTTTAATCTCTTCTTCGCTAACCTCAACGTCTGGCAATACGTTTTCCAACTCCATACGCAGCAAAGTAAAACGGCGGTACTCTGGTGCTATATATCCTGTGGGCCTGTCTTTGATAAAGGCTTGTAATTCTTCGTCGCTCGGATCGGCGG
Source organism: Robiginitomaculum sp. (assembly GCA_002732685.1). The sequence goes on from NVRS01000010.1 coordinate 18,030, forward strand.
GTGCAGTGATAGCATCCCGGCTCAAGCGTAATATTTTGGCTGTGCGTTGCTCGGTCATGAATTTATATTGTTGGTCGGCGAATAAAWTCGGGACAACCAGACCGGCTTTTAGACTATCCAAAGTCTGGTCGCGGCGGATTTGGTTGTGGACATCTGCCTCTAATTCTTTTGCAGACTTATTGCGGTCAATACGGGACAAAACTTCCAGTATTTTATTTTGGTCCAATTTGCCGGTAATTTCATTGTTAAAGACTTCCAGATTCTCCATCAATTCAATGGCGTCGCGCGTATTGACAGCCACCCCGAGATCTTTTGCGTCAATCTGTATCAATTTTTCAGTTATCAAGGTGTTGAGGACTTGGCCGTGCAAACCACGTTGATAAGCTTGTTTGGTTGTTAGGCGCTCTGGAGCACCTTTGTTAATTTCGCTAAGCTGGCGTTGGAAAAAACTATCAAACTCGCGCAGTGTGATTTTTTCTTCACCCACTGTAGCGGCGGCATCTTTGGATTGGGAAGTAAAGGCATCGGTCACACCAAACATGGACAAGCCGATGAGCAACATGCCCACAAGGAGTACAAAGAAAAACCCAACAAAAACTTTTTTGAAAGATCCAAAAATAGACTGCGACATAATTTACCTTTAATAATGCTTTTCTTATTGGGCGCCAAACGGCATGAACATAGCAATACCTATATAGGGGGTAGGCGTAAACTCTTAAACACTCTATCGTCTGAAAAAAAGTAGATACGGGTAACAATATGAAGACTTTGATAGCAGCCAACTGGAAAATGCATGGAAATTTGTCCTGGGTGCAAAAACCGGCTGAATTTCGGGCGTTGTTTCCGGCCAAAAGTAAGAATATCAACATATTGTTGTGCCCGCCCGCCCATATGCTGGAAGCTMTGGCCCGTGCGAGTGAAGGCTTGGATATTTCCGTAGGTGCGCAGAATTGTCATGATCAGGCTACAGGCGCTTATACTGGGGAGTTGAGCGCCGCCATGGTAGCAGAAACCGGYGCGACGTATGTTATTCTCGGCCAYTCGGAACGTCGGGCAAGTTTCGGCGATACGGATGGCTGGGTAGCGGCCAAAACCAGTGCGGTGCAAAAAGCCGGACTAAAGCCAATTGTCTGTGTCGGCGAAAGTCGTGCTGAGCGCGAAGCCGGACATGCTGAAGAAGTTGTCGGSAGTCAGYTGGCCGGGTCAATTCCTGCAGACGCGGACGGTCGTAACTTGGTCATTGCCTATGAGCCCGTTTGGGCTATCGGTACAGGCTTGACCCCGACCATAGAAGACATAGCCACTATTCATGACCATATACGCGGCTGCCTGACCACACGCTTTGGGGCGAAAATTGCCGATAAAATCCAGATATTGTACGGGGGATCTGTCAAACCAGAAAATGCCAAAGAAATTCTGGCGCTGAAAGATGTAGCGGGCGCGCTCATCGGCGGTGCGGGACTRGACATGAAAAGCTTGGCTGCAATTGCAGCATTAGTTTAAATTATAAGAGGGGATTATGCGAAMAATCATAGGGACTACGCTGGCCATAGGGGCTTTRGCTTTAGCGGGGGYTTTAGCRGGGGCTTTAGCGGGATGTACGGGGCAAAAAGATTTCAATAAAGCCGCAATAAAAACCGATATTATTCAGATGCTACAGRCGCAAGATACGGCTTGGAACGCAGGTGATATTGACGGATTTATGTCTTATTACTTGGCCACAGAAGAGCTCCGTTTTGCTTCGGGCGGGAAAATAAATAGGGGTTGGCAAGCGACTTTGGACGGATATAAAAMCCGCTATCCCGATAAAGCAACTATGGGCACGCTGGCTTTTCAAAATCTGGAAGTCAAAGTTTTGTCACCTGATTTTGCGCAAGTTTTCGGCCGGTGGGAGCTGACCCGTGCACAGGATAAACCGGGCGGGCTGTTTACACTTTTACTCAATAAACAAGACGGTGAATGGGTCATTATTTCCGATCATACATCTTCGGACGACAGCACAGACCCCGTGACAACCGATCCGGTTTCCATTGATGCAGAACATCCACCAACGGCAGTTGAACTTGATTTTACTAGTCACGGTAGTGCGCTAAACGGGCATTTTTATCTGGCAAATGGGGCGGGGCCGCACCCGACCGTTATCATGTTGCACGGCTTTCCGGGTTACGAGAAAAACCTCGATCTTGCGCAGGCCATTCGCCGAGCCGGCTTCAATGTGTTATTTTTCCACTATAGAGGCGCATGGGGCAGTGAAGGTGATTTCTCCATGACCCATGTGGTCGAAGATGCACGTGCCGCCAGTGCGTTTGTGCGCAGCGCGGACAGTGTCGCTCAGTACCGTATAGACCCAAAGCACATAACATTTATTGGGCATTCAATGGGCGGATTTGCAGCTTTGGCGGCTGGGGCACAGGACGAAAATGTTGGTTGTGTGGCTGGACTATCGCCAGCAGATTACGGTATTCGCGGTGGTATGTTTGCGGGCGACGCGGCCGCGCAAGCCCGCGCTGGGTTCTCTGCTTATGTAGACGGCGAACATTTGTTAGGAMGCGGCCCTCTYAAAGGGACAASCGGTAAACGGCTGCTTGAGGAAATAGAAGATAATGCAGAGGCRTTTGCAGTCGCAAAGCAGGCRGRWAAATTTGCTGGCCGCAATGTCTACCTMAGYGCGGCCAAAGGCGATACTGTGTTGCCGCCGAGCATATATCACAAAGCTYTGGTGGGTGCATTTGARGCGCAGCCAGACGTAAACCTGACCCACAAAATATTTGAAGGTGATCATTCCTATTCGTGGACTAGGCTGGCGCTAACCAGTGACGTTGTAAAATGGTTAGGTGGGAATTGTCGGTAGGAAGAGAGTGAAAGCAGTACGCAATCAAAAGTCTTCGGCTATTTTCACCGCAAAGGCGTATTCAAATGCGGTTTCTTTCAAGCTGTCATAGCGCCCGGGCTCGCCTTGGTGGCCAGCGTCCATGTTGGTTTTTAGCATGATGGGTGCGGTACCTTTTTGGTGGTCACGCAGTTTGGCCGTCCATTTTGCCGGCTCCCAATATGTCACGCGCGGGTCGGTTAAGCCTGCCGTAATCAGGATAGGCGGATAGTTGGCGTCTTTAGTATTGGTGTAAGGACAATAGCTGGCAATGGTGTCGTAGGCGTCTTTGTCGACCAGTGGGTTGCCCCATTCCGGCCATTCAGGCGGCGTTAGAGGTAGGCTCTTGTCGCTCATTGTGTTGAGTACATCTACAAACGGTACGGCAGCAATTATAGCGCCAAATAATTCGGGTGCTTGGTTGAGAGCTGCGCCGACAAGTAGTCCGCCCGCCGAGCCGCCGTGGGCAATGATGTGGCCTTSGCTTGTGTAGTTCCCGTCCACAAGCCCGCGCCCTACATCAACGAAATCGTCGAATGTGGCTTGTTTGGTGGCTAATTTTCCTTTGGTGTACCAGTCATAGCCCTTGGCTTTGCTGCCGCGAACATGAGCAATGGCATAAACGAAGCCTCTGTCGATGAGTGACAATAAATTGGTGCGAAATCCGGCCGGAATAGTGATACCGTAAGAGCCGTACCCATAAAGCAGACACGGGGCTTTGCCGTCTTGCTTGAAATCTGCACGCATGATCAGAGTGACAGGAATGCTTTCACCGTCGCGGGCTTTAATCTGGATGCGCTTGGTCATGTAATCTTCAGGATTATGACCGGACGGAATTTCCATGGTCTTACGCAAAATCCGTTCACCTGTTTCCATGTTGTAGTCGAAAATTTGACGCGGCGTGGTCGGGGAAGAATAGACAAAGCGAAGCCATTTTGTGTCAAACTCATACCCGCCCATAAGGCCAAGCGCATAAGCGTCTTCATTAAATGCAATCGTATTTTCCGTGCCTGTGCCTAAGTCGCGAATAACAATGCGCGGCAGGGCATTGATACGCTCCAGCCTGACTAGGTATCCCTTATAAGTTTCGATGCCGAGAATTAGAGTGCCTGGGGTATGGGCAATAAATTCCTGCCAGTGTTTTGCACCGGGTTGCGCTATCTTGGTGCGCATAATTTTGAAATCTGTTGCCCTCTCTCCATTTTCAGTGGTTGCATTGGTTAAAACATAAAAATCATCTGCGTGGTCATGTAAATCATATTCCCTATCGCGCTGACGTGGTTCGGCGCATAGGGGTGCAATTTCGGGCGTCTTGGCAGGTATAATCCAGGTTTCTGCACTTGTATGGTCGTGGCAATTTATCTCGACATAGTCGCCCGTATCACTGCCGCCCAAAGAGATAAAAAATCCTGCGTCTGGTTCTTCGTAAACTACGACGGGGCTGGCACTGTCGTCCAAAATATTTTTGCGCCAGACTTTGCTGGGGCGGTTATTCTCGTCGCGTTCAACCCAAAATAAGGTCAGGCTGTTATGTGCCTCATCATCAGCCCAAACCAAATCTCCTGCGGTATTTTCAATCGGCTTGCCAACAGGCATTCCGGTTTGCAAATCCAGCACAATGATATCGTAACGCTCTGCGCCTTGTACATCGATTGCATAAGCCAAGTACTTATGGTCGTCTGAATGACTGAGACACCCTATATCGAAAAATGAAAACCCCTGTTTTTTTGATTGTAAAGCCAAAGCATCAGCGTCGAGTAACGTTTCGCCTTTGCTGTCAGCGCCGTCTATATCGTCCCTTTTCGTGCGGTAGTATTCGCCGTGTTGGTCGCCGGGACGGTAACGGTGTGCATAGGCCCACGGGCCGTCCGGGGCAGGTACCGTACTGTCATCGTCTTTAATGCGGCCTTTCATTTCTGCGAAAATTTGGGTTTGCAGGTCTTTTGAATTTGTCATCAAGGTTTCAGTGTAAGCGTTTTCTGCTTCCAGATATGCTCTTATATCCGCGTCCAGCAGGCTTGGATCGTCCATAACCTTGCGCCAATTTGCGTCTTTGAGCCATGCGTAATTATCGTGCCTTTCRCGCCCCAATTGTRYGRTGGTCTGCGGCCTTTTTTCGGCTGTTGGCGGTGYTGTTTTACTGYGTGAAAATGGCATAAATTACTYTCGGTGGGTATCAAAATAAGTGTGTGCTCATATACACTTGGTTAATAGAATGTCACTAGGCTTTCAGAGAATCTATGTGGATCAAAGGCCAATTATGTCAACTACAGTATTGCAACATGATATCCCGCAAGAGCCGGCACCAGTGTTAGCACTTGAAGAGCCAGCACTTGATCTGACGGAACAAGCAGAAACACAAGCAGTGCCAATAAGCACTGTACGGAGTTCKYTGGCAAAACGTTTGTCGGATGTAATATGCATMCCGGCCAGTCAACTCCCACCKCAAGAACGCCATATGGCAGGTGATGTGTTGGTGGAGATGTTGCGTGATGCGGATTTGAAATTGCGCGCCAGTGTTGCCAAACGCTTGGTTATGCTCAACGAAGCACCGCGAACTATTTTAGTCATTCTTGCCAAAGACAAAATTGAAGTCGCTAAACATGTGTTGGAAAACAGTAAAAGTTTGACAGATTCAGACCTTATTCAAATTGCTAGAAAAGTTAAGACCGAACACCGCCTCATGATGGCACAACGACGCTATATTTCTGATGCCGTGGTGGATGTATTGGCTGAGTTTCTTGAAGAGGATGTTGTTGAAACGCTTCTAAAAAACAAAGGTGCCAATTTTTCTGAAACGGCATTGCAGCGCATTTTGGCGGTTTCGCGTCAATATCAGCCTTATGTTAGTTTATTGGCAAAACGCGTTGAAACGCGTCCAGCTCACGGTCTCACAATGTTTTGGTGGGCTGATGCCAAAAATAGAAAAATAATTTTAAATCGTTTTGGTGTTTCGCGGTCAGTTCTGCAGCAAAGTTGCGCGGATCTATACCCGCAAGCTGCTGCAGAGGGGTGGAATGATCCTGCGGCGCGTCAAGCCTTGCAATTTATTGAGCGGCGACAGCGTAATAGAGCAGCTTTGGCGCGGTCGAAATTTTCATCCCTTGAAGCAGCAGTTGATGAAGCTGAGCAAGTTGGTATGACCAGGGAGCTTGCCGATGAAATTTCTTATATTGCGGGTGTTAAACCTGCAACTGGAGCACAAATACTGTCTGATAAAACTGGTGAGGCTTTGGCTATTTTATGTAAAGCGCCGGGGTTGCGCCGTCAGCATATTTATAAATTATGGCGCGCTTTGAAGCGGCCCGAAACAATGCACGACGGGTCACCAAATCCATTTCTTGAAGAAGCCGTGAAAGTATATGATGCTATTTCTACTGACAGTGCGCAAACGGTTCTGCGGTATTGGAATTGGTCGCTGACATCATCTCTAACACCGGAAGTACTTCAATATATCAAGCGCGGTGTTGTGCCGGGCGAGGAAGAGTTTGGTACTGCTGCTGTCACCGCCGCATTGGTGTTTGGGAATCATTGATAAACTTTCCTGCAAGTCAAGATTTTTTTTACAAAAATGTTTCCGGTAATGCTTGGCCTATCCTAATATTGTCGCTATGCTTTCTCCATAATTTGGGGAAGGAACAGAGATTATGATCAGATCGGCGCTAGTTTTGCTGGTTATTTTGGGTGCTTACTGGCTCATGTTGTCAGGCTATGTGCATAATCCAGTTCTCCTTATTATGGGCGGAATATCCATATTAACTGTACTTGGCCTTTCTGTTCGGATGAAAATTCTGGATGTGGAAACTGCGCCTTATTTAAATGTTAAAGCACTCGGTTATTTTGTCTGGTTATTTATCGAGATAATCAAGGCCAATATGGCTGTGGTCAAAGCGGTGCTCAGTCCGAATATGGAAATTTCCCCCAAAATCACCAAGGTTCCTATGCAGCAGTCTACGGACTTGGGGCGCGTGACCTTTGCTAATTCAATTACGTTGACACCCGGCACTATTGCTGTTGAAATGTGTGATGACACAATACTTGTGCATGCACTCTTGTCAGAAATGACWGCCGCWGGYGGGTTTGCCGAAATGGGTGAGCGGGCAGGGCGAGCCGTCAATGATCCCATGCAAGATAATATAAAACAAGACGCTTCGGCGCGAGGAAAATCATAAATGGAAGCGGCTTTGTATTATTTGAATGTCGGTTCTGCGATGTTTTTGCTGATAGGCATGGCGTTGTTGCTTGGCCGGTTGCTCAGCGGGCCKACMYTGTATGACCGYGTTTTGGCGGTYAATTCCTTTGGCACTAAAACGGTATTATTTTTGGCCGTATTCTCTTTGATTATWGGRCGTCAGGACGGCATTGATATTGCTATTCTTTATGCCTTGATGAACTTTATTGCTACGATCGCTGTGTTGAAATTTTTCCGCTATAGCGCGCTTGATGTTTCTATGGAACATGTATCTAAGGGGGTGGGCGATACCTCAAAGGAGAAGGCATCGTGAGCGCTGAATTTCTCCAGTGGGGCCAGTTTTCTTTAAGCGCGATTTTAATGATTGGCGGCGTGTTTTTTGTTATTGCGGGCGCGGTAGGTGTTTTGCGGTTGCCGGATTTTTACACGCGCATGCATGCAGCTGGTATGACAGACACACTGGGTGCCGAGATGATACTTCTTGGGCTTATGGTGCAAGCGGGTTTCTCGCAAACCAGTTTAAAGTTGGCCTTGATTGCGTTTTTATTATTTTTGACCAGCCCGACGGCGACCCACGCCGTTGTCGGTGCAGCCCACCATGCCAAGCTTAAACCAAAGTTGGGTAAATACCGCGCACCTGTGCCTGGTGAAACGCCGCCAATAAAAGCCAAGCCAAAATCGAGAGCCAAGCCAAAATCGABAGCTAAGGCTAAGACGAAACCAAAGACGAAACCTAGAGCAAAGAAGAAAGCGAAGTAATGAGCAATATTCCGCCGACATTAATTCTCGATATGGGCTTGCTAGCCATGCTCTTGGTCGTAGCATTTGCGGTTGTACGCCTGCGCTCGCTCTTTGCTATTGTTATGTTGCAAGGCGTGTATTCATTACTGTCCGCCGCTTGGTTTGTCTCCTTGGACGCGGTGGATGTAGCCTTTACCGAAGCTGCCGTTGGAGCAGGGATTTCCACTGTGCTTATGCTCGGCGCTATGCTGTTGACCGAGCGGGAAGCAAAGCCCGTTGATCTGCAAAAACAACTAGGATCATTGTTCATTGTGACAGTTACTGGATTGGCCTTGTTGTACGCCGTTAGCGATATGCCGGCATTTGGTGATGCGCATTCTGCAGCCAATGCATATGTAGGTTTTGATTATATTGCAGCAACTAAGAACGACATTATTTTGCCCAATGTTGTGACCGCCGTTTTGGCCAGTTTTCGCGGGTACGATACATTCGGCGAGGTTGTCGTTATCTATATGGCGGGGCTCGGTATTTTGCTCTTGCTCGGNCTGAACGGCAATGCMGGTAAATGGCGCGCGCTGCCGAATGGCCAAAATGTTGGCAACAACGCTAATAGCAATACTGATAGCAATGAGGGAGGTAAATCATGAGCCCTCATGTAATTCTTCGGGTCGTCTCAAAATTACTCATACCGCTGATTGCGCTGTTTGCACTTTATGTACAGTTTCACGGTGATTTCGGCCCGGGCGGTGGGTTTCAGGCGGGCGTGATATTTGCGTCTGCAATTATTCTCTATGCACTGATTTTTGGCCTCGACGAGGCTAAGCGCGCTGTGCCGCCGTCTTGGGTGCGTGTCGGCATGACATTAGGTGTTTTGATTTACGGCGGCACCGGAGTGGCTACATGGGTACTCGGTGGTGAGTTCTTGAATTATACTGTCTTTGCACCTGAAAGCACCCATGCTGCTGGTCAACATTGGGGCATATTCGCAGTTGAGCTTGGTGTGTTGTGTACGGTGGCAAGCGCTATGGTCGCGATATTTTATGCTTTTGGATCGCGTACACCTGAATTGACGGATGAGGACTGGTAATGAGCGAGTTGTTCGAACATTTTAATTTTGCCGTTGTCATTGTTTTGATGATGGTCGGGCTTTATGTGGTTTTTGCATCCAATAATATGATCAAGAAACTGGTCGGACTGTCGGTATTTCAAACCTCTGTCTTTTTGCTGTATATCAGCATGGGTAAAGTCAGCGGTGGTCAACCGCCAATCATCGCCGAAGAAGATTTGCACGGTGTTTCAAGTGCCTCAAGTGCTTCAAGTGCCGCGAGCGGTGGTCATGATGCAGTGGTTGACGGCGCGCATCAGGCCGCAGACGTTATTTATTCTAACCCGTTGCCCCATGTGTTGATCCTAACGGCCATTGTAGTCGGCGTGGCGACATTGGCCATTGGTTTGGCCTTGGTTGTCCGCATTCGTGAAGCCTACGGCACGATAGAAGAAGACGAAATCGACGCTCTTGATTATGCGATCAATTCGGAAGGGGCGGCTGAATAATGCAAATAATATCTCTTTTCTTAACCATTTTCCCCGAGTGGATTTTAACCCACGGCGCCGCATCACTTGTCGTTGTGCCCTTGATATTGGCAGTCCTAACGGCACTGAATACGCATGCTAAAATAGCTTGGGCTACMGTTCTGGCTGTTACGGCTCTTTGTGTATTTACATCTTTGGGATTGCTATTGCAGGTCATATCCCACGGCCCCATCCATTACAATATGGGGGGCTGGCAACCGCCTTTAGGCATAGGGTATTATGTGGACGGTCTGAATGCACCGATCCTGCTTTTGATCTCTGTTATGGCATTTTTATGCACAATTTATGCCCTACCAAGTGTGGCGGCAGAGGTTGAACCCAAGAAAAGTGGGCCGTTTTACGCGGCTTTCCTCATCAGTTTCGCGGGTCTTTTGGGCATGGTGGTAACCGCAGATGCGTTTAACGTATTTGTGTTCCTCGAGGTCTCCAGCATTTCAACTTATGTGTTGGTGGGTATGGGGGCGAGCCGTGATCGCCGTGCTTTGACCTCCAGTTTTAATTATCTGATTATGGGCAGCATTGGTGCGACGTTCTTCGTTATTGGCATCGGGTTTCTCTATATGCAGACGGGGACACTAAACATGATGGATATCGCCCGTGTGTTACAGGATATCGGGCCTAATGATCGGGTCGTGCAACTGGCATTCGCGTTTATTGTTATCGGGCTGGGGCTGAAACTGGCTATGTTCCCTTTGCACATGTGGTTGCCGGGGGCCTATGCCTATGCACCGAGTTTCTTTACCGCTTTCCTAGCCGCCACGGCGACCAAGGCAGCACTGTATCTACTCCTGCGCTTTACCTTTACGGTCTTTGATCCAAGTTGGGATTTTATAGCGACCGCTTTGATGATACTTTTGGCGGGTATGGGGATTTTGGGTATGTTGGCGGCTAGCTTGCAAGCCATTTTCCAAAACGATCTGAGGCGTGTTCTGGCCTATTCTTCTGTGGCGCAGGTAGGGTATATGTTGCTCGGTATTGGCATGGCGACAACGCTTGGACTGACTGCCGGATATTTGCACATGCTCAACCACGCTATGATGAAAGGCGCATTGTTTATTGCCGCAGGCGCGTTCTGGTACCGGTTCGGTATTACCCAAGTTTCTGATATGCGCGGGCTCGGCAAAACCATGCCGTGGACTATGGCAGGATTTACCGTGGCAGGGATATCATTGATCGGTGTCCCCGGGACAGCCGGATTTGTCTCGAAATTAACACTGGTGCGCGCGGCGGCTGAAAACGGATGGTGGTGGGCCATAGGTGTTATTGTTGTAACCTCTATTCTCGCCATCATTTATATTGGCCGTATCATTGAACAAGCCTATTTTCAGTCAGTACCTGAAATTAATGGCAAACCCGCCGTACGCAACGAAGCCCCCTATACCATGCTCATTCCGCTTTGGATTATGGCGCTTGCCTCGGTTGCTTTTGGGATTAATGCAGAATGGACGACCTCGCTGGCCGAAGCGGCGGCGCATGTATTAGATGCCGGCCCCAATACGGTTATTCCGGGCGCTCACGATGTTGTGCCTGTTGTGCCCACTTTGCCCACTTTGCCCACTGTAGATGGAGGTCATTGATATGACGGCGGAATTGGCTCTTATCCTAATAATGCTGATCCCGGCCTGTGCGGCCGTGCTCATACCGCTGGTCGGTCGCTGGCAAAATGTGCGTGAAAGTGTTTCTATAATAGCTGCTGTTTCTTTGCTGAGCGTCGTGATTTGGCTGGTTTGTTATGTAGGAAAGTCTCCGGATAACCGTCCTGAACTGTTCTTGATACAGTTTGCAGGAAGCTTTGAACTTAAACTAAAACTAGAGCCTTTGGGCGCAATATTCGCTGCTATTGCCAGTTCGCTTTGGTTGGTCAATACGGTGTTTACCATTGGCTATATGCGCGGCAATAAAGAGAAAAACCAGACAAGGTTTTACACATGTGTAGCGATCGCAATAGCTGCCGTTATGGGCATCGCTAGCGCGGCTAACCTCATCACGCTGTTCGTGTTTTACGAAATTTTGACCTTGTCTACCTTCCCGCTCGTTACCCACAAAGGGGATGCCAAGGCCAAAAAAGGCGGACGGATATACCTACTGGTTTTGATGGCAACATCGCTTGGTCTTCTTCTACCCGCAGTGATGGGAACACATGTTCTTGCTGGTACCACGGATTTCCAAGTCGGCGGCATCTTCCCTGCGGGCTTCTCGACTACGGCCGCTGGCATAYTGTTGTTCTTGTTTGCATTTGGTATCGGTAAAGCGGCCTTGATGCCCATCCATCCTTGGTTGCCCAATGCTATGGTTGCGCCGACCCCGGTTAGTGCGCTTTTACATGCGGTGGCCGTGGTGAAAGCAGGTGTGTTCACCATGCTGAAGGTCACGGTCTATATATTTGGCCCCGACCTCATGAGTAAAACGCCTGCCAGTACGATGTTGGTCTGGATAGCCGCTATATCAATCGTTTTGGCCTCGATCATTGCTTTGCGCAAAGATAATCTCAAAGCGCGCCTCGCTTATTCTACTATCAGCCAACTGGCCTATATTACCCTTGGTGCCATGCTAGCGACATCCTTTGCGATCGTTGGCGGCGGTATACAAATTATCATGCATGCATGGGGCAAGATTACTTTGTTTATGTGTGCGGGTGCAATTTATACGGTGGCACACCGTACAGAAATAAGTTCGTTCAATGGTTTAGGACGCACTATGCCGTGGGTGTTTGGTGCGTTTTTAGTCGGYTCTTTGTCGATCATCGGTATTCCGCCTATGGGTGGGTCTTGGCCGAAATTCTTCTTGATGGCGGGGGCGTTGGACGCAGGGCAAAAGTTTTTACTTGGTGTACTGATATTGTCGTCCATTCTTAATGTGGCTTACCTAATTCCGGTTGCTATGCGYGSWTTTTTRYTRCCGCCGGATGATCCCAAAGCAGACGCTAAAGTGGCAAAAATAATGAGCCAGCACCGCTTCGTTCGCTTTGCRCCCGTGTTTACGGCTACCGGTGCTTTCGTCTTGTTCTTTGCTATTGGCCCGTTGGTTAATTATTTAAAACCGATCCTACCGGTGAATATGACGGGAGGYCTGTGATGGCTAAATTAGATAARCCTAAATTAAGCGCCAAAGAGATTAAAGAACGCGCCGAAGCCCATCCTATGGCTGTGCCTTTCTTGTGGCTAGGTACTGCCAAGGTGCAGAGGAATTTTATCTTTGTGCCACTTTTTGGCATGATCCTGTTTTCTGTTCTTGGATATATTTATCCGCCGCACCATCCCGCTCCTTGGGATTTTGGATTTTCCTATACCGTAATCGGGTTTGTTTCTTATAGCTTTGTCGTGCTGGCCGCGTGGCCGTTGTTTAAACTTCTATCCCGTCCGGAGAATTATTACGGCGAAGATGGTGATGATACCAAAGGCGATACCAAAGGCGATACCAAAGGCGATAAAAGGGGAGCGCAATAATGTTTGATTTCCTGACCTCGTTCAGCCCTGCATTTATTCTGATTGCCGCAGGGATAATTTCGGCCTTCATGCCTTCTTCTCGCGTGCGCAAAGTCATGCTAATCGTTGCTCCGGCTTTGGCATTGGTGTTGATTAATGTTATTTTCTACGGTCAAGATGCGAATGCGTTTCTCGGCGGTAAGGTGTCATTTGCAGGCATTGAGCTGACCACCATGCGCATAGATATTCTCAGTATTATTTGGGGGTATATTTTCTGCTTGGCGGGTGTTCTCAACGGTATTTTTGGCCTGCACGAAAAATGTAAAATCACAGATACCAGTGCGCTTATTTATACAGGCGCAGGTATTGGTGCGGTTTTTGCGGGGGATTTGATTACCCTGTTTATGTTTTGGGAGCTTCTCGCCTTATCGTCCGTATTCATAGTCTGGCGCGGTGGGCCTAAATCCTATCCGGCAGGCATGCGTTATTTGGCTATGCATATTTTATCCGGCGTATTGTTGCTGGCGGGTTTGATTATTTACGGACGAGCCACAGGCTCCTACGCCTTTAACAATATCGGTATAGATGCGCCGGGCGGTAAACTAATGTTGTTGGCGTTTGGTATCAAAGCCGGATTCCCGCTCCTGCATAACTGGATACAAGATGCTTATCCGCGTTCCAGTGTGACGGGTACAGTTATTCTGTCCGTGTTCACGACCAAGCTCGCTATCTATGCTCTGATGCGCGGTTTTGCTGGTACGGAAATGCTTATATATATTGGCGCGGTTATGACCGTGTTCCCGGTGTTTTTCGCGGTGATGGAAAACGATTTGCGCAAAGTTCTGTCCTACAGTCTGAATAACCAGCTCGGCTTTATGGTTTGCGGTATTGGTATTGGCTCGCAATTGGCCCTGAACGGCGTCGCGGCTCACGTTGTTGTCGATATTTTGTTTAAAGGCCTTTTGTTCATGAGCATGGGCGCAGTGCTGCACCGTGTTGGTACCACCAAAGCATCTGAACTGGGCGGCTTGTTCCGTTCCATGCCTTATACAACAATATTCTGTTTGGTTGGGGCGGCGGCTATCTCGGCCGTGCCGTTCTTCGGCGGTTTTGTTTCCAAATCCATGATTATCGCCGCCGTGTTTGAAGAGCAGCATTGGGTGGTGTTCTTGATGTTGCTCTTTGCTTCTGCTGGTGTGCTTGAACACAGCGGTATCAAAGTGCCGTATTTTGCTTTCTTCGCCCACGATAGTGGCAAGCGGGTTAAAGAAGCGCCGTGGAATATGTTGGCGGCTATGGGCATTGCCGCGTTCTTGTGCATTTATCTTGCTATGCCGGGGCCTTATGGCGGCATGCAATATTTATACGCTCTGCTGCCAAGCGAAGTAGCGGGGGCTGCAGCGTTTAACCCCTATACCGGCGATCATATGGTGTTCCAGATGCAGATCATTATGGCGGCCATGTTTGCCTTTACCTTGCTGAAACGCATCGGCCTGTATCCGCCGGAACGCCGTGCGCAGATACTGGATTCTGACTGGGTCTATAGGCGTCTCGGCCTGTCAGTATTGCAGTGGGGCAATGCTATGTGGACACGGCTCGGCGCTGTGATTATCCATGCAATGCGCGGCTTATTTGGGAATATCAGCAAACGTCTGTATCAGGTGTTTAGCCCGGCGGGTGCTTTTAGTCAGGACGCACCGAGCGGAATTTCGGCAGTTCTCATTGCAGGTATGTTGGCTGCTGCCTTGTTCATTGTCTACTTTTTGTAATGCCGGATAAAGAATATATTCTTGAGCTGGCCACAGAAGTCGCCGCCGCCTATGTCAGTAATAACACGGTAGAACCCGAAGCATTGCCGGCTTTGATAAAATCTATTTATAAGGCTATGGAAGAAAYGCTGAGCGGTGATGCAAGTGCTACGGGCGAAAAACCTATTCCCGCTATTGCACCGGATCAATCTGTAAGCGACGATTATATTATCTGTCTTGAGGACGGGAAAAAATACAAGTCTTTAAAACGGCACCTGCGAACCAGTCACGAAATGACCCCGAAAGCTTATACAGATAAATGGGGTCTACCAGTTGATTACCCCATGGTGGCCCCTAATTATTCCAAGCAACGTTCCCGCTTGGCCAAACGCACGGGTTTAGGGAAATCCTGATAAAAAACTGATTGTTTTAAAAACGCTTTCATATGCATGCTTATGCATATAAGTACATCACATGGAACATGTTGACGTATTGATTATTGGGGCCGGTATATCCGGTATTGGGGCGGGCTGCCATTTGACTATGAAAAGCCCGGGACGGACTTTTGCTATCTTGGAAGGACGCGGTAAGCTAGGCGGCACTTGGGATTTGTTTAAATATCCCGGTATTCGCTCAGACTCGGATATGTATACATTTGGTTATGCCTTTCGTCCGTGGACGGAGGGTAAGGACATTGCTTCTGCCAGCTCGATTATACGTTATCTCAAGCAAACTTCGGAAGAATACGGTGTTGATAAGAAAATCCGCTATGGGCACCGTGTCACCAAAGTAAATTGGTCCACGCCGGATAAACACTGGGTAGTTGATATAACCAACGGGGCGGGTAGCTTCCAAATGAGCTGCAAATTTCTGCTCACTTGCACGGGTTATTATGATTACGACAAAGCCTATTTGCCAGAGTTTGAAGGCTATAATGATTACCAAGGAACACTCGTCCAACCGCAATTTTGGCCGGAAGGCTTGGATTATAAAGACAAAACCGTTCTGGTCATCGGTAGTGGTGCTACGGCTATTACATTGGTGCCGTCCATGGCAGGAGAGACCAAGCATATCACCATGCTACAACGCTCCCCGACCTATGTTTTCACACGCCCCGCCAAGGATAAAATCGCCAATACTTTGCGCAAGGTTTTACCSAATATGCTGGCCTATCGTTTGGCGCGGACAAAAAATATTTTGCTGAATATTTTCATGTTCAACAGGGCCCGCAACAAGCCCGAGAAAGTCCGCGAGTTTTTGCGCAATATGACCAAGGAAGAATTAGGGGGTAGCGTAGATGTCGATATACATTTCAACCCAAGCTATAACCCGTGGGATCAGAGGTTATGCCTTGTCCCTGACAGTGATTTATTTAAGGCGCTCAAAGACGGTTCCGCGTCTATCGTCACAGACCATATAGAACGCTTCACCAAAACCGGTGTGCGCTTAAAATCAGGCGGGGAAATCAACGCTGATATAATTATACCAGCCACCGGACTTAGCTTGCAGTTTTTGGGCGGCATAGAGGCCAGCGTTGACGGTAAGCCCCTCGTGGTTGCCGACATGCTCAATTATAAAGGTATGATGTTCGGCGGCGTGCCGAACATGGCCGCCGTGTTTGGATATACCAATGCTTCATGGACGCTAAAGGCAGATTTGACCTGCGGTTTTGTGGCGCGTTTGCTCAATTATATGGACAAGCACGGCTACGCTAGCGCAACCCCAGCDYTSCCYGAAACTATGAGCACAGAGCCATTGGTCAATCTACAATCCGGCTATTTTCTGCGTTCTCTAGATGCTTTGCCCAAGCAAGGTGCAGATATCCCGTGGCGCAACCCGGAAAATTACCTCAAAGACTACAAAACAATCCGCTGGGGCAAGCTCGACGACGGTGTTATGGCTTTTGAGTGAGGGATGGGTGTGATATGAGGGGCTCTGTTTAGATTCGGAGCACCCAATTGGCTAAATTGTATTTTAATTATTCTGCTATGAATGCAGGAAAATCCACAGTGTTATTGCAGGCCAGTCATAACTATCATGAGCAGGGCATGCATACCTTGTTGATGACGGCGGCGCTTGATGACCGTACGCAAGTTGGGCAAATTACCTCTCGTATCGGCTTGGGAAAAGAAGCGGATTTATTCGAAGAAAGCACAGATGTTTTCGCTTCCATTTCAGCGCGGCACGAAGAAAATCCCATTAACTGTGTGATGATCGACGAAGCACAATTCCTGAGCCCTGACCAAGTTTGGCAATTGTCGCGGGTCACGGACGAGCTTCGAATTCCTGTACTTTGCTATGGTTTGCGCACGGATTTCATGGGTGAACTTTTTCCGGGCAGTGCGGCTTTGTTGGCGCTAGCCGATCATTTGCGGGAAATCCGCACCATATGTTGGTGCGGCAGTAAAGCATCCATGGTGCTACGGATGGACGGTACGGGCAATGCGGTCAAAGCCGGAACACAGGTGGTAATCGGCGGCAATGATGTCTATGCATCCGTGTGCCGTAAGCACTGGAAATCCGGTGATCCACATAAAGAAGCGGGATAGCTAAGACCGCGCTCAGCCTTAAAACTTACGAACAGACGAGCGCGGTAGAGCAGCTTTACTCTTTATGCGCGCTCATCCTTTGGCGAAGCCATAACGATGTAAGATGTGATCGCCGTAACATGCGGCAAGTTTCCGAGGACGTTGGTGTGGAAATGTTTATAGGCAGTAATATCCGGTACCTCTACGCGTAGAAGATATTCAACCGCCCCTGTGATATTATGGCATTCGCGAACTTCGGGAGAAAGAGATATGGAGCGCTCAAACGCCTTCTGCGCAGCTTTAGAATGCTCGGATAGGCCAACTGCAATATAGGCCGCAAAACCAACGCCTTGTAACTCTCGGTCTACAACGGCGCGGTAGCCCTTTATTATTCCGCTTCGTTCTAGCTCTTGTACGCGGCGCAAGCAGGTAGAGGGAGACATTCCGACTTGTTCAGCTAACTCGGCATTGCTAATCCGCCCTTCGCGCATCAATATTTGCAATATTTCGTCATTTTTTTGGTCAAGATGCTTCATGTGCGTCAAATTAATGATTATTTGCTGAAAAAAGCAAGATAATTCGGAACAATGTTGAATAAAGTACCAGAATGACTTTTAATGTATTCCTTGCTTTCGCAGCCTTCTGTTTTGTCTCCTCAGCTACACCTGGGCCAAATAATTTGATGCTTATGGCATCAGGTGCAAACTTTGGGATACGAAGGACTGTCCCGCATTGGCTGGGTATCGGCACCGGATTTACAGTAATGGTTATCGTGGTTGGGCTGGGCTTGATGAATGTGTTTGAGATGTTTCCAGTAATTTACAAAATTTTGAAAACACTCAGTGTTGCTTTTTTAGTTTACCTTGCATGGAAAATTGCAAATGCAGCCCCATTGGGCGAGACGGGGACAGTTGGACAGCCAATGACTTTCCTACAAGCGGTGGCATTTCAGTGGGTTAACCCAAAGGCTTGGGCAATGGCATTAACGGCCATATCCGTTTACTCCCCGTCGAATAGCGTTGCCGCAGTTGTTACGACTGCTTTAATATTCGGGTTAATTAATTTGCCTTCTTGCAGTATCTGGATGTTCGTAGGGCGGCAAATTCACCGTTTCCTTACAAACCCACTCCGTATGCGGGTCTTCAATATAGTCATGTCACTGTTGTTGCTGACATCACTGTATCCGCTCTTGTTTTCGGCACATTAAAAAATGTCTTGAAATTTGTGGGATGTTCAGAGCCGAAAGGAAATTCACACTTATATCAAATTTTCTTTCTACTTTTGATATTTAGCCTATAAGGCCGTCATGAGTAAAAAACCATATTTTTGTCAGATTTATTTGATAACACCGACGCAGATAGATGATCTGGCCGCATTCGCAGAACTGCTTGCGCAGGTCTTGGCTGCTGCGCCTGTYGGCTGTTTGCAACTCCGGCTTAAGGACGTACCGCGTGACCGGGTTGTTGAAATTGCTAAAACCTTGCTCTGGGTAACGCAGGCCAATGATACAGCATTGATCATCAATGATGATCCTGAAATAGCTGCTGAAATCGGTGCGGACGGCGTACATTTAGGGCAGTCGGATTTGCGAGAGATAATGGATGTTAAATCTGCGCAACAAATGCTATCACCGGGTTCCATCATCGGCGTAACCTGTCATAATTCAAAAGACTTGGCGTTTAAAGCAGGTTCAGATGGTGCACATTATGTTGCCTTTGGATCATTTTTCGAAAGTACAACAAAACCGGATGCGCGTCCGGCAGATTTGGAGCTTCTGACATGGTGGCACGAAACAATGGAAATACCGAGTGTTGCAATAGGCGGCATCACGGTGGACAATGCGAAGGCTGTCATCGCGGCGGGCGCAGACTTTATCGCGCTGTCTTCAGGGGTTTGGGACCATCCAGATGGCCCCGTATTGGCCGTGGAGCGATTGTCGGACTTATGTGCGCGTTATACGCGGCCACCTCAGGTTTAAACGGTTTAGCGGCGGCCTCGGATGATACACCGACGAGTTACGAAAGTGCGCTGTCTGCATTTGAGAGCGGCGATTATGCGAATGCATTAATATTCGGGAAACTGGCCGGTGTTGGCGGCAATGCAGAAGCCCAGGTTTTGGTCGGTCATATTTTGACCAATGGCCTAAGCGGTACGGCAGATAAAAGTGATGCTGTTACATGGTATTTGAAGGCTGCGGCTGGTGGTAATACTGACGCTATGGTGGCTCTGGGCGAATTGGCCATAAATTCACACGGCGGCTTGTCTGCATCGGACGCCGTAGATTGGTTAAGCCAAGCCGCTAATAAAGGTCGCTCTGATGCTATGCGCGCACTTGCAGACATTTATTTGCAAGGCAAAGGGACTGCGCCTAACCAAACTATGGGGCGCGAGTGGTTGGTCAAAGCATCTAATTACGGTGATGCAACGGCCGCGCATAAACTTGGCGACCAATATTTCGAAACCGATCCCAATGAAGCCGTAATCTGGTACGAAAAAGCGGCGGCTGGTGGTGACGCGCAAGCAGCATATATTGCTGCTATAATGTACGCAGAAAATTACGAAATTAAACCGGATGCTGCAAAAGCTGCCCAATTGCTAGAGCAGGCTGCAAATGCCAAAATTCCGAAAGCTCAAGCTGATTTTGGTCTGGTTGTCTATCAGGGTAATGGCATAGAGCGTTCTATGGAAGGTGCAGCGAAGTGGTTTGAAAAATCCGCGAAAAACGGTGACCCGGAAGGCCAGTTCCTATACGCATTTACTTTGGCCAAAGGGGAGGGCGTGCCGCAGTCCTTTGAAGACGCCTATTATTGGTTGTTAAGAGCCGAAAAAGCTACGAGCGTTTCTGATATAGCAGAATACGACCAATCCCGCGCCGCGTTAAAGAAACGATTGGACGACAATGTCGACCCAGAGGTTTTATCGCGGGCGCGTGCGCGCCTAGCAGCGAACAAATAATTATAAAGCGCGCTTGTGGTTCGAAAAAAGATCAGTGAATTTCACTTAGTAAACTATCCGAGTTGTARCCTGTAACCGCCGGGTTCGGTTAGCAATAATGTTGTTGTGCCTTTTTCAGGTTCAATTTTTTGCCGTAGACGGTAAACATGTGTCTCAAGTGTATGGGTCGTGACACCGGAATTATAACCCCAAACTTCATGTAAKARCTCCTCGCGCGCCACGGGCTTGCCGCCGGCTCGGTAGAGATATTTCAAGATATTGGTTTCTTTTTCGGTGAGACGAATTTCCCGCTCGCCTTCACGCTCCATTTTCTTAAACGCAGGTTTGAAGGCGTAAGGCCCTATTTGGAACACGGCATCTTCACTTTGCTCGAACGAACGCAAATGTGCGCGTAAGCGTGCCAGTAACACGGCGAAACGAAACGGTTTGGTGACATAGTCATTGGCACCAGAGTTAAGCCCTAAAATCTCGTTCATATCGCCGTCGTTGCCGGTCAACATGACGATGGGTGCAGCCACACCGCCCTTGCGCATTAATTGGCAAGCTTCTGTGCCGAGCATGTCCGGTAGATCAACATCGAGTAAAATAAGGTCGAAATCTTTTTCCTTGGTCGCAGCGATTGCCGCAGTTGCTGTTGCGACATCGTCGATTTCAAACTCGTCGTATAAATTAAATTGTTCGACCAATTCAACCCTTAGATCATCATCGTCATCAACCAGTAATATTCTCTTTTTCACGCTCATTGTGTATGTGCCTCCTTATGTGGTTGGCTTTATAGGCTTGCAATGGATGCGAATCTAATGCCTTTTGGCTAGCACTCTATCACAAATTCGTGGGGTGTGTGTGAATACAGGGATATCTGAATGAAAATATGGGTTGATACCAGCAAGCGGATATTASGCATAGGTGAACAGGAATAYCCCTGCGCAATCGGCAAATACGGCGTAGTRCCGCAAGCGGATGGCCGCGAAGGCGACGGTAAAACCCCGCTTGGYACCTACCCAATACGCTACGGCCTGTACCGGGCTGATCGTGTAACATTGCCGCAAACCAAGCTTGCATTTTGGCGCATTCACCGAGAAGACGGTTGGTGTGATACGCCGAGCGATCCTGCTTATAACCGCCCTGTCTCTCTCCCGTACCCTGCTGCCAACCCAGCCAATCTTGCCAATCCTGCCAAAAAGCCAGCCAGTGCAGAGGCGCTTTGGCGTGACAGTCATGTTTATGATATCATACTTGTGCTGGGTCATAACGATAGCCCGCCTGTGCCAAATATGGGCAGTGCAGTTTTTTTGCACGTTGCAAGAGAAAACTATGCGCCGACTTTGGGATGTGTCGCAGTTTCAATAGAAGACATGTTGGCATTGTTAGCCCTATTGGATAAAAATAGTGTAATAGATATTACCGCTTAACTTTGGGAACCTCTAGGCCGTTAAACAAAAACGCCCGAGCGAACCCGGGCGTTTTTTAATATATTTTTTGGATTATCCCAGATTGGATTATTCTAGAAGCGATAGCGCCCGCGGATTTGTACCGGGATGGACCAACGTGATCCACCTTGATTGGAATTCTCAAGGAAAGTACCTACGGTATCTGTATTATCGCCGCTGAGGCCGCCCATATAGCGAATGCCTGTCTCAAACCCGATGCTCATTTTCTTGGATACAGGCTTCTCAAATCCAACGAGAGCGGAAGCTGTAACACCAAATTTACCCTTATAAAATGCTAGATCAGGTACAGGCGGCAAGCCATTAACCGACACGTTTTGCAAACTAACGTCGGTTACATTGGCCATGCCAACGCGCCCCTCAAGATAAGGGGCAACACTGCGCAATAGCGGTAATTTTGTTGTGCTCATATTGTGACGAAGGCCAGCCTCTACACCATATGCTTTGTAAGCAGATAATTGCCCTGTGACTTCACCGACCGCAGTTGTACCAATGACCATGTCTTTACCTTTGGCGGTTTGGTAAAACCCGTTAAGAGTAACTTCTTGATTTTTACCAATCCTGTAAGCGCCGCCGAGTTCGCCGCGCCATCCAAGCTTATAGGCATTTTTCATAGACCTATTCTCTATGCGCACTGGATTTGTAAATGGTGTGTTTTCAGCAGATAATACATTGCCGCCCACTACAAGCTCTGTGCCTAGCCCCCCTGATATAGAGAATTTGCCGGGTTTATTGTTCCTGCGGGACGCAGAACTATAGCCGCTTGAATAAGAGCTAGAGCTATATGAGCTACCGCTTTTACTTTTATGGCTGTGGGTAAGCCCCAACCACGAACAACCTGATAATGAGATAGATGCTACTGCTACTATTAAAATACGCAAAACCTTATTCCTTCTTCAACGATCCATCTCTGGACCCGCCCTATGTAACGATACAAAGCAATTTTCGTGCCTAGTGCTGAATTGACGGTGAAATAAGAGAAGGCCATCCATTTTGGTGTGCTAAAACTGGGAAAACGTGGCAATTAAGGGGTGCGGGACAGGCCTGTGCTACAATTTTTAAGCCTGATTATTTTTGCTCATGTTTATGTGCCGTTCTGGCACATATTGGTTGGGTTTAATCGCGCGCGCCGAATAACGCGCTGCCGACACGTATGTGCGTTGCACCGAACTCTATGGCTATTTCGAAGTCTCCGCTCATACCCATGCTCAAGCTTTGGATACCGTTTCGGGCGGCTAGCTTGGCAAGGAGCGCGAAATGGGGGCCGGGGGCTTGGCCGGATATGAGTGTGCCCGCAGGGGGGATGCACATGAGGCCAACAGGGTGCAGATCATAAACTGTGCGCAGGGTTTTTATAAAACCGTCTAAATCATGGGGCGCGATACCTGCTTTTTGCGGTTCTTCGCCCGTGTTGACTTGTACGAAAAGTTCTGGCTGGCGACCCGTTTTATCCATTGCTTTGACGAGGGCTTTGGCCAGTTTTTCACGGTCCAAAGTTTCAATGACGTCAAACAATTCGCAGGCTGCCACGGCTTTGTTGGTTTGGAGGGGGCCGATCATACGCAATTGGATATTGGCGCGGGCGTCCGCGAAGCTTCCTTGTTCTTTGGCACCCCATCTGCCCTGAGCTTCTTGTACCTTGTTCTCGCCGAATACGNTTTGTCCCCCAGAATGGGTAATGGCCAACATATCTKYGATGCGGTTGTCCGCTTGCTGCTTGGACACTGCGGTCAAGCATATATCTGCGGCCGTGCGTCCTGAACGCTTGGCGGCGGCTTCTATCCGGTCTAGGATGTTGGCATGTAATTGTGAAATATAGGTGCTCATGAGCTGGACATATACTGGAAATGACAAGCTCGCAAGAGCGGCAACGCGGCTTTATAAGCAGCGGTCACGTCCGTGCAAAATTTCGCCGCTTGTGTTCATGAGTGACCCGCGGCGTGTGCCTGATATATTAGCTGCGGCGCGGATATTGCCAAAGGGCGCTACACTGATTTACCGTCATTTTGGCGATAAGAATAAAGTTGAAACCGCAAAAGCATTACGCCAGACCACATTTGCGCAAAATCTGCAATTCCTCATTGGGCAGGACGCTGAACTCGCCGTACTGGTTGGTGCGGACGGTGTGCATCTACCGGAGCGAGAATCGGCACGCGGGGCAGGTTTGCGGCAACAATATCCAAACTGGCTCATTACAGGCGCAGCGCATTCATATGGGGCAATAAAAATTTGCGCCGACAATAAAGTGGACGCGGTGATTCTATCGCCAGTATTTGCCAGTGATAGCAAAAGTGCGGGCAAGCCTATAGGGGTTTCAACGTTTACTGATATGGTCGCCAAAGCAAGTGTCCCGATCATTGCTCTGGGCGGGATTTCCTCTGAAACGGCATTGGCGTTATTSRGCAGCGGCGCAGCTGGTTTGGCTGGTGTGTCTATGTTCAGTGGTGAACATCATGGGGGATAGTTCGGCAAGCAAATATATTGCGCAATTGGTCGATATTCACGCGAGCGCTTTTTCGCCCGGTTGGTCGGCGGATGATTTTGCTACACATATAGATTTGGCATCTGATGATGTTATTGATAGTGTTGAAAGCGGTGAAGTTTACGGGTTTGCCATTACACGAACCGCAGTTGATCAGGCGGAAATACTCACTATCGTCGTCGCGCCTGCGCACCAACGTAAAGGATTGGGGCGGTCTTTATTACGGCGCGCAGAAGCCTGTGTTCGGGAACGCGGCGCCGATGTCATGTTTCTAGAGGTGGCTGCCGATAATGCTGCCGCTTCCACAATGTACGAAGGTGCGGGGTATCACCAATGCGGCAGGCGCCCTAGATATTACCGCCGCGAAATTAACGGAAAAATTGGCCGTATAGATGCGCTCCTTTATAAAAAGCATTTAGCTTGAAACTCGCCTAGTTAACATTTAGAGTGATTCCAATATGGAAAATAACTCTGAAAATAACTCTGAAAATAACTCTGAAAATAGCCCCATAGAGATTTTGTGTGTCGAAAAAGGTCTGCGTATGACCGGACAGCGGCGGATTATTGCGCGCGTGCTTTCAAAAGCCGAAGACCACCCCGACGCAGAAGCGGTTTACCGCCGGGTGTCGCGCATTGACAAGAAAATATCTCTTGCAACGGTTTACCGGACTTTGCGTTTGTTCTCCGAAACCGGTATTATCGAATCACATGATTTTCGTGATGGCCGTGCCCGCTACGAGGCCGCAGATAATGATCACCATGATCACTTGATCGATTTGTCGACGGGCGATGTGATCGAATTTGTTGATGTGGAAATTGAGCGTTTGCAGGAACGTATTGCTAAAAAACTTGGCTATGAACTCATTGACCATCGTCTGGAATTATACGGGCGTCCGCTGAAAAAATAAAATATATCAAGGGGGATTAAATGCGGACATCGGCTTTTGATTTTTTAAGCAATCTGGATACGTTACTGGCCGTGTTTATTGGCGCAGGACTGGCAACAGGCGGTGCGCTATTGGCCGAAATTATTCAAGAACGTACGAACCGTAAGCGGCGTGAACGTGATGCGGCTCGTTTCTTTGGTGATATCCTGATGTCTATTGACCAAATTCTGAGCTTCGCTTTTCACTCACAAGGCATAGGTGATAAATGGGGCGGGGTATCCATACGTTTGTTCAAAACCGCTCTTAAAGAAGCCGAAGTTTATGAACGCAACAGGGAGCGGTTGTTTGATATTCTGGATATGGATTTACGTGGGCGTATACACTCACATTTTCTAACCGAAACATTTCCAATCGAGGCCTTGATAGAAAGCAGTGAAGACATCGCCTCTATTGAAAACACTTTGGGCAGAGATGTTAAACTTTCAAAAAAGGAAGCTGGTAAACTGAATGTGCAGCTTGCCGAATTATTTGAGGCAAGAGAGGCCGGTCTTGCAGCTTTAAAACGTGAACATGCAAAAACTGATGATTTGTGTAGAGACATGGAAAAAATCGCAAAGGTGAAGTTTAACACACTTGTAGATCAGGCAAATTCACCCGCGCCAACACCGTCTCCAACAAACGGCAAGACTACATAAGCCTACATAAGCCTACTTCGGCGCGTGAACGTATTGCGGTATGAAGTCGTCCCTGTTTTCCAGCAAAAATTCATGAAAGCATTTAGCTGCACCGCTTAAGGGGCTATTTTTGGAATGCACCAAAATCCAGTGGCGGATAATGGGGAGGCCCGGCATGTTCAATGTGATAAGGCGACCTTGTTCAAGCTCTGCCATAACGGTGTGGGCTGAAATCATGGCAATCCCGAGTCCGGCCATGACGGCCTGTTTTATTGATTCGTTTGAACCGATCTCCATGGTTGGATAACCAAGACCTTCACCCACTCTGTCCATATATTGAACGGCCAAAGTGCGGGTGCCAGAACCAAGCTCGCGGGTCAGGAGTGTTTCCTTCAGCAAGTCGGCCGGTTTAATTTTCTGTACGCCAGCCAGCCTGTGTCCGGGTGGTGCGATAAGGATGTTTGGGTGTTCACCCAATGTATGGGCTACGACGTCAAGGCTTGCGGGTGGGCGACCCATTATGGCCATATCGACGGCTTTGGTTTCCAGTGCTTTTAATACTATCTGCCGATTGCCGATTACGGGTCTGAGTTTAATGCCCGGATAAGCAGCCATGAAAGCTGCGATAATAGCGGGAGCAAAGTATTTCCCTGTGCTCACCACGGCTAAGCCAACTGTACCGGATTTACCGTCTTTAACCGCTTTAATCTTACGGGCCGATAGATTTATGGCGGCTTCCATATGGTCGGATAAGGCGAGGATTTCCAAACCTATTTGCGTGGGCCTAAGGCCGTCACTTTCGCGCTTGATAATATCTGCACCAATAAGATTTTGCAGAGTTTTTAACTGAGAAGAAATTGCAGGCGGCGTGACGCATATTTCTTCTGCGGCTTTGGTAATGGAACGTGTGCGCGCCACGGCTTCAAAGGCTCGGATTTGTTTTATTGTCAGGTCGCGTACAAAGGTCATAAGTTTTTCTTAATACATAAAAGATTTTTTTCAATTTTATTTTTGTGTAAAATCGTCAACTTTCAAACCAGATAACAAATACCGACAATCAAGCCTCATTGAACGCGACATAACAAACTAGAGGTGATAGGGACAAGCGGGCGCACATTCAGTGCGTTACATTCCCAGAGTTGACGGGCAAAGTGGTGGACAGGCTATGACTATTAATTTTTCTTCCGGTTTTGCGAAGAATTTTCAAAATGATGCCAGACGGGCTGAAATCCGTGCAACTGTGTCAGCGCTTTGTGTGGCTGCTAAGCAAATATCTCATATTTGTGCCCGAGGACCTTTGGAAAGCGGTTTGGGTGATACAACGGGCGGTGCCAATTCCGACGGCGACGCGCAAAAGGCTTTGGATGTCCGTTCGGACGAAATCGTCACGGCGGCACTGGAAACCGCGCCCGTAGCTTATTATGCCTCCGAAGAACAAGATGATGTGGTGACTTTGGACGCGAGCAAACCATTGGCAGTGGCATCTGATCCGCTAGACGGGTCTTCCAACATTGATACCAATGTTTCCATTGGCACCATTTTTTCTATCTATACCGCTAAAAAAGATGCGCTCAGCAGTTTCTTGCGTGTTGGTTCAGAGCAAATTTGCGCTGGTTTTTTTGTTTATGGACCGCAAACCACATTGGTGATTACGGCGGGTGCAGGAACAGAGACATATGTGCTTGACCCGGACACCGGAAATTTCGAGCTAGCAATTGCTGATATGAAAATTACGCCAGCATCAACAGAATACGCGATCAATGCTTCAAACCACCGCCACTGGGAAGCGCCTGTACGGTCTTATATCGAGGATTGCTTGGCGGGCGCGGACGGGCCGTTGGGCGAGAAATACAATATGCGCTGGGTCGGGTCACTGGTGGCTGACGCTAACCGGATATTGTCGCGCGGCGGTATTTTCATGTATCCGGGCGATGATCGTAAAGGGTATCAAGAAGGACGTTTGCGTTTGCTCTACGAAGCAAATCCGGTCGCGTTTGTGATTGAACAAGCTGGCGGTATTGCCACCAATGGCGCACTACGGATTTTGGGTATGTCCCTAGAAAGCCTACATCAACGGGTGCCTTTTGTGTTCGGGTCAGAGAAGCCTGTGCAAATGGTTGCCAGTTATCATCATAAAAAATCGGTCAAAAGCGACAGTTCGCAATTGTTTAACAAACGCGGCCTTTTCCGTTAATCGGACCCGCGAATAATAAAAGGAAAAAGCCATGTCTGTAAAACATCCAATAATCTCTGTTGTGGGTTCATCTGGCGCAGGCACTTCCACAGTCCAACACACCTTCAACCAAATTTTCCGCCGCGAAGGTGTGAAGGCAGCGACTATAGAGGGCGATGCGTTTCATAAGTTCGACCGCCTGACCATGAAGAAAGAATTTGAGCGACAAAAGAAAGTGGGCAATCTCACCTTTAGTTATTTTTCTACCGAAGCCAATATCTTGAACGAGCTTGCGGATATTTTTGAAACTTACGGCAAGACCGGAAACGGCAAAGGGCGCTATTATGTCCACAATGACGCCGAAGCCAAAATCCACGGTACGCCGTCCGGCACATTTACCGATTGGGCTCCTTTTGAAGAGGGTACAGATGTATTGTTTTATGAAGGACTACACGGCGCAATAAAAACTGATAATATCAATGTCGCTGACCATGTAGATTTAAAAATCGGGGTTGTTCCTGTGATCAATCTAGAGTGGATACAAAAACATCACCGCGACAAAAACCAACGGGGTTATTCCACAGAAGCCATTACGGATGTTATTCTGCGCCGCATGCATGATTATGTAAATGTGATTACACCGCAATTTTCCAATACTGACATCAATTTCCAGCGGGTTCCGGTGGTTGATACATCCAACCCGTTTATTGCGCGCTGGATTCCAACTGCGGGTGAAAGTTTGACCGTTATTCGCTTTAGGGATCCTAGCGGTATTGATTTTCCTTATTTGACCAGCATGATAGATGGCAGTTGGATGTCCCGGGCAAATTCTATTGTAGTTCCGGGTGACAAGACCGACCTAGCCATGCAATTAATACTGACACCAATGATTCACCGTCTGGTGAGCCAAAGCCGTAAAGCACCTTAGAGGGGACACAAATATGAGCGCGACACATGATGAAATGGCCAATGCCATTCGCTTCTTAGCGGTGGATGCAATTCAAGCCGCAAATTCCGGACACCCGGGTGCACCTATGGGTTTGGCCGATGCAGCGACAGTGCTCTACACACGACATTTAAGGATAGATCCAAGCGATCCAAAATGGCCAGACCGTGATAGATTTGTGCTTTCAGCAGGTCATGCATCGATGTTGCAATATGCTCTACATTATTTGGTCGGCTTTGCAGATATGAGCATTGAGCAGATCAAAAACTTCCGTCAATTCGGTGCGATCACGGCGGGTCATCCTGAGTATGGTCATGTGGACGGTGTTGAAACGACGACCGGGCCACTCGGGCAAGGCATCACGACTGCGGTCGGAATGGCACTGGCCGAGCGGATGCAAAATGCGCGTTACGGTGACGATTTAGCTTCGCATTATACCTATGTTATGGTGGGTGATGGCTGCTTGATGGAAGGCATTAGCCACGAAGCCATTGATTATGCGGGCAATGCCAAACTGGGCAAACTTATTGTCATGTGGGACGATAATTCGATCACAATTGACGGTTCGACCGATCTGTCTACTTCCACAGATCAATTAGCACGTTTCAAAGCTTCGGGCTGGCATGTACAGGCCGTAGATGGCCATGACGCCGAAGCTATTGACGCGGCTATTACAAGTGCCAAGAAATCCAACCAGCCATCTTTTATTGCCCTTAAGACTATTATCGGCAAAGGCGCACCCAACAAATCCGGCACACACAAAGTCCACGGCGCACCGCTTGGGGCGGACGAAATTGCCGCTACACGCAAAGCCCTGAACTGGGATGCGCCAGCATTTGAAATTCCTGATAATATCCTGTCCGCATGGCGTGCAGCAGGGGCCCGCAATCAAGGCGAGCGTGCAAATTGGTACGAACGGATGTCGGCATCTGGCCGCGCTGATGAATTCGACGCCGGTAATAGTAGCGGTTTATCTAGTAAACTACACACTGGCATTAACGAACTGAAAGCCCAGATTAACAAAGACAAGCCGAAACTTGCCACTCGAAAATCGTCACAAAATGCGCTCGAAGTCGTCAATGCAATTTGCGATCATACAATAGGTGGTTCGGCTGATCTAACGGGTTCTAACAATACACTCACCGACGGTATGGGTATTATCAACGCCGATGATTTCTCTGGTCGTTATATCTATTACGGTGTGCGCGAACACGCTATGGCGGCGATTATGAACGGCATGGCCCTTCACGGCGGGTTTATTCCTTACGGCGGTACGTTCTTTGTGTTTGCAGGTTATATGTTGGGTGCCATGCGCTTGTCGTCATTGATGGGCCTTCGGGTTATTTATGTGCTGACCCACGATAGTATTGGCCTCGGCGAAGACGGCCCGACCCATCAACCGGTAGAAACGCTGGCGACATTACGTGCACTACCAAACCATAATGTTATCCGTCCGTGCGACGCCGTAGAAACGACAGAAGCTTGGGAATGTGCTCTGGGCGAAGTTACAACGCCGACATCACTGGTTCTGACACGTCAAGGTCTACCGACTTTGCGCACGAAACGTAACGACGAAAACCTTGTGGGTATGGGCGCTTATGTATTACGCGACACGGACGGTGAGCGCGATATTACTTTACTGGCCACAGGCTCCGAAGTGCATTTGGCTGTAGAAGCGGCGGAAAACCTAGCGAGAGACGGTATCAAAGCCGCCGTTGTCTCTATGCCGTGCTGGGAATTGTTYGAGCGCCAAGAGGAAAGCTACCGCAATCAGGTGCTCGGAAGCGCGCCGCGTCTCGCCATAGAAGCCGCTGTAGGTTTTGGTTGGGAACGCTATACAAATAATGCAAATAACTTTATAGGGATGTCAGGATTCGGAGCTTCCGCTCCGGCGCCCGCACTATTTGAGCATTTTGGTATCACCACCAAGGCCTTGGAAACCAAAGTGCGCGGTATTTTAAGATAGAAGTCCAGAAAAGGATAAAGAATTATGGCACGCATTACCCTACGGCAACTTCTCGACCACGCGGCTGAATATAGCTACGGCGTTCCGGCCTTTAATATCAATAATATGGAGCAAGTTCTGGCCATTATGGAAGCGGCCAAGCAAGTTGACGCACCCGTTATCTTGCAAGCTTCGCGCGGTGCACGAGCATATGCGGGCGATATTATGTTGGTTAAAATGGTTGAAGCGGCCGAGGAAATGTATCCAAACATCCCTATCTGCCTGCACCAAGACCACGGTAATAATGGCGCGACTTGYTTCTCTGCTCTGCAAGCCGGATTTACATCYGTRATGATGGACGGCTCTTTGGAAGCCGATGCCAAGACGCCWGCGTCTTATGAGTACAACGAAAACATCACTAAATATGTCACGGATGTTGCCCACGACGTTGGTGCATCTGTAGAGGGCGAACTTGGTTGTCTTGGTTCATTRGAAACCGGYATGGGCGAAGCCGAAGACGGTCACGGATTTGAAGGYGCACYGTCCATGGATATGCTCCTGACYGACCCGGACGAAGCCGCGAAATTCGTTAAGGCGACCCAGTGTGATGCGCTGGCCATTGCTATGGGCACCAGCCACGGCGCATATAAATTCTCCAAAAAACCGACGGGCGATATTCTGGCTATGGACAGGGTAGAAGCTATCAACAAACGCTTGCCCAATACCCATTTGGTGATGCACGGTTCAAGCTCGGTGCCGCAAGAACTACAAGATTTGTTCAACGAGTTTGGCGGCGGCATGCCGCAAACTTACGGCGTCCCTATTGAAGAGATTACCAAAGGCATCAAATTTGGTGTCCGCAAAGTCAACATAGATACAGATTGCCGTCTCGCTATCACCGGACAATTCCGCAAAGTTGCCGCCGAGGACGCTAAACAATTCGACCCCAGAAAATTCCTGGCCCCGTCCACAGCCGCCATGAAGGCGCTTTGCATAGACCGCTACGAACGCTTCGGCACAGCAGGAAATGCATCAAAAATCAAAGAAATCCCAATGGCAGACATGGCGAAACGCTACGCAGACGGAAGTTTAGCTGCGGTTATTAGCTAGAGAGAAACTAATCCCACCCAATAACCCGCTCATACCGACGTAGGCGGGTATCCATCTTCATGCTGAGTGGTGGGTCGGTGTTCTCGTTATATATTTGTGTTGTTTTGGAAATCTCACTGAATTCCCCTCTGCGCGGGAATGCCCTAAAGGATAAAAGCGGGAGAGGTAGTATTCTTACGTCTAACTCAAGTTTCGCAAAATGTTTGCTGGGGTATATTCTCTTGTTGAACGGGTTTTGCTAGGTCTGCGTAGGTTTCTTGTTCTGTGTACGGGTTTTTCAGGGCTGCTAGCATTTGGTTTATTTTGCTTAAATCGCCGTTTTCTGCGGCTTCTAGTGCCGCTTCTGTTTGTGCGAAACGGGGGATGTAAATCGGGTTACTGCTTGCCATTATTTCTGGGTTTGCACCTTGTTTGGTGAATGTTTTTAGCCATTCCTTTGCTTGCGCAGGGTCGGTGAATAGATCCAGAAACATACTATCATCACCCGTTTGAACGCTGTCCGTGAGGCGTCTGTAGAACAGGGTGAAATCGGCCCTAGTGGTCGCCAATAGTGATATGGTGTCTTGCAATATCTCAGTTAACATTTCAGGTGCGTTTTCCGTGTCCGTGGTAAGCCCGAGTTTTGCCAGCATCATTTCGTTAAATGAGTTTGAGAACCCGGCCGAGAATTTCGCTAACTCGGTCTCTGCTATGGCGACGGCCTTATCTTCATTCGTATGCAAGAGCGGTAGCAAGCTTTCGGCGAAGCGCGTTAAATTCCAATAGGCCATTTCGGGCTGTTTATTCCACGCATAACGCCCGTGATGATCAATAGAGCTGAACACTTGGTCGGGGCGGAAACTTTCCATGAAAGCACAAGGGCCGAAGTCTATGGTCTCGCCGGATAKKGCCATATTATCTGTGTTCATGACGCCGTGGATAAAACCGAMACTCATCCATTTTGCGACAAGTTTGGCTTGTTTRTCTATGACCWYYGCCAGCAATTGCGCGTACGGATTTGTATCACCGATTTCAGGATAGAGCCGCTCTATAGTAAAATCAGCCAAGGCCTTCAGGGCGTTATAGTCTTGCATCAGGCGGGCATATTGAAAAGTGCCAACACGGATATGGCTCAGTGCGGTGCGCACCAAAATAGCCCCCGGATGTGGTTTTTGTCGCATCACGGTTTCGCCCGTTGTGATGGCTGCGAGGGAACGGGTTGTCGGGACGCCGAGCGCAGCCAGACTTTCTGAAAATACATATTCTTTGAGAACGGCGCGCAGGGCCGCTTTACCGTCACCGCCGCGTGAATACGGGGTACGTCCGCTACCCTTGAGATGCATGTCGAAGCGGATATTTGCACCGTCTACAAATTCGCCGATAAGCGCTGCCCGTCCGTCGCCGAGGCGCGGTGAAAACCCGCCAAATTGATGCCCCGCATATGCCATGGCAATAGGTGTATAATCTTCGCCGTGCGCACGACCCGAGAAAAAATCCAGAGCATGTTTTGACTTGAGCCAGCTTTCATCCAGCCCAAGTTTTTCTGCAAGGGCATGGTTGAGTAATATGGTTTTGGCTGTAGAGGCGGGTTCGGGCTGATACGGGGTATAGAACCCGTCCGGTAGATATGTGTATGTCAGATCAAAATGTGGTCGGGGCATGATATTTATTTGACTTTCGGAGTTGTGAGGCAGTCATCTCTTGCTCATAGCATAAAACCAACGTAAACTGCTGACAACAAATATAAAGGGGACAGACTATGATGAAACGGATTTTATTRGCAGGGGCAGCAGGYATTCTGTTGGCYTCATGTGGCTGGWATGATGAYATTYCTCAASAAGAGRTMGTGCABAYYATTGAGATAGCYGAMGGYGMAGRYTTTGCGGTACGCTTGCAAACTGCATTAATTACCGCAGATCCAAACACTACAATTTTTATGCCCATAGGTACGTTTACATTTTCTGACGGTTTGTCTTTGGATGTGCAAGGCATCACATTACGCGGTGCAGGCGAGGGTGAAACATTTCTTGATTTCTCTAGCCAAAAAGGAGCCGGCGAGGGCTTGTTAGTGACATCGGAGGGCGTGACGCTCAGAGATTTCACCATTCGCGATACGGCCGGAGACGGCATAAAATCYAAAGGCGCAGATAATATCACCTACCGTGATTTGACCGTAGAATGGACGGGCGAACCGAACGCGGACAATGGGGCTTACGGTGTCTATCCGGTTGAGAGCAGCAATGTATTGGTCGACGGTGTTACGGTGCGCGGGGCTTCGGACGCCGGGATATATGTGGGMCAATCCACCCAAATTATCGTGCGCAATTCATTGGCWGAATATAACGTCGCGGGGATAGAGATTGAAAACTCYACCTATGCAGATGTTTACGACAATACGGCTCGGTATAATGCAGGCGGCATATTGATTTTTGATCTACCGAACCTGCCTATAATGGGCGGTCATTCCACCCGCGTGTTTAACAATGCTATCCATGATAATAACACCAAAAACTTTGCACCACCCGGAAATATTGTTGCCACCGTGCCGTCAGGTACAGGTGTCATCATCATGGCCAATGAAAACATTCATGTGTTTGGCAATAGCTTCGCGGGTAACCGCACAGTACAGATTGCCATTAGTGCTTACCAAGAAACATTTGACGATGATAAATACAATCCGTTACCGCGTAATATTGTGGTGCGGGATAACAGTTATTCTGGCGGTGGTGATGATCCGCAAGGATTGATGGCCGTTTTGGCTGCTGGACTCGGCGGTCAATTGCCTGCACTTGTTTGGGACGGCGTCACGGCGTGGGACGGCGGCGCGGAAACAGACGTAAATTTGTCAATTAATGAGTTAGACACTGTCGGTTTTGTTTCATTAGGCCTAGGGAGTTATCCATTGGATCCAATGAAAATAAGGCCGAGCATGGATCGCCCCAAAGGTACAGCCAAGGCAGAACCAGCAGAGATTACACTGGCCCATGATTTCACGAATGAAGAGTAAAAAACATGCGGGCTTTCTTGTTATGCGTAATATTTCTGGTCACAGCATGTAGCCAACCCGGCCCGAATATGCAGGCCATTTTGGCGGCTAAACCCGCCCCAATTTTGGCTGATTACGGCCTGTTCCAAGACGYCGGTGCCAATATTGCGGCGAAGCGTGTGCACGCTTATGATTTAGTCAATCCTCTGTTTACCG
Organism: Robiginitomaculum sp.; assembly: GCA_002732685.1. The sequence continues at coordinate 52,927 of NVRS01000010.1, forward strand.
ATTAYGCCGACAAACACCGTTTCGTCTATATACCAAAAGGCAAAAGCGCGCGTTATAATGCCGCCGATGCGCTAGATTTTCCTGTGGGTACAGTACTTGTGAAAACTTTCGGCTATGCGCCCGACATGAGTGAACCTGATATCGGTGCTTATAAAGTCGAGACCAGATTGCTAATCCACAAAATAGAGGGTTGGGTGGCCGCACCTTATGTGTGGAACGAAGAACAGACCGAAGCGCGYTATGCGCCCGTCGGTGCGCGCCTGCAAATACAGACRAYHKCSCCRGACGGTGAAAAACTGGATTTTAGTTACGTTGTCCCCAATGCAAATCAATGTAAAACTTGCCACCAATCAGGCCATGACGTTCTGCCCATAGGCCCGAAGGCTCGTAATTTGAACCATAATGGTCAATTGGAAAATTTGAGCGAACAAGGCTTGTTAAGCGGTCTGCCCAAAGACCTACCGACAGTGCCTGCCGCCCATGATACGTCTTTTCCTTTGAATGCGCGTGCGCGTGCTTATCTGGATATCAATTGTGCGCACTGCCATAAGCCGGACGGCTCTGCCTCTAATTCCGGTCTGATGCTGGAATGGGGCGAAACGGACCCGACCCGCATCGGCATTAACAAGCACCCAACTGCGGCAGGGCGCGGATCGGTTGGTTTGCTTACGGTGATCACGCCCGGTAATGCGGATACTTCCATTATGGTTCACCGCATGCAATCGGTCGAAGCAGGCATAGCCATGCCAGAGCTTGGCCGTACCTTGGCGCATAAAGAAGGCGTCGCATTGATCCGCGAATGGATTGAGGCAATGCCAGTTGAAAATAGTAATGAGGAAAAGTGACGGTCACCGCAAATCCGTGGATCCGGTGTAAGCCTCATGAACCTGATGTACAGGTGGGCGTCGCATAACCGGACCACGATCCGGACAGAGGTAACTCCCTGAGGTTAATTTAAGGTCCCTAGGTTACGTGTTTCTCACAAAACCCGCAGCAACCGTCAGGACTAATGTGAGGCTTTGTGAGAAGGATTACAAGTGGGAAGAAAAAATACTAATTCTGCTGAAGTTTTTCTGCCAAGCGTTCGATCTGTTTTGCTGCATTCGCAAGGGCATCGGCGGCACTGACTTCGGATTTTTGAGCAGAAGCTAGGGCCTCTTCCGTTTCTTTACGTAACTCGGATGTGGCTGTTTCAGCCTGGCCTTCCAAGTTTTCGCGCATTTCTTCCATTTCGTCTGTCATGGTGATACCGGCCATCACAAGTAAACGTACATCTCCGATTTGCCCGAATTGATCCGCAAGGGTGCGCACACGGGCATCAAGTTTTTGTCCAAGGCGCGTCAAACGCTCTTCTTCGCCGTTATCGCATCCAAGAGCATATTTACGGCCATTAATTTCGAGGTTTACTTTTGCCATCGCTATGCGCCCCCCCCGTTACTGGCACTGTCACCAAGAACCCGCATGACTTCCGAAATAACGGCGTCCAGTTCTTGTGTGGTTTCTCCGGCAAGTTTGGTGAACTCTGCTTCACGGGATTTAAGGCTATCATGTTCGGATTTAAGCTCGTCCAACTCCCCCGCTAAACGGGCTCGATCAGCATCGTTATTCTTGGCATCAGTATTTTTCTGCTCAAGCGTACCGATACGGTCAACCAAAGGATCTAGGGAAACTTTAAGGTTTTTTAGTGCCCGCTGTAAACGATCTGCGGCATCTTTAATTGTGGTCACTTGTGTCATGGTACGCGCCGAATCTACTGCTATGTGTTAGAATGGAACAATAAACTGCCAACGCCAAGTGATAATTATAGTTAAGTGGTGAACAGATTTATCTAATCCGGCGGAATTGGCTAGATTTTCATAATATTTTGCCTATATATCAGTCCCAATTCAATGTGTTTGAGGTGGATTCGGACACATCATCTTATTGGTATCCTATGGGAGGGATTATGACTTTACGCGTTGCTGTTAATGGATTTGGCCGAATTGGCCGTTTGGTTGTTCGGGCTGTCGTCGAATACGGCATGAAAGATGTTGAAATCGTCGCCATCAATTCGCCGGGAGAGCTGGAAATGATGGCGCATTTGTTGCGCTATGATACCATGCATGGTCGGTTTGAACGTGAAGTCAAAATCAAACCAGGAGAGATGGATTTTGGCTCAGGCAAAGTCCGTATCACCCATGAACGTAATCCGGCAGACATTGACTGGGCTGCTCTTGATGTTGATGTGGTGATGGAATGTTCAGGGTTTTTCCGTGACCGCGCAGGCAATCAACTCCATCTGGACGGTGGCGCAAAAAGTGTTCTGATTTCTGCTCCAGCAAAAGGGGTCGATAAAACTATCGTTTACGGTGTTAACGAAGCTGATTTAACGGCCGARGATTTGATYGTATCATGTGCTTCATGCACGACCAATTGCCTGGCACCTTTGGCCAAAGTATTATTGGATGCCGTTGGTATYCGGCGCGGGTTTATGACCACCATCCATTCTTACACGCTTGACCAACGTATTTTAGACAGCTCGCACAAAGATATGTACCGTGCACGGGCGGCGGCTCAAAATATGATACCGACATCCACGGGYGCAGCCAATGCTGTTGGCTTGGTATTACCAGAGTTRATGGGCAAGCTGCACGGTTCGGCGATCCGCGTACCGACGGCGAATGTGTCCTTGGTTGACCTTGCTTTCCAACCGGAACGGGTGACGAGTGTTGAAGAACTCAACGCGTTCGTCAAAGAAGCTGCCAAAGGTTCTTTGAAAGGTGTACTACGGTATACCGAAGAACCTCTAGTGTCTTCTGATCTCAACCACGATCCCCATTCCTGTACTTATGCAGCACCACTGACAGAAGTTCTGCACCATGATTTGGTTAAAGTTATTGCTTGGTATGATAATGAATGGGGCTTTGCGAACCGCATGATCGATGTGGCAAAAAGTATGAAGGCCGCACAAAAATAGCAATATAAGTGGGGGAAATATGGTCGATTTTCGTAGAYTGGAAGACATAAACGTAGCGGAYAAGCGCGTCTTGGTGCGGGTTGATTTCAATGTGCCTTGTGATGATGCGGGTACTGTAACGGATGATACGCGCCTCGTTGCAGCTCTACCGACCATCAATTATTTACGTGAGCACAAAGCGAAAATTATCTTGATCAGCCATTTTGGCCGCCCCGGCGGACAGCGCGAAACTAGCGCTTCCATGATGAAATTGGTTGGGCCATTGTCCGGTTTATTGGGTGTGGATGTCCCGTTCGCGCCGGACTGTATTGGTCATACGGCAGAGAAGGCCGTTGCGGCTCTGGGTGCAGGCGATGTGCTTTTACTGGAAAATACCCGTTTTCATAAAGGCGAAACCCATACTGCGGACGGCGCAAATGGTTATGACCCTGCATTTGCTAAAGCTCTTGCAGCCCACGGTGAAATTTTTGTCCATGATGCATTTTCTGTYGCACATAGGGCACAAGGTTCGACTTCCGGCATGGCTGCTAATTTGCCTGCCTATGCGGGCTTGGCTATGGAGCGGGAACTGGACCATCTATCTCAAGCACTGGATATTCCGAGGAGACCCGTTATGGGTCTGGTTGGTGGTGCCAAGGTTTCCAGCAAAATTGATCTTTTGAAGAATTTGGTCAGCAGGCTCGACACATTGGCCATTGGCGGCGGCATGGCCAATACGTTTTTGGCTGCGCTGGGTCACAGGGTTGGGGCCTCCCTGTGCGAACACGATCTCAAGGATACGGCACTCGAAATCATGGCGAATGCCAAGCGGGCTCATTGCGAGATACTKCTTCCCGTTGATGTGGTGGCGGCCAAAGAGTTTAAGGCTGGCGCAGAAAGCCGCGTCTGTGGCCTCGACGAAGTGGCAGACRRYGAAATGATTTTGGATGCAGGGCCGGCAACGGTCGATAGGTTGGCCGACGCCATCGATGCCAGCAAAACCCTTATTTGGAACGGGCCRYTRGGTGCGTTCGAGCTVGTGCCTTTTGATACGGCTACGGTAGAGGCTGCGAAATATGCAGCGAAACGGGTCAAGAATAACGGCCTAATMGCTGTGGCCGGCGGSGGCGATACGGTTGCCGCTCTTAAACATGCGGGTGCTGCGGACGGTTTCACATTTATTTCGACRGCRGGCGGCGCATTCCTAGAATGGATGGAGGGCAAGGCGCTCCCCGGTGTTGAAATTCTGAAGAAATAGTAATCTTACACAGGCAGGCCTAGACTTAGTATTTCTGGTTGGCTAAGAGATGAGCTAAATAACTGCAAAACATCATTCCATTGGAGACACACATGAATAAACTTTTATTGGCTGGACTACCCCTTGCGCTCATCACTCTTGGTGCCTGTAATAACAATGCCCCGTCCACCGAAGCTGAATACATTGAAGCACTCGCAAAGTACCGCTCATGTCCGACGGCAAGTGTCCTTAAGGATATCACCAGCTTCTCTAGTGATTTTGGTGACACGAGCTTGGGACAAGCCGAATGGTTTGAAGTAAACGGAAAACGCAAAGACGTGGTTACCACCGCATCTGGCCTACAATATAGTGTCAACAAAGCGAGCAAGATAAAAACAAATGTTCCCCAGTTGAGCGAATCTGTGCGGGTTAATTATCACGGCCTGTTTTTCAGCGGTGATATCTTTGATAGTTCTTTTGATCGGGGTGAAGATATAAGCTTCCCGCTGGACAAAGTTATCAGAGGTTGGACAGAAGGCGTTGGCCTGATGCGTCCTTGTGATGCTTGGACATTTTATATCCCGTCTAACTTAGCATATGGTGTGAACGGCAAAGGCTCCATTCCGGGCAATACACCGCTCATCTTTCATGTGCAATTGTTAGGAACTTCAGTCAATTTTTAAGGCTTTTGTTCACGGCTAACCCGGTAAATTATCCAGCGCTGCTTGTAGCTTCTCTAACTCTGTCGCAAATGCTGTGCGTCTTGTGTGCTGCTCTTCTACGACTGCTGCGGGGGCGCGGTCTGTGAAGTTTTTGTTGGCGAGCTTACCGTCGATTTTCTTGATCTCGATCTCTACCTTGTCCATATCTTTGGACAGGCGGGCGCGTTCBGCGTCTAARTCGATGAGRCCYKCGAGSGGAAGCGCGAATGTGGCCTCGCCGACCACCGCTTGGATAGCGCCTTTGGGGGCAGTGTCTGCAGTTTCCCAGCTTTCCATACGTGCCATACGCTCTAGGGCTTCTTTATAGGTGCYCATGCGCGATATGGTTTGCTTTGATGCGCCGACCAAAACCATTTTGGCTTTACGGGACGGCGGGATGTTCATTTCGGTGCGCACAGAGCGAACTTCGGTGATGAGTTCAATGAGCCAAGCAATATCGGTTTCGGCTTGCGGGTTGATGTAGTCGTCGCCCATTTCTGGCCATTCGGCTGCCATGAGGAAGCCTTCGCGCGGTGTTTCACCTGCGGTTTGTGCCCATAATTCTTCGGTGATGAACGGCATGAACGGGTGGAGCATGATCAGGATTTGATCAAATGCCCATGCGGCGCAGGCTTTGGTTTCGGCTATTGCGGCCTCGTCATTACTGTCGAATATTGGCTTGATCAGCTCCACATACCAATCACAATATTGTCCGCGCGAGAACTTATAGGCGGCGTCAGCGGCTTCGTTGAAACGGTATGCTTCGATAGCTGATGTGACGAGCGTTGAGGCTTTGGCGACCTCGCCGACAATCCATTTATTGACGGTTTGGGTGCATGATAATGGGTCAAACCCCGTCACTGGTGCGCAACCTTTTAGCTGGCAGAAATTGGCGGCGTTCCACAGCTTGGTGCCGAAATTGCGGTAGCCTTCGATACGTGGTTCGGAAAGGCGGATATTACGGCCTTGGGCGGCTTGCGCCGCGAGAGAGAACCGCAGAGCGTCTGCGCCGTATTTGTCGATCAAGACAAGCGGGTCGACCACATTGCCTTTGGATTTGGACATTTTCTGGCCGTTCTCGTCCAGCACAAGCGCGTGAATATACACGTCTTTAAACGGCACTTTTCCGGTGAGGTGCAAGCCCTGCATCATCATCCGCGCTACCCAGAAAAAGATAATATCAAAGGCGGTCACAAGGGTAGAGGTCGGATAGAAACGCGCAAGCTCGTCAGTTTTCTCCGGCCATCCCAGTGTAGCAAACGGCCAAAGGCCAGACGAGAACCATGTGTCCAAGACGTCTGGGTCTTGCCAGCCGTAAATTGTTATCTGGTGTGAATTTACATCTAACTGAACTTCATTTTTTGTTATGTCGATATTCTTAGCAATTTGAGCGTTTTTCTCCAAAGCAACTTCTTTAGATTCAGCAATCGCAACATTTATGTGGAAACGAAATCCAGTTTCTTCGATTTTATCCAAATAATCGTAGAATTGTTCCATCCGACTCGCGCCCTCATCGAGATCAACCACAATATGGTAATTTGACGATTCGTCTAAGGATAAAACTCCGTTTTCGAATGAAAGTTTTGGGAAGTAATAAGCTGGAACCTGATGGCCCCACCAGAGTTGTCTGGAAATACACCAAGGCTGGATGTCGTTCATCCATTGATCCCATGTTTTCTTCCAATTTGGCGGGATGAAGCGGGTTGCGCCTTTATCCGAAGTTGCGGCGTTATCCTCAACAATCTCCTCTCTCTCTCCGCTCACCCCCACGGAGGTGGGGGTCCCGTTAGATATCTGGTCTGGATTCCCGCCTTCGCGGGAATGAGCGGGTGGTGAGTGGGCATGCCCTGCATCCATGGCGGCAACTGCGTCTTTCGAAAGTGTTTCCGCGTCCACATACCATTGATCGGTGAGCATGGGTTCTATGACCACGCCTGAACGGTCACCGATAGGAACGGCGGCTTTGTGGTCTTCKAYTTTBTCKAAVAGGCCVAGCGCGTCTATGTCTGCGACBACGGCTTTGCGAGCRVCAAACCTGTCCATGCCGACATATTTTTCGGGCATGACGTCTTTGCCGTCAATGTCTTGGCTTTGTTGCATGTTCGCTTTTTCGTCCATCAAGATGTACAAAGGYAGSTTATGCCGYTTGGCGACTTCGTAGTCGTTAAARTCGTGSGCRCCSGTRATTTTMACYGCGCCGGAGCCTTTGTCCGGRTCRGGRTAACGGTCGGTGATGATGGGGATATATCTATCGGCTARKGGCAATAAAACCCGTTTRCCAACGATAGGCGCATAGCGTTCATCRGACGGGTGYACGGCWACSGCACCGTCGCCGAGCATGGTTTCMGGGCGTGTGGTGGCAATAGAAATATAGTCGCGGGTCTCGCGCAAAGTGACATTRCCGTCTTCGTCTTTTTCGACRTATTCGTARGTTTCGCCGTYTTCKAGYGGGTATTTRAAATGCCAGAARAAKCCSKCCCKKTCTTCRTTYTCAACTTCGATATTRGAGATMGCGGTTTGGAAATGCGGGTCCCAATTCACGAGGCGTTTATCGCGGTAAATCAGGCCCTCTTCATACATGCTAACAAATACTTTGCGTACGGCGTCCGAYAGWCCTTYRTCCATRGTAAAGCGGGTACGYGACCAATCACAAGACGCRCCSAGRCGGCGMGTTTGTTTCTCRATATTGCCGCCGGATTKTTCTTTCCATTCCCAGACYTTGGCGATGAACGCTTCGCGGCCCATYTCGYTSCGGCTCATATTGCCCGCTTCGGCCATTTGCCGCTCTACCACCATTTGAGTGGCGATGCCCGCATGGTCCATGCCCGGYTGCCACARAACCGCCTTGCCGAGCATGCGGTTATAACGGATGAGAATGTCTTGCAGGGTGTTGTTGAGCGCATGACCCATATGCAGATTGCCCGTCACATTGGGCGGKGGGATGACAATYGAATAATTATCGTCTTTGGTATCCGTMGGTTTWGCKGCRCGCGGCTTAAACGCGCCACTGYTTTCCCAAGCCTCGTAAATGCGCTGCTCGGCTTCGCCCGGATTAAAACTTTTGTCCAACATGTCGCTCATCTCATTAGTTTTTTGGCAATAAAAATAACCGCCCTCTAATATAGAGAGCGGTTTGTTCGTTTAGCGTGCGTGTACGCACAATTCCAGAAAATATTTGYCCTATTTACCAGRTCACTTYCCRGTCGAAATCCGCTTGATTTCTTTGGTCACRGCGCGTTGCACCATAGYTTTTAGGTTYTTRTCCAGCCATTCTTGTAACATTGGCTTTAAGGCTTCTTTGACCAGTTCRCCRATGGGTGGGCCGTTTTCTTCTGTGACYGCTTGCTTTTGGACGGCACTSGTTAGGGAGGCAAAGGCATTGCCTGCTTCTAAYTGGGTGTCCGCGCCGCTTAGAACGTCATTTTTTAAAGGTGTTGCCATGGTTTYGTCCTCTTGTAAGGGGGGAATTAGAGCTGCTATTTCTTCCGGTATTTCTATTTTYKCSKGCGTAGATGCTGCTAGTTCTGGTTCTGCAATTAATTGTTGCAGGCTTTCCAGATCGTCTTCTGCGGCTGCGATTATGTCTGTAGGGTTTTCTTCAACAGAGGCCGCACCGGCTGTTAAGCTAGCAGAGATAGCCARTTTYGATGCATAATCCGGTGTTGATAATTCAACGACATCATCTGTTGCAGGCATATCGTCAKTGGTGATTTCGCGCACTTCGGCAATTTCCCGAGCCARTTGTGCTAACTCATTCTCGAACTCGCTATCTGGCTYCRGGCTTTCAGTGTCGTCAAATGGTGTGTAGGCTTCAATTTGGCTAGGGGCTTCCATTTCAACGTCTGGCGCAGGTGATGGTTGGTACAGCTTTTCAGCCTCTATTTTCAGGGCCTTTATTTTCAGGGCCTCTGGATCAGGGATGAGCAAATCATTGTCGGAAAAACTGTCTTCAATATCAAAAGCAACTTCGGCGACTGCCGTTTCGACAGAGGCGGAAATGGTTTCGGCCGCCGGCTCATCCATAAGGTCTTCCAGTAGCGACTTGACCAAGTCCATATCATCATTCGCACTGGCTTGAACGGGTTTCCGGCTTGGTTTCGGTTTTTGTGTCAGATCAACTGCAATAGGTGTTTCGTCGCCTGCTGTATTTGTGGCTAGATCTGTAATGGCCCCTGAATTTGCATCATTTGGGTTTGCATCATTTTGCTCATCAAATAACACCTCTTCAATTATATTGACTATCGGCCCATCGTCGGCGAGCGCTGCGTCAGGCATTTCAACAGTTTCCACACGCGGCGCATCAGCAATAGGCGCAAAGCTTTCCGTTGCAAAATCCGAAGCATCTGCATCCATCACCAAATCGAGTGTTTCGTCGAAACCAGCATCCGCGGCTTGTTCCGTTGCCTGTTTTTGTTCAGGCGCTGGTGTTTCCACAATATCATCTTCAAGCTGAATGAGTTCCATAAACTCATCCATGTCACCGTCGGCTGGATTTATATCGCCGAGGAGGACATCCAAATCCAATACATCATCTCGGGGGGCGTCAACAGGAGCCTGTTGATCTGTCGGTTGTTCAACCTCTTCAGGCGCGGTTGCTTTTATCTGCGACTTTGTCTCAGCTTCAGCCTGCACTTCGTCAGTTTCTTTTTGTGATAAATCTTCGGCAATGACTTTACGGATAGAAGACAGAATATCTTCCATGCTTGGTTCGATATTGTTACTTGCCAGATTTGATGTTTCCGACATATCAGTCCCCATTTTGCCTAGTGTCTGGGCTATTCCGTGTGAATAAACTCGTTATGAGCACAAACCTAGAATAACCCCTGTGGATTGTCCAGTGAACGCTTTTCGCAATTCCTGCGCGAATCACTATAAGGTGCTTACCACCATTAATAATTATTAACGGAAAGTTTACAATAGGATTTGCAAAGGTTTGCGTGTTCTTATTCGGGCTTTGGTTTTTGCTCAGTGATGATTAGAATAGGCTCAGGATCGATAAAATCAGGGTCAGCGACTTTGGTGCCGGGGTCGAGAGAATTATCAGTGCCTGTAATGTTATTTGTAATGTTGTCTGTAGGTTTATCAATATGGGTAGGGGCAACTGGATTGATGGCGTTTAACAAGTTTGATAGATCCTTGCCGACCTTACTTAAACCGTTCGGGTCAGGTAGAACGGCTTCTGACAACTCGACCAAATCTTTGCTAACTTTACCGCTAACAAAACCGAGCGCATTCGAGGTTTCTTGCGGGATAGTGTCCAAAGCCGTTGCAATGGAATCCGGTAGATATTTACCCAATGGACTGACAGTAACCCTGTCATAATTGATGCTTGGATCATAACGATCAACGGGCAATTGCAAAGAATAGGCATCAAAGCCGCCAATGGTGACCAGCAATTGATAGGTGGCGACATTGAAGTTCCGTTCGGTCTGAATTACGGATAATTTGGCATCCAGTAATTCTTGCTCTGCATCCAAAACATCCAGTGTATTGCGCGTACCGACTTGTTGCTCCAATTCCACGCCTTCAAACGCGATTTCTGCGGCGGCGACCTGCTTTTTACTGGCGACAAGCGAGCGCTCGGACGCAATAACTTGCGCCCAAAGATTAGAGACCGTCTGGTCTACGGCTTGTTCAGTGTCGCGGGTTTCAAATTTTGAGCGTATTTTCGCCTGTTTGGCGGCACGAACACGGGATTGATTAATACCTCCCGAATAAATCGGAATACGGAGTTGAGCGGTGATACTTGCTGCTTCAGAACGCAGAGCAAAGACACTGTTTTCGCGGCTGCTTTGTAAGGTGCCGTTCAGGGATAGGCTTGGACGTCCAGTGGATTTAGCCACCGTAATGGCTGATTGAGCTGAATTCTCATTGTACCGCGCCGCGATGAGTTGCGGATTATTGGCGCGTCCACGGTTAAGGGCTGCGGGTAGAGTTGAGGGCAGGATATATTGCGGCGGCTTGCTCAGATCAGCAGGCATATGACCTACAAAGCGCACATAGGCAGCACGGCTAATTGCCAAACTGGCATCGGCATTGGCTAAACCGATTTCAGCTGCGGCGAGGCGGGCATCGGCTTGGGCGATATCGGTACGCGTGCCTTCGCCCACATCAAATCTTTCCTGAGCTGCTATTTTTTGCCGTGTGAGCACGCGCACATTATTGCGGCGTATGCTTGCGGCTTCTTCGTCGCGTAATACGTCTAGATAGGCAGTCGCAGCCGATAAAAGTAGGTTTTGTTCGGCGTTGCGAAGGCCTTGTCTCGCGGATAAAATTCCCGCTTTGGCTTGGGCCTTTAAGCCTTTAATGCGCCCGCCTTGATACAAAGGCTGGACGATGGAGAGCTGTGCTGAATGGGGCGTGGCATTGAAAACACCACCACCAAAAGGCGAAGGCGGCGTTTCCGTGCGGGATTCTCCAACCGAAAGATTGCCGCTAATAGTAAACCGTCCAGCGGCTTGGGCTTGCACATAGTTTTCGTCAATTTCGCGCACGCGTGCCCGTTCAGCCATCAGGCGCGGATTGTGTTGGTACGCGGAGACCAGAGCTTGCTGGAAATCTTCGGCCATTGCCGGCATGGCCATGTTCAGGCCAACCAAAGCAACACCAATAAATTTTACGGCAGAAGAAAGAAAAATMTGTTTCACATTAATATCCTCACAGACAAATCCCTTAAAGGACAAATGTCTGCTTATATTCAAATCCACTGAGGGCAGGGATGCTTGCATCGAAAGCCGTGCTGTCACCCACCTTGTCGTTAGATTTCTTAAAAACTTTAACTCTGGAAATGGGGCCGTCATTGACAGCCACAATCAGACGCCCGTTATTGGCCAATTGGTCGAACCATGTTTGTGGTACACAAGCAACGGAACCGCCCACAAAAATCACATCAAAGGGCCCGTGTTCTGGCGCGCCCGCGCGAAAATCACCACGCACAACGGCTGCATTGGTTGTACCGCAGCGATCGAGTAGTTCAGTGGCACGATTTACGGCGTCTTCAGATTGCTCCAGTGCCACGACTGTTTCAGCAAGCTGCGATAAGACGGCGACAGAGTAACCGCGCCCACAGCCAATGTTTAGAACAACGTCCGTGCTTGCAATATCCGCAGCATCTAACATTTTGGCAAAATCCCGAGGGCGCAACATGTATCGACCTTCGCCTAAATCAATGTGCACATCACTATAAGCTAAAGCGGTCTTGGCTTTGGGCACAAAACACTCGCGCGGTACAGCCCTAAAAGCTGCCTGAATGTCATGATCCGTCACATCATTGGTGCGGATCTGACTATCGAGCATAGTCTCGCGGGCGGCAGCRAAATCAAACATAATGTGTCCTCTGTTTGTCGTTCAAGAACCATTAAAAAGATTCGAAAACATATCTATACCACCATATAGGGTTGCCCCCCAAACAAAGCAATGCCGCAAAACTGTAGAGAGGGCATAAATAAATGCACATTTTGTCGCAGGAAGAGCCTGCATTTTGTGTGATAAATTTAGGCTTTAAAGCGCGCTACCACTCATGCAATTGCTGATTTCTTTAAGCTCATGTGCCGCTATGCAGAACGCGTCTTCGTATTTGTAATGTACGGCGGCAATGCATTGTTCGGTGTTCAGGCGCGCTGTGGTGATACATTGGGTGAGGCGCGGGGATGTCATGTAATTTTCAATCCACTCACTGCTTTCCGCCCCGGTTGCTCCAAGGATTTCTAGGGCTGACAAGGTCAGGGCTTTGCGGTGCATAACGCCTTTATATTGACTCGCAAAAATTTCGGTTTGTGGCTGTTCTTTACGGCCATAGGCTTGCCAAAATTGTTGGCGTTTTGTGGAACCTGTAACATCATCGGCTCTTATTGTGCCCACTTCAGCGATTTGTTGCACCGTCAATTGTGGGGGGTCAAAACGTAAAGATTTGGCCTTACTGATAGCTTCGAGGCGTTCAACACGAGAGTCTGCACGTTGTTTTTTCCAGTCTTCCTTTTTTTGCAAGGAATAAGATTGGCTCTTAATATACGCGCTGGAACGATCAATGCTCGCAATATCGCTCGCCCATGAATTTTGAATATCTGTTGAGGCCGAGAGTGCTCCCGGTAAGCTGGCTGCGTAGTTCGGGTCTACATAAAGCTGGTAAATTACACTATCAATACCTTGATACCGCGCGGTTTCTATAACACCTTCAACGAAATCGGAACTTTGTGCACCGATCAAAGCGCCGTATCCGATCAGGGCAGGGCCTAGGCTTGGGGAGAAAACTTGTGACAACCCGTCCATAGTTTCGTTCATATGTTCGGGTGARCTTATGTCTTCGGTMGGGATTTTATTGACATGGGTCATAAGCACAGCATGCTTACCAGCGGCGCGCACTAATGGCTCGTTTATGCGCTCAGATGTTGGTCTGGCTTCGATAAACAAAGGTGGGGGAGGGGTTGGTTTTTCAGGCTCAACTACGGGTGCTTGCACTATAGCGGGTGCTTCTACTATAGTGTGTGCAGGTGGTTCGGTGGTTTTGCAAGCCGCTAAGAGAAACAAGGYGCAGGCAAGTAAGRYMTGTGMACTTATCCGGTAGTTTTTTTCGCTCATCTCATCCCCTTTTTAGCCAATTTGACAATGCTTAGCCGCATATACTATTTTTAACCGTGCTGCTTTATTGTGCTGCAGACACGGCTAGTGAACACTACATAGTCTATTTCACCTGTAACACGAAATAGCTATTATTTCTGGGTAGAATCGCATCATGTGGTAAAGAAGTTGTAAGCAAAATAACATTCGAAAGGTAAAATTTTGAATTTCAGCATAAATCGTGGATTGCCCTTGATCAGTCTTCTGTGGTGTTTGTCTCTGTTGGCAGCTTTTATGGCCGCCTATTTCAGAGGTGTAAATGCTATGGTYTTGYTGCCTTATGCAGGYACAGCAATGATTCCGGCTGTTATCGGTTTACTATTCTGGCCGTTCTCGAACCGTGAATGGGTGCAGATGTTRGTGATTTTTTCGTGGATTGTGCTGGCTATTGTCGCTTGTTTTGCCATCGGTTTTGCACCCATGGCTGTTTTGTTTTTATGTGCTCCGGCAGTAGCCGTGCTTTTTGAGCGAGAAAAAGTACTAGAAGCCATGGTTTTTGCRGCCATTATTGCAGCGGGGGTGTTTTACTTCGGGAAATTAGGCTTTGCACCCGACACTATCGCGAGTGCGGACCAAGCAAGTTGGGGTAAATTAACCGGTATAATGGCAACTATTGCGTTTATGCTGGGTGCCATGTTTTTTGCTTCCGCAAGTCAAGAAAGTGCGCGTAAGGGGCAAATTCCATCCAATAAACAGGACGAATTCCGCTTTGCTGAAGTTTATCCTGGAGCCGTCATTAAATTTGCTGCGGATGGTCATTTGCAAATGGCGACACCAGTGGCGCGCGCTATGTTCGGGATCACTGATGACCAAATTGATCAAGCCAGCCTAGCCATTTTAGGCTTGGGGGACGAACAGGAGAAGTCTTTGGAAGCTGCTTTTGTTACACTGCGAGAGACAGGTGAACAGACGTCTGTCAGCATAGATCTTCCCCAGCATATTCAAGAAAGTACCGGAATTTCAAACCAGTTTATGGACGTTACCTTGGTGCCGCAAATAGACGGTTCTACATTTGCTTTCACATCTGATTGCTCGCGTATTGGTGACAAAATTCRRAACCTTACCAATGCCCAAGCCAGTGCTAAAAAAGAGTTTGATGAGAAGACATTGTTCTTCGCAGGCGTCAGCCACGAACTGCGCACACCACTGAATGCCATTATTGGATTTTCCGATATGATGCGKTCWCGYYTGTTTGGGCCATTGCCGGGAAAATACGCCGAATATGCGGATATGATACATGATAGCGGCCAGCAYATGCTCGATTTGGTCGGGGATGTATTGGATATGTCAAAAGTTGAGGCTAATAAATACGAATTGACGTATTCTGAGTTTGATATTGCCGATGTGGTTAGAAGCTCAATGAAAATGGTGCGGCCATCGGCTGATGCCGCCGCGTTGACTTTGGATGCAGATATTGAGGCGGATATAGATTTGATTATCGAAGGTGACCGCCGCGCCGTGCGGCAAATTTTGCTCAATCTTCTCAGCAATGCCGTCAAATTTACGCCTAAAGGTGGACGCGTTACTTCATCCGCGCATATTAACGGGGAGCGGATAGAAATTGGTATTCAAGATACGGGTACAGGTATGACGCCCAATGATATTGCAGCCATTGGAACACCGTTTAGTCAGGCAGCTAATGCTAATTTGGTTAAGCAGCGTAGCACTGGCCTCGGCTTGTCGTTGGTCAAGAATTTGGTCCATCTACACGGCGGTGATTTTTCTATTACCAGCCATCCGGGTGTCGGTACCAAAGTGTTGGTTTCATTACCCATCAAAAAGCCAGATGAATAAAACGGTGATTAAAACCACATACTGCATTACTTTTTGCGCGTTCTCATGGGTGAGAAAAGAGCTGTCACGAAGAATGCAAAGAACACGATCAGCAAGAGAGACGCAACCCGGTTATGGGTGATGTCGTACCACCATTGCTTAACGAGCTTTGTCTCGAACGCTTGTGTTGAAGCTTCGCCCCACCAAGATTTAAGATCACGGGATGTTTGTTGCCCCTTAAGTTTAATCTGCGCCATTGTCGGCATGGAAAACTGGGTGATTGATGGGTTCCAGGCTTGTTTTTCAAGTGGTGCAGTTTGTAGTCCAGCCGGTGATTGGACGGTTTGATCGGATGAAGCTATTTTTGGCTTGCCCATAGACAACTTGCCCATAGACTTGCCCATAGACAAGGATGCAAACCAATTCTGAGTTGCGGCGATGAATTTGGGCATAGCTTTGGTAGCCGTGGGTTTCGCAAGCCCAAATGATGCCGGTAACGGTGTAGCCATTTGCGCCATCAGAATTGTGTTTGTGTCCCAACGGGCAACACTGCCTTGCAGGCTATTCCAATAATTATTGCTGGTGATAGATTTAACCGAATTCGTAAATGTTTCTGGTCGGTCAGAGCTAATAATACCAATCATACGGCCGCCTGCGAAAGGCGATGGGAATAAGGCGGCAATGCCGCCTGATTGTAGTCGGGCACCACGATCTTGACGGGCTGCAATACTGAAAGTTTGTACCGCATTATTGGAAGCAAATTGATCAGAGCGAGCGTTGATATTGTTTTTAGGGATGCTCAAAACCTTCTTGCCTAAGGCAAGTTTAAGCGCACTCGGTGCGGCAAAATAAAGGGCCGTATCCGTGATTGGATTGGGGCCGATAACCAGAATGTTTTGATCCAAATTTTCTGTAGCAGGCAAGGCAGACACATAGTTGGCATTGCTCCACTTTGGCCCGAATTGTTGAGCCGCATAGCCAAGAAGCTGTAAAGTTGACCGTTTGTCTTGTTCAGAACGTGCAGTCAGTACCAATGTGCTGTCGTTATCAAATGGTGCGCCAGATGCTGCTAGCCGGTTCAAATTTGTTCCGAAAGAAAGTCTGGCTGTTGTCAGGCTAAGTTTGGATGTGTTGTCCACCAAAATTGTCGGTATGTTTTGCTGTGACTGGCATATTGAGGCGGACGGGTCTGGAAGTATCTCAGGCTCGAAACTGAGTATATTCCCTGTAGCAGAAAACTGACCGGGCTTGATCGCAAACGATACAAGTTTTGAAGTTTTATCAAGATGCGTGAAACCAATCGACTGATCGTTTAGCTTTACCGATAGGCGAGAGTTGGCATTGATGCCTTTAGAGCTTAGAATTTTTAGGGTGAGTAAACCGCTGACCGCTTGGGGGTCTGCAACATTGAATGTAATGCTTGCAGGGTCGGGCCGCCAAGATGGTGTAATTACGGGTGTCCCAATATCAGAGAGTTTATACACCTTGGCATCCAAGATTTTCCCTTGCGCAAATTTTTGGCCTGAATAAAATTCATTCAAAGATATGCTGCTGCGCCTTGCCGTTGGTAAATGGTAAGTGGCAAATGCGCGCGTCAATTCCAAAACCTGTGCTTCGGTTTCAGCGGTTAACACCACTGTCGGCTTGCGGCGATCATCAATCAATACGCGGGCGCCCGATGCCATCAGAATGGATTTCTTACTCAAAATGGGCCGGATATCATCATGGGTACCAATAATGAATTCCATGTCGCTTAGSCCCGCGTTCAATTTAAACTCAGGGACGAAGGACATGCGCTGCGMRATACCTTGTGCCGCCAAAGCTTCATAAGCTAATTTGTTGCTGCCTTTGGCGGTAATGCTAACCCGTTTGGGTGCTGTCATGGCATGTGCCATGCGTTGCTCGATTTCAATGATTTGCATATCGCGGTTTTTGGTGCGGGCTTTGGCAACCAGTTTCGACCGTGATAAATCCAATATCCATTGGCCATCATCTGGTGTCAGACAGTTCGCATTTCTTGGGGTTTGGTAGCTGATTTTGATACTATTGCCAGACAGKCGRATACGCGATGTATCCATGCGAATATGAGCATCAAACCGTGATGCGCGCCCGTAAATTGGCACAGGCTTAGTGCCGTTATAACTGATGAGAAGGGGCGTGCCTTGTGCAACCCGGCCTTCTGGGTAAGCGCTTAAGAATAAATCCAGATTTTCATACCAGTCATTGGCCGGTAAATCGAAGGTCAGTTCAAATTCCTGAGTGCGCCAATCAAGAATTGCCGTATCCTTAGTCGACATCTTGTCTAAACTGGATTTTAAAACATAGGTTTGGGTTTTGCGGGCTTTTATATTGGATGTGACGGCTGCTTGCGCAGAATTTGGTGCTAATACTAACAGGCTGGCGAAACCAAATAGCAATATTGTATAGAAAACCTGTTCGAAGCTAATGCGTCGATTGGTATTGAATTCAAGGTTTTTTTGCCTATTTTGGGACATGTCAGCGCCTATTTTGATTAATACGCTGTCAACCAAGCAAATAGAGTGCCAGTTTCCCCTATAACGGGAAATTAACCTGCGAAAAGAGTGGTCAAGATAATGATGCCAGTTTTGAAACCATCGATATGGGTATATGCCCTGATCCGCCGTGCCCAGTTAGAGGCGGCTTATGCTACATTAGCCCGCAAGGGCGACGGTGATGCGGGCGCTGTGTTGGTGAAAGTTTGCACACTCGACGGACATGCAGTGCTTTATCGACCTATTCGAAATATAGCCGGTGAAAGGGTGTGGCTCCCTAAAGGGCCGTTGCCTGAAAGAGAAATTGACGAAATGATTGGAAAGCGCGTTAAAACGGATCCAGATTTATGGGTGATCGAGATTGAAGACAAGCAAGGTCGGCATTTTCTAACGGAAGACATAGAGAGCGAATAATACTTGTTTGTTTTACCGTTGCCACTTATGTGAACATCCATGACAAAAATAATGACAAATACATCTGAACATCCATCAAAAACGCGCCGAGTTTTTGCCATTATCTCTCATCCAGATGCGGGTAAGACAACCTTGACTGAAAACATGCTGCTTGCCGCTGGTGCGATCCATCAGGCTGGGCAGGTGGCGGCGCGCGGACAGCGCAGACGTACGCAGTCCGATTGGATGAAAATCGAACAAGAACGGGGCATTTCCGTTTCCTCATCCGTGATGACGTTCGAGCATAGAGGGTTGGTGTTCAACTTGTTGGATACACCGGGGCATGAAGATTTTTCCGAAGACACGTATAGGACTTTAACCGCCGCGGATTGCGCCGTCATGGTGCTTGACGCTGCCAAAGGTATCGAACCGCAGACGCTGAAATTATTCGAGGTTTGCCGTTTGCGCGATATTCCGATCATCACATTTGTCAATAAATTTGACAGAGAAGCCCGCGATGTGTTCGAGACTTTGGCCGAAATTGAAGATAAATTGGCCCTCGACGTAGTGCCGATGCAGTGGCCGTGCGCCAGTGGTCGCCGCTTTAGAGGCATGGCCGAGCTTGGTAGTAATATATTTTTACCGTTCACATCAGACGGTGAGCACGCTGCGGCCGTCGAGTTTGGCAGCGATGAAATGGCGGCCTCCATTGATGATGCGGATTTGCTCGAAGAGTTTAGCGAAGAAGTAGAATTAGCCCGTGAATACGGGGAGTTTAACGAACAATCATTCCTCGAAGGTCATATGACGCCCGTCTATTTTGGCTCTGCCTTGAAGAAATTCGGTGTGCTGCAATTGATCGATGCTTTGGCACGCTAYGCACCGGGGCCACAAGCCCAGAAATGCATAAAGAACGGGCAGGAGGACACTGTTGCTCCGTCTGATAAAATTGTGTCGGGTTTTGTGTTTAAAGTGCAAGCCAATATGGATCCAAATCACCGYGATAGGGTCGCATTTTTGCGGCTCTCTTCGGGCGTGTTCAAGCGCGGTATGAAGCTGAAGACCGCTAGTACAAAAGACGGGGGAAATAAAACTATTTCCGTGCACAACCCAATCCTGTTTTTCGCCCAAGACCGGGAGTTGGCAGAGCTAGCCTATGCTGGCGATATTATCGGCATCCCCAATCACGGCGTCCTTAGGGTCGGGGATAGCTTATCTGAAAGCGGCAAGATTAAATTTGCGGGCATTCCGAATTTTGCACCGGAGCTTCTGCGCCGCGCACGACTTTCCGATCCTTTAAAAGCCAAACATTTGCGTAAAGCTCTGGAGAGTTTGGCCGAAGAGGGCGTTACACAACTCTTCAAGCCCGCCATGGGTTCTGATATGATTGTCGGGGCGGTGGGTTCTCTACAAATCGACGTAATGGCCGAGCGGATTAAAACCGAATACGGTCTTGAAGTGGTGTTCGAGCAAAGCATGTACCAAGTGGCTAGATGGGTTGTTTCCGACGACCCTGCCGCTCTGCAAGCCTTCATTGATAAAAACCAAGGTGCCATAGCCGAAGACCTGGACGGCGCACCGGTTTTGCTCGCGAAGTCCCAGTGGGATGTCAGTTATGCTTCAGATAAAAACCCGAGTTTACGGTTCTTGAAAATTAAAGAACGGAGCTAGGCGCTCTTTATACCGTCCACCCAATCTAAAAATTCTGCGACCACGGCTTCTCGTTCGGCCTTTGGTTCGTTTAGAGCTTCGTGGCGCCCATCTTTGCGGATGGTTGTTTTTACGTTGGTTAAGCCAGCTGCTTGCAGCCGTGATTGCATATCTATAGTCGCTTTGGCGCCCAATGTAGACGGGTCGGCATCTCCGCCCATTAAGTATATAGGCTTTGATTTTGGCACGTTTTCCAAACCTTTGTCCGAAGCGCCGCGCAACACCCATGCAAGTAAAACTTTCCACATGGAAACCGAAGCAGGCCAGCCGCAATCCGGGTCATCTGAATATTCTTGGCATTCCGCAACATCCTTAGAGAGCCAATCGCAATCAGTGGAATTTGGTTTAAACTTTTTATTGAAGCTCTCGAATGTGAGCTTATTGATAACACTATCTGCGCCCGGTTTTTTGAATATGCCCTCAAGACCTAAGATGAGCTTTAGGAGACCGTTTGCCCCGCCTTTGCTCATGGCGGCATTCCATACGGCGTAAGCGTCCGCATCTTCCGGCCAGCGCAAGAGATAATTATAGGTGATCATGGCGCCCATAGAATGCCCAAACATAATTAGGGGTAAGTCAGGGTGGGCGGTACGGATTTTCCCAACAATAAATTTGACGTCTCGCAAGGCTGTATTGGCACCATTTTTAGTGGCAAAAATGCCCTGCGCGGAATCTGGTGCAGTGGTTGCGCCGTGACCTCTGTGGTCATGGGCATAGACATGGTATCCGGCTTGGCTCAGGGCTTCGGCAAAACGGGCATAACGGCCAGCGTGTTCTGCCAAACCGTGATTGATCTGGATAACACCTTTGGTTTTCCCTATAGCTTTTTTGTAATAGACACAGAGGGACGCTCCGGTTGGGCTGTCCCATGCTTCGATTTTTGTATATTTGCCGTTAAGGCGKGTTGGTTCATTTCTCATRCTKTACCTTAGTGGGAGAAYACACCGTTAGGCCAGTGTTTTTTAAMSAGWGTWTTTATTTTGGTGCCATACCCTCGAAGAACGTAGCAACGGATTTACCCAACAGAGTTTCATAGTCCTGAGCACTGAAAGCAAAGGTCTTGAGGCCRATGGCACTRGCAATAATAAGTTGGGCTAACTCGCGCGCAGCCAAMCCGTCWGGGCCGCCCGTGATCTCACCCGYAGCAAGGCTAGCTTGKAGTGCTTCTGTTAGCATGCGTAAAAAAGTGTCATCAGCATCGGCGTTGAGGTCACCTGATGTGTTTTGGTTGACATCAAACAATTCTGGCCCGTGGACGGAATCGTGGGCGAGGGCATAGAGAGGCGTCATGCGTGCCGTGACCGCAGCTGATATTCTTGTTTGAATAGAAATGTTATCTGCCAAAGCCTGTTTTGCAGACAACAAAGTTTTGGCGTGAAATGCTTCCGAGAGCGACCTGAATATATCGGTTTTATTTTTAAACAAGAGATACAAAGCTGGACGCGACATGTCGGCAGCTTTGGCTAGGTCTTCCATGCTGGTGCGTTTAAACCCGTATTGTTTAAAACAGCTCAGGCTGGCGGCGAGTACCCGCTCGGTTTTATTGTTCAAATCAAAATTCATCATAGTATATCTGACATGTTGACAAAATATACATAAAATGTCAAAGAG